>JBAVEN010000112.1:0-18942 GCA_049587755.1 Bryobacteraceae bacterium | reverse complement strand
AAACGACGAGTAACACTGGCCGGTTTCGCCCTCCAACCTCATCAGGCGAAAACCGCAGCGGTACAGTTATCCCCAACGCTCACAGCGGTCGAATCGGCCCCCACGGATATCTTGGACAGATGTGGTCAGGAACCTGCCCCACCCCTACCTGAGCTTTTCGTCTTTTTCGATTTTGCCGTCGCGGATATGGATGACGCGCCAGGCGTGCTGCGCGATGTCGTGCTCGTGTGTGACCAAGATTATAGTGTTGCCTTGCTGGTGCAGCCGTTCGAACAGGGCCATGATCTCGTTGCCGGTGGCGCTGTCCAGGTTGCCGGTGGGCTCGTCGGCCAGCAGGATGGACGGGTTGTTGACCAGCGCGCGGGCGACGGCCACCCTCTGCCGCTGGCCGCCGGACAGCTCATTCGGCTTATGCATCATGCGCTGTTCCAGGTCCACCTGCCGCATCGCCAACTTGGCCCGCTCAAGGCGCTCGGTGGCGGACATGCCGGCGTAAATCAGCGGCAGCTCGACGTTATGCAGCGCCGTAGCGCGCGGTAACAGGTTGAAGGTCTGGAAAACGAAGCCGATTTCCTTGTTGCGGATGCGGGCCAGCTCATCGTCCGTCATCTCGCTCACCAGGTTGCCGTTGATGAAGTAGTGCCCCTTGGTGGGCGTGTCGAGGCAGCCGATCAGGTTCATCAGCGTCGATTTGCCGGAACCGGAAGGGCCCATGATGGCGACGTATTCGCCGCGCTTGATCTCGATGTCGACGCCTGAAACCGCGTGGATCTCCTGATCGCCCATCACGTAGGTCTTCCAGAGATCGTAGGTGCGGATCACCACCCCGTCCCGCTTGAGCTGCTCGGCGCGCTCCTGTAATGAGTTGTCGACGACGGCTGACATAAGGGATCTCGAATCCTAACTGGTCGCGGCAACAACCGGCGCCTTGTTATCGACCTTAACCAGGGCCCCGTTCTTGATGGTGCGGATCACCTGGTAGGAGCCGGTGATAATCTGGTCGCCCTGCTTCAATCCATTGAGAACTTCGATGTCGGTGGCGCCCGTGATGCCGGTGTCGACTTTGCGGAATTCAGCTTTGCCGCCGTTGACGACAAAGACGCCCTGGAGTTCTTCTTTGCGCGCTTTTTCGGCGGCGGGGTCCGGCTTGGTGGCGGCCTGCGCGCTGGACGAGGAGCCGGGCTTGGGTTGCTCCAGATCTCCGCGCTGCCGGATGGTGAGCGCCTGAATGGGGATGGTCAACGCGTTGGACCGCGTCGCCGTGGTGATCTTGGCGGTGCAGGACAGGCCCGGCCGGACCTCGGCCGGCGGATTATCCATCGCGATGACCACCTTGAAGTCCTTGGCCTCCTGGTCGGAGATGGCGCTTTGCGAAGCCGCCAGGCCGGTGGATCGCAGAATGGCCGTATCCCCGATTTCCGTCACGTGCCCCTTGAAGGTCTTGCTGGGAATGGCGTCGATGGCGATATCGGCCGTTTGGCCAAGGTGTACGCTCACGATATCGGTCTCGTCCACCTTCACCTCGGCCGTGATGATCGACATGTCGGCGATGGTCATGATGACGCTGCCCTCGGAATTCTGGATGCCGGGCACGACGGATTCGCCGACGCGCACCGGCAGGTTGGTGACTACGCCATCGAGCGGCGCAAAGGTGTCGAACTTGCGCAGGACGTCCGCGAAGCGGGTGAGGTTGGCGCGGGCTTGGGTGATGTGACGCTCGGCGGATGCAACCTGCGCCGCATTCTGCTCGCGCTGTGCTCTGGCTTGCACGATGCGGGTCTCGGATTGCGCGATCTGCGCCTTCTGTGCTTCGTAGGTAAATTTCTTGAGCTCGAAATCCTGGCGGGCCAGCAGCTTGTCGTTGAACAACTCCTGGGCGCGCTCATAATCCGCTTTCATGCGATCCAGGTCGGCCTTGTCGTGCTCGAGCCCGGCCTGCATGGTGCGAATGTTTTCGTCTGCCACTTTGAGTCCGGCCTCCGAAGCGGTCGAGTCTGCCTCCATGGAACTGACGGAGGCCTGTTGCGCTGCCACGTCGGCCGCGGGTTGGGTATTTTCCAGGCGCGCCAGCAGCTGCCCCTTGCGGACGCGGTCGCCTTCCTTGACCAGGATTTCCGTGATGATGCCGCCAAAGTTGGCGCCGATATTAATGTAGTTCTTAGGCTTGATCTCGCCAGAGGCGGTGACGATGGCGGTCAGGTCGCCGCGCGTCACCTGTCCGCTCTGCACCGTGACCACGCCGCGCTTGCTATAAACCGTACTTGCGTAAACTCCGACGACGGCCACGAGCAGGGCCGCCAGTGTGATGATAACCTTCCACTTAGTTTTCACGACGAATGTCCTATCACCGCTTTAGACGCAATTTTGCAGGTTGGAGTTCACCCTTTATTTTACAACGCCAGCCCGCGGCTTCTTCTGCGGAGGCCTCCCTAGCCATCCAGAAGACGCTGAGAGCGGTGAGAAGTTAGCGGAATCGATCTGCTTCGGGGAGTGCAATGCAAGGTGTCAAAACGGGACAGACACCGATCGAGAATGCTTCGCTAAGCGAAGAAATTGCCCATTTTGCGGAACTTAGCGTAGCGGTGCTCCACCAGTTGCTCGCCGCTCAACCCGGAAAGATCGAGCAGGCTGTTGTGGAGGGCTCTGCGCAGGTTCTCAGCCGCTATCTCGGGGTCCTCCTGCGCGCCACCTGGGGGTTCCGGAATAATGCTGTCGATGAGACCGAGTTGGTCCATGTCCTCCGCAGTGAGGCGCAATGCGGCAGCGGCCCGCTCAGCCTTGCCGGAATCGCGGTAAATGATGGATGCGCAGCTCTCCGGTGAAATCACGCTGTAAACCGCATTTTCGAAGATCAGGACGGTGTTGCCGATGCCGATCGCGAGCGCCCCTCCGGACCCGCCTTCGCCAATGCAGGCCACCACGACTGGTATCGGCAGCCGCGCCATCTCGCGCAGGTTGCGGGCGATGGCTTCCGCCTGGCCGCGCTCTTCGGCATCAATGCCTGGGTAAGCGCCCGTAGTGTCCAAAAAAGTGATCACCGGGCGGCCGAACTTCGCAGCCATCTGCATCACGCGCAAAGCTTTGCGGTAGCCCTCCGGCTTCGGCATGCCGAAGTTGCGCTGCAGCCGTTCTTTGGTGTTGCGGCCTTTTTCTTCAGCCACAATGACAATCGGTTTGCCCTCGAAACGCGCCATGCCGGCGATGATGGCGGGGTCGTCGGCAAAGGAGCGGTCGCCATGCACCTCCTGGAAGTCGGTGAACAGGCGCTCTATGTAGTCCAGCGAGTGCGGCCGCTTGGGATGGCGGGCCAGTTGCACGCGCCTCCAGGCGGGATGAGGCTCAGGCGGCGTCGGCTCGTCGGGCGTGATGTCGGAATCCATCCCTAAACATCTTACCAGTGGATCGAGCCGCACAAGGCTGCAGAGAGGTTCGCCTTGACGGCACGGATAATTAGATTGAATCTAAAATTATATGATGTCTAGTATGGGCATCGACCTGCGGCAAGCCTTGAACACAGCGGGTGTGCGGCCCACGGTGCAGCGCTACGCGGTGCTGCAGTACTTGGCACGGGACGGCGTCCACGCCACGGCGGAGGAGATATTCCGTGCGGTGAACCGCCAGGATCCGCGGGCGTCGCGCGCCACCGTCTACAACAGCTTGAAATCACTGAGCCGCGCCGGCCTGGTACGGGAAGTGACTTCGGCGGGCAAGGCCGCCCGCTTCGACGCCAGCCTGCATTCGCACCATCATTTTGTATGCGAGCACTGCGGGGAAGTGGAGGACATCGCCTGGTTCGAACTCCCAGCCACGGGAAAGCCACCGCTCGGAGCGCGCCGGGTGCGGAGTTTCGAGGTGGTGTTCCGCGGCGTCTGCGATAAATGCAGCGGTTTGCAGCCACTGACAGGAGAGAAGGAATGAGTTTAGCGCAGAAGCAGTGCAAGCCGTGCACCGGCGGAGTGCCGGCGCTACAAGGCGAAGAGTTGGCGCGACTGCAGGCACAGTTGCAAGGTTGGCAAGTGGTCGGCGGACACCATTTGCAGAAGATGTTTGCGTTCCCGGACTTCCGTTCGGCGCTGGCTTTCGTCAACCGCGTCGGGGAACTGGCGGAGCGGGAAGGCCACCATCCGGACCTCTACCTGGCTTGGGGGCGCGTGGAAGCCAAGATCTGGACGCACAAAATCGACGGCTTGACCGAGAGCGATTTTATTCTGGCGGCCAAGATCGATACTGTACTGGAATCCTGAAGAACGCCGGAGAAGCATGTAGCCTTTCGCGGCTATTGGGAGGCGCCGGCCGCCCGCTTCAGGTCCCGATCGATTCTTTCGATATAGCGGATGGTTTCACGATACGGAGGAATTTGGTTATTATATTTCTCGAGGGCCTCGGGGCCGGCATTGTAAGCCGCCAGCGCGTGCCATAGCTGTCCGTCGTACTTCAGCAGCAGGTCGCGCAGGTAACGGGCCCCGGCATCGACGTTTTGGGCCGGGTCGCTCGCGTCGGCGCCAAGATCCTGGGCCGTGAGCGGCATAAGTTGCATCAGGCCCACGGCGCCTTTGGGAGACAATGCCCGCGGATCGAACCCGGATTCCGCAGCCATGACGCTGCGAACCAACTGGCGCGGCAACCCGTACTTGTCGGCTGCGGCATCAGCCAATTGCGGCGGGTCCATTGAGGTGATGAAGTCCGGTTTTTCAGGTTTGCCCTGGGAAGCGGGTTTGGGCGCGGCCATGCCGTCGGGTTCGAAGCCGACGATGGCGGAGGCGGCCAGTTCCGTGTAGCCAGTACCCGAATACAGACGGATTTGAGAGCCTGCCAGCTCGTGGCTGTCCACGTGCAAGCGAGATCCACTAGCGAAGACGGCGAATTCTCCCGCCCACCCTGTTGTGGCCGCAATTATCCAGATGATTGGCGCAAAACGCATGACCATCTTATATTGTGACGCAAGCGACGCTGCTGGCGTGCAGCTTCGTGGAGTTTTTTGCGATTTGTTATCGTAAAGGGAGCCCCTGGCGTATGCCGTTTCACATCCAACCGATTCGGGAGATTCTGGTTCGGCCGGCTCTGCCACCTGCGCTCTCCCGCATGACGGAGTTAGCCTACAACATTTTATGGAGCTGGGACCCGTTACAGCGCGCCATCTTCCGGCGCCTGGACCCGGCGTTGTGGCGGGAGTGCGGATACAACCCGGTGCTGATGCTGGGCCGCGTCTCGCAAGCTACCCTGGACAAGGCGGCCGCCGATGCCCGCTACCTGGCGATGTACAAACTGGCATGCGAGACCTTCGATGCACACATCAAGAAGGCGCCGCCGCCCGCCGACGGCAAGCTGATTGCCTATTTTTCCGCGGAGTATGGCCTCACCGAGTGCTTGCCGGTGTATTCGGGCGGCCTGGGAATCCTTTCCGGCGATCACCTGAAGTCTTCGAGCGACCAGGATTACCCCCTGGTGGGCATCGGCCTGCTCTATCAGCAAGGGTATTTCCGCCAGGCGTTGAATCCGGATGGGTGGCAGCAGGAGCGCTACCCCATCAACGATTTCTACACGCTCCCGTTGTCCCCGGTTAAGAACGCCGAGGGCCACGACCTGAAAGTCACCGTGCAGTTACCCACCGGCGACGTGTACATCCAGGTGTGGAAACTGGATGTAGGACGCATCGCGCTCTACCTGCTGGACACCAACATTCCGGAAAACGTGCTACCGCAGGATCGCGACATCGCCGACGCGCTCTATGGCGGCGATATCGATACCCGCATCCGCCAGGAGATCGTGCTGGGTATCGGCGGCATGCGGGCGCTCAAGGCCATGGGGCTCAAGCCGACCGTGTTCCATATGAACGAAGGCCACTCCGCGTTCCTGGTGCTCGAGCAGGTGCGGCGTTACATGGGCGAGGACAAACTCAGCTTCGAGGAGGCGCTGGAGGCCGCCCGCTCCAGCAACGTGTTCACCACCCACACGCCAGTGCCGGCAGGTATCGACCTGTTCGACCCCGGCATGATGTACCACTATTTTTCCGCGTATTGCGGCGAGATCGGTATCGACTTCAACCAGTTGATGGCGCTGGGCAGACACAATCCGTTCGACCGCGACGAACGCTTTTCGATGGCCGTGCTGGCGTTGAAGACGTCGGCCTACCGCAACGCTGTGAGCCGGCTGCACCGCAACATCTCGCAGGAAATGTTCCATGACCTGTGGCCGCAATTGCCGGTTTGGGAAGTCCCGATCACTTCGGTCACCAACGGCGTTCATGCGCCGAGCTGGCTGAATGGCGACCTGGCGGGGCTATACGATCAGTACCTGGAGCCGGACTGGCGCGAGCGGTTTAACGACGCCTCGATTTGGGAGCAAGTGAAGGACATCCCCGACGAGGAGTTGCTGGAAGCGCACCGGCGGCGGAAGCGGCGGCTGGTAGCCTTCGTGCGGGAGCGGGAGAGTTCCTCGGCCGTGCGCCGCCAGGCCGCCGTGGCGGAAGTGCGGCGCGCTAGCGAAGTGCTGGACCCAAACGCCTTCACCATCGGTTTTGCCCGCCGCTTCGCCACTTACAAGCGCGCCACGTTGCTGTTTCACGATGTCGAGCGCCTCAAGCGCATCCTCCTCCACAAGGAGATGCCGGTGCAGATCGTCGTCGCCGGAAAGGCGCACCCCAAGGATCAGCCCGGCAAGAGCTTCATTCGCGAAATTGTCCAGCTTTCGCGCGATCCGGAGCTGTGGAAGCACCTGGTCTTCGTGGAAGACTATGACATGAAGGTGGCGCGTGAGCTGGTGCAGGGCGTGGATTTGTGGTTGAACAATCCGCGCCGCGGCGAAGAGGCGTGCGGCACCAGCGGCATGAAGGCCGGCATCAATGGCGTGCTCAACCTCAGCATTCTGGACGGGTGGTTCGACGAGGCCTACGAGCACTCGGGCGGTTGGGCCATCGGCGAACGCGAACCGTACTCCGAAGACCAGGACGCCCTGCACGCCAGCGCCATTTATTACCTCCTCGAAAATGAGATTGTGCCCATATTCTTTGAGCGGCGCGACCAGGCGCCGCGCGAGTGGGTGCGGCGCATGAAGCAATCGCTGATGTACATCACCCCGCAGTTCGATTGCCGCCGCATGGTGAAGGAGTACATGGATCAGTTGTACCAGCCGGCCCACGAGCAGCACATTCGCGCCGTAGCCGGGCAGTTCAGTCTGACGCACGAACGGGCGCAATGGAACGCGCGCGTGCGGGATGTCTGGGATCGGGTACGGTTCGTGGATTCCGGCGACGGCCCGACCGGCTCCTGGATCAGCGGCAAGCCGGTTCCGGTGCGCGCCACCATCGACCTGGCCGGATTGAAGCCGGAGGACGTGAGGGTGGAGATGGTGATGGGCCGGGTGAACAGCAATGGACATCTGGAAGAAACCGAGGTGATGGTGCTGCCGGTGTTCGAGCAGCAGGGCGCAGCCACCGTATTCGGGAAGGAGATCCTGCCCGATCGCACCGGCCGGCTCGGCTATGCGCTCCGGGTCAGTCCGAACCATTTCGACGACCCGCTGACACGACCCTGCACCAACCTGCTGAAGTGGAATTCGGGAGGGTAGGAACCGGGGGCACGGTGGAAGACTGGTTAACAATACTATTACTCTTATTTGGAGGGGGGATGCAATCACACCCCGTTCCGTGGTATGTATGAGTTTAGGCACCGGCGGGAAGCCGAGCCTGTTCGGCAATGCAGTTGGGTACCCCGCCCCAGCCCCTCGAGTAATCCCACGTCGCCCACTTGGCCCATTGACCGGCCTGCGGCGGACGTGGCTCGTGTTGGAATTCGTCGACGCCCGGAATAATTGATTCGACAATCGAAGGCTCTCTTCTCCCGCATATACGGAGTAATCCTCCATGGATAGCGATCGCAAATACAGACAACACGGGTACATGGACTCGGACCGCGACGGCAGGGGCCCCCGGGAAGACCGTCCCAAGCCGCAAGGTCCGCGTCCCCCCATCGATGTGACCGGCCCCCGCTTGCCGCGTCTGGTTCAACATGTGGCGGCCTCCCGCTGCTATAACTGCTCCACCGCGCTTCCGGAGGGCACCGATTTCAACGGCGCCTGCCCGAAGTGCAATGTGGCGCTGCACTGCTGCAAGCAGTGCTCGCACTTCGAGCCGTCCACCCGCTTTCAATGTTTGAAGCCGATCCCGGTGCGCATTGCCGTGAAAGACGCGGCCAACGAGTGCAGCCTGTTCACGCCGCGCGTGACGGTGGCGCGCGAAGGGACGTCGAACGGCTCGGGCGCCCAGCCCGCAGGGCAGGCCGGTCCACCCGTGCCGCGCAACCCGGAAGACGCGCGCAGTGCTTTCGACAAGTTGTTCAAGAAACTGTAGCGTGCCGCGCGCACTCCTGCCTCCTGCATCGAGATTCGCCTCGATGTTCCCCGGTCGGCAACTCCGCAACCGCTGCCCATCGCAAAGCGAGGGAGCCGCGAATTGTTGATGCGATTTCTGGTGAAGCTGATGCGCGGCTTGCACTGCACCATCGGTATCAGCACGCCCCCTCCCCAACAGGAACGCTTCTACGTGTTGGTGTGGCTCGCCATCGGCGTCCTGATGGTGCTTTTCTTCCTCGGCATGCTCTGGGTGATGCAGTGAGCTTCCGAGCCGCGGCCGTGTGGGAGCGGAGGCTGCTCTTACGTGGCTCCGGAACCGCGATCCACAACCAACAGCCGCTCGGTGCCTGATCGAATGAAGAGCCCGAGAGAACTCTCGATACTTTCTAAGTCGGCGTGCGTCTCTCTGGTAAAGGAGCAGATCGGAACCATGAAGCCATTCTTCGCAGCGGCGTTCTTTGCCGCGCTGGCGCTCGGTCAGGTGCCGCACCAACACCACCCACCGTCATCGGAAGAGTACGCCAGGGTATTGGAAGACCCGTCGCGGGATGAGTGGCAGAAGCCGCACGAGGTGGTGATGGCTCTCGAGTTGAAACCCACCGAAACCGTCGCCGATATCGGCGCCGGCACCGGCTATTTCGCGCGGCGCTTCGCCCACCACGCCGGCAAAGTCTACGCCGTCGATATCGACGCCAAGTTGCTTGCCATTGCTGGAGACAAGGCTCCGGCGAATCTGGTAACTGTGCTGGCTGCGCCCGACGATCCTCGGCTGCCGCCCAATTCCATCGATTCGATCTTCTTCTGCGACGTGCTGCACCATATCGAGAATCGCCCGGCGTATTATGCAAAGCTGGCTGCAGCGTTGAAGAAGGGCGGCCGCATCGTGGTGATCGATTTCTACAAAAAGGATCTGCCGGTGGGACCTCCGCCGGCCATGAAGCTCTCCGACGACCAAGTGATCGCCGAGTTTCAACGGGCCGGATTCAGCGTGTCCAAGCGGCTGGAGATTCTGCCCTACCAATATTTCTTGTTCTTCGAGAAACGGTAGGTCAGTGGGAGGCGCTTTCGCCTGCCAACCGATCGCCGTCCCGCCAGCGCGCGGCGCGGGACGTAGCCAGGCGAACTCCGTAACCCAGCGTCCGCTTTAGAACGGCACGTCGTCGTCGGTGATGCCCTGGTTCATGTCGTCGGGCGGGGCAGGAGGCGCGCCGGCTTGCGGGCGGCCGGTTGCGCGAGGCATCGATACCACGCGTTCCCCTTCACCGCCGGGAGCGCCGCCGCCTTCACCGCGGCTGCTGAGCAGAATCAGGTCCTCGCAAATCACCTCGGTGGTATAGCGCTTCTGGCCGTCCTTATCGTCCCAGCTTCGCGTCTGCAAGCGCCCTTCGATGTAGACGTGGGTACCCTTGGTCAGATAGTTGGCGCGGTTTTCGGAACGCCAGAGCACGCAGCGGTGCCACTCGGTTTCTTCCTTCCACTCGCCGGTCTGCTGGTCCTTCCAGCGCCGGTTGGTGGCCACGGTGAAATTGGAGACCGCCGTGCCGGATTGCGTGTACTTGGTCTCGGCATCCTTGCCGAGATTTCCCAGCAATATGACTTTGTTGACGCTTCGGGTTGCCATCTTATCCTGAACTGTATCACAACCCACGGCCGCAAACCGGGGACTGGCGCCGCAAACCGGGGAGTGGCTCGAATTTCGCCGCTCTTGCGAAACTTCGTGTCTGTACCCGGTTTACCCTGTGCACTACTGCACTACATGGGCGGTCAGGACCAGGAACAGGGCTTGGTCGTGCGCCACGCCGATGCGGCCGACCACCACTTTCTGGCCTTCTTTCACGTCCACGCTGGCGTTGAGCTTCAAGTTGTTGGCAATGCCGGGCCAATAGATAGACGCCTCCATGCCGTCCAACCGCACCGTCGATCCGTCTTGCGCCAGGCCGGCGGCGCGAATGGCAAAGCTGGTCGTGATCGTTGTGGCTTGGGGTCTAGCCGGTCCCGATTCGGGCACGTACACCGGCAGCGAATCCTTCGAGACCACCGCTCCCTCGCTCCTGGTCGCGGCGCGTTCCCCCGTGCGGGTCCGCAGCTCAATCTGATCTACCTGCCGGTAGTTCTTGAATGGAAATGCGCCCTTGAGCTGCGCCACCACGCTCTCCAGTTCCTTGGATACGGAATTACCTAGACTGCCTTCAGCGTCTGTGCCCACTATCAGGTTAATGGTTAGCTCGATGTTCTTGGGCGCAGCCGATGGCACATCCAACTGCCTGATGGCATCTTCGATCACCCCCATCGCGCGACTGTCCGCCGTCACAGCGATGGCGTGCATCTCGCTATTCGATTGTCCGGAGCCGCCCAGAGCGAACACGAGGTTTCGGACCTGCCCTGGGTCGGCGTACTTCAGCACAAAGAGCTTCTCCATGGAGGCAGACATCTTCGCCAGCCGCTCTTCCGCCATCTTGTTCACCAACTCATCGGACACAGCGGGCGGTTTCGTTTGTGCGTTTTTGTTATCCTGCGCCGCCCAAGACAAGGCAGCCAGCATCAATACGGCAGCAATTCGTTTCATCGTTCTCCTCCCTGTTCTTCGAATAGCCAATAGATCACCACGTTCGGGTCGTCGGTCGCCAATTGCACCATTCGCACCCGGGAATCTTCGACGGCCGGCGGCGCTTGTGTTGGCGGTGCGACCTCGGCTACAGCCGGCTTCTCCTCCTCGATAGCGGGGAGGCTGGCCAGCTCAATATGCGCCGAGCCACGGACCGTGACAGGCCTTCGAGCCCGGCTCCCTCCGCTGACCCTCTGAGCCGCGACCGTCAGAGAGCGGTTGCCTCCAGGCTCACGCGCGACCGGCCGTTCCACCTTCGGCGCCACACCCACCAGGCGCGGCATCTCCGGCGCCGGTATCGCGGCCGGCTTCATCATCACCACCAACACGGCCGCCGCGGCTACAGCCAGCGCCGCCGCCCAAGCCAATGCCCACGCCACACGCCGGCGCGGCGGCTTCGCCAACTCTGCCAGCACCCGTTCCCGCACGGCCGCATACTGCGCCGCAGCCAGCGGCTCTGCATGCGCTTCGCGCAGTCCATCGAGTTCCAAGCGTAAATCGGCCACCAGAGCGCAGCACGCCGCGCACTCACTCAAATGCCGCTCCACGCAGGCTACCTCGGCCATTTCCAGGTCGCCACCGGCAAACAGCGCGACCCGTTCTTCCCAACGCGCACAACTCATACGCGCCTCCGCGAATAGCGCTCTACAAAATCCCGCATCTTCAGCCTGGCCTTGGAAATCTGCGACCGCACCGTGACCACGCTCGATCCCAGCGCGCGCGCCACCTCGGCAGTCGAGAGCCCTTCCAGGTCGCGCAGCACCAGCGCCGCGCGTTCCTTTTCGGAAAGTACACGCAGGCTGCGCAGCAGCAACGCCCTCCGCTCGCTTTCGCCCGCGCTCTGCTGCGGATCGCCAGCGGCAGCCAACTCCGGTGCATCATCCACCGGGACCGTGTTGGGCCGTCGCCGCCGCGCATCGTGGCACACATTCACCGTTACCCGGTAAAGCCAGGCGGCCAGATGCCCGGCCTCGATCTTGCCCAGGTTGCGGTAGAGCCTCAGGAACACTTCCTGCGAAGCGTCCTGGGCGTCCTCGAGATTGCCCGTCAGGCGGTAGGCCGTCCCCAGTACCAGGCGTTCATGGCGGCGCATCAGCAGATCGAATGCCGCCCGGTCGCCGGCGCGTGCAGCTTCGAGCGCGCTGTCCCGGCCTTCCGGTCCTTCGCTCGCTTCAACCGCTGCCAGCGCCAGAGTTTTCATCCTCTATCAGATAAACTGCCGGCGCGCCCAAAGCGTGGATGCGATTTTTGCTCAAACCACGGTACACTGGCCCCTAGACCTTTCCATGAGCATCACCCCGACCGGCGCGCCACCTTCCCACGCCCAATACGACACCCGATTTTTCGGCCATCCGCGCGGCCTGGCCACTCTGTTCTTCACCGAGATGTGGGAGCGCTTCAGCTACTACGGCATGCGCGCCATCCTCATCTATTACATGACCGACAAAATCGTCAAGGGAGGTCTGGGCTTCAACGACGATAAAGCCGGCGCGGTCTACGGCCTCTACACCGCCATGGTCTACCTGCTGTGCCTGGGCGGCGGATGGGTGGCGGACCGCATCGTCGGTCAGCAGCGCGCCGTGCTGGCGGGTGGCCTGTTTATCGCCGCCGGCGAGTTCTGCCTGATGGGGCCGAGTCAGGCCTCGTTCTATCTCGGGCTGGTGCTGTTGATGGTGGGTACGGGCCTGCTCAAAGGCAATGTCAGCACCATCGTCGGACAGCTCTACCGGCAGGGCGATCCGCGGCGCGATTCCGGGTTTTCCATTTTCTACATGGGAATCAACATCGGCGCGCTGATTTCCCCCATCTTCTGCGGTTGGGTAGGCGAGCGGATTAGTTGGCGGCTGGGCTTCGGGCTGGCCGGACTTGGCATGCTGGCCGGCGTCATTCAATATGTGCTCCAGCTCAAGTATCTGGGCGACGCCGGCCGGCATCCGGCGTCGACGGGCGACGCCGCGGCCGACATCCGGCAACGGAGCAACGCCATTTGGGCCGTGGGCGGCGGGCTGGCGGTGCTTGCCGCGCTCGGTTTGCTGGGAGCCACCGGTGTCATCGCCTTTACGGCTTCGCTGATCTCGGATTCGCTGGGCTGGGCCTTGTTGGGCATCTCGGTGGTGGTGTTTGCGTGGCTGATTTTCTCGAAGACCTGGACGGCGGAAGAACGAAAGCGGTCGGCAGCCATCCTCGTGCTGTTCGTCGCGTCGGCGGTTTTCTGGGCGTCGTATGAGCAGGCCGGGTCATCGCTCAGCCTCTTCGCCGAGCGCAGCACGGACCGGCACATTTTCGGCTTCGAGTTCCCCGCGAGCTGGTTTCAGTTCGTGCAGCCGGTGTTCGTGATTGCGCTTGCCCCGGTCTTCGCGTGGCTCTGGCTGGCGATGAACCGCCGCAAGATCGAACCCTCCAGCCCAGCCAAGTTTTCGATGGGCCTGCTCTGGGCCGGCCTGGCGATCGCCATTCTGGTGCCGGCAGCGTTGATGTCGGAGCACGGCGCGCTGGTATCGTATTGGTGGCTCACCGGAACATACTTCATGCAGACAATCGGCGAGCTGTGCCTGAGCCCGGTGGGGCTGAGCGCCATGACCAAGCTGGCGCCCGCGCGCGCGGCCGGTTTCATGATGGGGATCTGGTTCCTCTCCATCAGCATCGGCAACTGGACTGCGGGCAAGGCAGCGTCGCTGTACAGCTCAATCCCGCTGCCGTCGCTGTTCGGCGTTGTGGCAGGGTGCACGATCGTCGCGGCGCTGGTGCTGGCGCTGGTCATCCGGCCGACGGTGCGGCTGATGTCCGGCGTAAACTAGCGCGGAACGGCTTCCTCCGGCGCTAGAATAAAAGCATTCCTGCTTCCCCCGAGAGCCGGGCGTGTGCCCGGGTTAGAGGAGCCGAAACCGAAACAATGTCCTTCGTCCACCTGCATTGCCACACCGACTATTCGCTGCTGGATGGGGCGTGCGATATCGACCGGTTGATGCAGCTCGCCGTCGAGCAGAAGATGCCGGCGGTGGCTATGACCGATCACGGCAACCTGTTCGGCGCTGTGAAATTCTATAACGCCGCCAGGAACGCCGGCGTGCATCCCGTCATCGGCTGCGAGATGTACGTGGCGCGCCAGGGCCATAAGTCGCGCTCCGAGGGCGATGGCTATAACCACCTCGTCCTGTTGTGTGAAAACCAGGAGGGTTACCGAAACCTCATCAAGCTGGTTTCGACCGGCTATCTCGACGGCTTCTATTACAAGCCGCGGGTCGATCTGGACCTGCTGGCGCAGCATTCCAAGGGGCTGATCGCGCTCTCGGCCTGCCTCAAAGGGCACATTGCCGAAACGATTCTTTCCGACCAGTACGACGAAGCCAAGCGCCTGGCCTTCACTTACGCCGATATCTTCGGCAAGAACAATTACTTTCTCGAAGTTCAGGACCATCACTTGGACCAGGATAAGCGGCTCACCCCGCAGGTGAACCGGCTTTCGCAGGAAACCGGTCTCAAGCTGGTAGTCACCAACGATTCGCACTACCTGCGCCGTGAAGACGCGCGTGCGCACGAGATCCTGCTCTGTATCCAGACCGGCAAGATGATGAGCGATCCCAACCGGATGCGCTGGAACACGCCTGACTTCTATCTGAAATCGCGCGACGAAATGATGGAGCTTTTCGCCGAGCTCGAAGACGCGCTCGACCGCACCTGGGAGATCGCCCAGCGCTGCAATGTCACGCTCGAAAAAGTCAAGGAGCCGTTCCCCAGGTTCGAGGTTCCCGAGCAGCACACCACCGACACCTATTTCGAATACGTCGCCCGCCAGGGGTTTGAGAAGCGCCGGCCGCGGCTTGAAGCGCTGCGCGCCAAGGGCATCCTGAAGCACGATCTCGCGGAATACGCCGAGCGCCTCGACCGCGAAATCCGGATGATCCAGACGATGAAGTTTTCCGGTTATTTTCTGATCGTCTGGGACTTCATCCGCTACGCCCGCTCGCAGGGCATCCCGGTGGGGCCTGGACGCGGCTCGGCTGCCGGCAGCCTGGTCGGCTACTCGATGGCGATCACCGATATCGACCCTCTCCAGTATGGGCTGCTGTTCGAACGCTTCCTCAATCCGGAGCGCGTCAGCCTGCCCGATATCGATATCGACTTCTGCATGAACCGCCGCGGCGAGGTGATCCACTACGTCACCGAAAAATACGGCCGCGAGCAGGTTGCGCAGATTATCACCTTCAACACGCTGGGCGCCCGCGCCGCCATTAAGGATGTGGGCCGCGTGCTCGAAATACCGTACGCGGACGTCGACAAGCTCACCAAGCTTGTACCCGGCGTGCTCAATATTTCGCTCGAAGACGCCATCAAGCAGGAACCGGGTTTCGCCGAGGCCCGCAAAGATCCGCGCATCGATGAAGTTCTGAAAGTCGCGCTGCGCCTGGAAGGCCTTTCGCGCAACTGCTCGGTGCACGCGGCAGGCGTGGTGATCTCGCCGCAGCCGCTCAAGGAGCTGGTGCCGCTCTACAAAACGAACCGCGACGAAATTGTCACCCAGTTCGATATGAACGGCCTCGAGAAGCTGTCGCTGCTCAAGATGGATTTCCTTGGGCTCACCACGCTGACGCTGATCGAAGACGCCCTCCGTCTGATAAAGAAGCGGCACGGCGTGGAGCTGGTCCCCGAGGATTTGCCGCTTGACGATGCGGCCACTTACGAAATCTTCTGCAAGGGTTTCACCAGCGGCGTATTCCAGTTCGAATCGCAGGGGATGCGCGACATTCTGCTCCGCTACAAGCCGAGCCGCCTGGAGGATTTGACCGCGCTCAACGCGCTCTACCGCCCGGGCCCGATTCAGGGCGGCATGGTGGACGATTTCATCGAGCGCAAGTGGGGCCGCCGCGCCGTGCAGTACGATCTGCCGGAGCTGAAAGAGTTGCTCGAAGAAACTTACGGCGTGATCGTCTACCAGGAACAGGTGATGCAGATTTCCAACCGCTTGGCCGGTTACTCGCTGGGCGAAGCTGATCTGCTGCGCCGCGCCATGGGCAAGAAGAAGGCCGAAGCGATGGCCAAGGAGCGCGAGCACTTCGTCCAGGGCGCCGTGGCGCGCGGCTTCCCGCAGCGCAAGGTCGAAAAGATTTTCGATTTGATGGAGCAGTTCGCCGGCTACGGATTCAACAAGTCGCACTCCGCCGCCTACGCCTACCTGGCGTTCGTCACGGCGTATTTGAAAGCCCACTACCCGGTGGATTTCATCGCCGCGCTGCTCACCTCGGAGACCGGCAACACCGCCAAGGTGGTGAAGTACATCAACGAGTGCCGCGCTATGGGCATCACCATCCTCCCGCCCGACGTCAATCATTCCGAATGGAACTTCACCCCGGATGCGCAGGCGCCCGGCGGCAAAGGCATCCGCTTCGGGCTCGGCGCGGTGAAGAATCTGGGCCAATCCGCCGTCGAGGCCATCGGCCGCGCCCGCGAGCAGTTGAGCCGTTTCCGCACCATCCACCAGTTCGCGGAAACGGTCGACCTGGGAGCCGTCAACCGGCGCATGATCGAAAGCCTGATTCGCGCCGGCGCCATGGATTCGCTGGAAGGAACGCGCGCGCAGAAATTCGCCGTCGTCGAAGGCGCTATGGAGGCGGGCCAGCGCGTTCACCGCGATCGTGAAAGCGGGCAAGCCGGCCTGTTCGGCGAAATGATGGGCGGCGCGGAACCCCACGACGAGCCTCTGCCCAACGTCCCCGACTGGACCGAAAAGGATAAGCTGGCCGGTGAAAAAGAGCTGCTCGGATTCTGGGTGACCGGGCACCCGCTGGATCGCTACCAGGAAAAGATCGCCGAGCTGGCCACCCACGATACCGGCAATCTGGAAGGCCTCGGCAAGAACGCTGAGGTTGCGTTGTGCGGCGTGCTGCGCGGCATCGCGCGCAAACGCAATAAAGAGGGCAAGCCCTGGGTGGCGCTGACCATCGAAGACCAGCAGGGGTCGGTGGATGGCATGGTCTTCGCCTCCAGCTACGAGCGCCTCGCTCCGCAGGTGGTGGAAGACCAGGCCGTGCTGGTGCGCGGGCTGATTCTGCCCGAAGAGAACGCGCCCCCCAAGGTGTCGGTGCAGGATATCGTCCCGCTCGAGGTGGCGCGCGTGGATATGCCGTCGGTGATTTCCATCCGCGTCTGGCTGGGCCGCAACGGCGGCACCGATAAAGCCGCCGCCCTGGACCAGCTTTTCAAACGCAAGCCCGGCGAGACCCAGGTGCGCCTCCGCCTGGAAGCCCCGCGCGATTTCTCCGTCCTCCTCGACGTTCCGGCGAAGGTGCGCCCCGATAAAGAATTCCGCGCCGCACTGGAAGCCATCTGCGGCGCCGAGTGCCTGGAGCGGGTCGCCGGCTGAGGCCAGGCGCCGGCCGTTCCCTCACATCGGAGCCGCGACCGTTAGGGAGCGGCCGGCGGCCGCGCCACTCTGGAGACGCAACTGCGACAAGTGCAGGCTAGTGCGCGCCGGCGATGTCCGCGACCGCGGCGAAGGGACTGATGAGGTTATTCTGGCCGTCGAATTCGAACTCGATCGTGGATTCGATCTCCACCGCGGGGTTCTTCTCGATCTCCGGCCGCAGGTTCTCGCTAAGCGCAATGCGGTCGAGCTCCATGGTATTGCGGATCCAGCCGTAAGTCACTTTCTGCAGATCGATTTTGCCGACGGTCGGCGTAATGCGCTCGATGGCTTCGCGGTCGGTTGGGAAATGAATCGGCGTGCGGATGGCGGCCGGTGTGTTGGCGGTGAGTGAGTTGATCCAGGTGGGCTCCCAGGCGATGCGGCGAACCAGCCGGTCGGTGACTACGTCTGCCATGCCCATGCCAACCGCGCTGTTATAAGTCAGCTCGCTTAAATCGCGCACGAAAATGCGCTCGAACCGGGGGCCGGGCCAGGGATTGTACTCGCCGTTAACGCCGCGATTGACCACCTTGGAATCCATGCCCGCGCCGGAAATGTTCTTGCCGATTTCGTCCAGAATGAGGATGTCCGCATCCGTGGGCAGGCGCGCCATCCAGGATTTCACCAGCTCCAGGTTGGCCTCCTCGCGAAGCTCCATTTCTTCCACCGGCACAGCGTCGAGCTTGGCGGTGTGGTGATGCGCATCCTCGAGGATCGCGAGGCCACCGAGGATCTTGCCCGAGGCCAGCACCTGCCGGCCGACGCTCCGAATCACGTGCTCCAGCCCGAGCCGGTACGCGTAAGCATGATAGCGCTGCGCCCCGGCGAACTTGCCGAGGCCGATGGCCATCATCTTGAACAGGCCGCTTTCGAGCTTGCCCGCAAAATCCGTGTGCCACTTGACCCGGCCGACGAGCATGACGCCGCTCGATTCGTACGCCGTGCGGTCCATGAAGGCTTCGATGCCGTCCGCCGTCTTGCCCAACGAAACCACTTCCAACTGGCTGACGATCGGGCAGCCGACGCCGGATTCGGTGATGCCGTAATGGGCCAGCACGTCGGCCTGGCCGGCGGCGGAGGCGGCTCCGTGGCTTCCCATGGCCGGGAAGAGGAACGGCTCGATCCCCGCGTCTTTCCAGTACCGGACGACCGAGCGCACGATGGTGGCGATGTTGTGAATGCCGCGGCTGCCGACTCCGATGGCCACGCGCGCGCCCGGCTTCACGCGGCCGGCGAAGTTGGCGGCGGCGAGCTGGCGGCGCACCTCGGCCGCGACGTCGGGAATCTGGCGATCGGGAAATTTCTGGCGAACCAGCAGCAGACGGGGAAATTGCATGCTCGACTACATTTTAGCCCGGATTCCGAAGTCAACTTCGGCGAAGTTGCACTTCCACAACGGAGAACCAAGAAAAGACAGGCCTTGTATCAGGGCACGGCTTCAGCCGTGCCGGAACGGGTTGGTCCGGACCGGCGACATCATGGACACTTTGAACCGGCGACATCATGGACACTTTTGTTTGTTCTTTGGCTCGCAAACTGGGCTTGAGGCTAAAGCCGATGCCCTGGAAAGCGAGAAGTACTTTGG
>JBAVEN010000111.1:0-152940 GCA_049587755.1 Bryobacteraceae bacterium | reverse complement strand
CGAGGGTCTTGGTGCAAAACAAATCATCCTGGGTTTCGTCAGCGGTTCGCATACCCTTATTGACGCTTCCGAGAACATTTCGGCGTCCGAATGTTTGAGTTTTTCCGCAGCCTCTTTAGCCCCTGGCCAGCAGACAGGGGCTGAAGCCCTCAGAATGCGTGTTGTCGGCGGCACGGCTGAAGCCGTGCCCTGATACAAGGCGTCCAACTTCGGAATTCAGGCTTATAACGAAGACGAAGCGATCATCTCATCCAGGTCGTGCTGCAGCGCGGTCTTTTTCTTTTGCAGTTCCGCCTGGCGGTCGCGCAGCGTAGTCAGCTTTTGCTCCAGCACGCCGAGCTCGCGCGCGTAGTCCTGCACCTGCTGTTGCTGCCCGCTGACGCGGTTGAGGCTCTCGATGTTCCGGCGCAGCCGGTCTTCATCCGTTCCCAAGTCTCGCACCTGGCGCTGGGCGTCCTCGATGGCGGCGTTATTGTCGGCGATCTGCTGCTTCTGATCGGCGATCCGCGCGAGCTGTTTGCGGCCGTTTTCGGTCAAGTCGCGATTTTGAACGTAAGTCAGCAGTAGGTCCGGTGTAACATCGGAGATCACGAACGCCCTATCGTTGATGTATTCTTCGGAGACTGCGAAGGCCTTGGCCGCACCCGCCGCCAGCGGCACTTCAAAACGGTAGCTGGACGCGGTCTTCTCCATCGGCTTCTGGTTGAGCAGTGTGTAGCCGGGGCGCAGCGGGTGCTCGATGATCAGCGTCTTGGCCTTCTGATCCACGTTGCGGACAGTGTAAGTCGCAGTCTCTTCCGTGGCGGATTTCGTGGTGAGGATGCCGCGATGCAAGTGAATTTCGCGCACCACGGCCTGCTTGCTGTCGAATGCCGTGGTAATGCGCGTGCCCAGGTCGACGGCGTAACTGATGAGCCGCTTGTCGCCGGCCTTGAGCGTCTCCATCAGCGCTTCGCCTCCGTAAGCGCCGCCGTCATACACGGTGACGGGGCCGCCGTCGAGCGTCTCGCCGGTCGAGTTAGTCAGCTCGGCTGCGTTGGTGGGATGCTCGGAGGAACGGTCGGACCAGATCAGCAGTTTGCGCGTTTCGATGGCCTGTTGCAGGAAGGGCAGCATGGCCGATTCATTTTTGTGAATGGTCACCGGGTGCGCGATGCGGTATTCGAACAGCTCGCCGACAGCATCGGCGGAAGCGCCGGCGACGATGGAGCTGGGGGTGGCCATCGGCGGCGCAGTCTTGTAGCTGTTCCACTGGTTCTGATTTAGACCAGCGCCCAAACTGGTGCCGGGCATGATTTTCATCAATTGAGCAGCGTCGCGACCTTGAATGGCAAGATCCGTGATTGGTTTACCGTTTGCATACAGGGAGGAGCCGGAACCGCCTGCCACACCCTGGCTGCCGGCATCGACCAGGTTCGCTCCATCCGACGTCATCGAGTATCCCCCCGAGTGCAGCACCGGCCGCGCTGCTGCGTCCTCCGGCAGTTCGGCGCTGGGCCGGCCGACATAGCGCGGCGCGTAAAGCTGGCTGATAAAGGAAATCGGCCGCCCCGAAACCAGCGATAGCCGCACCTGGGTCCAATCCTCGCCGGTGGTGTTATCGACAATGGCCCAGCCTTCCAGCACCGGTTTTCCGCTCTCCGGCAGAATCAGCCGGTAGCTCGATTTCCACACCGGCGCCGGAACCATGTAGCTGGCAGTCACCTGACGCTCTTTGGCGCCGGTGGAATCGATATACACGCTGCGCCGTTCCTTGGACCGCGCGGCGGCCAATGCCGCCAGGTAATCCCTGAACTGTTGCTGCAATTGCGGCTCGGCGAAGCGGATGCCGGCGGCCGCGCCAAGGTCCAGGTTGCGCAGCTCGCCCGAATCGAGCAACAGCGTCAACTGCTCGCGCGCCGGCTGATTCCCGGCAGCCGGAATTTCGCGTGCGTTGACGATCAAGCCGCTCACCGTCTCGTTGCCGAATTGGAGCTCAATCCGCGCGCCCTTCAACTGGTCGAGCATGCCGCTCAACGGCTGCGCGCCGCCAATCTGAAACGGGAACTGCGCCAGCGTGTGGCTGAGCGGGTCCAGCGAATCGTAGCGCAGGCCGGAAATTTTGCCGCCGCCGCGCTCTTCAATGGTCAGCGATTTCAGAACATCGTTCATCTCTGTCGCGTCGAAATCCAGGCGCGCCGATTCGCCGGGCGCCAACGTGCCCGCACGCTCGAAGAATCCCACGCCGTGCTTATACAGCACCACCTGGGTGACCGGCAATTCCGCGGGCACGGCCAGCGCCGCGCCCAACAGCAGGCAGAACAGTGTGCGCATCATCGTCGTAGACTCTTTTCGTAGCCGCGACCGCCAGGTGGCGGCCAGTGGCGTTTCTTGGGGGTCAAACTCCTAAACACAGAATGCTCCTTGACACGAATTCCTTGCAAGCCTGGCGCGGAAATCCTGTCAATCGCCCATTACTTTGAGGATCACCCGCTTGGCGCGCCGGCCGTCGAATTCGGCGTAATAGACCTGCTGCCAAGGCCCGAAATCCAGCTTGCCGTTGGTCACTGGCACAATCACCTGGTGGTGCACCAGCAAGCTTTTCAAATGTGAGTCGCCGTTGGTTTCGCCGGAGCGGTGATGCCGGTAGTCTTCGCGAAACGGCGCAAGTCCTTCCAGCCATTCATCGATATCGGCAATCAACCCGTCCTCGGCGTCGTTGACCCATACGCCCGCCGTAATATGCATAGCCGACACCAGAATCATTCCTTCGCGGATGCCGCTCTTCGTCAGCGCGGTCTCTACATGAGACGTAATGTTTACATATTCCCGGTGTTTGGCCGTCTTAAATGTCAGATATTCCGTGTAGAATTTCATAGGGCGATAATAGCAATTAGGAGACATGAGCTACCCTTCGCGGGAAATCCTGATTGTCGATGACGAGGCCTCATTGCTCAAGCTGATGAGCGTGTACCTGCGCCGGCTGGGTTACGCCGCGTCCGGGGCCAACACCATGGAGAAGGCCTGGGCGCACCTGAAGCGGCATCCCGAGCGCATTGCCGCCGTGGTGCTGGATGCGGGCATGGCGGATAGCGGCATCGACGATCTGGCTCTCGAACTGCTCGCCTTCAACCCCCACCTGCGAGTGTTGGTCAGCAGCGGGTATCCTGTGGACATGAGAGTTTTGCAGGAGGCCGCGCCGGAACGGGTGGAGTTTCTGCACAAGCCTTTCAGCCCGGACATGCTGGTGGCGGCGTTGCGGAGGATACTTGGCCCGCAAGAAGAAGTTTGACCTCCCCAAGGAGGTCAGGGCCATCGCTCGCGAGCGCGTGGGCCGCGTGCCGCCCGCCACGGTGATTGTGCCCAAGGCGCTGCGCGCCAAGGTCAAGCACAAAAAACGCCGGGACGAGGAAATGGAATGAAAATGGCGAACCCATATTCGCGACGCGACTTCGTGGCCCTCTCCGTTGCCGGGCCCCTGGTAGGATGGATGCCCTGGTTTCGGCCCAAGGAAATCGCGCTGGAGATGGCGCGCTTCCAAATCGTCCGCCACGGGCGCTCCACTCGCCGCTACGTGCTGCTGGACGGCAACGACGATGCCGCGCGCCAGTTGCTCACCGACCACATGGAATCGCAGCGCGGGACCGCGTACCTGATCGAGAGCCGGACCGTTGACGTGGAGATCGCCGGCGGCAAGCTGGATCCCAATCGGATGTTCTCGCGCGCCGGCGCCGAAGCCAACCTGAGAAGCCTGAACCCGGGGTGGAGCGCGGACCAGGTCGCCGCCGGGCTCGACCTGCTCGACAGGCAGCGCGAAAAACTCCTCGACGCGCTGTTGCCGCCGGATCGCGGCCTGTTGATCGCGCTGGGCGGCGTAGGATCGGATTCGGCGACGCAGTCGGCCGCGCTGGGCGACCAACGCTCGCTGCCGCAGCCCGGCCATCCGCAGCAGTTTTACTTGTGTACGGATGCGGCGGACTATCAGGCGCTGGCCGCGTCCCCGTACAACGTGGTGCTCCTACAGCACGTCCGCGCGCGGGATGACGGCTCGCTGGCGCGCCGCGCCGCCGTCCGCGGGGTGCGCTACCTTCGCATCGAAACCAGCCCCGGCGACGCCGCGCAGCGCGACATGCTGGCTTGGGCCGAAGCCCACTTGCCGTAGGGTGACGGCGCGGCAGGCTTGGTGAGTGAGTGTACGCGGGAACGGCCAAGCCGGCCTTCGGCGCCATCGGATACACTGATCGTTCGGTGGGAATCCGGGAGGCGCGAATGGAAACGGCGAACCAGTGCCCGGCGCGCCGCTTGTTGCTGAGCGGCGACGAAGCGGTGGCGCTGGCCGCTCTGGATGCAGGGATGCATTTGGGCGCGGGCTACCCTGGCACGCCATCCACCGAAATCCTGGAAGCATTCTCCGCCCTCGGCGGCCGCGCCCAATGGGCGCCGAACGAGAAGGTGGCGATCGAGGTCGCCATCGGCGCGGCGTTCGCCGGCGGGCGCGCGCTGGCCACCATGAAACACGTCGGCCTGAACGTGGCGGCCGATCCCCTTTTCACCGCGGCGTACACTGGCGTGACCGGCGCGCTGGTGATCGTCTCCGCCGACGATCCCGGCATGGCTTCCAGCCAGAACGAGCAGGACAATCGGCGCTACGCGGTAGCGGCAGGCGTGCCCATGTTCGAGCCCGCCGATTCCCAGGAGGCTTACGATTTCACGCTGCGCTCCATCGAGGTTTCCGAACGCTGGGGCCTTCCGGTGCTGCTGCGCCTCACCACCCGCGTCTGCCATTCCAAGAGCGTGGTGGCGACGCCCGGTTATCCGGCTTCGCCGCCGCGCCCGCCCGCCTTCCAGCGCGACATCGCGGCGCGGGTGATGATTCCGGCCTACGCCCGGCCGGCGCACCGGCGGCTGCGGCGGAAGCTCGCCGAAATCGCCCGTTGGAACGAAGCCGAAGGCCCCACCGTGCTGGTGGAGGGCGACCCTGCGCTCGGCGCCATCGCGACCGGGATCTCCTATTTGCACGTGCGCGAGGCGCTGCCCGATGCAAGCGTCTGCAAGCCCGGCATGACGTATCCTTTGCCGATCGCGCGGATGCGCGAATTCGCGTCGAGCGTGGCGCGCTGCCTGGTGGTGGAAGAGGGCGACCCGTACCTGGCCGATGCGGCGCTCGCGGCCGGAATCACGGTCGAAACCGCGCCGGAAGGGTTTCGTTTCGGCGAGCTGAATGTTGCGCGGGTGCGGCGGTTGGCGGCGCGCGACGAATCGCCCGAGCCGCAGCCGCCGGCCGGCAAGCCTCCCGAGCTGTGCCCGAGCTGCCCGCACCGCGTCGTGTTCAGCGCGCTGCGCAACCTGGACTGCATCGTGGCCGGCGACATCGGCTGTTACTCGCTGGGCGTGCTGCCGCCTTTCGAGGCCATGGATACGCTGGTGTGCATGGGCGCGGCGATCGGCGTCGGGCTCGGCATGCGCCACGTGCTGCCGCCCGAGCAGGCGCGGCGCGTGGTCAGCGTCATCGGCGACAGCACCTTCGTGCATAGCGGCATCACCGGGCTGGTGGAGATGGTTTACAACCCGCCGCCCACCGGGCACGTGGTGCTGATCCTCGACAACGGCACCACTGCCATGACCGGCATGCAGGAGCACCCCGGAACCGGCCGCAGGCTCGATCATCACCGCACCGGTAAGTTCATTTTTGAGGACGTGGCGCGCGCCATGGGCATCCGCCGCGTGCATGTCACCGATCCCATGCTCGAACCGGCGGAGTTCGAGAGGCTGATCAAAGCCTGCCTCGATTCGGGGGAGTTGGAACTGATTGTCGCGCGGCGCGACTGTTTGCTGGCGGCCGGCGCCATCCGAAGGTATGAGAAGGCCAATGAGCAACCAGCGTGAACCAGGCGGCCGGTGGCGAACCGGCGTGACCAACATCGTGGTGGCGGGCCTGGGAGGCCAGGGCGTGCTGAAGGCTTCCGACATCATTGCCAGCGCGGCTTTTCTCGCCGGACTGGATGTGAAAAAGAGCGAAGTGCACGGCATGAGCCAGCGCGGCGGCTCCGTGGCCAGCGACGTCCGCTTCGGCGCGCGCGTGTTCAGCCCCATGGTTTCCAAGAGCGAGGCGCATTTCCTGCTGGTGCTGGACGCAGGCCAGATTGAAGTCAACCGCGCCGTGCTCGCCGCGGGCGGCGTGCTGATCGAGCCGGGCGTGCTGGGCGGGCGAACCCTGCGCAGCGCCAAGACACTCAACGTGGCACTGGTGGGGGCGCTTAGCCGGCACTTGGATTTCTCCGAGGCGCTGTGGAACCAGGCGCTGCGCGCCAACCTGGCGGCGCGGTTGCTCGAGCTCAACCTGGAGGCATTCGCGATCGGCAGAAACGCTGGCGGCGCCTCGGCGTCACCGGCGTAAAAAGCCTTTGCCCATCGGCTGGCGATCGGCTACGTGCGCGATCGAGCGGACGGCGCGGCGATTCTGCGGGGACGGACGCGGATTTCGTGGTGGCGAATGGCGCGAAACGCCCGCAGTGAGATAAGATAAGAGTTACAGGCCGGTTTCCGCTGGTGAGAGGTAAATTGAAGAAGGTCATTCTAATCCCGATTCTTGTGTCTGCGTTTGTTGCCCAAACCGAGCCGCTGGCGATGGTGGTTATGAGTACGGCGGGGCGGGACGGGGGACGCATGCCCGCAGGCTGGGAAATCAAGGTAAACCACGGCAGACCGGTGGTTTCGGTGTGCAAAGATGTGGACACGGCGTGCCTGCACCTGTTGAGCGTGAAAGCCTCCTTCTCGCTCGAAAAAGCCGTGGATGTGGACCCGGCGCGGATGCCGTACCTGACGTGGAGCTGGAAAGTGGCGCAGCTTCCCGGCGGAGGCGATTTCCGTAAGGCGTCGACCGACGACCAGGCGGCGCAGTTGCTGGTAGCCTTCAGCGACCGGCGCGTGATTTCCTACATCTGGGATACGGTGGCGCCGAAAGGAGCGATGGAAAGCGTGAGCTCGATTCCGCTGCTGCGCGTCGTCGCGGTGGTTTGTGAATCCGGCGCCGGACAGGCGAACCAGTGGATTGCGGAAAGCCGCAACGTGGCCGCGGACTACGCGCGGGTGTATGGGAAGGCTGCGCCGCGGGTTAAGGGCCTGCGCATTCAGGTCAACTCGCAGCACACCGGCACGGTAGCCGAGAGCTACTTTGGGCAAGTGGCTTTCCGCAGCACGCCGCAATAGCCCCAATGATCCTGCTGACCGGCGGCACGGGCTTCGTTGGCGGCCACGTGCTCGAACGGTTGCGCGCGGATGGGGCGTCCGTTCGCTGCCTCGTGAGGCCGAAAGCCGGCCGAGCCCTCGATGCCGCTTCCCTGGGCGCCACCGAAGTCGTGGCGGGCGACCTGGAGACAGGTGCGGGCTTGCAAGAGGCGCTGGCGGGCGTGGAGACCGTGATCCACCTGGCCGGGGTGACCAAGGCGTTGCGGCGGGAGGAGTATTACGACGGCAACGTACGCGCCACTGCGAATCTTCTGCTGGCCATGGCGGGCGGCAGCGCGCGGCTGGTGCACGTGAGCTCGCTGGCGGCGATTGGACCCGCGGAACCGGCCAGCCAGCCGGTGAATGAAGAAACGGAGCCGCACCCGCTGACGCATTACGGGCGGAGCAAACTCGAAGGCGAAAGGCTGGTGCGGGCGAGCCGTCCGGACGCAGTGATTGTGCGGCCGCCGGTGGTGTATGGGCCGCGGGACACGGACGTCTTTCAGATTCTGAAGCCCATCGCCAAGGGCTGGTCGTTCCAAATGAGCGGCGGCGAACGCTGGTTCAGCGCGATTTACGTGGGTGACCTGGCGGGGGCGCTGGCAGGCCTCGCGGCATCGCCGGCGGGTGCGGGGCGAACGTATTTCCTGGCGCACCAACTGCCAGTCTCGTGGAGCGGACTGGCGGCATCGGCGGCGCGCATCATGGGCGTGAGGTTGCGGGTGGTGCGAATACCGCCGGCGGTGGCGCGCGCGGCAGGGGCTTGCGCGGAAATCTGGGCGCAAATTACCGGCCGGGCCGGCATCATTTCCCGCGAAAAGATTGCCGAAGGGCTGTGCGCCGCCTGGACTTGCGACACGGGGCGGGCGCGCGCGGAACTGGGCTTCGAGGCGGCGACGGGCCTGGAGCATGGGCTGGCGAAGACGCTGGCGTGGTACAAAGAGGCTGGATGGCTGAGCTACTGAAGGCCTCGGCGGCCGACCGCCGGTTGTGGGCGGTCGACAAAGTCATCCTCGGTTATTTAATCTTCACCAGCGTCCTGCTGGCGGGGTGGTGGCGCGCGATACCGGCTGCGGCGCCACTGGCGGCGGCTCACCTGGGCGGCGTGGCGCTGCTGCTGATCGAGATCAAAGCGCCGAACCGGACCACTTGGTATTTTCGCTGCTGGTATCCCTTGCCTTACGTGGCCGCCTGCTACAAGGAAATGGCGCTGCTGATCCCGGTCATCCGTCACAGCGACTCCGACAGGTGGCTGGCCGGGCTGGACTTTCGTTTTTGGGGCGCGCATCCCACGATCTGGCTGGAGCGGATTTATAACCCTGCGCTCACCGAATATTTGCAGACTGTGTATACCCTATTTGTGCCGGCGGTGCTGCTGGTGGCGTTTCTGTTATGGCGGGGCCGGCGTTACGGAGAGTTCCAATATTATGCGTTTTTGATTGCGTTGGGCTTCCTGGCGTCGTACGCAGGCTATCTGGTGGTGCCGGCGCGTGGTCCGCGGTTTCTGCTAAGACCCTTGGAACACTTGCCGTTACGGGGGCTGTGGATGTTTCAAAACATGCAGCAAACGCTTGACAAACTGGAATCGGCGCATTACGATTGCTTCCCCAGCGGGCACACGGAACTCACCATCCTGGCGTGGTGGATGAGCCGGCTAGTATCAAACCGGTTGTTTTGGGCCTATTTCTGCTACACACTGTCAATCATTTTTGCTACAGTTTATCTTCGATACCACTATACGGTCGATCTGCTCGCGGGGGCAGCCCTGGCGGTGACCCTGATTTTGGTTTCACCATTTTGCTACCGCATTCTGCGGGAAAGGGCGTGAACGTTTGGGAGGAATCGAGGTTGCGGCAGCGGAAGGCAAGGGCGGCCTAAAGCAGTTCGTCGAACTGCCATACCGGCTCTACCGGAACGATCCGCACTGGGTGCCCCCGCTACGCATCGCCGTGAAGGAGCTCCTGGACCGCGCGAAACACCCGTTTTACCGCGACGCGGAAGCGGAGTACTTTTTGGCGCTCCGGGACGGAGAAATCGTAGGCCGGGTCGCGGCTGTGCTGGACAAAGCGCACAACCGCTTTCATAACGAGGAGGCGGGCTTTTTCGGCTTCTACGAATCGATCGACGACAAGGCGGTTGCCAAGGCGCTGCTGGACCGGGTGTGGCAGTGGCTGCGGCAGCGGGGCGCGAAGGTGATGCGCGGGCCGGTGAATCCATCCACCAACTACGAGTGCGGCATGCTGATCGACGGCTTCGACTCCGATCCGATGGTGATGATGACCTACAACCCGCGCTACTATCCGGAACTCATGACGGAGGCCGGCCTGCGCAAAGCCAAGGATCTGTACGCATATGGCAGCAGCGTGGCGGGCGTCGGGACGGAGAAAAGCGAGCGGGTGGCGGAAAAGGCCATAGCGTCGGCGGGAGTCACCGTACGGCCCATTGACATGAAAAACTTCAACGCCGAGGTGGAGCGGGTTTGGCAGGTGTACAACTCGGCGTGGGAGCGCAATTGGGGATTCGTGCCCATGTCGCGCGAGGAGTTCGCCGCCATGGGCAAGGAAATGAAGCAGATCCTGAAGCCGGAGTTGGTGCTGGTCGGCGAGGTGAAGTCGCGCATGGTGGGGTTTGCGCTGGCGCTGCCGGACGTCAATCAGGCGCTGAAGCCGGCGGGGGGGAGGCTATTTCCCACGGGTTTAGTTAAAATACTGTATTATCAACGATTGATCAAGAGCGTGCGGGTGCTGGCCCTGGGCGTGGTGGAAGAGTACCGCGCTTCGGGGCTGGCGGCGGCTTTCTACGCGACGCTGACGCGCAATGCCCGGAAGCTGGGCTATAGCGATTGCGAGATGTCGTGGATCCTGGAAGACAACGTACTTATGAACCGGTCCCTGGCCATGATGGGGGCAAAACGGTATAAGACGTACCGAATTTATGAATGGAATTGAGAGAGATGCGCCTTTCTACTAGCGACGTCGCCGGCAAGAAAAGGGGCAGCGGAACGAACGACATTTTCGAGAAATGCCGTAACTTCACTCGTCCGGGTGATCTCCAGTCCGCTGGGCTCTACATGTACTTCGAGGTCTTCGGGGATCGTGACGGGTGCGGGCCTGGTGAGGTCCGCATAGGCAAGCGGAAAGTGCTGATGTTCGGGTCGAACGATTACCTGGCCCTGATCACGCACCCCAAGGTAAAGGAAGCCGCGGCACAGGCGGTGAAGAAGTACGGCAGCGGGTGCAGCGGTTCCCGCCTGTTGAACGGCACCCTGGACCTGCACGTCAAGCTCGAAGCGGAGCTGGCCTCGCTGGTCCACAAAGAGGCGGCCATCACGTTCGGCACGGGATTTCAGGCGAACTACGCCACGCTGAGCGCGCTGACGGAAAAAGGCGAGGTGATGGTCTGCGACCACAACCTGCACGCCAGCCTGGTGGAAGGCGCGCTGCGTTCGCCGGCGCGGACGGTGCGCTTCCGCCATAACGACATGGAGCACTTCGAGCGGTGCCTGGAAAACTGCCCGCCGGAGGAGAAGATTCTGATCGTTTCCGAAGGCGTGTTCAGCATGGAAGGGGACATCGCCGAGTTGCGGGACATCGTGCGGCTGGCCAAGCCGTACGGGGCGCGGGTGTACGTGGATGAAGCACACGGGATCGGCGTCCTGGGCGCTACTGGCGCCGGCGCGGCCGAGCACCTGGGCGTGCTGGACGACGTCGACATCGTGATGGGCACGTTCAGCAAATCGCTGGCTTCGGTGGGCGGATTCATTGCCGCGGATCGCGCCGTGATCGAGTATCTGAAGCACACCGCGCGGCCGTTCGTGTTTTCGGCCAGCCTGCCGCCGGGGTCGGTGGCGGCGGCCGGGGCGGCGCTCGACATCATGCGGCAGGAGCCGGAGCGGCGGCGGCACGTGCTGCGGGTGGCGCAGATGCTGCGCGACGAGCTGCGGGTGCGCGGCTTTTCGGTGCTGCCGGGCGAGACGGCGATCGTTCCGGTGGTGGTGCGCGAGGAACTGGACCTGTGCCGGCTATGCAAGACGCTGCTCGAAGGGGGGATCTACATCAACCCCGTGCTGCGTCCGGCGGCGGCCCAGAACCTGCTGCGGATATCCTGCACGGCGGCGCACACCGAGCAGCACGTCGACCGGCTGGTGCGCACGCTGGTGCGGGTTACTTCGGAAATGGGCATCGAGCTGTAAGGGCCCGGGTGGTATTGGCACCCCGGCCGGTGGTAGCCACCACCCCCTCACTGTCGTGGCTCCGATAGGTAGAGAGGCTCGGGTCAGCTTAGAATAGTCAGCGATGGCTGTTTCCGCTTCCGACTTGCAGCTTCTCGGGCAGTACGACACGCCCACGATTTCCAATGTCATCGAATTGTTCGAGGTGCGGCCGCGCCGCGAAGGCTTCATGGACAAGCGCATCCGCGCCTGTTTTCCGGAGATGGGGCCGATTGTGGGCTATGCTTCGACGGCCACCATGCGGACCGCGCACCCGCGCGCCGAAGGCGACGTCTATAGCGCGTTGGACGAGCAGGTGGCGCGCTTCGCCGAATTGCCGGGGCCGGCGATCGTGGTATTTCAGGACCTGGACGAACCGCCGGTGGGCGCCACTTTCGGTGAAGTGATGTGCGCCAGCTACCAGAACTTCGGCGCGCTGGGCGTGATTACCAACGGTCCGGCGCGCGATCTGGAGCAGGTCCGGCGGCTGGGCTTCCAGGCGTTCTCCGACGGCGTCGTCGCGTCCCACGCCGACAGCCACATCACGTCGCTCCACCAGCCGGTGCGCGTGGGTGGCCTCGCGGTGCGGCCGGGGGACCTGCTGCACGCCGACGGCAACGGAGTCTGCAACATCCCGGAAGCCATCGCGGCGGAGGTGGCGCACGCGGCGCAGGAATTCGTGGCCGCCGAAGCGGTTTGCATCGATTGCGCCCGCAGTTGGAATCACGACGTGGCAGCCTACGCGGCGGCGCGGCGCGAAATGGCGGACCGAATCGCCGCCCTGGGCAAGCAGGTGCGGGCCAGGCGGAACGAGGCAGGTCCCCGGCCTGCCGAGTGATTGGCCGGCGCAGGCCGGGGGCCTGCGCCACAGGGGATAATGTAACCGGAGGCACCGAGACAAGTGGCTACCACGACGTCGCCCATTTCGATTTCGCTCGAAAACGAAAAGAATCCCTGGATCGCCGCCGCTGCGCGGTTCGACGAAGCCGCCCTGCGACTGGGCCTGGACGAAGGCATCTGCAAGGTATTGCGCGCGCCGAATAAGGAGATCACCGTCAACATTCCGGTGCAACTGGACGATGGACGGATCGAGGTGTTCACAGGCTACCGGGTGCAGCATTCGCTGGCGCGCGGACCAGCCAAAGGTGGAATCCGCTTCGGGCCCGATGTGACGCTGGATGAAGTGCGCGCGCTGGCATCGTGGATGACGTGGAAATGCGCGGTGGTGAACATTCCGTTCGGCGGCGGCAAAGGCGGCGTCATCTGCGACCCGCACCTGCTCTCGGACACGGAGCTGGAGAAGCTGACGCGGCGGTACACCGCGGAGATCATCGATTTTCTGGGACCGGAGCGGGACGTGCCGGCGCCGGACGTCAACACCAACGAGCAGGTGATGGCGTGGATCATGGACACGTACTCGATGCACATGCGGCATACCACGACGGCGGTGGTGACGGGCAAGCCGGCCTCGATGGGCGGCTCGCGCGGACGGCCGGAAGCCACCGGACGCGGCTGCATGATCGTCAGCGTGCAGGCGCTGAAGCGGCTGCGGCTAACGCCGGCGGATTGCAGGGTGGTGATCCAAGGATTCGGCAACGTGGGCGGCATGGCCGCGCGGCTGATGGCGGCGATGGGTTTCAAAATCATTTGCATCATCGAGTACGATGGCGCGGTTTACAATCCGCGGGGGCTGGATATCGCGGCGCTCCAGAAACACCGCAAGGAGACGGGCTCCGTGGTCGGATTCAGCGGCGGCGAAGCGATCGACAAGACCGAGGCGATGTTCCTGGAGTGCGACGTGCTGCTGCCGGGAGCCACCGAAAACGTGATCACGTCCGCAAACGCGGAGCGCATCCGCTGCAAGATTCTGTGCGAGGGCGCCAACGGCCCGACCACCCCGCTGGCCGATGAAGTACTTTTCGACAAGAAAGTCTTCGTGATTCCCGACATTCTGGCGAATGCCGGCGGAGTGACAGTCTCGTATTTCGAATGGGTGCAGGACCGGCAGGGTTTCTTCTGGAACGAGCAACTGGTGAACGAGCGGCTGGAAGAAATCATGGTGGAGAGCTTCGACGCGGTGGTCGAATACGCGGAAAAGCACCACGTGAACAACCGGATCGCGGCCTATATGCTGGCGCTCGACCGGGTGGCGACGGCGATCAAGCTGCGAGGGATTTACGCGTGAGCGGGTTGGAGGGAATACAGGCCGCGGATATAGCAAGGTGGGCTACGCCATCGTCTTTCGTGGCCTGTCGCCGCCGGCGGTTGACAGGCGACGAAAACCGATCGCCTGTCCTACCACCTGACGGTCGCGGCTCCGTTGGGTGCGATGGCTGACGCTTCTACGCCGCTGATGCGGCAGTACAACAGCATCAAGCAGCAGGTGCCGCATGCCCTGCTGATGTTCCGGCTGGGCGATTTCTACGAGCTGTTCTTCGAAGATGCCGTCGTCGCTGCGCGCGACCTCGAGATCACGCTGACTTCCCGCAACAAGGAAAAAGGCGCGGCGATTCCGATGTGCGGCGTGCCCTACCACGCGGCGGAAGGATACATCGCGCGGCTGATCCAGAAGGGGCACCGGGTGGCCATCTGCGACCAGATGGAAGACCCGAAGCTGGCCAAGAAGCTGGTGAAGCGCGAACTGACTCGGGTGGTGACGCCGGGCACGGCGATGGACGCGAGCCTGTTGCGATCGCACGAAAACAACTACCTGGCGGCGGTGGCGCGGGCCGGGGCGCGGGCCGGCGTGGCGCACGTGGATGTTTCGACCGGCGAGTTCCGGGTGACCGAAATGGACGCGGCGGAGGTGGCTGGGGCGCTGGAGCAACTGGCGGTGAAGGAAGTGCTGTTTCCCGCCGACCTGGCGCCGGCAGCCGAGGAACGCGCGCCGCGCTTCGTGCGGACCGAGGTCGAAGACTGGGTTTTCAGCGCCGATTACGCCGACCGCACGCTTCGAGACCACTTCAAGCTGCTGACGCTGGACGGCTGCGGGCTGGGCGGCAGGGCCGCCGCGGTGGGCGCGGCGGGCGCCATTCTGCACTACCTGCGCGAGACGCAGCGGGCGGCGCTCGATCACCTGGACCGGCCCACCTGGTACAACCGCGCCGATTCCATGGTGCTCGACGCGGTGACGGTGCGCAACCTTGAATTGACCGAGCCCGTGTTCGCGGCGGATGCCGGGGGCGCATCGCAGGCCACGGTGCTGGCTGTCCTGGACCAGACGCGAACCGGGATGGGCGGCCGCCTGCTGCGGCAGCGGCTGCTGCGGCCGTCGATGGACCAGGGCGAAATCGAGGAGCGGCTGGGCGCGGTGGGCGAGTTGCTGGAACAAACCATTGCCCGCGCGGAGCTGCGCGAGCAATTGGGCGGCATTCTCGATATCGAACGCCTGCTGGCCAAAGTGACGCTGGGGACCGCAGGGCCGCGCGAGATGCTGGCACTGGGCCGCTCGATCGAGAAGATTCCGGCGGTGCGCCGGCTGATCGGGACGTTACAGAGCAAGCGCCTGCGCGCGATTCACGACTCGCTGGACGAACTCGCCGACGTAGCCAAGCTGGTGATGGAAGCGATCGCCGACGAGCCGCCGCTCAACGTGGCCGATGGCGGGGCGATCCGCACCGGCTTTCATGCGGAGCTCGACGAGCTGCGCGACCTGAAGCAGAACGGCCAGCGGTACATCGCACAGATAGAATCGCGCGAGCGGCAGCGCACCGGTATCGGGTCGCTCAAGGTGCGCTTCAACAACGTGTTCGGATACTACATCGAAATCACGCGCGCCAACCAGCACCTGGCTCCGGCCGACTACGAGCGCAAGCAGACGCTGGCCAACGCGGAGCGATTCACCACGCCCGAGCTGAAGGAATACGAACACAAGGTGCTGGACGCGGAAGAGAAGATCCTGAGCCTGGAGAAGGATCTGTTCACCGACGTACGGCGGCGCGCCGGCGCGGAGGCGCAGCGCATTCGCGCAACGGCGGCTGCAGTGGCGGAGTTGGACGTGACGGCGACGCTGGCGCAGGCGGCGGCGGAGAACCGGTACCATCGGCCGCGGTTTTCCGAGACGGGCGAGATGCGCATCCTGGCTGGCCGGCATCCGGTCATTGAACGGCTAACGGGCGAAGAAAGCGGCCGCTTCATTCCCAACGATCTGTACCTGAACAACGGGTCGAACCTGATCGCCATCATCACCGGCCCCAACATGGGCGGCAAGTCGACCTACCTGCGGCAGGCGGCGCTGATCGCGATTCTGGCGCAGATGGGCAGCTACGTGCCGGCGGAGGAGGCGGAGCTGCCGCTGATCGACCGCATTTTCACGCGCATCGGCGCATCGGATAACCTGGCGCGCGGCCGTTCCACGTTCATGGTGGAGATGACGGAGACGGCGGCGATTCTCAACACGGCGACGGCGCGGAGCCTGGTCGTGCTGGACGAAATCGGCCGCGGCACGGCGACCTACGACGGCCTGGCGCTGGCGTGGGCGGTGGTGGAGCACATCCACGCCCGGACGCGCGCCAAGACCCTGTTCGCCACGCACTACCACGAACTGACCGAGCTGGCCGAGCAACTGGAGGGCGTGAGCAACCTGCGCGTCACAGTTAAGGAAGCGGGCGATCATATCATCTTTTTGCGCAAAGTGGAGCCGGGCAGAGCGGACCGCAGCTACGGGATTGAAGTGGCGCGGCTGGCCGGGCTGCCACTGGCGGTGGTCGAGCGCGCGCGCGAAGTGCTGAAGCTGCACGAGCGTACGGAACACGCAGTGAGCGAGGAACTGGTGAAGGCGGAGGAGGCGGGCCCGGTGCAGATCCGGCTCTTCGAGCCGGTAGGGTACGGCATTGCGGAGCGCGTCCGCGGGTTGGACCTGGACCGCTTGCGGCCGATCGAGGCGCTGGAATTACTGGCGGAGTTGCAAAAGGAGTTGGGGTAGGGCGGCCGACCGGTTTTTGTCGCCTGTCAACGTGTTGCGCCCTGGCGGGCGGTGACAGACCTCGAAAGGCGATGGCCCTGCCGGTGAGGGACGCGCCGGGCCGGGCATGCCCGGCCCCTACAGGCGGAAAACGGAAATGCGAATTGCGGGCATCATGAGCGGGACGTCGCTGGACGGGATCGACGTTGCGATTGTGGAAGCGGGCTTGCGCGCGCGGGTGCGCGTGATCGGGTTCCAATCGACGGCGTATCCGGCGGCGGTGCGGACGTCACTGCTGGCAGTGTCGAATGCGGCGACGCACACCAGCGCGATTTCGCGGCTGCACTTTGAATTGGGTGAGCTATACGCGCGTGCGGCAAACCGCGCGATGCGGCGCTTCGGGCGGGTGGAACTGATCGGCTGCCACGGTCAGACGATTTTTCACGAGGGCAGGCGCAGCACGCTGCAGATCGGCGAGCCGGCGGTCATCGCGGAGCGCACCGGCGTGCCGGTGGTGGCGAATTTTCGGGCGCGCGACATCGCGGCGGGAGGCGAGGGCGCGCCGCTGGTTCCCTACGCCGATTTTCTGCTGTTTGCGGACGCCGCGCGGGCGCGTACGGCGCTTAACATCGGCGGCATCGCCAATATCACGGTGATTCCGGCAGGCGCCCAGCCGGAGGACGTGGTGGCTTTCGATACGGGGCCAGGCAACATGGTAATCGACGCGCTGGTGCGGGAACAAACGCAGGGAAAGCGGAGCTTCGACCGCGGCGGCAGGCTGGCGGCGGCGGGCCGCATCCATCGGGAGTTGCTCGATGAGCTATTGGGCGACGCGTATTACCGCCGCGATCCGCCCAAGAGCACGGGGCGGGAACAATACGGCGCGGAGTTCGTGGAACGCATGAAGCGCGCGAAACTGCCGATGCGCGATTTGATTGCCACGGCAACCGCGCTGACGGCGGCCAGTATCGCCATTGGCGTGCGGAGGGGCGCCTCAGCGGATACCGAGCTGATCGTCTCCGGCGGCGGAGCGCACAACCCGCGTATCATGGCACAACTGGCCGCCTTCCTGCCGGAGGCACGGATTGCCACAACGGCGGATTACGGGATCGACATAGATGCCAAAGAAGCCGTGGCGTTCGCCATGCTCGCGTATGAGACGTGGCATTGCCGGCCCGGCAATCTGCCCTCAGCCACGGGCGCCCGGCGGGCGGTAGTGCTGGGAAGCATCACCGTTGGCGACGGACGGAGCACAACCGGCTGAGCGCGATGCGCGGTTGACGGTCGAAAGCGCCTGCCCCACGCTTGGCGAGGAACTCTGCACGTGGCGAAGACTCGGGACCCAGGCCCGAGGGCATGCGCCACAGCCTTAGCGATACATGGGCTGGGCCTGCTGAACGGTTGGGGCTGGCGACACGGCAACAGTGGCCGTAGACGCTACCGGCGTGACGATCTGATGCCCCACGCGCATCGTTCTCCAGTCATAGGCGAACTCACTGCCGCAATCGAGACAAACCACGTAAGTACCCAGGTGCGTGGCGTTTTGCGCCGCGATTGCACCGTTCCTCCGGGCGGGCGTCATGGGGAAAGTCGTGCGCGAGTGAGCACAACCAAACAAGGTGTTAACCAAAGATTGAAGCATGGGAACCCTCCTCCTAGTCATTACATTAGACACACCGAGGTGGCTGAACGTTGCAGATTGGGGATTAAAGATGCTACATGGGTAGCTCCAGTACTAATGGTGGATGGCGGAAATGCGCCTGCCAGGGACGCAATGTTACAGGCGGGAGGCGATGGATTCAGCGATCTGGCGGCCGTGAAACCGTCCATTTTCAATGAAAATTTCGTTGGTGTGCATGCCCGCTACAATTACGCCCGCCAGGTAAATACCGGGGCGTTCACTTTCGAGCGTGGCAGGGTCAGTGCGCGGCTTCTGTGTGGAAGATTCCAACGAAATTCCAGTAGCAGAGAGGAAATCCAGGTCGGGTCGATATCCGATCATGGCAAAAACAAAATCGTTCTTAAGTGTTTTCTGCCCATCCGGGGTCGCAACGCGAATGGAATCGGGCAGAATTTCCACCACGCGCGAATGGAAGAAAGCCCGGATCTCGCCGCTGTTGATTCGGTTTTCCAGATTTGGCTTGATCCAGTACTTGACGTGGCTCGAGATCGCGCCCTCGCGGTGGATCAGCGTGACGCGCGCGCCGGTCCAATGCAACTCCAGGGCGGCAATGGCCGCCGAATTCTGGCCGCCAATGACCGCCACGTCGTGGTTGTAATAGGGATGCGGCTCCTTGTAATAATGCAGGACCTTTTCCAGTTGTTCTCCCGGCACTTCCAGCATGTTTGGTACGTCATAGTACCCCATGGCGAGCACGACTTTGCGCGCCAGGTAGAGGTGGCGGGCGCCGAGATGGTCGGCGCTGTGAATTTCGAAGGAATTGTCGGTGCCGGCGATTTGTTCCACCCGCTCATATTGGCGAATATCCAGCCGATAATGCTCCGCCACGCGCCGGTAATATTTCAGGGCTTCGTGGCGATTGGGCTTTTCGTTCAAGCTGGTCATCGGAATGTTGCCGATTTCCAGCAACTCCGGCGTAGTGAAGAAGACCATGTTGGTGGGGTAGTGGTAAATGGAGTTGACCACGCAGCCCTTTTCGACAAGCACCGTCTTAATGCCGCGGCGCTGAAGCTCGATGCCGCAGGCGAGGCCGGTTGGCCCGGCACCGACGATGAGCGTTTCAAAGGATTCGGTCATGGGAGCGGATGGCATGACACAAGTTTACAAAAGACACCGGCGGCAAAGACCGCCGGCGCTACCGAGGTCTAGCTTAGTTTGCTTTCTAACTCGCGGTAGACGTTTTCGAGCGCGGCGTCGACGGCCGTGGCATCCTTGCCGCCGCCCTCCGCCATATCAGGCCTGCCGCCGCCCTTGCCGCCGATCGCTTGCGCGACCGCGCCCACCAGCTTGCCGGCTTGCACTTTGGCGGTGAGGTCCTTGGTGACCGCGGCCACGATGGAAACGTTGCCTTCAACGCCCGAAGCCAGCACTACCACGGCGGACTTCCACTTGTTGCGAAGCGAATCGGCCAGCGAGCGCATCTGCTGGCGGTCCATTCCGTCGATACGCGCGGCGAGCACCCTGGAGCCGTTCAACGTGCGGGCCTGCGACTCCAGCGCGCCGGCGGCGGATTGGGCCAACCGCTCCTTCAACTGCTTGAGCTGATGCTCGAGCGCGCGCTCATTGGCGAGCAGCTTGGCCACGTGTTCGGCGAGCTCGGGCTCGGAAGCATGCACGATCTCAGCGACCCGGCGCAGGGCGCCGGTGGATTCCTGGAACTGGCGCAGCGCGCCCTCGCCGGTGATGGCCTCAATGCGGCGGACACCGGAGGAGATGCTGCCCTCATAGACGATCTTGCAGAGGCCGATGTCGCCGGTGCGCCGCACGTGCGTGCCGCCGCACAACTCCTGGCTGAAACCGGGCACGCTCACGACGCGTACCTGCTCGCCATACTTTTCGCCGAACAACGCCATGGCGCCGGTGGCGATGGCCTGATCGAGCGGCATGACCTTGGTTGCGACCTCGGTGTTGCGGAGAATCTCCTGGTTGGTGAGCCGTTCGACCTCTTCGATTTCGGCGCCGTCCATGGCGGCGTAGTGGGTGAAGTCGAAGCGGAGGTGGGCCGGGTCTACAACACTGCCGGCCTGTTTAACGTGCGCGCCCAGCACCTGGCGCAGCGACGCGTGGAGCAGGTGGGTAGCGGTGTGATTGCGGCGGGTGGCGTTGCGCAGCGGCGCGGCCACGCGCGCAAAAAGCGCGTCACCCAGCGAGATGGGAGCGTACGTTGTGACGCGGTGGGCGATCAGGCCGGGAACTGGGTAGAAGGCGGATTCCACGTCGGCCACTTTATTGGCAAGATCCGCGTACAATTCGCCACGGTCGCCCACCTGGCCGCCGGCCTCGGCGTAGAATGGCGTCCGGTCGAGCACCAACTCCGCGCGAACACCGGTGGGCACGCGATCAAACGGCTGGCCGTCCACCACGAGGCCGATCACGCGGGCTTCGGCTTCCGTCTCCTCATATCCGAGAAACCTGGTGCGCCCCTGCTCTATCAGTTTCTGGTAAGCCGGCGCGACCGCACCCTTCTCGGCGCCCTTCCAACTGGCGCGGGCGCGTTCGCGCTGCTGCTGCATTTCCTGTTCGAAGCCGGCGCGGTCGATCGAGAGCGAGTGCTCGCGCGCCATATCCTCCTGCTCGTCGAGGGCGAGGCCGTATGTGTCGTAGAGTTTGAACGACACGGCGCCCGGAATGACACCGCTGACGGATTTGATAGCGTCGTTGAACACCTTCTCGGCCACCAGGAAGGTGGTGGCGTAGCGGTGCTCTTCGTCCTTGACGACGCGGGCGACGCGGGCGACGCTTTCCATCAATTCGGGAAACGCCGGCTGCATCAGTTCGGCCACGAAGCCTGTGAGCTGGTAGAGGAACGGCTCCTGCTGGCCGACCATACGGGCGTTGCGCATGGCGCGGCGCATGATCTTGCGCAGCACGTAGCCGCGGCCTTCATTGGAGGGCAGGACGCCGTCGTGGATCAGAAAAGCCGCGGCGCGTGCGTGATCGGCGGCGATGCGCAGGGCGGTATCCACGCGTGGGTCCGAACCGTGGGTGAGGCTGAACAGACTGGCGGCGCGCAACACGATGGGATGAATAAGGTCGGTATCGTAATTCGAGATCTTGCCCTGCAAAACGGCGGCGACGCGCTCCAGTCCCATGCCGGTATCGATGGAAGGCCGCGGCAGCGGCGTCAGCTTGCCGGCGGCGTCGCGGTCGAACTGCATGAAGACGAGGTTCCAGATTTCGACGTAGCGGTCGCCAGCTTCGCCGGGGAATGCGACGTTTTCCTTGCCGGGGTCGGCGGCGGCCGGCCCGAAATCGTAGTAGATCTCCGAGCAAGGCCCGCAAGGGCCGGTTTCGCCCATCTGCCAGAAATTGTCCTTTTCGTCGAGGCGGAAAATGCGGCTCTTGGGCACGCCGGCGACCTTCTGCCAAAGCTGCTCGGCGTCGTCATCCTCGCGGAAAACCGTGATGTAGAGCTTGTCCTTGGGCAGGCCGTAATCCTTGGTGATAAGGTCCCAGGCGAATTCGATGGCCTCGGCCTTGAAATAATCGCCAAAGGAAAAATTGCCGAGCATCTCGAAAAACGTGTGGTGGCGGCGGGTGTAACCGACATTTTCGAGGTCGTTGTGCTTGCCGCCGGCGCGCACGCATTTCTGGGTGCTGGCGGCGCGCGAATAGGGGCGTTTCTCGAGGCCAAGGAAAGTGTCCTTGAACTGGTTCATGCCGGCGTTGGTGAACAGCAACGTCGGGTCGTTGGCTGGCAGCAGCGAAGAGCTGCGCACCACCCGGTGGCCACGGGCGGCAAAGAAATCGAGAAAGCGCTGTCTGGTTTCGTGACCTGTCACGGAAATTCCGACCGGGCGAGAGAGTAAATCCAATTGTAGCGTAGGGGCCGGGCATGCCCGGCCCGCAGGTGTCCTGTAAATGCGTTCCCCTAAGGTCGCGGAACCTGAAGATCGAAGCAGATCTTGCGGGCGAGGAGCGGGCATCGGCTGGCGAATTCAGCAGTACCGCCGTCTCAGGCGACGGCGGCCAGAGCCTGTTCGAAATCGGCGAGCAGGTCGCGCCAGTCTTCGATGCCGACGGAGATGCGCACCAGGCCATCGGTGACGCCGGATTCGGCGAGCTCCTGCGGGCTCATGCCCGAATGGGTGGTCGATTTGGGATGGCAGGTGAGGGTCTCGACGCCACCCAGCGACACGGCGTTTCTGGCGATGCGCACGTGGCGCAGGAATTCGAACGCGGCGGGCTTGCCGCCGGCGAATTCGAGCGAGAAGATGCCGCCGGGATAGTCGCACTGCTTGGCGAAGATGCGTCGCTGCTCGGGATCGGTAAACAGCGTGGGATACATCACGCGGGTGAGCTTGGAGTGGCCGTGGAGAGCTTCAGCCAGGCGCTGCGCGTTTTTGCTCTGGCGATTCATGCGCAGGGAGACGGTGGGCAGGCGGCTATCCAGCATCCAGCACTCATCGGGCTGCAGGATGTTGCCGAACATGCCGCGCCGGCTGCGGAGCTTCTGAATCATCTCCGCGCTCTTGGTGAGGGCCACGCCGGCCACCATGTCGCTGAAGCCGGAGAGGTATTTGGTGGCGGAATAGAGCACGATATCGGCGCCCCACAGCATGGGGTGCTGGAAGGTGGGTCCGAGGAAGGTGTTGTCGACCATCACGACGGGGTGGTCGGGATGGGCGGCCGCGGCGGCCGAAACGCGCTCCAGATCCGTCATCGTCATGGTTGGATTCGCCGGCGTTTCCAGGTAAACGATGCAGCAGTTGCGCGCGGCGCGGATGGCGGCGTCGATGCCCTCGGTATCGCCCGAACGCACTGGAATGCCGCGCACGCGGAACGGTTCGAGGAAGGTGTGAATGAGGCCCATGGTGCCGCCGTAGAGGGGCGTCGTGTAGACGATGGTGGCGTCCGGGCGGGCGTAAGCGAAGAAAGCGGTCATGATGGCCGCCATACCGGAATTGAAGACCGCCGCATGGCGGGCGCCGGCTTCGAGCGGGACGATCTGGTCCTCGAAAATCTCGGCATTGGGATGGGAGAAACGGGAATAGATCAGGTCGGCGCGCTCGCCATCGGCCGGCTTGATTCTTCCGGCGGTGACGTCGAAGGCGTGCTCGGCGGCCTCCGGACTCGCGAAAACGTAGGTGGAGCTGCGAAACACCGCAGGCCGCGCCGATCCTAACGAAAGGCTGGGGTCGAACCCCCGGGTTAACACCGCGGTGCGCGGGCGCACGTGTGCGTGTCCTTGATCTTGATCCGCCATAAACACTCCTCAAGCAGAGTGTAGCTGCTCTCACGGGGAGGTGGGCTTCAGTGAGCGCGAGGCGCGGCCGGGCGGCGACTGGTTCGCCGTTGGTAACATAGAAATTACCCCCGACAATGGATGATCCCGAGAGCGTAGACCTCAAGCAAACCGTCAATTTGCCGAAGACGGCCTTTTCCATGAAGGCCAACCTGCCGCAGACCGAGCCGAAGACGCTGGCACGGTGGGAGAAGGAGCGGCTGTATCACCAGATTCGCGGCGTTTCGGCCGGCCGGCCGCGCTACATTCTGCACGACGGCCCTCCGTATGCCAACGGGCGCATTCACCTGGGCACGGCGTTTAACAAAATCCTCAAGGATTTCATCGTGAAATCGAAGACCATGGCGGGCTTCGACGCTCCCTACGTGCCAGGCTGGGACTGCCACGGGCTGCCCATCGAGATCAATGTGGATAACGAGTTGGGCGCCAAGAAAGCGCACATTCCGCCGCTGGAGATTCGCCGTGCGTGCCGCCGCTACGCGGAAAAGTTCGTCGACCTGCAGCGCACCGATTTCAAGCGGCTGGGCGTGTTGGGGCAGTGGGAAGATCCGTACCTGACGATGAGCGCGCATTATCAATCGGTGATCGCGGGCGCGTTCGTGGATTTTCTCGAAAAGGGTTACGTCTACAAGGGCCTCAAGCCGGTTCACTGGTGCATCAAGGACCGCACCGCGCTGGCTGAAGCCGAAGTGGAATACGAGAACGATACCAGCCCCTCGATCTGGGTGCGCTTCCGGCTGACATCGGACGCGGCGGCGATAGACCCGGCGCTGGCGGGCCGCTCGGTTTACGGGCTGATCTGGACCACCACGCCGTGGACTATGCCGGCCAACGTGGCGATTGCGTACAACCCGAAGTTCGAATACGTCGCGGCGGAAGTTGGCGGCGCGGTGTACATCGTGGCCGCGGATTTGTTGAAGGTGACGGCGGAGAAATGCGGCTGGACGGAGCCGCGCGTGGTGGCGACGTTCCCCGGCACGAAGCTTGACCGCGCGGTTTTCCGCCATCCGTTTCTGGAGCGCGACTCGCTGGGTCTGCTGGCGGATCACGTGACGCTCGAACAAGGCACGGGTGCGGTGCACACAGCGCCGGGACACGGCCAGGAAGATTACGTGAGCGCGCGGCAGTACGGCCTGGAAGTCTACTGCCCGGTGGATGCGGCGGGACGGTTCTTTCACGCCACGGGAGCGGCCGGGCGACTGCCGGAGGAATTGATCGGCAAGACAGTCTGGGACGCCAACCCGCTGGTGATCGAGATTCTCAAGGCGCACGGCGCGCTGCTCGCGATGGAAAAGCTGGCGCACTCCTATCCGCACTGCTGGCGATGCCACAGGCCGGTGATCTTCCGCGCAACCGAGCAGTGGTTCATCGGCATGGATCGCAACGATTTCCGCCAGCATGCGCTGGAGGCGGTGCGGCGCTCGCGCTGGATTCCGGAATGGGGCCAGGAACGAATCTCGAACATGATTGCCTCGCGGCCGGACTGGTGCATCTCGCGGCAGAAGGCGTGGGGCGTACCGATCATCGTGTTTTATTGCGAAGGCTGCCGCGAGCCGCTGACCGACCGCCGAGTCCTGGACGGCATCGTGCAACTGTTTCGCGACCACACGGCGGACATCTGGTACGAGCGCACGGCCGCCGAATTGTTGCCAGCAGGCACGAAATGCCCCAAGTGCGGCGGGACGGATTTTAGTAAAGAGAGCGATGTTCTGGACGTGTGGTTCGATTCCGGCTCGAGCCACCTGGCGGTGTTGAATGGGTGCTTCGGCTTGGAATGGCCGGCCGACATGTACATCGAGGGCGGAGACCAATACCGCGGATGGTTCCAAAGCTCGCTGCTGGTGGGGACCGGGCTGAAGGGCGGAGCGCCTTTTCGGGCATCGGCGTTGAGCGGCTGGGTGCTCGATGGCGAAGGCCGCGCGATGCACAAGTCGCTGGGCAACGCGATCGAACCCGAAGAAGTGATCAAGCACCACGGCGCGGAGATTCTGCGGCTGTGGTCGGCATCAGTGGAATTCAGCGAAGACGTGCGCCTGTCGGAGACGATTCTCACAAGGCTGGTGGATGCGTACCGGAAGCTGCGCAATACGTTCCGCTACCTGCTTGGCAACCTGCATGATTTCGATCCGCAGAAGGATCGACTGCCGGCTGACCAGTTGCAGGAGATCGATCAGTGGATTCTGGTGAAGGCCGCGGACCTGACGGCCCGCTGCCGTGCCTGGTACGACAACTACGAGTTTCACAAGGTCTACCACGCGGCCTATGCTTTCGCCACGGTGGATTTGAGCTCGGTGTACCTGGATGTGCTGAAGGACCGGCTGTACTGTTCGACGGCCAACTGGGCGGCGCGGCGCAGCGCACAGACTGCGCTTTACCGGCTGCTGGATGGGCTGGTGCGGCTGCTGGCGCCGATCATGAGCTTCACTACCGAAGAAGTGTGGACGCACATGGGCCGGCCGGCGAGCGTTCACATGGCACTGTTCCCGGAGCCCGGTGAGCTGACGGAGGGCCTTGGCGAACCGGCGCAAGGGTGCCACGACGACTGGGAAAAGTTGATGGGGCCGCGCGCCGAAGTGATGAGGCAACTCGAAGCGGCGCGCAACGAAAAGCGGATCGGAGCGCCGCTCGAAGCACGCGTCGTGATTACCGCGAGCGGGGCAAACGCAACGCTGCTGGAGCAACACGCGGCTGAGTTGCCGGCGTTGTTTATCGTCTCTCAAGTGGAACTGAGATGCGCAGCGGAAGGCTTCAGCGTGACGGTGGAACGTGCGGCGGGAAAGAAATGCGAGCGCTGCTGGCGTTATACGACCGACACCGGCGCAGACAGTCGCTACCCAACGGTGTGCGGGCGGTGCGCGCAAGCGGTCGGCGAGACGCTCCATGGCTGAGGCACGCTTCAAAGCGTACGCGGCGGCGGCGGCGGTATTCGGGCTCGACCGTCTGACCAAAGTCTTCATCGAGCATCGGGTTTCGGAAAGCGCCACCTACCGCGTCATTCCGGGCTTCTTCGACATCGTGCATTCGGAGAATCGCGGCGTGGCGTTCGGCATGTTCAACGATTCCGCCACCGAGTGGCAGTCCCTGGCGCTGATCGTGGTCGCCGTGGCGGCGGTGATTTTTGTCAGCGTATTCCTCTGGCGCGCACGCGCCATCGACGCCGCCACCCTGTGGGGGCTGGCGCTGATACTGGGTGGCGCGGCGGGCAACGCCTTCGACCGCATTGTCTCGGGACGCGTCACTGACTTTTTGGAATTCTATATCGGCGAGTACCACTGGCCCACCTTCAACGTTGCGGATTCCGCAATCGTGATCGGCTGCGGACTGCTGCTGGTGGACCTGCTTCGGTCGAAGCGACAGGCGGCAAATGTACCCTGAACTGTTTCACATTTCGTTTCTGCACACCTATGGCGTGCTGGTGGCCCTTGGCTTCCTGGCCGGATTGTGGCTGGCCGGACGGCTGGGCGTGCGCGCCGGGCTGAACGTGGAGCACGTAACCAACCTGGGCCTATACTGCGCGCTGGCGGCGCTGGCTGGGGCGAAGCTGATGATGTTCGTGGTGGATGCGCCCTACTATTGGCAGCATCCCGACCGGATCTTTTCGCTCGAAACATTGCAGGCCGGCGGCGTTTTTTACGGCGGACTGCTGGGCGCGCTGGCGGTCGCGGCGTGGTACTTGCACAAGAGCCGGCTGCCGGCCCTGCCGGTGGCGGATGCGTTCGCGCCGGGGATCGCCCTGGGCCACGCCATCGGCCGGCTCGGCTGCTTTTCCGCGGGCTGCTGCTGGGGCATCGAGTGCCACCTGCCGTGGGCCATCACCTTCACCAACCCGGCTGCCAACCAGCTTGTCGGTGTGCCGCTCGGCGTGCCGCTGCATCCGACCCAGCTTTACGAATCGGCGGCGGAGTTCGCTATCTGCGGCATCCTTTACTGGCGCTTCTGCCGGCCCCACTGGCGCGGCGATATCATCAGCCTGTACCTGATGCTGTACTGCGTGGCACGTTTTGTGGTGGAGTTCTTCCGCTACCACGAGCAAGGCAACCTGTGGGGCACGCCGCTCGATGCATCGCAGTGGATATCCCTGTTGCTGTTCGCCGCCGGCGCGGCACACTTCGTGGTGGGGAAGCGCCGGGCGAAGCGAGCCGCCGCCGCACAGGGATGAGCCCAGCGCGGGGTGGTCGTGTTTAGGGCGGCGGCGCCGGATCCGTCCCGACGGTTCTGAACGGCCGTGGTACGACGCCCACAAGAATCTCCGCGCGGCGCGTAGTCCTGAGCGCGCCGCATGGCCTCACGACATCTGTGCCTGGCCGGCTCGCATGGCGATAGGGGCCCGGCGGATGTGAGAGCGGCAGAGGAATTCGAGAAGGACGATCATCTTGTGTTCGAGGTCGGGGCCAGAACGCCGCGCATGCGTGCGCGAGATCTGGAATTCGGCGATCCGCTCTCCGAACTCCGCCCGCGAGCAACAGGATTGAGGGCCGGCCTCGAGGACCGCAGCCCCTAGAAACTCGGCGATGAAACGCATTTCATCGGTGGAGAGTCCTGCCAGGAAGCGGCGGGCACCGAAACGACGCGATGGATCAGCACATGCTGCCAGGGCCGAAACCAGAGTGCTTCGCAAGGCAAATCTCCTCTTGGCGACCGGACATGGATGTAAAGTGGATCTGGCCGTATTATGGCGAAATCCGCACCCGCGCGCAACCGGACACCGGCTGGGGGATTACCTGTGACCACGGGTCAGCGTAACAAATCCTCGAGCTGGATCCTCGCGTCGGTGCGGGCGTCGCGGTATTTGACGATCACGGGGGTGTAGACGGAGATGCCCCATTCCTTGCCCGGCGACGCGGTGACGGCGCGGGCGCCGGCCACGATCACGGCTTCTTCGGGAATCACCAGCGGCTGCTCCGCGGTGGCGCGATGCACGGTGTTGCGTACCAGATCGTAGACCGGCGTGGAGGCGTTCAGGATGGTGCCGGTGCCCAGCACCGCCCGGCGCTTCACGATGACGCCTTCATAGATGCCGCAGTTGCCGCCCACCAGCACCTCGTCTTCAATGATCACGGGCATCGCTCCCACAGGCTCCAGCACGCCGCCGATCTGGCTCGCGGCCGAGATGTGGCAGTTCTTGCCGACCTGCGCGCAACTGCCCACCAGTGCGTGCGAATCGATCATCGTGCCGTCATCCACGTAGCTGCCGGCGTTGATGAACATGGGCGGCATGCAGGTGACGCCTTTGCCGATGTAGCAGCCGTCGCGGATGCTGGAGCCGCCGGGCACGATGCGCACGCCACTGGCTGCGGTCAAATATTTCACCGGGTAAGTGGATTTATCGAAATAGGGCTGGCGGCTGGAATCGATCGACATGTCGATCACGCCGCCCATACGGAAGCCGAGCAAGATGCCTTTCTTCACCCACTGGTTGACCCTCCAGCCGGTAGGCGAGCTGGCATCCGGTTCAGCGGCGCGGGCGCGGCCTTCGTTCAGCGCGATTTTGAATGCGGCGAAGAGGCGGAAGTGGGCGTCCGTATACGCGGCGGGTGTCTCGTCGTAGAGTTGTTCGATTTCAGCCTGCAACCGACACGCTCCCTAGCAGGCCGAGGCTGTCCAGCACTCTTTCAATCCTGGCCAGATTGGCGGCGGCAGGCGCGCACAGCGGCAAGCGCCAGACAGGCTCGAGCAGGCCCATCAACGCCATGGCGGCCTTGACCGGGATCGGGTTGGCCTCGACGAAATTGATGTTCATCAGCGGCAGGTAGCGAGCCTGGATCTGACGGGCGGCTGCGAAATCGCCGGCGAGGCAGGCCTTGGCGAGTTGCGCCATCGGACCGGGAATCTGGTTCGAGACCACCGAAATGATGCCACGGCCGCCGAGCGCCACCAGTGGAATAGTCACGGCGTCGTCGCCGGAAAGGACCGTAAATTCCGGCGGCACTTCGTGCAGGACGTTGACCATTTGAGAGATGTTGCCGGAAGCTTCCTTGACGCCGGCGATGTTTTCGATTTGCGCCAGGCGCGCCAGCGTGGCCGGTTCCACATTGACGCCTGTGCGGCCCTGCACGCTGTAGACGATGATGGGCAGGTGGATGGAGCCGGCGATGGCCCGGTAGTGCTGGAAGAGACCTTCCTGGGTTGGTTTGTTGTAGTACGGCGTGACGGAGAGAATGCCATCGACGCCGCGCCGCTCCAGTTCGCGGGCGAGCTCGATGACCTCGTGGGTGTTGTAGCCGCCGGCGCCGCCAAGCACGGGCGTTTTGCCCTTGGCCTCTTCCACCACCACCTCGATCACGCGCAAGTGCTCGGCGCGTGAGAGCGTGGGACTTTCGCCCGTGGTTCCGCACGGAACCAGAAAATCGATGCCGGCTTCGATCTGCCGACGGACCAGCTTGCGCAGCGTGTCCTCATCGAGCGAAAGATCCTTATTGAACGGCGTAACTAGCGCCGTGCCGCATCCTGTAAACATGTACAACCTCCCCAGGAAACGCGCCCGCAAGCGGGCGTTGGCAGGTTAAAACCTGCCCCACCAAAAGCTGGCAGGTTAAAACCTGCCCCACCAAAAGCTGGCAGGTTGAAACCTGCCCCACCTCATCGAAAGACTATCTCGCTGAATTCGTAAAATCCTTTTCTGCCGGCGATCCACCGCGCGGCGTGGAGCGCGCCGCGGGCAAAGCCTTCGCGGCTGCGCGCGGTGTGGCGCAGGGTGATGGTATCGGCAGCGGAATCGAACCCGATCTCATGCGCGCCGGGATGCGCGCCGGCGCGGTTGGAGGCAGTGTCGATGGCGCGCGCATACCCGGCCTGCTTCATCTTTTCGACCAGCTTCAGTAGTGTACCCGAAGGCGCGTCCTTTTTGGTGGCGTGATGGATCTCCCACGCCCAGGCGCCATACTCGGGTTGGCCGGCCAGGAGGCGCGCGGCTTCCGCCACCAGCCGGAAGAATGCGTTCACGCCGACTGAAAAGTTCGGACTCCAAACCGCGCCGGTGCCGTTCCGCTCCACCGCCGCCTTGATGGCGTCCATTCGATCAAGCCAGCCGGTGGTGCCAACAACGAGGTTGACGCCCAGCGCGGCAATGCCCTGGGCGTTGCCGGGTACCGCGGAGGGAATTGAAAAATCCACCGCGACATCCACGCCGCGGAAATTTTCCATCGTCAGACCTTCGAAATTCGCGTTGTTGAATTCGTCCAGCTTGAGCGCTACGCGAAAACCGAATTCCGGCGCAAGCTGTTCGATGAGCTTGCCCATCTTGCCGTAGCCGACAATGGCCAGGCCGCGCGCCTCAGGCATGCACGGCCTCATTGCGCTCAAACACGGCCGGGTCCAGCTCGCCGAAGAATTCGCCGTGAAGCGATTCGATGGCGGCCCGCAGATCTTTTTCCGCCACCACGAAGCTGATGTTGAGCAGCGACCCTCCCTGCGAGATCATGCGCACATTGATGCCCTCGAGCGCGTTGAACACGCGGCGGGCCACGCCCGGCGTGTAGCGGATGTTCTCGCCCACCAGGCAGACGATCACCTGATCGCGCTCGGTTTCGGCTTCGGCGAATTGGCGCAACTCGCCGAGGACTTCCTCGAGGCGCGCCGGATTGTCGATGGTGAGCGAGACGCTGACCTCGGAGGTGGCTACCATGTCTACGGCCGTTTCGAAGCGGTCGAACACCTCGAAAATGCGGCGCAGAAAACCGTGCGCCATCAGCATGCGCGTGGAATGAATGTTGACCACGGTGATTTTGCGTTTGCAGGCGATGGATTTGACGGCGTTTTCGCAGTGCACGCGCTCGGCCACTATGCGCGTGCCGGGAACCTCCGGCCGGCGCGAATTCAGAATCAACACCGGAATGCTTTTTTCGATGGCCGGCAGCACGGTGGCCGGATGCAGTACTTTGGCACCGAAATAGGCTAGCTCGGCGGCTTCGGCGAAGGAGATGGTTTTGACGCGATGGCCGCCTGGCAAAATCGTCGGATCGGCAGTGAGCATGCCGTCGACATCGGTCCAGATCTGGATCTCCTCGGCGCCGATGCCGGCGCCCACAATCGAAGCCGTGAAATCGGAGCCGCCACGGCCGAGAGTGGTGGTGACGCCGTCCTCGGTGGCGGCGATGAAGCCGCCCATCACGATCACGCTCTTGGCGGCGACCGGCGGCACAATGGCGGCCAGCTTTGCGTAGGTCTGCGGAAAGAGCGGCGCGGCCTGCGTGTGGCGCTTATCGGTGACAATGAGGTCGCGCGAGTCCAGGTGCTCGGTTTCCATCCCGGAATGGCGAAAGGCCTGGGTGACGATGTAACTGGAAAGCCGCTCGCCGTAACTGGAAATGGCGTCGATGGAGCGCGGCGTAAGCTCTCCCAGCACGGCCAGGCCCTTAGCGAGCTCGGTGAGCTCCTGGAAGTGCTCGTCGAGAAAACGGTCGAGCGCGGCGCGCTCGGCGAGCGGCACCACCTGGCGCGCCTCGCGAGAATGGAAGTCGCGCAGGTCGTGAATCTGCCGCAGGTATTCCTCGCGGGGGCCCTTAATGGCGGCGGCGGCGATGGCGAGCAGCTTGTTGGTAGTCTTGCCCATGGCGGAGACCACCACCACCGGGCGGCGATCTTCGCGCGCTTTGACAATGGCGGCGACGCGTGCAATGGCGGCGGCCGATTCCACGCTGGTGCCGCCGAATTTCATTACGATCATCAGTCGAGCATCCCTTCCGAGTGCATCAGCTCGGCGTTGAGCACGGCTGCGCCCGCCGCACCGCGAATGGTGTTATGGCTGAGCACGACGAACTTCCAATCGAGCACCGGGCAAGGACGCAGCCGGCCTACGAAGGCCGCCATCCCGCGCTCGCGCTCGGCGTCCTTGCGCGGCTGCGGCCGGTTGCTCTCTTCCAAATAAATGACCGGCGCGGGCGGCGCGCTGGGCAGCTTGCGCTCTTGCGGCACGCCGGAAAACTCCGTCATGGCGCGGCGCAGATCCTGCTCGGAAGGCTTCGCGGAAAGCTCCACCGAGACGGTTTCGGTGTGCCCATCGACCACTGCCACGCGGTTGCATTGCGCGCTTACCTTGGCTGCCAGCGGTTCGATATGGTCGCCGTGAAACGCTCCCAAAATCTTCTGCGTTTCCGCCTGCATCTTCTCTTCTTCGCCGCCGATGAAGGGGATCACGTTGCCCATAATGTCCATCGACGCCACGCCAGGATAGCCGGCGCCGGAAATTGCCTGCATGGTGGTGACGATCACCTTGGTGATGCCGAACGGCTTGAGCGGTCCGAGGCCCATGGTCAGGCCGACCGTGGAGCAGTTCGGGTTGGTGACGATCTGCCCCTTCCAGCCGCGCGCGCGCTGCTGCACCGGCACCAGCTTGAGGTGGTCCGGGTTGATCTCGGGCACCAGCAGCGGCACGTCGCGCTCCATGCGGTGGTTCTTCGAGTTCGACACCACGATGTGGCCGGCTTGAGCGAAGGCGCGCTCGATTTCGGTAGCGACCGAAGCATCCATGGCGGAGAACAGCAGGCGCGGCGCGCTGCCCGGCTGGCAGTCCTCGACGGTCAAATCCGCCACGCTGGCGGGTACGCCGCCGGGCAGGTGCCAGGTCATAGCGTCCTTGTACTTCTTGCCTGCCGAGCGGTCGCTCGCGCCAAGCCACTTCAATTCGAACCAGGGGTGGCCCTGCAAGAATTTGACGAAATGCTGGCCCACCATTCCGGTGGCGCCCAGGATGCCTACTTCGATGCGCGTTTGCATAATTCCTTTACCATGCGGATGTAGATTTCGACGGCTTCGCTGAGTTGCGACTTCGCTACGCGCTCCTCAGGCGTGTGCGCGACGTGGATGGAGCCGGGGCCAATCAAAAAAGGTTCGCCCCACCGGCCGCCCAGTGCCGGGATATCGGTCGTGAATGCCACCACCGTGGTGGGAATGCCATCCAGGGGGTTGAGGCGGAGGGCGGGAATTTCGATCACCTCGCGGAGCTCGGCGCGGCCTTCGGCGGCGCGGACGAGAGCCTGCTTGGTCTCGCTCGAATCGCCCACCAGGCGGATGAGAATTTCGGCCTTGGCCTCGTCGGCGATTACGTTGGGCGCGCGTCCGCCGTGGATGGTGCCAATGTTTAAGGTGCTCGAGCCGAGCAGCGGATCGACCGGCAGCGCGATGGCACGCATCAAGGCCAGCGCGTCCACCAGCTTGTGGATGGCCGAATCGCCCAGCTCGGGATACGCGGAGTGGGCCATCCTGCCGCTCGAAACGACTTCATAGCGCAGGGCGCCCTTGGAGCCAAGCGCCAGCTTATTTTCGGTGGGCTCGCCATTGATGACGTAGCGCGAGCCGCGCGGCGTCCGGGCGGCCTGGAATGCGCCCGCGCTGTTGCGCTCTTCGCCCACCAGCAGGAGAACTCCGAAATTGCGTTCGCCCGATTCGAGCAGCGCCTGGGCGGCGTGAATCATGGACGCGATGATGCCCTTGGCGTCGCACGAGCCGCGTCCCCAGATGAAGGTTTCATCCTCGCGCGAGGCGGCGAACGGCGGCACCGTATCGAGGTGGGTGGAGAACGTGACGTCGAGCCGGCCGCCGAACTGCGCAAGCAGGTTGTAGCGGCGCGGTTCCACCTCCATGGTTTCGACGTGCCCGCCGTACCGGGTGGTCAGCGCGCGCAGCCAGTCGCGTAGATACAGGGCTATACGCTCTTCGTTGTTGGTGATCGACTCGATATCGACCAGCGCCCGCGTGAGTGCAAAAACGTCCATCGAACTGACCAACGGGGGAGGCAGGGAAAAGGAAAGAACGCCCGAACTGCGGCGCATCTTCGATCCCGATAGCGCTCCACCCGCCATGACACGCATGACACGAGTGACAGTGAGCCGGTATTAACCTGGCTCCCCAACCGCCGGGAACTGCACTGCCCCAGCGCGGCTTCGGCGGAAAACTCTTGCCGGCCCCTTTTTCAACGGATCTCCGGAGCGCAACCGGAACCCTGACCCGCGGTACTGATGGCCGCCGCACCTCTACCGTGAAGAATTCAGGATAACACGGAGGCAGACCGCGACGCGCGCGGATACGGCCAAAGAATTTGGGCCGTGGATGAACACAGATAAAAAACAAGAACACTCATCCGTGTTTCTCTGTGTTCCTCTATGGCCGCGGAGGAACGCTTCACAGCGGTGCGGATTTCTACGCTTCCCAGACTCGCCGCGGGACGCCGCGGTCGCGGTCTTTGACACGATCGTAAAGATAGAGGGTGGAGACGGTGCCTAGAGATTGGTTGTAGTAGCTTTGGCGGCCCAGCGCCTGCCACAAGTCCTCTTCGAAATCGTGCAGGGCTTTCAGCTCATCGGCCAAGGCCGGTTTTTGCTGCCCGGACGGGGCGCGGAAGAACTTTTGGTAGCCGCCGTCCACCAGCGCGCCGATTTCGACGCCCATCAGAATGCCAGCCTGGCATACGGCGACGGCGGCGCCGTCCTGTTCTTTCAAATCGATCGCGCACGGCCCGCGGGTCACCCGCAGCGCTCCGTCGATCGGCATGACCGTGAAGCCCGCGGCGCGCAGCTTGTCGATGCGCTGTTCGAAAGTGGGGATTTCCACACGCTTTCGGCGAAAGAACATAGCTCTTATTATACAAACGGGCAAGCTAAAGCATGCCCCACCAAACTAACGCGTGCCCGCCACGCCGCGTTGCTTGCGGGTGCGGATTTCGCGAATCGCGTAGATGCGGCGGTCCTGGCTTTCGAAATAGGTACGCATCAGCATCTCGCCGATGAAGCCGGTGCTGAACATGATCAGCCCCGCGAGCAGCAGCAGGCCCCCAAGAACCATCAGCGGGCCGTGCTCGGCGATAATATCCTGGCCGAGAATCTTGTTCACGCCGAGATAAAGCATGATGGCGCCGCCGAGCATGGTTCCGGCGAGCCCCAGCGTGCCGAAGAAATGCATTGGCCGGGTCAAGTACTTGAGCAGAAACCGGATGGTGACGATATCGAATAAGACGCGGAAGGTGCGCCCCAGGCCGTAGTGGGAATCGCCGGCGGTGCGCAGTGAGTTGCGGATGGGCACCTCGGCGATGCGAGCGCCATAGAAACTGGCCAGCGCCGGGATGAAGCGGTGCAACTCGCCATAAAGCTGGACGTCTTTCAGCACCTCGGCGCGATAGGCTTTGAAGGTGGTGCCGAAATCGCGCAGGTCCACACCGGAAGCCTTGGCCATCATCCAATTGGCGATCCGCGAGGGAAGTTTGCGAAACAGGGCATTGTCGACGCGGTTCTGCCGCCAGCCGCTGGCGATATCGTACCCTTGGTCGATTTTTTCGAGCAGCGCCGGGATGTCTTCGGGCGCGTGCTGCAGGTCGCCATCCATGGCGATGACGATCTCACCCTGGGCTTCGTGAAAGCCGGCGGAAAGCGCCGCGGTCTGCCCGAAGTTGCGGCGCAGCCGGATCACGGTGAGATGGCCGTCGATCTCCACCAAATTAGCGAGCAACTCGAAGCTGCGGTCGCTCGATGCGTCATCGACGAATAGAACTTCATACGGCCGTTGCAACCGCTCGAGCACCACGCTCAGCCGGTCATAAAGCGGCAGGATGGACGGCTCCTCGTTGTGGATCGGGATGACGATCGAAAGCATGGCCGATTGAACCTTCAGTTTAGCATCCGCCATGGAAAGCGCCGCATTTTCAAGCTATTGCTGGCGGCAGCACCGGGCAGGAACAGCATGCAGTTTCGGACACCCGCATCCCGGAATCGAACACCGGAGTGGGACGAAACGGCTGCTCTGCCATTTTCATCACGCAGAACGGATGGCACTGGAATTGCTTGACTCCGCAAGGGAAGGTCCATGAACAGTCTCCTGCTCGATTTCCGCTACGCGTTGCGCGCTTTGCGCAAGTCGCCGGGCGCCACGGCGGTGGCCGCACTGGCGCTGGCGCTCGGCATTGGCGTGAATACCTCGTCCTTCGCCTGGGTCAACTCGCTGGTGCTCCACCCGTTTCCCTATCCGAAGCTGGAGCGAATCGTGACCGTGTGGGAGACCATCCCCAAGCTCGCCGCGGAGCGGGACCTGGTGGCCCCGGCGAACTTTTTCGACTGGAAAGAGCAGGACCGTTCCTTCGATCGGCTGGCCCTCTACCGCCCGTGGGATGCGAACCTCACCGGGGCGCACGAGCCGGAACGGATACAGGCTTGCCTGGTGACGGCGGATTTCTTCGCGGTGCTGGGAATGAAGCCGGTGATCGGACGAGCTTTCTCGAAGCAGGAAGAAGAGGCGACCGCGAACCCGGTGGTGGTTGTGAGTCACGGCTTCTGGCAGCGGCGCCTGGCCTCGAACCCGAATGCGGTGGGGCAACCGATTTCGCTCGACAACCGCAGTTACACGATTGCCGGCGTGATGCCGGCCGAGTTCGATTACCCGCTGGCCACGGACCTGTGGGCGCCACTGGCGCTCGATCCTCAAGAAAAACATCAGCGCGCAGCCCAGACGTTGCTGGTACTAGGCCGTCTGCGGCCGGGAGTTTCCGCGGCCGAGGCTCGCGCGTCGCTGGGTGTGATCGCGCGCCGCCTGGAGACACAGTATCCACAAACCAACGAGGGGCGATCCATCGACGTGGTGCCGTTGCGCGAACTTACCAACCAGGAGACGGACCGTTTCGTCCTGCTACTGCTGGGCACCGCGGGTTTCGTGCTGTTGCTGGCCTGCGCCAATGTCGCCAACTTGCAACTGGCGCGCGCCACCACCCGCCAAAAGCAATTTGCGGTGGAGACCGCGCTGGGCGCGAGCCGTCTCCGCGTCGCGCTCCGGCTGCTGACCGAGTCCACCCTGGTGGCTTTGTTCGGAGGCGGACTGGGGATATGGCTGGCATCGTGGAACCTGGAGTTCGCCCGGGAACACGTGCCCTCCGAGGTGCTGCGCTTCGTGCCTGGCATCAGGACGATCCACGCGGATGGCGCGGTGGCTGTATTCACGCTGGCTATTTCCTTGATCGCCGGAATGCTGTGCTCGGCGCCGGCGGTTCTACTGGTGTTGCGACGGAACGCCGCCGGAGATCTGGGCGAGACCCTCAAGGAAGGTGGCCGCAGTTCGAGCTCCGGAGCCGCTCACAGCCGGATGCGCGGCGCGCTGGTGACGGCCGAGGTGGCCATGGCGTTGGTTTTGCTGGTGGGCGCCGGACTGATGGTGGAAACCTTCCGCCACATGCTGACTTCCAACCCCGGGTACAATCCCAAGAACCTGCTGACGATGCAGATTGCTTTGCCAGCGAGCTCGTACCGCTCGCCTGAGCAGATCACTTCGTATTACGACCGCGTGCTCACGGCGCTGGGCGGCCTTCCCGGCGTGCGACTCGCCGGCGTTTCGTCGCGATCGGGAGCCACCGGCGGATTCTACATCGAAGGCCGGCCCGAGCCCCGCCCTGGAGAAACGCAGCCTGACGTGCTCGCGGTGAGCGGCCATTATTTCGAGACGATGGAGTTCCCCATTCGACGGGGGCGCACCATTTCGCCGCACGATGGGGCGGACGCGCCTCGAGTGGTGGTTCTCAGCGAAACCATAGCGCGCCATTATTGGCCGGACTTCCCCCGCACCGAGGACCCCGTCGGCCACCGCGTCAAGCTGGGCAATGCGCAGTCGCCGTGGCTGACGGTGGTCGGCGTCGCAGGCGACGTCAAGAACTGGTTCTCCGGCCAGCCGCAGCCGGTTGCGTACATTCCGTATGCACAGGCTCCCTCTCTCGTGATGACGGTGCTGTTGCGCACCACCGGCGATCCGCTGGCGGCGGCGAGCGGTGCGCGTGCGCTGGTGCGCGGCGTGGACCGCAATCCACCGATTTACGACGTCAAGAGCATGGAGCAGACCATCGCCTGGGAAACCTCCGGCGTGGGTGGCGCGGCAATCAGCATGGAAAGATACGCCTTCATCGCGCTGCTGCTCGCGATCACCGGGATTTACGCTGTGACGTCCTACACCGTGGCGCAGCGGACGCACGAAATCGGCGTCCGCATGGCCTTAGGGGCGCGGCAGGCCGACGTGTTGACAATGGTGGTCGGCCAATCCTTCCGGATGGCCGGCGCTGGATTGGCGATCGGGCTGCCGCTGGCTTACGTGCTGACGCGGATCGTCTCCAGCCTGCTCTATAACGTGATCCCTGTGGACTTATACGCCTTTGCGGGGTTCACTTTCCTGCTCGGCGGCGCTGCGCTGCTGGCCGGTTACTTCCCGGCACAACGGGCGGCGAAGGTTGACCCCGCGGTAGCGCTGCATAACGAGTAGAGGTCACGGAGCAGCCAGCGTCAGCGCGCCGGGCAAGGCATGCCCGAGTCCGTGGTAGGGGCGAGGCATGCCTCGCCCGCGCGACGAGACCGTTGCCGCGATTGCAGGATGGCCGGCTCGGCTAGGGGGTCACGCGTTGTTGCCGCGAATCCGCGGCTTGGCGCATCCGCTCCCCGATCCACTTTCGCCACCCTTCGAGGCCGTTGCCGGTGGTGCAAGAGGTTTCGATGATGTCGATCTCGGGGTGAATGCTGCGCGCGTTGCGGCGGGCGGCTTCCATGTCGAACGGCACGTAGGGGAGCAGATCGATCTTGTTCAGAACCATCAGGCGAGACTTGGCAAATGCGCCCGGATATTTCAGCGGCTTATCGTCGCCTTCGGTTACGCTCAGGATGACAATCTTCGATTCCTCTCCCAGGTCGTAGCTGGTGGGGCACACCAGGTTACCGACATTCTCGATCAGCAGCAGATCCAACCGGCCCAGGTCCCAGCCCTGGAGCGATTTTTCGATCATGCGTGCGTCCAGATGACAAGCGCCAGCGGTGGTGATCTGGCGGACCGGGAAACCGAAGCGGGCCAGGCGGCGCGCGTCGTTGTCGGTTTGGATGTCTCCGGTGACGACCGCCACGCGTGTGTCCGGAGGGAAGCCTTCCAGGGTCCGCTCGAGCAGGGAGGTCTTGCCAGAACCGGGAGAACTGATGCAGTTCAGCACGAGCGTTCCGCACTCGGCGAACTGCTGGCGCAGCGCCTGCGCGATCCGATCGTTTTCGCTCAGCACCTTTTTTTCGATGGCGACTCGTTCCACTTCATTCCTCCAGTTCCAGGTAGGCGATATCGAGCTCGGAGCCTTGCGGGCGAAAGTCGATGTCCACAGCGATCGGCTCCAGCTCCGTGTCCTTGACCAGAACCTCCAGGCAAAACCGCAGCGACTCCACATCCACGCCGCACCATTCGCCGATGCGCAATCCCACCTTGGTGGCGCGGGCGCCGGGACGGCGAGTGACTTCGACGCGCACGGCTTCAATCACCGAGCCGGCAATTCCCATTTCGTGCATCAGCAGATCCTGGGAAGCTGATCGCCGGGCAGCATGTCGACAATCCGGGTGGTTCCGAAAGGAGTCCGCAGCAGCACCAGCCCGGCATGCGTATCGCTGACGGCGCCGATAATCGCGGCGTCGCGCCCCAGGGGATGCCGTCGCATCGCCGCCAGCACGGGCTCGGCGGCATGCGGAGCCACGAAGGCCACCAGTTTGCCCTCATTGGCGACGTAGAGCGGGTCGAGGCCCAGCATCTCGCAGGCGCCGCGCACTTCCTCGCGCACGGGAACGGCGCTTTCCTCAATCGCGATGCCTACGCCGGCGCGGGAAGCAATCTCATTCAGCGCGCTGGAGAGTCCGCCGCGCGTAGGGTCGCGCATGGCGCGAATGTCGAGCGACGCGGCCAGCATGGCGGCTACCAGGCCATGCAACGGAGCGGAATCGCTGGCCAGGTCCGTCGAGAACTGAATTCCTTCCCTCTCCGCCAGGATGGCGATTCCGTGGTCGCCGATGGGGCCGGAAAGCAGCACGCGGTCGCCCGGACGCACCAGCGAAGGCGAGAGGCGCACACCTTCCGGCACCAGCCCGATGCCGGTGGTATTGACGAACAGCCCGTCGCCGCTCCCCTTTTCGACTACCTTGGTATCGCCGGTTACGATTTCGACCGGAATGGCGTCAGCCGCCCGGCCCATCGATTCGGCTGCCCGGCGCAGGGTTTCCATCTCGAGGCCCTCCTCGAGAATGAAACCCACGCTCAGATAGAGCGGAGTGGCGCCGCCCATCGCCAGGTCGTTCACCGTGCCATGCACCGCCAGCGATCCAATGTCGCCGCCGCGGAAAAACAGCGGCTTCACCACGAAGGAATCGGTGGTGAAGGCCAGGCGCGCGCCGTTGATCTCCAGCACCGCCTGGTCGTCCAGCCGGTTGAGGATCGGGCTGTGAAAGAAGGGCAGAAAGACGTCGTGCAGCAGTTCGGCGCTGAGCTTTCCTCCCGAGCCATGGCCGAGCACGATGCGATCCTTCACCGCCAGCGGCAAAGGACAACTGAACTGGATGGGTCCGCTCAATCCTTCGCTCCCGCGGGCGCGGTGTGGCGCCGGTATAAATAATAAGCGGCGCAGGCGCCCTCGCTCGAAACCATCGGCGCTCCCATCGGCGTGGCCGGCGTGCAGCCTGTGCCGAATACCGGGCAATCGACCGGCTTTTTCAGTCCTTGCAGCACCAGGGCGCTGATGCACTCGGGCGGCTCGGGCGCGGAGATCGCCTCCACGCCGAAGACCTTCCCGGCATCGAACGCGGCGTACTCGGGGCGCAGGTTATAGCCGGACTCGGCGATCATGCCGATGCCGCGCCAGTTGCGGTCCGCCACCTCGAACACCTCCAGCATGCGCCGGCGCGCCGCCTGGTTGCCGCTACGGGTCACGCTCCGCACATACTGGTTCTCCACTTGCGCGCGGCCCTCTTCCAGTTGCCGCACCAGCAGCAGAATGGCTTCCAGCAGGTCGAGCGGTTCGAACCCCCCCACCACAAACGGCACTTTGTAGTGCGCCGCCAGATCCTCGTATTCTTCGTAGCCCATCACGGTGCAAACGTGCCCGGGGGCAATGAATCCCTGCACTCGGTTGGCGCGGGATTCGAGCAGCAGGCGAATGGCGGGCGGCACCAGCACGTGCGAAACCAGGATGAAGAAGTTGCTCAGGCCTTCCCGCTTGGCCTGCCACACGGCCATGGCATTGGCCGGAGCCGTGGTCTCAAACCCGACCGCGAAGAAGACCACGGGCCGCTGCGGATTCTGGCGCGCCAGCCGCAAAGCGTCCATCGGCGAGTAAGCGATGCGGACATCGCCGCCGGAGGCCTTCACCCGGAACAGGTCGGTGTGCGAGCCGGGAACGCGCAACATGTCGCCGTAAGATACGAAGATGACCTCCGGAATCGATGCGATGGCGATCGCCTTATCGACAATTTCAAGCGGCGTCACGCAGACCGGGCATCCCGGACCGTGAACCAGTTCGACGCCCGAGCCCAGCATTTCCTCGATTCCATACTTGACCAGCGTATGCGTCTGGCCGCCGCAAATTTCCATCAGCACCCACGGCCGCGTCACGGTGCGGCGGATTTCCGCCACCAGGCGCCGGGCCAAGGCCGGATCGCGATACTCATCCAGGTACTTCATCCACCCTCCCTGCTCAACGCTTCCTCGAACGCTCCCGTCTCCTCCAGCAGACGGCAGGTGCGCTCGGCTTCTTCGGCATCCCCGCGGCTGATAGCGGACCCGACGTGCACGATGACGTAATCGCCGCACCGCGCTGCGGGCACGAAATCGAGACAGGCCTGCCGGGTGACGCCGCCGAACCGGACCGTGCCCATGCGAAGACCGCCAGTCACCTGCGCTTCAACGATCTGTCCCGGAATCGCCAGACACATACCGCGTTCTCCGCGGAACCGGACCTGTTCGATGCTCCCAGCCGCACCCCGGGGCGTTTCCCTCACCAGCGCAGCCGCTAGTCAAAGCATATCGCGGTCGAGCGGCTGCGTGGGCGTCTATCTCATTTCGGGGTGGCACAACCAGCGATCCGGCTCGATATCACAGAACCCTCTGCGGTATTTATGCGCGTGCGGCTTGCTCTCGCCCACCCGATTGCCGTATTGTTCTTGTCTTGCGGCGTAAGTTTCAGATCAGCGGCATCGTGCAAGGCGTGGGCTTCCGGCCCTGGGTGTACCAACTCGCGCAACGCCACGGCCTTTGCGGCTACGTTTTCAACTCCACGCTCGGCGTCACCATCGAAGTGGAAGGCCCGGAAGAGGCACTGGCGCTCTTTGAGGCCGAGCTGCGTACCGGAGCTCCGCCCTTGGCCCAGCTCGACCAAATCCGCGTGGAGGAGCTCGAAACGATTGGCTACCGGGAATTCACGATCCGTGACTCGCAGGATGTCGAGGGCCAATTCGTGCTCGTTCCGCCGGACATCGCCACTTGTCAAGACTGCCTGGCAGATCTGCGCGACCCCGCCAACCGCCGCTATCGGTACCCCTTCACCAATTGCACCAACTGCGGACCGCGCTACACCATCATCCAGGAGATTCCGTACGACCGGCCGCACACCACCATGGCCGAGTTTCGCCAGTGCCCGGCCTGCGAGCGTGAATACCACGATCCGGGCAACCGGCGATTCCACGCGCAGCCCAACGCCTGTCCTGCCTGCGGCCCTTGGGCGGAACTTTGGGACCGAGAGCGGGTGCTGGCCCGCCGCACCGAGGCCATCGACCAGACACGGAAGCTGCTGAAAGGCGGCGCGATCCTCGCGATCAAAGGCCTGGGCGGTTTTCACCTGGCTTGCGACGCCTCCAATGACAGCGCCCTGCGGCGGTTGCGCCAGCGCAAGCTTCGCTCCGGGAAGCCGTTTGCGCTGATGGCCGCCAACCTCGAGAAGATTGCCGAATTCTGCGAACTGCTGCCGGAAGAGCGTGCCGCGTTGAGCGGACCCCGCCGGCCCATCGTGCTGCTGGCGCGCCGGCCGGGGAGCCGCATTTCGACCGAGGTGGCGCCAGGAGTTCCCACGCTGGGTGTGATGCTCCCCTACACGCCTCTGCATCACCTGCTCTTCGAAGGCGGCGAGTTCGACGCGCTGGTGATGACTTCGGCCAACATCAGCGAGGAGCCGATCGCGTTTCGCAACCAGGAAGTGGCGGCGCGTCTGCACCCGCTGGCCGATTATTTTCTGCTGCACAATCGCACCATCCAAACACGCGTGGACGATTCCGTGGTGCGCGTCTTCGAAGGACGGAATCGTCTCCTGCGACGCTCGCGCGGTTACACGCCGCGCCCCATCGAGCTGGGGTTTCCCGCCCAGGAGGTCCTCGCCTGCGGCGGCGACCTCAAGAACACCTTCTGCCTGACCAAGGAACACCACGCCATCCTCAGCCAGCACACCGGCGACCTGGAGAACCTGGAGGCGCTGGAATTCTTTGAGGAAACGCTGGCGCACATGAAGCGCTTTTTTCGCGTGGAGCCGCGCGCCGTTGCCCACGACCTGCACCCGCAATACACCACCACCCGGCTGGCTTTAGCGATGCCCGGCATCGAGAGGATTGGCGTGCAGCACCATCACGCCCACATCGCGGCCTGCATGGCCGAAAACGGATTGCGTGAGAAAGTGATCGGCGTTGCGCTCGATGGCACCGGTTACGGGACCGACGGGCGCATCTGGGGCGGCGAGTTTCTGATCTGCGACTATCTCTCCTTCGAGCGGCGGTTTCACTTCCGCTACGTTCCGCTGCCCGGCGGCGACACCGCCATCCGCCAGCCGTGGCGCTCGGCGTTGAGTTACCTGAGGGACGCGGGCCTTGCCGGCGCGCTGGCGCTGGAGGCGGTTCCCGTTTCGCAGCGCAGCGTCGTGGAAGCGATGATCGCCGGCCGCATCAACACTGTGGACACGTCGTCTTGCGGCCGGTTGTTCGACGCGGTTTCGGCGATTCTGGGGATACGGCTGGAAACCACCTACGAGGGTCAGGCGGCCATCGAACTGGAGGCAGTAGCCGCGCCGGCCACCGCCGAGCATTACTCCTACGCGATTGACGCCGATACCATCGACTTCCGCGAAACCATTCGCGCCATTGTGCGCGACGGGAGTGCGCGGGAGGTATGTTCGGCTCGCTTCCACAACACGGTGAGCGCGGCCATCGCCGAGACTTGCCGGCGCTTGCGCGCGCAGGACGGGCTGACCAACGTGTGTCTCTCCGGCGGCACGTTCCAGAACGCCTATCTGCTGGCCCGCGCCACGCAACAACTGCGTGCGGCCGGTTTTCATGTGTTCCTGCACGCCGAGGTTCCACCTAACGATGGCGGCCTGTCTCTGGGCCAGGCTGCAATCGCCAGCAGCCTCTTGCGCGAAGGGTGGTAACCGCGGCGCGTTCCGTTTCAAGACATTCATATCCTATACTCTTTAATAGGGTTCCGGAAGCCAAGGAGGCTACGGTGAAGATTCTCAGGCTTCGCAAAGAGAAGCTCGATCTCTTCGCATCGGTCGTCCAACAGTTCGGTGAGTTACATGCGCCCGTCGAACAGGACGGCAGATACGTTTTCAAGAGACTAACCAGGTGGGCGGAGGCACGCCTGGACTATGACCGCACCATTTTGCCTCCCAAGAAATATTTTCTTCCACCGCGGGAAACCTTGTTCCGTTACCGGCCGGGCGAAGGGTTTCTACCCAGCACGGACGGCCTGAATCAACGGATCATCCTTTTCGGCCTTCATGCCTGCGACGTCTATTCCCTAAACATCCTGGATCGCGTTTTCGCCGGGAAATATAACGATCCCTATTACCAGGCGCGGCGCAGAAATATCGCCATCATCGGCATCGATTGTACTCCGGACAAGCAGTGCTTTTGCCGGTCCATGCGGGCCGATTTCGTCGATCACGGTTTCGATCTTTTCTTCTACGACACGGGCGACTACTACCAGGCCTTGGTAGGCACCGCGCTGGGCGACGACATGGTGCTGGCCACCGGCAACTTGTTCGAGGCGGTGGATGCGGCCGATATCGATGAATACAAGCGGCGCTCGCGGAACAAGCGGCGCGCGTTTCAGCTCGACGTCGAGATCCGCGACCTCCCTGAGATCTTCGAGATGGAATACCAGAGCGAGATCTGGGAAGAGTTGGGCGCCAAGTGTCTGTCATGCGGCAGTTGCAGCATGGTATGTCCCACCTGCTACTGCTACGACGTCAACGACGATGTGGAACTGGGCTCGCGCGCCGGAAAACGGACGCGCTCCTGGGACTCCTGCCTTTTTGAGGACCACGCGCTGGTGGCGAGCGGCGAAAATTTCCGCGGCCCGCGCGCCAGCCGCATCAAGTTCCGTTTCTACCACAAGCAGCGCGGCTTCGTAGCCGAGTACGGGCGGCCCAGTTGCGTGGGTTGCGGGCGCTGCGCCACGGCGTGCCCCGTCGGCATCGACGCGGTGCAGGTAATCGAACGCCTGCGGAGGGTGCAAGATGTTGCTAGCCGATGACGTCGCCACTTACCACCCAATCGTCAGCGGTAATCCATACCAGCCGAACATGGCGCGAATCGTGCGCATTTACAAAATGGTGGAGAACAATTACCTCTTCACGCTGCGCTTCCTGGAAGACGACCTGGCACATTCCTTTCGCCACCAGCCCGGCCAGTTCATCATGCTGAGCGTTCCCGGCGCCGGCGAGATCCCGATTTCCATTTCCTCTTCTCCCTCGCGTCCGGAGGTTTTGGAGCTCTGCGTGCGCCGCGTGGGACGCGTCACCAACGCCCTCTACCGCCTGCACACGAACGATGTGGTGGGAGTGCGCGGCCCTTATGGCAACGGCTACCCCATCCCGGAAATGCAAGGCAATGACCTGCTGCTGGCGGCCGGAGGGCTGGGGATGGCGCCCTTACGGTCGTTGCTGTGGTACGCGCTCGACCACCGCGACAAGTTCAACAACATCATCTTGATGTATGGCACCAAGCGGCCGGACGACATGTTGTTCCGCGAGGAACTGCTGGCCCTGGTGGATCGAACGGATATGAACTGCCTCCTCACGGTGGACGCGGATTCTTCGGGCGGCTGGAAGAACCACATCGGCCTGCTCCCCACTCTCTTCGACTACGCCAAGATCGAACCGCTCCACACTTATGCCAGTGTGTGCGGTCCGCCGGTGGTCTACAAATTCATTCTGCAGCGCCTGCTCGAGCTCGGTCTTCCCAAGAACCGGATTCTGATGTCGCTCGAACGCCGCATGAAATGTGGCATCGGCAAGTGCGGCCACTGCAGCATCGGGTACAAGTACACCTGCTTGCAGGGCCCGATTTTCACCTACTGGGATGCGATCAACCTCCCGGAGATGATCTGATGAACAAGCCTACTGTAGGGATATTCGGGCTCACCGGTTGCGCGGGCGACCAACTAGTGATCCTGAACTGCGAAGACCGTCTCCTGGACCTGGTCGCGTTGATCGATGTCCGCGAGTTTCTGATGGCGTCTTCGGAAAACGACACCGCTTGCGCGCTGGACGTGGCCTTGGTGGAGGGCGCCGTAGTCAGCCAGCGGGATGCCGACCGGCTGCGCGCGGTTCGCCAGCGTGCCAAGACGCTGGTGGCGCTGGGAACCTGCGCCGTGTGGGGAGGAGTGGCGGCCATGGACCGCGGCGCCGACCGCCGGAAGCTGCTCGAAGAAGTATACGGCGAGCCCGGGCTGAGCTACGATTCGCAGCCCGCCCAAGCGCTGCGCGAGGTGGTGAAGGTGGATCTCAATATCACCGGCTGCCCCATTGAAAAGGACCATTTTCTGGCCGCCATCGCCAATCTGCTGAACGGCGACGCCCCCGTTTATCCCAACTATCCGGTATGCACCGAGTGCCGTATGCAGGAGAACAACTGCCTGTTGACGGATCACGGAAAACTCTGCTGCGGACCGATCACCGCTGCCGGCTGCAAGGCGCGCTGCCCGGATCTGCGGGTGCCATGCGTGGGTTGCCGCGGACCGGTGGGCGACGCCAATCCAGGGTCGCTGACCGCGATGCTGGCGGAGAAGGGCTTCGACCGGCAATCGGTCGCCGCCCGCTTACGGACCTTCGCACCCGAAGGAGCGGCGCAATGAGCAAAATCGTCATCGACCATCTGGCGCGCGTGGAGGGCCACGGCGGCATCACCGTGGAAGTGGAAGGCGACACGGTCGGCAGCGTGCACTTCGACGTGTTTGAGGGCGCCCGGCTCCTAGAACCGCTGGTTCGCGGGAAGCGCTTCGACGAAGTGTCGCCGGTGCTGTCGCGGATCTGCGCCATCTGCTCGGTAGCGCATGCGCTGACCTCGCTGAAGGCCACTGAGACCGCGTTTGCGATGCGCGTCAGTCCGCAGACGGACTTGCTGCGCGAGCTCATGTTCCGCGGCGAAAGCATTGAAAGCCACGCGCTGCACCTCTTTTTGCTGGCGGTGCCCGATTACCTGAATTATCCGAGCGCGATTGCTCTTTCCGCCGACAAGCCGGCCGTCGTCCTGCTCGGCCTGCGCCTCAAAAAGCTCGGCAACCTGATCCAGGAGACCATCGGCGGGCGTGCCATCCATCCCGTCAATGCCGTGCCGGGAGGTTTTGGCAAAGCGCCGGCGGTCGAACAGTTGATCGAGTTGCGCAGCGCGCTGATGCAAGGCGTGACCGACTCGGACGCCGCCATGGATCTGATGGCGTCGCTTCCGGCGGCGGATTTCTGCCATTGCGATACCGTCTACGCCGCTCTTCGCTCGCCGGGCCTGGATAGTTACTACACTGGCGACGAAGTGATGGCCGTATCCGATGGCAGCCGGGCGATCGTGCACGCCGCCCAGTACAAAACGCTCACCAACGAGCGTGCCGTGCCGCACTCTCATGCCAAGCACAGCACCTTCCGCGAGAAACCCTTCATGGTCGGATCGCTCGCCCGGCTGACGGTGAATCCGCGGCGTCTTACCGGCAAGCTGGCGGTAGCCAAGAAGCGGCTCAAGCTACAGTTGCCCGCCGACAATCCGATGGACAACAACAAGGCCCAGGCGCTGGAGTTGATCAACGACGTGGAGCGGGCCCTGGAGATCATCGAACAGCTTCTGCGGGAGGGCGTCAAAGACGAGCCTCCCGTTCCGGTTTATCCGCGCGCCGGCACCGGCACGGCCGTTACGGAAGCTCCGCGCGGCCTGCTGATTCACAGTTACACCTATGACGCGGAGGGCCGCATTACCGCAGCCGACGTCATCACGCCGACCGCTCTCAACGCCGCCAGCATGGAGATGCACTTTCGCAAGGCCGTAGAGCAAAGCGCGGAGCGCGACGAGGCCGTCCTTTCGAGAAAGTTGCAAATGATCGCCCGCGCTTACGATCCGTGCATCTCCTGTTCGGTGCACCTGCTGCACAGGCGATGAAGCCGCTGCTTGTCATCGGCCTCGGCAATCCTCTGATGGGCGATGAGGGAATCGGCTGGCACGCCGCGGAGCGCCTGTCCGGCGACCCGAGACTGCCTGCCGATGCCGAGGTGGTTTGCGGCGGAACCGACCTGCTGCGTTATGCGGATCGAATGGAAGGGCGCTGCCGCGTGATCGTGGTCGACGCCCTGCAGGACGATGCTGAGCCCGGCACCATCTGGGCAGTGGACGCTTCTGCTGGGCTCGACGACCGCCAGGACAACGCTCACTGCATTTCCGCAGTGCAGGCGATCCAATTGCTTCGCATGACTGTAAAAGCTCCCATAACGCTGTTGGGCATTTCCGTACCCTGCGCTAACGTGCAGACCGGTCTTTCGCCGGCGCTTGCCGCCTCGATGCCGGCGATCCTCGACCGCGTGCTGCGCGAGCTGAACTGAAACCCAGATCTGAGTGTCTGTGCCAACCGCTCCCTCAGGGTGGCGGCTTCGATGCGTTCCGAACCGCGACTGTCAAGCAGGTTGGCGGGCCGATGGAGCGGCTTATATCCTGGTTTGGAAATCAGTTTGGGTAAGAGCCAGTGATCTTCTTCAGGAAGCCGTGGAAGCGATGCACCCATCCGCCGCCCTGCTGGTAATCGCCTTTGAGAAACATGAAGGGGCACTCGCCCGGAATCACGGAGATCCCATGCGCTTCGCATTCGCCAACAGCCTTCGCACTGACCGCGCCTTTGCCGCCCGTGCGGCACATCCAGATGCGCTTGATGCCGGCCTGGATGCAATCGCCGACCACCGCCTCGGTCACCGCGGGCGAGGTCAACAACACCACGCCATCGGGAACCGGGTCGATATCCTGCACTCGGGCAAACGAGCGGCGCCCCTCGATTTCACCGGCGGCTGGGTTGACCGGAACCGCGTCATAGCCGCGCGCGCCGAACTCGCGAAACAGCGCCCGCGAATAGTCCTTCGGCTGCCGTGAGACACCGACGAACGCCAGCCGCTTCTGGCTCAGGAAATCCTCGATCCGTTCCATCGAAGCCATTCAATCGGACCCTCCTGTCCGATTTTAGGATGGAGACGGCCGCCCAAACAAGGGGCGCACGCACCTTCGTAGGCCATTTCGCAATTATGATGACGTTGGGCTGCGCTGACTCGAGGGCGAGGCATGCCTCGCCCCTACATCGTCCTACCAGGATCTGTAGGGGACGGGCACGCCCGGCCCGGCGCGGGCGCGCTGAAGCTCAGCCCAGAATGGCTGAATGAGCTTTGGAAAGGGCGCACGTAGCCCACGCGCCAGTCGAGTTTTTGGGGATGCGGACTACGCGACCTTTTGAACCTTGCCGTTGCGGATGCAGGACGTGCAAACGCGAATGCGGCGGGACGCCCCGTTCACCACGGCGCGAACCGATTGCAGGTTCAGATCCCAGCGCCGCTTGGTCACGTTGTGGGCGTGGCTGACGCGGTTGCCGAACTGGGGTCCGCGACCGCAAACATCACATACCTTTGCCATAAAGCACAAATCTCCGGATCGAGTCGAAAGGTCCAGTATAGCAGATCGCCGCGGCCCGCCGCGTCATTTTAGCGGATAGCCGCGAACCAGCTTCAGCGTTCGCGACCAGCGAGTCTTGGTGAAGAAGTGGGTGACGATGTCCACTACGTGGTCAATGCCGATGTTCCCGTTCATCAAATCGGCGGTGGGCGCGTCGAACGACCAGTAGATCACCACCGGCGTGCCTTCGATGTTCTGCCGCGGCACAAATCCCCAGTAACGGCTGTCGAGGGAGTCGTCGCGGTTGTCGCCCATGGCGAAAATGGAACCGGGCGGCACCACCACCTCGCCATTCACCACGTGGTCGGCGAGCATGGCGATGGCCAGCGGCATCACGCCCAGCTCCGGCGGCGCCGCGGGAAAGTTGTCGCGGTACGGGTCGATATACGGGGTAATGTGCTGCACGTACGGCTCGTTGACCGCGTGACCGTTGAGGATGAGCTGCTTGTTCACCAGCCGGATACGGTCGCCCGGAATCCCGATCGCCCGCTTCACCAGGTCTTTGTCGAGATCCACGGGGTCGCGCAGGACGATGATATCGCCGCGGCGCACGTCGCGATAGGGGAGTAGCCGGCTCGAAATCTCGCCCGGCGGGGCGTAGACCAGCTTGTCCACGAACAGGTGGTCGCCCGTCATCAGCGTGCCCTCCATGGACGCACTGGGAATCACGAAGGCCTGCACTACGTTGGCGAACAGGAACAGCAGCACGATGACGTTGACGGTCCACTCGGCGATAAAGCCGCGGTGGACGTCGCGTGTCAGCGCACGGTATTGGTTCCACCTGCGGCGCAGCGCACCCGGTTTGTCCGCCGTGACTTCTCGATCCGTCTTCCTGGCCCTCCCGATCCTGGCCTTGACCTTCACAGTTGTCATTGTAGCGAATGCATGCGGAGCTGCGGCGCAAGCAAAGAACCGGCGGCAAAGACCGCCGGTTACCGCCCTCCGTGGAACCGTCCGAATGCGCGTGCCAGCATTAGCGACATGATCGAGACACCCGCTCCGAGGACGACCATATCCACGGTATTGCGCAAACCGAAGCAGCCTACGCGGCAGACAAGCACGTACCCGACGGCAAGGTTGAAGAGGCCCCACAGGACATTGACGGTTGCGGAGGACAAGCCTTCCCCGGGCGGCGATGCAAATGGGCTTTGGAAGGCGCGCCCGGAGATCCCGTTACCGAGATGGGGCAACGAGTTGGCGAGGAATGCGCCCCCGAAGAAGTACGCCACGTAGTGGTACCAGAGCACTGTCCCTCCTTGCTGGCCGCCATCTTGGACGGCGGCTCATCATTTCAGCGGATAGCCGTGGACCAGCTTCAGCGTGCGCGACCAGCGGGTCTTGGTGAAAAAGTGGGTGATGATGTCCATGATGTGGTCGATGCCGATGTTGCCGTTAGTCAGATCGGCGGTGGGAGCTTCAAACGACCAGTAGATCACCACCGGCGTGCCCTCGATGTTCCGGCGCGGTACAAATCCCCAGTAGCGGCTGTCGAGCGAATCGTCCCGGTTGTCGCCCATGGCGAAAATGCAGCCCGGCGGCACCACCAGCTCGCCGTTCACCACGTCGTCGGTGAGCATGGCAATTGCCGGCTGCATCACGCCGGGTTCCGGCGGCGCATCGGGGAAGTTGTCGCGGTATGGGTCGAGGTACGGGAAAATGTGTTGCACGTACGGCTCGTTGACCGCGTGCCCGTTGAGGATGAGCTGCTTGTTCACCAGCCGGATACGATCGCCCGGAATCCCGATGGCCCGCTTCACGTAGTCTTCCTTGATATCCATCGGGTAGCGGAAGACAATGATGTCGCCACGGCGCACGTTCCGGTACGGCAGCAGATGTTCGCCGATCGGGCCCGGCGGCGCGTAAGTTAGCTTGTCCACCAGCACGTGGTCGCCAATCAGCAGTGAACTCTCCATGGACGCGCTGGGGATCACAAAAGCCTGCACCAGGCTTGTGGTGGCAAAGAGCAGAAGGACGATGGTGACGGTCCATTCGGCGATAAAGCCGCGGTGGACGTCGCGCGTCAGCGCGTGGTAGCGGTCCCAGATTCCGCGCGGCGCTTCGGCTGTTTCCGCCGTCACCGGTGTGGCAGTCTTCTCAGTAGTCTCGATCTTGGCTTTAGTCCCCACAGTTGTCATTGTAGCGAATGCGCGCCGAACGCCGCGCCGCTACAGTGTTTTGAGGTAGGCAATCAGATCGTTCTTTTCGCCATCGGTCAGCATGTCTTTATAACCAGGCATGCCGCCGCCCCCTTGATTGATACGGGCGAGAACGGTGGCGTCAGTCACCTTCTGGCCGTTCTTCAGCTTCTGCCGCTTGAACAGGCCCTTGAGTCCGGGCCCCATCTTGGTTTCGGCGCTGTCCGCGTTGTGGCACACGGCGCAACTCTCGAACACTACCTTCCCTTTCGCCGGATCGGCCTTCGACGCACCCCGCAACGCCCACGGCGCCGCAGCCAGGCAAAGACAGGCACTTATGATTCCCAGTGGTTTCATCGTCAACATTTTATCAGTTGCGCCGCGAACCGTAGCGCCGGGCTGTCTGCTGCGGGCGCGCGACATGAAAATGGTGGCGTCTTGTACTCCGAGGAAATCCGCTGGTATCTGAGCGTATAGCTACGCAAGGCGGCGCCAGCCCGAAGGGCGAAAGACTATAGCCCACGGCGCAAGCCGTGTGGAATCTAGTTGCTCGCTGGCAGCCCCGGAACGGGGCGGAAGACTGTTGGCGAAAGCCTCTTCCGCCCCGTTCCGGGGCTTGTCCTCAGCGCCGACTGTCCCGACGGCTTGCGCCGTGGGCTATTGTCTTTCGCTCCTCCGGAGCTTAAAGGCGCGCCTGACGCTGGAAAGGGGTCCACTTTTATGTCGTGCACCCGTCTGCTGCCGGCCGGGTCGATGGCCGTGTCGGCGGCGGCTGCGAAATCCGCGCTCCGGGCAAGACGCTGGAAGGATTTCAGGCCAGGGCTTTCAGCGGGCGGGAACCGTTGGCGATGCTGACCACGGGTCTTTCGAACACGGTCATATCCTGGATCAGGCGATCCAGGTTGGCGTCATCGCCAACCATGATTTCGTGTTCGATCCAGTCGGAAAGCGGAATGTTGCGGAAGTACATTCGCTCCTGCAGCACCAGGCTTTTGCGGGTCTGAGTCAGCCCGCGCATCTCGCGCGTGTAGTGGCGCTGCTCCACCTTCATCTCCCCCAGAAATGCGTCCAGCGCCTCGCGGTGCGCGCGTTCCTGGGCTGCGCGCATGGCGGTTTGCAACTGCGCTTCCATGGCTTCCCGCTCCGCCACGATGGCGCCCTTGTCGGCGGCGAGTTGTTCGCGCGCTTCAGCCAGCTTGACCTCCATCCGCGATTGCATCACGAACCACGCCAAAATACCCGACGCCAAGGCCGCAAATGCTGGCAGGCCAATCCATAGTGCAGCTTCCATAGGGTCAATGTTAACCGGAGGAGGCATGGAATGCTAGCTGCCGAAGGTAAGCAGACGCCCGTAAACCTATGGGAATAGGGCAGATGGTGCGCCCGTCGGGGCCAGTGCACCTGGCGGCACTGCCTTTGCCGTCGAGACAATCGCCGGTCAGCAAGGTGCCGGCATTGCCGGAAACGCACTCACCCTTGAGTGCCGTCGATCTTCTGGCCCGCCAGGGTGTAGCGGAACTCGGCGAGTTGCAGCCGGGCCAGCGGACCGAAAACAGAAGCCAGCCGCGCCCGCAGGCCGGCCAGAAAACCGAGGTATTTGTGCGCAAAAACCGCCCGGCCGAGCAGGAAATCGGCGCGGAACAGCGCCTCGGCCGGCCGGTCGGCGTAGTGGCGCACGCGGGCCTCGGGAACCAGCAGAATCTTCTTCCCGGCGCGGCGGAACTGCGCCGCCAGGTCGGCGTCGCCGCCGAACTGCCCGTAGCGCTCATCGATTTGCCGGACGGCCTTAATCAGAAACACCCGTGCCATTAAGGCCGCGCCGCGCGGGTACTCGACGGCGGCCGGCTGCGGGGCCGGTTCGGCCGCATGCCATTCTCCGTCCGGCGGCAAGGAGCCAAGCTGTGGTGCGGGGTTGCCCTCGGCATCCACCAGCAGCGGGCAAACCGCCGCCGCCGTGGTGTCCGCATCCAGCGCGTCGGCCAGGCGCGCCACCGCGCCCGGTTCCACTTCCGTGTCTTCGTGCAAAAACAGCACGTACTCGGCATCGGCCGCGCGCCATCCCAGGTTCATCCCCTTGGTGAGGCCGAAATTCTTAGGCAGGCGGATAAGCTGGACGTTCGGGAACTCCTCGACCACCTGTGTGCTGCCGTCTCTCGATCCGTTCTCCACCACGATCAGTTGCAGCCGCTCCCGGCCCTCCGACCGCTCGAGCGATTCCAGGCACTTCCGCAGCCGGTCCGCGCGGTTGTGCGAAACCACCGCCACCGAGGCACGGGGCGGCTGTTTCTCCGGTTCAGCATTACCTGTCGGCGTCAAGCCAATAGCATAGCGCCGATCTGTTAACATGTGCCGATCTGTTAACGTGTAAGGTTATGGCAGCAGCCAACATCCTGGCGTCCCTCGTCGAAGGAGCCATCGTGCCGGTGGTGCGGGCCGCTTCCCCGGAGGCCGCGCTCCAGGCCGTGGAAGCCATTGCCGCCGGCGGCATACGCGCCGCCGAAATCACCATGACCGTGCCTGGGGCGGTGGGCGTTCTCGAAAAGCTTGCCGGCCGCTTCGGCGGCAACATGCTGCTCGGCGCCGGCACCGTGCTCGACCCGGAAACGGCGCGCGCCTGCCTTTTGGCCGGGGCGGAGTTCATCGTCTCTCCCAGCCTGAAGCCGGCCACCATTGAAATGGCGAAGCGCTATTCCAAGCCGGTTTTTCCCGGCGCCCTCACCCCCACCGAAGTGCTGGCCGCCTGGGAAGCCGGCGCCGACGCGGTGAAGATTTTCCCCTGCGGCAACGTCGGCGGCGCCAAGTATATCAAGGCGCTCAAGGGACCGTTCCCGCAGATCGAGATGATCCCCACCGGCGGCGTCAACCTGGAAACCATCGGCGACTTTCTCAAGGCCGGCGCGTGCGCGGTGGGCGTAGGCGGCGAGCTGGTGGACGCCAGCCTGATCCGGCAGGGCCGCTTTGACGCCATCACCGAGCGTGCCCGCCAGTTTCTCGCCGCCGTCGCCAAAGCGCGCGCGGAAATGGCAGCCGCCCACGCTTAGGCGTTCGATCGAGCGGACGGCCCCCGCCCCGCGCCGACTTGAGGCAGAATTCTTTGTCGCCGTGAATCTCTCACCCGGCGGAGATGCGCAAGCCTTAACAGGAGGCCCCCAGCTTCCGTGAGCCGGAATTCACGAGATCAATAGCTGCTGGGGGTGTTGGGGAAACGGGGCCTTGCGTGGGGACCATCGAAATTGGCGGAACGACGGCGTGTTAATCTAGTGAAGTCCCACGGCACGGACGAGCAATTGCTTTTTGCGGCTGATCCAGCGCAAGGTACGTTAAGGTTGTCCATAGCTTCGATGGTCCTCGGTGCCTGTTCCGGTTCGATGATGATGGATTAGAGGTCCAGTTTCGCATAAGGGAGAATTCTCTCGTCCGTGCCCACCAAACGTAAAAGCCTCGCGTTAACGGACCCGCCAGATGAACTGAAGAGGAAATTCCTCGACCTGAAGTCGCGTTCGGATGTTGCGGCTTTCTTGGATGTTTCTCTACAGCAGTTGACGTATCACCTCTTCGTGGTCAAAGGCGCGAAACGCTACACGAAATTCAACATTGCGAAAAGCTCGGGAGGGCTTCGCGAGATCCAAAGTCCCGTGACCGCACTGAAGCTTATTCAGAAGAAGCTCAATCAAGCCCTGCAGTGTGTCTACGAGCCTCGGCACCCCGTTCACGGGTTCGTGAGCTCACGCAGCATAGTCTCAAATGCGAGGCTGCATGTCGGCGCGAGGTTCATCCTGAATCTCGACCTCAAGGATTTCTTTCCTTCCATTAACTTCGGGCGCGTCCGGGGGATGTTCATTGCAAGGCCTTACGCGCTAGCCCCAGAGGCAGCGACCGTCCTTGCGCAAGTTTGTTGTTTCGAAAACGGATTACCACAGGGCGCACCAACATCCCCCGTCGTTTCTAACATGGTGTGCGCAAAGTTAGATGCGGACCTACAAAAGCTCGCGCAGCGATACAACTGCCTGTATTCTCGTTACGCGGACGATCTAACGTTCTCGACGCGCGCGAATTCGTTTCCCAAGTCCCTTGCACGGATAGTCGTGGGGCCAGGAGGGCCAGAAACGATGTCGGGAGGTGAACTTGAGAAGGCCGTGAGCGACAACGGGTTTCAGCTCAATGCTCTCAAGACCCGCCTCCAAACCAGGGGTCGACGCCAAGCGGTGACCGGCTTAACCGTGAATCAGTTCCCGAACGTCAGGCGGCAGTATGTAAATCAAGTCCGGGCTATGCTTCATGCTTGGCGGCGATTCGGCCCGGACCTTGCGGAGGCTGAGTTCCGCAAGCGATACGACAGGAAGCCCCGCAACCCGAAGTCCCCGCCCCCTTCATTCAAGCGTGTCGTTAAAGGCAAGCTGGACTTCCTCGCGATGGTTCGGGGCACAGCCGACTCCGTGTGCATTCGGCTGCTCCGAGAGTACGCACGCCTCGATCCTACCTTCAAGTTCACATCCGCTGTTGGACCGAATACGAGTATCGAGCTTGCAAAGGACGCGGTCTGGGTGTTGGAGGCCCTCGCCGGCAGTGGTCAGAACATGGTGAGCGAACAGGGAACGGCGTTCTTCTTGGCCGGCGTAGGCCTTGTCACTTGCGCCCACGTCCTGCGTCCGCAAACGCGGGCGATCCGGGCACAGGAATCGCACATCGAGTATCCGGTTAGAATTGTGGCAACGGATGAATACCTCGACTTAGCAGTACTTGAGGTTCCAGGCGTTCACCACGACATCGAACTGCCGCCCGGCGACCCCACTACCCTTCGACAATCTCAGCCCATCAGGCTGCTCGGATTCCCCAACTACGCCCCCGGTAATCAGTGTGCGCTTAGGAACGGCGAAGTGACAGCATTTAGGATGGTGTCAGGGTTTCGCAGAATTCTCGTCGATGCCAACATCATAATCGGCAACAGCGGTGGTCCTGTGCTGGATGCCAATAATCGCGTCATCGGAGTTGCCGCGAAAGGGGCAGCATCTGAAGCTGATGCGGAACAGACTGACAAACACGAAGTAATTCCGATCGATGCACTGAACCACTTGAACGGCGTGAAGCTTCGGCCCGGAGCGTCCGAGGCCTGATCGAGCTCTTGAACGAAGAGAAGTTGGGGGGAACGTTCAGGTGTGGCGTAGGGATCCCGTGACACGCCGTTCCGGGAAATCCGAATAGCACAAGTCAGCGCCATGCCCGGCGGGCGAGGCCCCGCCCACGCATGCCGCGCTACGTTCCCGAGAATATGGCGAGCTGCGTTAGCGCCATGCTTTCCGCGGAAGCCTCTTCGGCGGCAAACACTACCACGCGGTTGCGGCCCTGATTCTTGGCGGCATAGAGAGCCGCATCGGCTTCGCGGATGAGGCGGTCGGCATCTCCGGCGACGCAGAGATCGCGGCTGGCGATGCCAACGCTGCAGGTTAACGCCAGGGTTCTTCCGCCGGCAATGAATGCTTCGCCGGCGAAGGCCTCGCGGATGCGCTCGGCCTGCGCGCAAGCATCGCGCGCGCTACAGCCGGGCAGAACCACAAGGAACTCCTCGCCTCCATAGCGTCCGGGAGAGTCATAGGGGCGCGTGGCGGCTTTCATGCGGCGCGCGGCTTCGCGAAGCACCGCATCTCCCGCTGTGTGGCCGAGCGTGTCGTTGACCTGTTTGAACCGGTCCAGATCCACCATCAGCAGCGCCAGCGGCCGCAGTTCGCGCTCGGAACGTGCGATTTCGGTGAGCAGAACTTCCAGCACGCGGCCCCGGTTAAGCAGGCCGGTGAGGGCGTCGTGAGTAGCCTGCACGCGCAAGGCTTCGCGCGCTTCCATCAGTTGCTGTTGCAGATCCAGAATGCGGCGGCCGGCGCGCAGGCGCACCCGCAGCTCCTGGGCATTGAACGGCTTGGTTAGATAGTCGTCTGCTCCCGCTTCCATCCCCTCCACCAGGTCCTGCGATTCGGTGCGCGCTGTGAGCAGCAGCACGTACACGTAAGGCTCCCGCGCCGCGGTGCGGATCCGCCGGCATACCTCCACCCCATCCATGTACGGCATCATCCAGTCCAGCACCGCCAGGCGCGGCGCGTCTGTGGCTTGCATTGCCTCCCACGCTTGCAAGCCGTTGAGGGTTATGCGGGCCTCATACCCCCACTTGGTGAGCATATTCTTGAGCATGGACTGGAATACCGGGTTATCCTCCGCAACCAGCACGCGCATGGTCTGGTCCAGCTCGATCGAGGGGTTCGCTACCTGAATCACGCCGAACGATTCCAAAGACGATTCTCTCCTTGGAACCTTATCGGTGCGGAAGTTGGGTTTCTCTATAAGCCGGGCGAACCAGGTGTCATTCCCGGTGCCCGGCCGCAGCCACGCGAGACGTGGCGCGGGCGGCGGAGCGGATCGAATCGACGAAGTCGCCGAGCCATGCCACGCGCTCGCAACAGCGCTGGCAGACCAGCAGGTGTTCTTCCACCGGAACGACTTCCGCTTCGCTCAACTTGCCCATGACGTGCTGCTCCAGCACGTCCTCGGAAGGGTGATTCTGTGCCACCACCTGCATCTTACGGCAGAATCCGGCGTCACGACATCCGTTTTTGGTACTCCTAGCGCTTCAGTTGGGTACCAACGGTAATGAGGATTTGGCCTTAATCGCCGTCCGGAGCACCGCGGTTTTTGCTAACCGCCGCACAAACCGGTAGTCTAACCAACAGCCGGATGGAGCAGAACGACCGAGCGTTCGTAACCAAGGCACGGTCGGGTGATAAGGACGCGTTCCGGACGCTCGTGGAGCGCCATGGTCGTGGCTTGTTCCGGCTGGCATTTCGTATGACGGGAAACGCACAAGACGCCGAGGACGTGGTGCAGGAAAGCTTCCTCCGCGCTTGGCGCCAGCTTGACAGATTCGATGAACGGGCCAGCTTCGGTACCTGGATGTACCGCATTGCCACCAATTGCGCGCTGGATGTCGTACGCCTTCGCAAGCGGCGCAGCTTCGAGCCGATTGCGGCGGACGATCCGGGCGACGGCATGGCGGAGCTGCCTTCGCTCGGGCCCTCGCCGGAGCGAATGGCGCTGAGCGGCGAAGTCCGCCAGCGGCTGGCGGCGGCAATGAATCAACTGAGCGAGACCGAGCGCGCCGCCTTCGTGCTCCGGCATTTTGAAGGGCTGCGGCTGGAAGAGATCAGCCAGGTGCTGGAATGCCAGCCCGGCGCCGCCAAACATAGCGTGTTCCGCGCCGTACAGAAGCTGCGCCGGGCGTTGGAGCCGATTGTGAGTCCGCTGCGATGAACCACCTGAACGAAGAGCAACTGGTCCTTTACTACTACGGCGAAGAGAGCGGCGCGCCGGATGCGGCCAGCCATCTGGAAGCGTGCAGCCAATGCCGCCAGGCGTACGCTTCGCTCGGGCGCGTGCTGCGCGCCGCCGATGGTTTACCGGCGCCGGAGCCGGCGGAAGATTTCGCGGCGCGCATTTGGGAGCGCATCGCACCGCGCCTGGCAGCACGGCGCGCCTGGGCTGCGGCCCCGGTTTGGCGTTGGGCGGCCGCTGCCGGCGTGCTGCTGGCGGCGCTGCTTGCCTGGCAATTCTACTACCCAAGACCGCGGCCGGTGCGAACCGTGGCCGCGGCCGATCCGCAAGCCGCCGAGCGGGTGCTGCACCTGGCGGTGAGCGATTACCTGGACCGCTCGCAAATGGTGCTGGCCGAGGTGGCGAACGCCGATCCGGGGCGGCCGCTCGATATTTTCTTCGAGCAGAAACGCGCTGCGGACCTGGTGGCGGAAAGCCGCCTGTACCGCCAAACCGCGTTGCGCACCGGGGACGCCGCCGTGGCCGGCCTGCTGGACGACCTGGACCGGGTGATGATCGAGATCACCCACGGGCCGGCGCGGCTGACGCCGGCGGAACTCGCCAGGCTGCGCGACAGGCTGGATCGCGAGGGAATCCTGTTCAAGATTCGGGTGCTGGAAGCCGACATGCGGGCCGAGCAAGCGGCCGCAGAGAGAGCTTCCGGCGCAGAAAGAAAATCATGAAAGGTCAGACGCATATGATCTCGCTTTCGAAAATGACCGCCCTGGGCGCTCTGCTGGCCGCCGCCGCGCTGACGCTGGCGCAAGCACAGTCCCAATCCGCGCCCGCAATAGCACCCCCACCGCCGCAGATTGCCCCGGCAGCACCGTCGCCATCGCCGGCGCCGGTGGTGGCTCCGCTGCCGCCGGAGCCGCCCGAGCCACCAGAGCCACCCGAACCGCCGGAGCCGATGATCGCCCCCGAGCCATTCGGCGACATGGACATCGATATTGAGCCGCTCGAGTTTGAGTTCCCGCCGGAACAGCAGATGGCGATGAACGAGCAGATCGAACGGGCCATGGAGAAGGCCCAGGAAGCCCAGGCAAAGATCGCCGGCATGAACCTCGATTTCAAGTTCGACCTCAAAAAGGACTTTGCAGGACAGATGGCGCTGGCGCAGGCTTACGCGCAAGATAGCAGAGCGTACGGGCGCCGCGGCGGCAGCGACGACGACCTGTATAACAGCGGCAAGCGCGCGCTCGACGAGCACCGCTGGGACCAGGCGCTCGACCGCTTCTCCGAGGTGGCCGCGCGCGGCGGCTCCGAGGCCGATGGGGCGCTCTATTGGAAAGCCTACTCGCTCGACCGGCTGGCGCGGCGCGACGAAGCGCTGGCCACCATCGCCGAGCTGCGCAAAGCCTTCCCCAACAGCCGCTGGCTGGAAGACGCGAAAGCGCTGGAAGTCGAGGTACGCCAGGCGTCCGGCAAGCCGGCGGCGCCTGAGACGGAGAGTGACGACGAAATCAAGCTGCTGGCGCTCAACGGGCTGATGCAGTCCGAACCCGACCGCGCTTTCCCCATTCTCGAAAACCTGCTCAAAAGCGCGCAGGCGCCCCGGCTCAAAAAGCGGGCCTTGTTCGTGCTCGCCGAAAACGGTTCGCCGCGCGCGCAGCAGCTCCTGGAGCGCATCGCCCGTGGCAACGCCAATCCCGATCTCCAGTTGGAAGCCATCAACTACATGAGCGTGCTGAACCGCAAGCAGGGCAACAACGGGCAAGTGCTCTTCGAGATCTACAATTCGAGCACCGATGCCGGGGTGAAGCGCGCCGTGATCCACGCCTTGGTCGCAGGTCAGGATAAAGACCGCCTGCTGCAGATTGCCCAAAGCGAGAAGAACCCCGACTTGCGCATACAAGTCATTCATATGCTCCCGGCAGTCGCGGCGCAGCCTGAGATGTGGCAGTTATACCAGGCAGAAACCGTGCCCGAGGTCAAGAAACAGATCCTTTATGCAATGGCCGCCGCCGGCAACAGCGAAAAACTGCTGGAAGTGGCGCGCACCGAGAAAGACGCCAGCCTCCGCCGCACCGCGATCCAAGGCCTGGTTGCGGTCAAATCGCCCGCCACCAGCGACGCGCTGGTAGCGCTCTACCCGGCTGAGCAGGATAAAGAGGTGAAACGCGCCATCGTTTCCACGCTATTCGTCCAGAGGAATGTGAAGGCACTGGTCGACCTGGGGCGCAAGGAGAGCGATCCCGAGATGAAGCGGCACATCGTCCAGTGCCTGGTGGAGATGAAGTCGCCCGAAGCCACGCAGTTTCTCGAGGAAATCCTCAAATGAGGGCCGGCGCACTCCTGTCTCTGGTTGCGCTGCCGCTGCTCGCCCAGCCCCGGCTGCTCACCAATGCCAAGCTGGATACGCGCTCCGCGGCAGCCGGCCTGGAGCGCGAGTTTCGGGCGCTCCTGTCCGAGGAGCCGCAGCCGGCGTGGATCGGCTGGACCGTCCCTTCGGTCCGCTCTTACAGGCTGGGCTGCGAGTACGTCAGCCACGATGGCTGGTCCGTTCCGGGAGTGATTCACCTGGAGCCGCCGGACCATGCCGTGATCCTGTTCCGCGTCGTCAATCGCGCCGTGGAGCGGATTCGCGCGCTGTCGACCGATTGTGAGATCGATGCCGGTGGCGTGCCGGTACACTGGCTGAACGATGTGAAGCCGCCGGAAAGCGTCGCCCTGTTGGCCGGCATGGCCGCCGATTCCGGGATCGCCCACAATGGCGCGCTGGGCGCCATCGCCGTGCATGACGATCCCGCCGCCGATGCCGCGCTGGACCGTTTCGCCGCCGCCGGCCAGCCCGAGGATCTCCGCCGGCGCGTGCTCGGCTGGCTGGCTTCGGAGCGCGGCCGGCACGGTCTCGAAACCCTCCGCGGCCTGCTGGCCAGCGACCGAAGCCCAGCCTTGCGCGCTCGCGCCATTGGCGCTATCGCCGAGAGCCAAGAGCCGGATGCGTTTCCGCTGCTGATCGCCACCGCGCGCAACGACCGGGATCAACAGGTACAGCGCCGCGCCATCTCCGCGCTGGCGAACCTGCCCGCCGGCAAAGGCGTCCCGGTGCTGATCGAAATCGCCCGGGCCAGCCAAAGCCCGGAGATGCGCAAACACGCGATGAACGCCCTCCAGCAGACCCACGACCCCCGCGCCACTGCCTTCTTCGAGCAGGTGCTGCAGTAGCGGCCGCCGGCGCTCATGCCTTGCAGGCGACGCCGTGTTCCGGGCAAGCGCGAGCGCGTCACGCATAAAGAAAAGAAATGTCGAGACGAATCTCGACACGGCAGGCAAGACTGCCCGCGCCACGTTAGCGGCGCAAAACCGAGCGGTCCGGGTCCAGAGTCACGCGGAGGGGCGGCTGTCTCAGCGCCAGGCTAAACGTAGCCGGTTCGTTGCCGCACCGCACCCATTGCGTGACCGCGTGGCCGCCTGCGAAGTGAATCTCCACCGGCACCAGGGCCGAGAAGTCGCTTCCCACGTCGGTTTGCGTCACCGTGCCCACCAGCCGCAGCGCCGGCGCCTTGCCCTTCACGCTGTAGCTCATCTTGAGCGAGGGGATGCCGGTGCCGTAAATCCAGGTGTCGAAGAAGGTCTCCAGATCCGCATCATCGGATTTCGGCGGCGTGAAATGCGCTGCCACGCGCCGGAAGTCTTCCGTCGAAATCTCCAGGTGGTCGTAACGCTTCAACACTTCGTTCAGCATGGCGAAGAAGCGCTGGTCTCCCAGGTAGCGGCGCAACATGTGAATGATCCATGTGCCTTTGCCGTAAGTGACGGTCCGCCAGGCGCCCGGATCCAGCGAGGATTCCAGACGCGTCCCCATCGTAATTGGACCCGCGGAATCGACCGGTTGGCCGTTTTCGCCTTTCGCCAGCAACTCGGTGCGATAGGTGTCCAGCACCAGATCCACCGCGTGCGCGCCCCTGGTCTTCTCCAGGTACAGTAGCGCGGAATAGTTGGCCAGCGCTTCCATCATCCAGGCGTCGCGGTAGGATCCGGTGGTGACGCGGTTGCCCCACCACTGGTGCGCCGTTTCGTGCGCCTGCAGCACCTGCTGAAAAAACAGCTCCTGGGCTTGCGCCAGGGTGCCGGCGGCGCGTGGCACCGTCTGCAGATAGCTCAACGTGGAAAGATAGATCAAGCCGGGAAAGCCCTGGCCGAAGGTCCCGGGGATGGGCGAAACGGTGAGATGGTCGAGCGCCGGCGGTCCGAACTTGGAAGCCATGAAGTCCAGCGCCGAGGCGACGCCGGTGGCGATCTCCTGCAGCCGGTCGAGCGGGTTGGGTGCCATCATCGGGAAAGGCGTCCCGACAATCGGGCTGGTTCTGCGCAAGCCCTGGTTGGCAGCCACCTCCGCCATTGGCAAGCTGGGCGGCGGTTTCAGGCTGCGCTCCAGGACTCGATTTGCGCACACTTCCACTACGTAACCGCCGCGCTCGGCGCGCGCCCGCGCATAGTTGCCCAGGTTGAAGCCGGCGAAGCGGATGGGCGAGCGGACGCGGAAATGCGTCACCCGGCTGTCGCCATCGGGGTGGGTTTCCACCAGGTCGCCAGGCGCCACCAGGTCCAGATCCTTGGGGTGGCGGAAAGTCAGGTCGTAGGTCGCGAACTGCAGCCCGTGCGTCGGATACCAGTTTTCGCGCGCGCTGACGAACAGCACGCGATCGCCGGTGTCGAACACCACTTTACCGGAATGTTCGAATACGAATTCGTAGTCGCGGCCGGCGGTCAGGGGCGTGGCGGGAGCCACTACGAACATCTCGTTGCCGGCGCGCATGGCGTTGCCGCGCGGCGATTCCCGTTGCAGCACTTCGGCCGGGCACCCATCCACCTTGGCCGAGGTCACCGTCATCAACGGCGAAATATCGAACGGCACCGCGCGCACGCCGGAGCGCGACGGCCGCACTTTCACGCGGGTGGTGACCTTCAGGTCGAGATCGGCGCCGATGGTGGCCTCGATGCGGTAATCGGAAAGCAGCATGTCGGGAGCGCGCGGCGCGGCCTGGTTGCGCATAGATCGCGTCTTGAAGCTAGTCCAGGCATCCAGGAACAGCCGGTTCTCGCGGCTGATCATCTGCCCGGCGATGATCGGTTCGGTCCTCAGCGGATCGAACACCAGGTCGAAGGCGCCGAGCTTCGGGCTGTCCAGCACGGCGGCAAAAACACTCTCGCTGTCCGCCGTGTGATTGAGCAGGTCCAGCACCAGGCGGGTCTGATAGCTTGCGCTCAGGCTGCGCAGCACCGGCGTAAATTGTTCGTCCAGCACAGCGCCGGCGTCGGGCGTGCGGCGGTTGGCGGGGTTGGAGGGAAACTGCGCCAGAATCGACTCATAAGTGCCTCCCGTGAACACAAACACTCCGGTGCGGAAATGTTCGTCGAGGTTCGGCGAGTGGATGTAAGCAGCCAGCGACCGCCGCTCCGCACGGTCTGGCGGAAGCAGAATCACTTCGGCGTCGCCGCCCTCCACATCAGCGACGAACACGGCCGCAATACGCTTGCCGCCCACCGGCCGGCTGAAAATCAGGTGGCCGTCGGTGAGGTAGATCTTGATGTCTTCAATGGTCAGGGTGAGATCGCGGACGCGGTAGCACTCCTGGGGGTCGAAACTGTTTTCGCGGATGGCGCGGGCCAGGCTGTCGGCCTCTCCGCCCCAGACCGCCGCGCTGAGACACAGCGCCAACGCCAACCCCCAGCGAGTCATACCTTATAGTTTAGTGCAGCGCGGCGCGCCCACGGGCCTGATGCCGGCCTGTTTTCCCCTCATCGGAATTGGAAGCCTCTCCCCGATAAGGCTAGAACTCCTTGTTCCTCCACTCCCCCAGCCTGACTCTGTCAACAGGACATTTCTGCTTGGCACAATTAGGACGTGCAACACCGTCGTGTCACCGATTTTCCGTCACAGTCACGCCAGTGCAGAGAACTGTGAGTTACCATGAGCGTGGCATGACCAGGGTGGCAGCGATTGGTTGCGCGCTGGCAATGGCCGGCGTTTGTTTGCCGCAGATCCAGGCACAGAGCCAGTACCGCGCAACGCTCGCCGTGGAAGGCGGCAACCTTCCCTCGGCGCCGCTCTTCACCCCGCCGTCCGCGGGCCAGGATTTGCCTCCCTGCAATATTGTGAGCGCCTTTGTCAGCGGTGTGATCCTCTACACGGTTCCTGTGCTCATCGATCCGGGATCCGACCCACTGCTGCACCGTTGGGACGATAAATGCGCCATTACCGTCTGGCTCAAGGGTTACCGGAAAGCGGAGGTAGCGCTGCATAACGGCGCGGTGATCGTGCTGAAGCCGGTCGGCGATCCGGAAGGCTCTACCGTTTCGGTGACCGCTCTCCACGTCCCTAAAGCGGCCGCGAAAGCCTACGACCAAGGCCGCGAGGCTATGATCGACGGCAAGCTCGCCGGTGCGCAGAAGAAGTTCGAGCGCGCGGTCGCGCTCGATCCGGATTATGCGCAGGCCTGGAGTGAGCTCGGTGAGGTGCTGGAGCAGCAATCGGAGCCGAAAGCGGCGGCCGATGCCTGCGAGCACGCGCTCAAGGCCGATCCCACATACGTCCGCCCCTACCTGCAGTTGATCCGCATGGCGGTTACCGGGAAACGGATGGAGGACGCGGCGGCTCTCGGCGAGCGCGCCACGCGCTTGGACTCTGTTGAGTTCCCCGGAATCTACTACTACGATGCCGTGGCCAACTACGCGTTGAAGCAGGCCGACGCAGCCGAGAGGATCGTCCGCAGGGCCATCGAGCTCGACAAGACACACGACTATCCGGCCGCCGAGGCGCTGCTCGGCAAGATACTGGCCGGCAAGGGCGATTCCCGCGGCGCGCTGGAGCATTTCACGAAATACCTGCAACTGGCCCCGAAGGCCGCCGATGCGCCCGCCATCCGTGAGCGCATGGCGGAATTGGAGCGAGGCGAGGCGCAGGCCAAATAGACAAGCGCAAATTCATCGGTTCGATTCAGACTCAAGAAAAGGTGCACGGCAAGCCATTCGATGTCGAAGGGGAAAGAGACGGGAAAAATGCACTTTCTATTCACATCCATGCTGGTTACTCTCCGTTTGTCCCTCAGAAAATGCGTCTGTCCCGTTTACGCACAGCGGGCAACGCGCATGCCAGTGACCCGCAGAGCTGGAATCGCTACGCATACACGGGAGGCGACCCGGTGAATAGCAGCGATCCCACAGGATTGGACACCATAGTCGCGCCACCAGGGCCGGCGACATCAGGTTGTGCGGTTTACGCTGCGGACAATAGCACGTGCTTAGTCGTTTTCCCCCCTCCCTTTCCTTTCTGCTGGGGGGGCACCGAAGTTGATCCCGTCTTCACGTGTTTCGGCGACGGAGCGGGCGGAACGGGAGGCACCCTACCAAGTCAGCCCGCTAAGCCGAGTCCGATAGTGGGATTCAGCAAGGACTGCCTGGATGCGCTTGCGGTAACAGGCAAGACTACGGCGGGCGTACAGCGTGCGCTAGCCGACCAGAGCATCTTTCAGGCGGCTGTGCTAGGGACGAGTATCCCGTGGACGATGCTTGCCGCGCTCGCGATCCGGGAATCGAACGTCGAGAACGGCAGCGAGAAAGACGGGGCCGGCGTCGGAGTCGGTGTATTTCAAATAAGCGTCCCTGCGAACGCAACATATGCGCAGGCTGCCAACCTGACATGGGCGGCCAATTACGCCGCGAATATGCTCAACAACAACATGACTTACCTCGCATCCCAATTCAACTTCACGCCAGCACAACTCCTGCAAGCGACCGCCGCTTCCTACAATCTCGGACCCGGTGGTATAAGCGGCAACCCGAACACGATCGACAACGGTACACCGGGTAGCAACTTCGGGAGCAATGTTGTAGCGATGATGAGCTGTTTCCAGTAGGCTGACCGTATGAAGCGATTTCTGGCAGGGCTCTGCATCATGGTCATCATGTTGTGTGCTTTCCCGGCAGTAACTGTGTGTGTGGCTCAAGTGCGCGACGGATTGTGGGCGGTTGTCTCAGTAGAGGCGCGGCACTCCCTCGAGAAGTTTCTCCAGAGTTACCTTGAAACACCACCCTGGAGGGAGGATAAGACAACGCGAATCTCGGTTGCCTTTGTGCACCTCACTGGCAGCAAGGAGCCGCAGGCCATTGTTTACGTGACCGGCTGGCTTTGGTGTGGAAGCGGGGGTTGTCGGACGCTGATATTAACTAAAGACGGGCCTTCTTGGAGAGTGGTTACAAACGTCACGATCACGCGGCCGCCAATTCGCGTTCTGGCGAGCGAAGCGAACGGCTGGCACGACATCAGCGTCTGGGTGCAGGGCGGAGGAACGCCGGCGTACCAGGCGCGGCTCCGGTTCGACGGCAAGACGTATCCAACCAACCCCACTGTTCCCCCCGCCAAGCCGCTCGTCGGGGACGCCGCTGGCGTAATCGTGCTCTCCTCGGCGGCCGGGGAGGCGCCCTTGTATCAGTGAAAACCGTACTCTCATTGGGCAAAGCAGTGACATGGGCGGTGACAGGCTACGTTATGGGAAAAACGTGGTGGAAAAACGTGGTCAGCCTGAGAACCTGTCGGAGTGAACGGTTTTTGACCATTTCGACCCCAATATCTCGTGGTCGCTGCTTCAGCCCATCACAACGGATGGTTGTGGAAATTCTATCTCCGACAGGCTCCTGAACTGCGTATCTTTTTGCCACCCAGAACAACGGCCGGATCGCGTTGTCTTCGGACGCGATCACCGGAAAAACGTGGTCAGCCTGAACCGCGTATCTTTTTGCCACCCTAAACAACGGGCGGATTGTGTCGTCTTCGGACGCGGTCACCGGGGAGAACGTGAGCTACACGTACGATTCGCTGAACCGGCTGATTGCCGCGGCAACCTCGGGAAACCCGTGACAGGGCTACGTGTTTCCATTCTCTTTTGAGACGAAGAGTCACCGCTAAGCCCCCGCTTGCGCCGTCTGCCTCCCTGCCACCACGTCCTCGTAATATTGCTCGTATTGGGGAATGATTTTCTCCGAGCAGAAACGCTCGGAGGCGTTCCATCGGCCGGCTCCGGCCATGCGCGAATGCAGCGCATCGTCGGTCAGCAGCGCGGCCACGCGGGCGGCCTGCGCGGCGATATCGCCGGGGGCTTCCAGGTAACCGTCTTCGCCGTCGGTGATCACTTCCGGCACTCCGCCCACGCGCGTCGCCACCGGCACCACACCGCACGCCATGGCTTCGAGCGCCACCAGCCCGAACGATTCCAGGTCGCTCGGCATCAGCAGCACGTGCGCCAGCGGGATGATGCGCTCTACGTGGTCCTGCTTGCCGAGAAACAGCACGTGACGGTCCACCTTCAGCTCGCGCGCCAAGTGCTCGGCGGGCCCGCGATCGGGTCCGTCGCCCACCATCAGCAGCCGCGCCGGCGTCTTGCGGCGCACCTCGGCCAGAATGCGAATGCAATCGAGTGCCCGCTTGACCGGGCGGAAATTGGAAAGGTGAATCAACAGTTTTTCCCCGTCCGGCGAGTAGGCCGCGGCGCCGCTCTTCGAGTGGTCGGGATGGTACAGGTCGCAGTTGACGAAGTTCTTGATCACGCGAATCTGGTCGCCGATGCCGAACACGGCCGCCGTCTGCTGGCGCAGGTACTCGCTGATGGCGGTAATGCCGTCGGACCGTTCAATCGAAAACTTGGTGATGGGGAAGTAGGAAGGATCGGCGCCGACCAGCGTAATATCGGTGCCGTGCAGCGTGGTGATGAAAGGCAGACGGCGCTTGGGCGCCAGAATCTGCTGCGCCAGCATGGCGGAGATGGAATGCGGGATGGCGTAATGCACGTGCAGCAGGTCGAGCGCGTAGGCTTCGGCCACATCCGCCATGCGCGACGCCAGCGCCAGGCAATAGGGCGGGTATTGGAACAGCGGATAATTCGAGACTTCGACTTCGTGGTAATGGATGCGCGGCGAACAGGGGTCGAGGCGGATCGGGTTGGCGTAGGTGATAAAGTGGACCTCGTGCCCGCGCGCGGCCAGTTCCATGCCCAGCTCGGTGGCGACGATGCCGCTGCCGCCGTACGTTGGATAACAGGTGATGCCGACGTTCACGCGATCAGCGTAGCACACGCCGCAAAACCCGGTGCTACGGGATTTGCTTGCCGGCTAGAGCATTGAAGAGCGTGTCGAACGAATCGCTGCGGTGACACTTCCCCAATAGCTCGGCGCGCTTGGTGCCGTCGGGATGCATCAGGTCACCGGCGCCCAACCAACCGGCGAGGTAGCCAAGCTCGCTGGCGATGGCCGCTGGGCATTAGTCCTCCTTTCGCCGAGTATATTCCTATTGCAGGGGGATGCGGACCTTCAGGCCCGTGCCGCGGCCGGGGCGCGATTCAAGCTGCATATCCGCGTTCAGCGATCGGGCGCGCCGCTTCAGGCTGGCCGGGCCCAGCCGCAGCAGTTCGAGCTCCTCGAGCGAATACGACCCGGAAAACGCGAAGCCGTGTCCATTGTCTTCGATCGAGATCTCGAGGCCGGCGCCGGCCTTTTCGAGCGACACGGCGACGCGCGTGGCCGCGGCGTGCTTCTGCACGTTGTGCAGGGCTTCGCGAATCATCTGCAGCGCTTCAGCGGTCATCTCCGGCGGCAGGCCGATTGGCCCGGCCGAACTGTTGAATGTCACCGGAATGCCGCTTTCCTTCTGGAACGATTCCGCGGTGCGCCGCGCGGTGGCCACAAAATTAGCTCCATCCACATCCACCGGCCGCATCGCATTCAGGAACATACGCAGGTCGCGTACCTGTCCCACCGCCAGGGATTGCAGCCCCCGCAGTTCCTCCATGCCGGCTTCGAAGTCGCGCTCCAGCAGCTTCTTCAGAATCTCGAGCCGCATTTGCAGGCTGATGAAGCTTTGCAGCGGGCCATCGTGAAAATCCGAAGCGATCCGCTGGCGCTCGGTTTCACGGGCCTTCTCGGCCTCCTGCTGCGCCTCGGCGGCGCGCCCTTCGAGCGCGGCGAGGCGCGCGGTCAACCGCCGCTTGTAGAGGGCCGCGCCGCAGGCCAGCGCGCCGCCCACCACCACCGTTCTCAGCAGAGAGTCCAGCGCCAGCGATGGCTGTGCGATGCAAAATGCAGCGGCCACCGCCGACACCAGCGCCACCTCCGTCACGCCGAAAAATGCCAGGGCCTCCGCGAGCACGTAAAGCAAGAAGACCGAACCGAACCAGAGCAGCCGTTCTCCGCCATAAGCCGCGGCCACCAGCAGGTAGACGACGTCGGCAACCAGCACCAGCAGCGCGAAAACGCCATGCGGCGTGCGCGTCTGTACCGCCAGCAGGACAGCGCAGACCAGGTACAGCGCCATCAGGTAGAAAGATATCGAAAAACCGCCGGACTGGCCGAAAAAGATCCACCCCAGCGCCACCGCGGCCAGCACCGCCCGGGCCCACGCCGTCGCTCGCGGCCAGCCGATTCTCAATGCGTCCAGCAAGGTATCACTTTCGGTACAAGTACAACGTGTGGCTGCGCCCTTCCCCGTCGTCGGCGATGTTTTCCACCTTCTCCGGAGTCCAGGCGCGAAATTCGAAATCGTGGGCTACTACGCGCGCACCCTTCTTCAATTGGCGATCCAGTAGCGGCTCGACTTTGCCGTTGATCGAATCCGGCAGCAGGTAGACCGTCACCAGGTCTGCCGAGCCGTAGTTCTGCGCCAGCAGGTCGCCGTGAATGATGCGGGCGCTTTTTTCCAGCCCCAGCTTGGCAATCCGCGCCTGGCTCTGGCGGCACAAGTCCGGGTCGATCTCCACGCCCACCGCGTCCGCATGAAACTTCTGCGCCGCCATAATCACGATGCGGCCGTCGCCCGATCCGAGGTCGAATATTTTTTCGCCGGCCCTCAAGCCGCCCAGCAGCAGCATCCGTTCCACGATGGTTTCCGGGGTCGGGTAATACGGCGCGAGTTTTGCCGGCGCGGCATCCTGAGCGCGCAGGCCGCCGCCCAGGGCGGCTGCGCAGAGACCCACCGCCAGCCACATCGCGCCGGGCTTTCGTGCCACCGGATCGCTCCGCCACCCTTGCTCTCGCGCCTTCAAACCTTCTCCAGGGGCACGCCCCGCTTGCACCATTCGCAATGCTCCCCGTCGACATAATAACTGGCGTCGAGCTTGGCCAGATAATACAGCGGGAGGTCGCCGAAACTTACCGTGGTGGGATTGGGCTGGTAAACAGCCACCGCCAGTCCCACCACTTTTGCCTTGTAGGACTCCAGCAGCGTTTTCAATTCGTTCAACTGGTGGCCGGTGCGCAGGATGTCGTCCACCAACACCACCGGCTCGCCCGGTTCGGGACGCAGGAACTGGCGGAAACGAAGCGGGTCCTGGCTGTGCTCTCGCTCCGCCCAGTACACCTGGCGCGCGCGCAGGGCGTCACACAAGCCGAAGGCCAGCGCCAACCCGCCGGTTGTCGGCGCCACCATCGAGAGGTCTTTGCTGATGGCGCGGATTTCCGGATGGGCGCGCAACAGCCGGCTCAAACCCACCGACATCATCCGCTGATGCCGGGAATAACGCATCGCCAGCGGCACCTTGAGGTACTCGTTGGAATGCAGACCGGTGGGGTATTCAAAATGGCCGTCGCGCAATGCTCCTGTTTCTCGCAGCACGGCGACCACTTCCTCCTGCGTGGGGATGAGGTGCATCGAGGTCCTCGTCTTTTCTTGGGCTCCATGGCCTTTTGACGGGCGCGGGCAGCGCGCGGCAGGCATCCGCTAAACCGGCGTCGGAGGCCAATCATCAAATGTCTTGCACACCCTTGCGCCAGCCACCTTGCAAAACTCTCGCGCGGCCCGGACCGAATCCGATAGCCCGAACAAAATAATGGCCTTACGCTAGTGGTTTCACATCCGGCTTCAGCATATCATGCGGCGGCTGGCGGTGGCTGTGGCGGGCCCGGAAAAGGCGACTGGCCGCGCGTTCAGCCGTCTGTAAAGTTCGCCCGCATCTGCGCCGATATATCCATCATGAAAATGGCGCGCATCCTCGGTTGGGCGCTGGCAGCGATCGTTGCCGGCAGGGCCTGGGCCGCGAGTTCGACGGGCATCACCGTCTCCCCCGCTTCGGTGAGTTTTTCCTATCAGGTCGGCAGTGCTACGCTGCCGGCGTCGACGAAAGTGACCGTGACGCTGCCAACCGGCACGGCGAGCGGGAGCGTGGTGCTGGCTCAGGCTTCCTCTGTTCCCGCCTGGCTGGTGGTCACTCCGGCTTCCGGATATTCGCCTCTGGCCCTGACGCTGACTGCGAATCCGACTGGCCTGGCGCCGGGTAGCTATCCCGGCTCCATCGCGATTTCGACCTTGCCGGCGAGCATGAGCCTCACCATTCCAGTTACCTTGATGGTGTCCAATCCTCCTTCCTCCCTCGTCGTGATCTCCCCGTCCGCGAACTACACTCCAGCCACTTCTTCGAGCAACGGCACGCTCACGTTCGCGTACACCACCGGCGCCGCCTGGCCCGCGTTTCCCGCTACCGCCGCGGCCACCTCGTCCGAGATCGACGTGGCTTCAAACGGGGGCACGATACCGTTCACGGTTACGGTCGCTGCCGCGACCGGCACCGGAGCCGCCAACACTCCCGTTTGGGTTCGAGTGGGACCGTTGGGCTCGACGCCTTCGGGCGTGACCACCAGCGGCGTGGCGCTCTCGGGTTCCTACGTGCCGATCACGGTGCTTCTGGATCAGACCACCGTGCAGTCATTACTGCCTGGCAGCTACGGCGCCACCATCACCATCGCTCCGACCACCACCGGCAGCTCATCGTTCACCGTGTCGGTGAACCTCGTGGTGTCGGCCGGCCCGCCCTCGCTGACCTCCATCTATCCAGCCGTGATCGTGCAAAATCCGGCGGTCGATCCCTTGATCACCATCAACGGGCAGAATTTCTTCGCCACTTCGGTGGTGACTATGGAACAGCAAGCCGGTGGGGGGTGCGCGCTCAACGGCGCGCCCATCGGCACGCCCACGCAGTTGACCGCTACCCTGCTGAGCCAACAAGTGCTGGAGGCCACCATCCCCCACGCTTCCGCCCTGCTGCAAAACCCCGCGACTTTGTGCTTATTCGTGACAAATCCAGCGCCGCCCAACAACCCTGCGCAGGCGCCGGGAGGTCCAGCAACATTTACCGTTCTCTCCGACACAGCTATGGCGATCACCGCAGTCACCAACGCCGCCAGTTACTTGCTGCGCTCGACGCAGGTCGGGACCGATGCTGACCCGGTGGCCGCGGGCCAGACCGCGGTCTCGCCGGGAGAGATCATCTCCATCTTCGGCCGGAATCTTGGGCCGCTGGTGGCGTACACCGTTCCGCTCACCACCGTCGTCGGCGTGCAGTCTTTCCCCATCACCGTGCCGGATCCCGCCAATTCGGCCAACAACTTTCAGATCGCTTTCACCTTCTGGGATGTGACTCTCACGCCGGCCGGCAACCACACCGTTTACGCCCCCATCATCATGCTGTCCAACAACCAGATCAACGCCGTCGTGCCGTTTGAGTTGTCCACCGTGGTGGGCACCGCGAACTCGAGCGTCTCGGTAGTGGTTTGGGACGGCGCGTCGTTTACCAACACCTATCCTGTCATCGCGGTGGCCGAAGATCCGGGAATTTTCACCTTGGGAGGTCTAGGAACCGGGCAAGGCGCCATTTTGAACTACAGCGCCAGCTCGGGTAGCTACACCATCAACTCCGCGAAAAATGCCGCCTCGCGCGGATCCACAATCGTGGTTTACGTGACGGGCATGGGCACTCTGGTGTCGCCGCTCGCCGATGGGGTGATCGCCAGCGCCACTGACGTCGTCAACGATCCCGTCCAGGTCACTATCGGCGGGCAGCCCGCCGTCGTGAGTTATGCCGGCGCCGCTGGCGGCTCGGTCGCCGGGCTGATCCAGATCAACACCATCGTGCCGCCTACCATCTCTACCGGGGCGGCGGTGTCGCTCACCGTTTCTGGCGGAACGGCGGCCACCGCGCGGCGCAGCCAGGCGAATGTCACCGTTGCGGTGCAATAGTCTCGAACAGGTGGGGGCCGCGTCGCTTCGCCGGAAACGTCTCGCTCGGCCTCAGGTGTTACTTTTTCGCTTGGCCGCCATCTTCCGTTCCAAGGCCTGCATCAGCCGCGACTGCACGTCGGCCGGAATCGGGTAGGGATCCATGCCTTTGTAAATCTGGATCGTCTTGCGGGTGGTGTCCGCAATCACCCAGCAATTAGGGCATTCGGCGATGTGGCTCTCCAGCTTGGCCCTGATCTCCGCGTCCAGGTTCTCGTCCAGGTAGTCGCTCAACTCGTGCAGGAAGTCTTTACAGGTAAGCAAACGCGTCGTCCCCCTTGCGCTTGAAGTGGCGCGTCAGTTTTTCGCGCAACTGCAGGCGGGCCCGCAGCAATCTGCTCTTCACTGCGGGAATGGACAGGCCCAGAGCGTCCGCGGTTTCCTCCGTCGAAAGCTCATCGATGTCCCGCAGTACGAAGACAGACTGGTAGGCAGGCTCCAGACTCTGGATGGCTGAATCCAGTATCTGGCCAAGCTCCGCCCGTGAGAATCTCTGTTCCGGATTCTCGTCCCATGCCGCGACCTCGCGGACAATCGTGTCCTCGCCCGTATCGATCGCTTCATCGAGCGAGACCGATCGGTCGGTTCGCCGCCGGCGCAGTTTCATCAGCGCTTGGTTCACCGCGATCCGAACGATCCACGTGTAAAACCTCGCGGTCCCCTGAAACTGATCGAGGTGCTCGTAGGCTTTCAGGAACGTTTCCTGCAACACGTCTTCTGCATCCTCGCGGTTTTGCGTTACGTGCTGGGCAAGACGGAAGATTTTCCGCTCGTAACGCCGGACTAGTTCGCCAAACGCACGCGCGTCGCCTTCGCGCGATTGCGCCACCAGCGCAGCTTCATCGGTTTCGGCAAGACTGGGAGCGGTCATGGGTGAATTCTCCATCATACCGCGCCGCCTCCTGCGCGTCCCGCGGGGTTTTGTGCGCTTGCTAACAACATTGCGTTGCGGGAGCCGTCCGCGGCGTACGTTCCAGGTGGCGCGATGGGGCCGGCGCTGTTCCGGTCGTCGCGAAACGGCAGGGCTAGCACCAGAGGAGTTTCCGGCTGCGACGCGCATGCGGTCCGCCTCTCGCGCCCACTGAGCGGCCGGTACTTCGGTACTGGTGTCGCGCTGGTCCCTCTAAGAAGCCGGGCACATAACCAAGGTAAGTATTGTCGTGTCCCCCCATTTGCGTGCAAAATCAGGTTACCCTCCCCAAGGAGAACTCAGAATGTACACGTTGATTCGGCTACCCGACGGCAGCATTGTGGAAGCCGTTGTGCTAGCCAGGACGCATTCAAGGATGCGTCTGGCCGCTGCCGGCTACACTGATGTGGTCGAACTGCGACTTTGCGGATTGGATTGGCTCGATGAAGGGAATGAGCCCGTTCAGTTCGGGTTTCTACTAGCCACGGACGATCGAAGCGTCGAAGCGCCCAGGATGCCGCAGGCGACCGTTCAGTACGCGTGCTAGTAACGCATCTTCCAGGTAACTCGCCGAATTTGTTGTTGTAGAGGAGCAGCGCTCCGGGGGCGCGGGCTCTGCGATGCCCGATGCCGCCGGCCCTGTGATGTCGCTGGCCCCGGCGCTCCCAGAGTCGTGTCGCGTGGTGGCACTGAAGGTGTGCCCAGTCACCTCGCGGTAACTGGGGACCTCCTGCCTCCGAGCCGACTGATGTTGTGCTCTGGCCGCGGACCACGTCTTCCGTTTTTTCGCTCGGCGCCGCAAACCGTAGAGCGCCCAGTTTCGCCGCGGCACCACGGACCGCGCGTCTCCAAACTTTTCAGCCGCGGCGGCGTCTCAATAGAAAGCACGCGCCGGAAGCTCCGTGCGCGATGCTAAAATTGCGCGTCAGACGATTTCAGGAAAAATGCTCCCACGGTTCGCGCTGATTCTGCCGCTGCTGTCGGCGTGCGCGCTGGCGCAGGCGCCTTCGTTCCCACGGCCATCCTATTTCCGGCAGACCTTTGCCCGCGCGCAGACGCGTGTCGAGCTGCAGAGCCCGGTACGCCTCGGCGATTTCGTGGTCGATGGCAAGCTGGAGCTTTCGCTCAAAAGCTACCTCGAACTCGTAATGTCCAACAACACCGATATTCAAATCGAGTTCCTCACCGTGGAAGCGCCGAAGGATGCGATTCTGCGAGCCATGCAAACCTGGGACCCGCTGGGCACCGCCAGTTTCTCCAGCACGCGCGCCACCACGCCTGCCACCGGTGCGCTCCAGGGCGCCAGCACGGTGGTTTCGCTGAGCCAGCCGGCCACCTTCGATTTCCAGCAGACCTTGCCCACCGGCATGACGTATACGGTTGGGTTCGCGGGATCCAAGAGCACTACCAACAGCGCGTTTCAGACCCTGAACCCGGCCCTGGGTGCCAACCTTTCGGTGAATTTCTCGCAGCCGCTGTTACGCAACCGGGGCGCCAACGTCAACCGCATCAACCTGATGATGGCCCGCAGCCGCGCCAGCATTTCCGAACTCAGTCTGCGTGCGACGCTGCTGCAGATGGTCAATTCCGCGGAAAACGCCTATTGGGACGTGATTCAGGCGCGGGAGAACCTGCGGGTGCAGCAGGGCGCGCTGAGCCTGGCCCAGGAATCGTTGAAGCTTTCGCAGAAGGAATTGGATCTGGGCGCAATTTCGCCGCTCGATATTTACAACCCGGAGCAGCAGGCGGCCACAGCGCAGCTCGGCGTTTCGCAGGCGGAGTACGCCCTCGAACAGAGCTGGAATGCGCTGCGCAAACAGATTGGAGCGGATCTGGTGCCGGCTATCCGCACCCTGCCGGTGGTGCTGACGGAAACCGCCGAGCCGCCGGCGGGCCGGCTCGATTTTGAGGCCGAAGACGAGGTTAGCAAAGCGGAGGGCGCGCGGCCGGAAGTGAGGTCGGCGACGGAGAGTTTGAGCCTGGACGACCTCGGCATCCGCCAGGCGAAAAACGAGATTCTCCCCGACGTGGAGTTCACCGGCGGATACACAACGCAGGGTGTAGGCGGCATTTATTACCCCGGCACCAGCGTCCTCAACGGGAGCGGCGTCATCTCGCCGGCGCCCCCCATCCCAGGCGGCTTCGGCGACGCTCTGCGCCAGATGTTTCAGCTCGGCTACCCGGTCTATTCGTTCGGCCTCAACCTGACGCTGCCCATTCGCACCCACGCCGCGGCGGCCGACATGGCCGACGCCATGGTACAGAAGAAACGCGACGCATTGAATCTGCGCACCGTCCAACAGCAGGTCCGGCTGAGCGTGCTGAACGCCTTAAGCAGCTTGAATTCCAGCCGCGAGGCGCTGAAGCTGGCGTTAACCGCGCGGGACTTCGCACAGAAGTACCTGGACGCCGAAAATCAGAAGTACCAGCTCGGTGTCGACCCGATGCAATTCGTGCTCCAGGCGCAAACGCAGTTGTCGCAGGCCGAATCGGCGGTGGTGCAGAACCAGGTGGGGTTGCGCCGCAATCTGCTCACCCTGCTCACCCAAACCGGCGAGCTGCTCGACGAGCGCGGCATCGTGGTGAAATAGCGCGTGGCGCGCCGCAGATTCAGCGCTCAGCGCTCCTCCTCAGACGCGCGTTCGGCTTCGGCGGCGGCTTCCGGGCCGGCGGCCTGCGCTTCGGCGATCAGGCGTTGCGCTTCTTCCAGGTGCGCGCGGGGCACGCGCACGGAGACTCCCAGGTTCGGATACGGCGACCGCGACAGAACAGCCGGAATTCCGGTGTTGGCGAGGACACCGCAAATCAGATCCGCTTCCACTTCCGAATCCACCGCCAGCGAGGAAAAGACAGGCACCATGTCCAGGTCGTGGGAGATATCGAGCGCATCTTCGCTTGAAAGCGGTTCCTCGTCGTGCTCGGGATCTTGCGCCATGCCTCAAGGATATCGCAGAATGGGGATGGAGCCGCACTTGAATCGAGGCTCTCGCGGAGGCGGCGCATGCCGAAAGAACCCCTCACTGAGACGGAAAGAGACGGGCGGAACCAGGGTGTCAACACCATTGCGTGGTTTTTGACGGGCGCCGTGATCGGCGTCACGGTGGCGGTGCTGTTCGCGCCCAAGAGCGGGCGCGATACCCGTCAGTTCCTCTCCGACAAGACGCAACAGGGCAAGGACGCTGTGGCGCAGACCGGCTCCGACATCATGGATGTCGGACGCGACGTGTTCGACCGCGGCCGCAAGCTGGTGGAAGACGCCGCCGACTTGTTCGAGCGGGGCCGAAAACTGGTGCGCGGCTAAGGCGGGCCGCGCCGTCGCGGTGCGGACGCCAACTCCGGGTCGCCGCCGGGACGAGTTCGGTCAGAGTCTGACCGAAAACGGCACATAAGTCCTTTGTTTCGGTAAAAATTCGGCCCGTTTCTGACCGTTTTGGCCGGGCGCTCACGCCTTGCGGCGGGGCCGGGCCCGCGCTTGTTATGATGGCGTCGAACGAGTAGCTCCATGCAGCGCGACGAGGTTCTCGCCAGGCTCCGTGAAAGGATCGTCGGGTTCGCGGCATCTCATGGTTCAGGGGACGCCGCCGAAGACCTGGCGCAGGAGGTGCTCATGCTGCTGCATGAAAAGTACGCGCACCTCGAAAGCATAGAAGACCTGCTGCCGCTTTCCTTCGAAATTGTGCGCTTCAAGATGATGAGCTGGCGCCGTAAGGCCGCGCGCCGCGGGGAATATACCCAGGTTTCGGTCACCGATATTCCACTGCCCGACCTGGAGCCGAACCCGGCCGATCAACTGGAGCGCCGCGAAATGCTGGAGCGGCTGACGCACGCCGTATCGCAGTTGGGAGACCGCTGCCGTCAATTGATGCGCCTCAAATTGCAGGGCAAGAGCTTCGCGGAAATTCAGCAGGCGATGGGCGCCGGCTCGCTGAATACCGTCTACACGTGGGATTTCCGCTGCCGCAAGAACCTGCTGGAATTGATGGGCGGGGATTGGGAGGCTCCCAAGCCATGAGCCGCGAGGATATCGCCAAACTGTTGGGCGGCTATGCCACCGGCACCCTCACGCCCGAGGAGCAGCGCGCGCTGTTCGCGGCCGCGCTCGAAGACCAGGCACTGTTCGACGAGCTGGCGCGCGAGCAGGCCCTGCGTGACGTGCTGCGCGAGCCGGCGGCGCGCGGGCAATTGCTGGCGGCGCTCGAAGATCATCCGCGATGGCACCGGCGATTCGGCTCTTGGATGATGCGACCCGCCGCGTTGACGGCAGCCGCGGCGTGCCTTCTGCTGTTGACGTCGGTGGCGGTCTGGCGCCCCTGGCGAAGCAACCAGGCGCCGAAACCGGCGATAATCGCGACCGCGTTGCCGCAGGAAGCGCCACCCATTCCTTCGCCGCCGGCGGCCGCGGAGCAGAAGGCGGCTCCCGCGGCGAGGGCGGTGGCGAAAGCCCAGCCGCCGGCAACCTCGCGTATCGCGCGCGGCGCAGCCTCACCCGCCGCAACCGCGAACAAGGAGCTTCTGCTTGCGGAAAGCGCCGCCCCGCTTGCGGCGGCTCACCAGACCAATGCGCCGGTCGCGGCCTTAAGTGTGGCAGCGCCTCCGGCAGCTAGCCCGGCGCCGCCGCCGGCGCCGAAAGCTACGAACCAGAACGTGACCGCGAATGTTGTCATCGCGCCGGGTAGCACGGCCGAGACGATTGAGGTCGTGCCTGGCGTCGCAGCGCCGGCTGCCGCCGGCCAGGCGATCATGATCACGGCGGGCAGCGCGCTCGTGAACGGCCCGCAGCCAAACGGCGCCGTGGGTATGACGGCGGGCGGCGACGCGCGGCAACGTTATTACGCCGGCGGGGCCTACGCGGCAGCCGATGCCGAAGCGCGGAGCCAGGCCTTTCGGGCGGGATCGCGGACGCGGGAGGGCCAATCGGCGCCGCTGGGAATCAAGTGGAGCATCCTGCGCCGCGATGCGAATGGCCGGTTCGCGCCGATCAATGCCGAAGATCTGCGCGCCGGGGACACGGTCGAACTGCGCGTCGCGGTCAACCAGAACTGCGATCTTTCCGTCTTTGACAACGCCAGCGGCAAGCTCACGGCGCTGTTCACGAAGCACGTGGAGGCTGGCGAGACCGTCGATACGCCTCCTTTGGCCGCGCGGGAAAAAGGCTTGCGAGAACTGGCGATCGGCCTGACGCGGAACGGTTCCGCGATTGGGGCCATCGCAGGTGTGCCGCCAGTGCTGTCGCAGGAAGGCCAGCAGTCCGAGACCGACCGCAACGAGCACGCAACCTACACCGTCGGCCCGTCCGGCGCGCCAGAGCTGTTCTTCTCGGTATCGCTGGACTACCGGTAGGGTGAGACGGAATCGGGTTGCCAAACGCTCCCTCACGGGGTGCCCCACGGGCCCGGCTCCGATAGCGTTCTGAGCCGCGGCCATCAGGGACCGACCATGGGCCTGCGGCCCTCCCAAAGGGATGAAAATCGGTTCAGCGGCGGTAGGCGGGACGCAGCAACGGCAGAGGGGCGTACCAGCCCGCGCGGCCTCCTGATGGGGCAGGATGCCATCCTGCGCGGCGGTTGACAACGGCAGAGCGGAGTCAACCCTGATACAAAGCTGATTCGAAGTTCCAGCGGGGAATTTCGGGCTAATCCTAGGCCCGCGCGTTCGGAAATGTAGAAACTCCAGGCTGCGGTTGTCAACCGCAGCCTGGTCCGAGGCTTCGGACCGCAGCTTACGAAGCTGCCTCACAAAGCTGCGCGCGCGATTTTCAACGGAGCGGTCGCGGCGCGAAGCCAGAACGTCCTGGTTCTGTGAGGCGGGCTATCCGCCTACGGCTTCGCAGAAAAGACGCGCTACACCCGGCGCATCGAATTGCTCCACGCGAGCGGCGCCGGCCTGGCTCTGGGCGGCACAGTTCTCGGGTGATCGATAGAGCGATTCAATGCCCGCGGCCAGCGCCTCCGGCTTGTCCGGTTCGACCAGGGTGGCGTGGGGCGCAACCTCCGGAATAGCCGCCGCCCGCGAGGCCACAATCGGTTTCGCTGCGGCCATAGCTTCGAGCAGCACGATGCCGAAACCTTCCTGCGCGCTGGGCAGGCAAAACACCGACGCGGCGCGATACTCATCCACCAACTGAGTTCGTGAAACGTCGCCGAGAAAGGTGACCGTGCCATTCAGCTTCAACTCGGCCGCAAGCTTCCGGAGGGCCGCCGCGCACGGTCCGTTGCCGGCGATGCGAACTTCCAAACCCGGGATCCGATCGCGAAGTGCAGCCGTCGCTCGCAGCAGGATATCCACGCGCTTTCGCCGGTAGAGCCGTCCCACGAACAACACCGGGAACCGGCCCGCGGAGCCCGACGCGCTGCCGGCGGCCAGCGCCGCGCGCCACTCTTTCAGGTCGATCAATTCCGGCACGATAGCCGGCTCCCGTGTGGCGCCGTAGAGAGCGCGCACCTGCGCGGCGCAGTAGCGGCTGGTCACCACCACGCGCGACGCGCGGAGCACGTGCAGGCGCTCGCACCGCGCCTGAATCCCCATCGTGAGGCGCGTCAACCCGCGTTCGAAGCGCATTTCATCCGCAATCACGCCTTTGAGCGCAGCGATGTGGCCGGCCTCGGTTGCGATACGGTAGCCATCCATATCGAAGCCGACCGTGAGATCGACGGCAGCGGACGGTTTCAAGCCGCGGTTGAACAGCAGCCGCTCGGCGGTGTAAACCGCTAGCCGCACGCGCGGTGTTTCGATGGCAACCTCGTGCCCCAGCTCGCGGAGCGCGCGGGCCAGCACCGCGATTCCCACGTAGGTGCCGCTGCCGCGCCGGATATCGAGCGGCGTGCTGGTGAGGAATCGGATGCGCATGGGGCGACTATGGCGAAGCAGTCAGCCCGAAGGGCGAAAGACAGTAGCCCACGGCGTGAGCCGTGAGGCGCTGCGATATTTCTCCCAGCCCCGGAACGGGGCGGAACAGCAACGGCGGATATGTCTTGCGCCCCGTGCCGGGGCTGCACTCACCGTTGCCCTTTCCCGACGGCTCACGCCGTGGGCTACAATCTTTCGCTCCTCCGGAGCTTGTATCGCAGCGCGCGTTGGAACGTGAGATCCACGCTTGTGTCATGCGGCCATCGGAGCGCCTCATGTGGTGTCGCTCGAATCTGGAACACTATAATTATACGGGACTCACAGTTGCCAACTCGCGGGAAAGCAGTTTGTCTGTTATCGGGCGGGCTCGATTCCACCACGTGCCTGGCGCTCGCGCGCCGCGATGGCTTTGCCTGCTACGCGATCACGTTCGATTACGGCCAGCGCCACAAATTCGAGCTGGAAGCGGCGGCGCGGGTGGCGGCCGCGCTGGGAGTGGAGCGGCGCCTGGTGGTGAAGGTTGGGCTGGACGTGTTTGGCGGATCGGCACTAACGGCAGATGTGGCTGTCCCCAAGGCGCGGTCGCTCGAGGAGATGAGCCACGGCATCCCGGTGACCTACGTGCCGGCGCGCAACACCATTTTTCTTTCGCTGGCCCTGGCCTGGGCGGAGGTGCTGGAAAGCTCCGACATCTTCATCGGCGTCAACGCCCTCGATTACTCCGGCTACCCCGACTGCCGGCCCGAGTACATAAAGGCGTATCAGCGCATGGCCAACCTGGCAACGCGGGCAGGCGTGGAAGGCAGCACGCGGCTCGAGATTCACACGCCGCTGATCGCTCTTAGCAAGGCGCAGATCGTCACCTTGGCGCACGAACTTGGCGTGCCGTTCGGCCTGACGCACAGTTGCTACGATCCGGGCCCCGGCGGGCGGCCCTGCGGCGCCTGCGATGCGTGCTTGCTGCGGCGCAAGGGATTCGAAGAGGCCGGCATTGAAGATCGCTGAGCTGTTCTACTCGCTGCAGGGCGAAGGCTCGCTGGTGGGCGTGCCTTCGGTGTTCATCCGCTCCAGCGGCTGCAACCTGCGGTGCGCCTGGTGCGATACGCCGTACACGTCGTGGCAGCCGGAAGGAGTCGAGCTCGATCTCGACCAGATTGTGGATGAGGTGAAGGCGCACCCCGCTCGCCACGTGGTGATCACTGGCGGCGAGCCGATGATCCAGGCGGAGATCGTGCCGCTGACCGAGCGGCTGCGGGTGCAGGGGCTGCACATCACCATCGAGACGGCGGGCACGGTGTTTCAGCCGGTGGCCTGCGACCTGATGAGCATCAGTCCCAAGCTCTCCAACTCAACGCCCAAAGGCAGTTTCGCCGAGCCGCACGACCGCCTGCGCATTCAGCCCGCAGTGCTGGCGGAGCTGATGGCGCGCTATGACTATCAACTGAAATTCGTGGTCGAAAATCCGGCGGACCTGGAAGAGATTCGCGCGCTGATGGAGGCGCTCCATGCGCCGCCGGAACGCGTCATCCTGATGCCCGAAGGCACGGAGCACGCCAAGCTGGCCGAACGCGGACTATGGCTGGCCGAAATCTGCAAAGAGGAAGGGTTCCGCTTCAGCCCGCGCTTGCACATCGACCTGTGGGGCAGCCGCCGCGGTGTGTAAGGCAAGCGTGGCGTGCACGCGAACGGCAGGAATGGCGCCAATGTGCGCAGGAATCGGTACAGCACTAACCCTTACTCTTCCACCACGGCATCCAGTTCGCCCTTGGCCAGGCGGACGTGAATGCGGGAGGACGGTGGGGCCGCGCCGGCATCCTTGACGATGCCCGACTGGTTGGAAACGATGGCATAGCCGCGCTCCAGTACCTTCAGCGGGCTGAGCGCGCTGAGCTGGGTACTGAGTTGGCCGAAGCCACTGCGGCGCTGCGCCAGACGCCGGCGAATGGACTCCACGGCGAGCGTTTGGGCGGTCTCCAGGCTGCGCCGGTCAACGGCCAGAAGGGGCCGCACGTCGAAATGCCGCAGTCTCGCTTCCAGCGCGCGGCGGTTGCGTTCCCGCGCACCGAAGATGGAGCGCAGCCGTTCGCGAAGGCGGTATTCCTGTTCGTCGACGCGTTGCAGACCGCGGCCCACGCGGCGGTGGAGCACGCCGAGGGCGCGGTCCACGCCCTGCTGGCGCAGGCGGCGGTCGAGCATCGCCAGGCGGTAGCGAACGGCTTGCAGGGCTTTGGTTTCGGCCGTCGCGACACGGTCGCTCACGGACTCACGTGTGGGCACGATCAGCTCGGCGGCCGCCGACGGGGTGGGCGCGCGCAGGTCGGCCACGAAATCGGCGATGGTGACATCGGTTTCGTGGCCCACCGCCGAGACCACGGGCACGGAACAGGCGGCAATGGCCCGCGCCACGGGCTCTTCGTTGAAGGTCCACAAATCTTCGATCGACCCGCCGCCGCGGCCCACGATCACCACCTCGGGCCATCCACTGCGGCTGAAGTATTCGATGCCGCGGCAGACCTCCTCAGCAGAGCCGGGGCCTTGCACCAGCGCCGGAAAGAGGCGGATTTCGAGGCCGGGAAAGCGGCGCGACAGGATGCCGACCATGTCGGCGATGGCGGCCCCGCGAGGAGACGTGACGATGCCAATGCGCCGCGGAAACCGCGGCAGGGCGCGCTTGCGCTCCGCCGCGAACAAGCCTTCGGCGGCGAGCTTCTTCTTGAGCTGCTCGAAGGCGAGTTGCAGCGCGCCCAGGCCCTGCGGCTCCAGCAACTCCACTTGCAACTGGTACTCGCCGCGGACTTCATAGACATCGATGCGTCCGCGCGCCAGCACCGCGAGGCCATCGGCCGGCTTGAACTTCCAGTAGCGATGCGCGGAGCGGAACGCCACGCATTTGAGCTGCGCGTCCCGCTCCTTGAGGGTGAAGTAATAGTGGCCGCTCGAAGCCGCCTTGAGCCCGGAGATCTCGCCCGAAACCCAAATGTCGCGGAACTCGGCGTCGAGCATGGCGCGAATGGCGGCATTGAGCTCGCTCACGGAGTAGATGCGCCGCTCCGGCGCCAGCTCGAACTCGAGCGCGAATTGCTCCACCGAGCCATGGTAGCGCGGACGGTCCCAATTAGAGACGGTGCTTTCCCAGGAACGGACAGGTGCGTGGGGCAGGTTGGTAAAACCTGCGCGCGACCCAGAGGGTACCCCGGCCAGTCGGCGGAGCCGGGCAGCGCCCGGCCGTGCGCGAGGCGACTGCCTGTTTCGTGCCGGCTATGAGGGTGGCGCTCCGGCAAAGCGGGACAGACCAGGAAAGGCGATGGTCTCTCTTACCTGGCATGTCACTTGCTGAGTCAGCGGGCGAGGAGGTGTCTCATGGCCCGGAAAGAACGCATTCACGAACCGATTGCCGGTCTGGTTCGACCGGATTACCTCGAGGAACGCATCAAGGCGGGCTGGCGGCTGGTGGGCCTGGAGTGGGAGCGCGACGCGGTGGAAGCCGCGCCTCCGAAGCCGCAGGGCTGGGTCGAGGAGATTCCGTACGGCCTGCAGGTTTCCGACGATTGCACGCAACTGGTGGCCAACCCCGCCGAGGTCGAAGTCATCATTCTGGCGCTCGATATGATTGTGGAGGACTGCCGGCTGTCGCGCGTCGCCGAAGAAGTGAACCGGCGTGGCTACCGCACGCGCCTGGGCGAGCCCTGGACGCCGACCGCACTGTTCAACCTGCTGCCGCGGATGATCGCGGTAGGCCCGCGCGTGTTCAACAGCGAGGAGTGGATGACGCGCCGCGAGCGGCTGCCGAAGGTGGTGTGAGGGCGGCGTGCAACGAATCTTCATGCAAAACGCCGCGCAGGGGCACGGATTCGAAGCGGAATCACGCGCTCGCCACGGCGCGGACGAGCATCTGCTTGCCTAAGGGCTTGAACGGGGAGGCCAAGTACATGCGGATGAGTATCCGCCAGACAGGCAGTTTCGATTTCACCGTCAGGGGGAGAAAACGGGGCTGGCAGTCGATGACGCGGAAGCCGTGCGCGGCGAGGAAATCCGCGAGACTGAGGTGCGAGTAAACGGCGACGTGGGTGTAGTCGTCGAAATACTCTTTGTAGGCGAAGCGGTAATTGGGCTGGACGATGTTCAAAGTGCCGCCAGGCTTCAACTTATAAAGCAGTTGCTGGAGGACGACGGCAAAATCGCTCTGCGTCAGATGCTCGAACAAGTTACTGGCGAAGGCGAAATCCACCGAGCGGTCTTCCAGGAAACTCAAATCGGTGACACTGCCGACCGACGCCACGACGTTGGGCTGAAGATATTCTCCGAAACTTTCCCATTGGTCGAGCGCGATTCGCCTCGCGCAGCGTATGTTGTTGATGAAGTGGCCATAGCCGGCGCCCAGTTCCAGCACGCAGGCATCTGGCGGTACCAGCGGCTGAAAGTAAACCTCGCATAGAGCCTTCCACAGCACCTCGCGCTTGGCGTCGTAGGGCAGGCGCGTATCGTGATAGCCGCTCAGCTCCGGCATGCCAGGGGCCTCCAACTGAAAACAATTCCAAAAATCATACGCAGCCCGACATGCAACGCGCGAAGATTGCCGACGTTGCCGCCTTTGCTGGCGCCTACTCTGGCATGAAAGGTGACTGGACACTCGACGATGCTGAAACCATAACTGAGCGCCTGGTCCAGAAAATGGGCGTTGAACTCAAGATTGATGGTGCGGTCCAGGACCGGCAGCAGATCTCGCAAGGCGGAGTTCCGGCATAACTTGTAAGTGGTGCCGACGTCGGTCAGGGTTCCTTTCCCGATATGTTTGGCCTCGAGCAACTTACCGGCGAAGAAGTTGCCGTAGAACATGAATGTAGTCAGTTGGGTGCGCAGGTCGCGCAGTTGCTCGACGATGCGCGTGCCATTGACGATATCGGCATGCGGCGCATAAGCGAGGAACTTGTCGATGTCGTAAGAGCGGAAGGTCATGTCGCCTTCCGAGAGCAACGTCAATCCGGTGTCGGTGCAGGCTGCACCATCCTCGAGGGCGCGAAAGACGCAATGGCCGTAGCCGTGGCGCTTCTCACAAACCACTTCGGCGCCGGCGTGCCGCGCGACCTCAAAGGTGCGGTCGGAGCTGTTGTTGTCGACTACGATGACGCGTTTCACTTTCGGATGGCTGCGGAAGTCCTCGACCGCGGCGCCGATGCTGGACTCGTCATTGTAGGCGGTGAGCACAACCGTCAAATCCAGGTTCGGTGGCGGATCCCAGCGAACGGCGATGCGCGTGCGCTTACCGGGAAGCAGCACAAACAGGTCGAAGAGGATCAAGAGGAACCCGGCTGCCACCGGCATTCCGGAGTACCAGACCAGCTCGCGGACGAGGGCCAAGGAGCGGCCGTACGGATCGGCGAGCAAGCCGAGCAAGCGCAGGAGGACGGCGAAAAAGTAGACTGTGAAGCCGGCGCCGGCGATGAGGATGCCGTACATAAGGGCGGGCAAAGAGGAAATTCTTCGCGGGACGCCGGCCGGAGGGGCTGGGGTGCTCATCGTTTGCGTCTGACAGCCACCGCTGCCGAACAAGCATACCACCCATCAATTGCGAGGGCCGTGGGATTCAACTGGTGACCAACCCGCGGAAATCGAAGGCGTCGTTTTGGCGCTCGATATGATTGTGGAGGACTGCCCGCTCTCGCGCGTCGCCGATGAGGTGAACCGTCGCGGCTACCGCACCCGCCTGAGCGAACCCTGGACGCCAACCGCGTTATTCAACCTGCTGCCGCGGATGATCGCCGTGGGACGGCGGGTGTTCAACAGCGATGAGTGGATAACGCGCAGCGAGCGGCTGCCGAAGGCGGTGTAAAAGCAGGCAGAGAGGCTGCACGATTGAGAAGCGCCGACGAAGCCGCGGCAAGCAGGAAAGGCCGCGGTTTCTCAGTTCTCGGAAGGCCTCTCGGCGTGGTCGATTACGATCACCTCGACGGGTGTCTTCTTCGCTCGCAAGCGCAATCCGAGCTGTTGTTGTATCGCGGTGAAGATCGAAACTCCGGTTTCCAGCATCGCGTCGTCCGCTCCGGGTCTGGCGGGGGCTCGGCTCTCGGGAGTCCACTCCAACTTAAGATCGAAGCTGCCCGCCAATCCCGTATGGTTCAGCACTGGCAGGTCCATTTGCCGGGATAGAACTTCCGCAAATCGATCCATGGTGATGGTCTTGGCGTCGATCAACCCGCGGCTACTGTTAGTGCTCGACCCCCTGTCTTCAGCTTTCTCCAGCTTCGGTCCGTTTTTCGCAACTTCCAACACGAACGCTTCGACCGTTCTAGTTGCGCGATGGAAGGCAAGTTTGAAGCGCTCGCTTAGAAGGGACTGAAGCATCGCCATCAGCGCGGCATCGTCATCCACCGGTTGCTCGGCTTTGGCGACAATCTCGTATCGGTCCGAATCGAGCCACGCCGGCCCACCGGAGATCTGGTTCGGACCCACCCCATAGGCGCCCATGATGCAACGCTTTAGGGTAACGTTGCTGGCCGTGAGCCGGCCGTGACCTGTCCTTAGGCCGGAGGATCCTGCGAACTGGTCGAGGTTGCTGGGCTTCACCGACGCAACTTCAAACCGCGCGGCCGCCGGGGATTGTCCGTAAACGGCCCAGGAGGCGAACAGCGCTAAGCTGGCAATCGCTCGAATCACGGCCACCCCTCCCCACGAAGTTAGACGATGTCGATGAACCAAGTGTTGACCACCCCAGGCCTAGCAGAAGAATCCCGGTGGCTACAGACGGCCGGATCACAGCCCATCAATTGCGAGGGCCGTGCGGTTCGGTGCGGCCGGACAAGGGTTCGACGGCGCCGGCTCCGCAGACGGCAACACCGGTTTGCGTCAGTGCATTCAAGAAGCCGACCAGCAGGTTATAGAACACCTGTTCGGTAAGCGGCTGATTGCCCGGCAGGCGGAAGGTGACGGGCAATTCCTTGGCAATGCCGAGGCGCACCGCATTGGGGTGAAGGTGCCCGCTGCGGTCGCGCTTGTTGGCAACGCTAAGCGGCGTTTGCAACACGGCTCCGGTGCGCCCATCGACGTAAAACTGGCAGCGCGAGAACCAGCCCAGGTTTGTCGGGTGGCTGGCGTCGAACAGCAGCAGCGGCGCCTGGCGTCCGGGCGCAGTCAGGTCGAGACTGATGGTTCGCGCCCCATCGCGAGCACGGACTTCGAACCCCGCCTGCCGTGCGATGGTGGAGACCATCTCCGGCTGGAGTTCCATGTAAATCAGCTTGTGCTGTCCGGCCTGCAATACCTGCATGACGAAGGGACATTGTATCGCAGCGAGAGCAAGTGCTTCGACCGCACACGAAGATTTCCCAAGTGCGGCCTCGGGTTTCCGGCGGCGGACGGCCGAGCTGGAGTTGGCCCGTCGCGTGCCCTCTTCTATTGCACCGAGCGGGCAAAAGCAGGGTAAGTCGTTCAAGCCTGCGAGGCTGGGAGGGGTCCCATGCTAAGAGTTGTGAGCAGGATGGGGGAAATGGCCCGGGTGTCCACCCCCGCAGGGGGGTATCACGCTGAGGAATTTCGCGCAACCTGGCAACCGCGGCAACACATCACGGTCCAGCACGCCGGCTCGGTTCCGGCAAAACCCAAGAAGCTCAGTTGCAAGACGTGTTCCGGCCTTCGGTGCATCGGGCACTGCCAGTTTTGAACCAAAGGCAGCGGAAACAATTTAGCCGCCGATGAACGCCGATGAACACGGATGGGAAAGCCCGGTTTTGTTTATCTGCGTTTATCCGTGTTTATCTGCGGCTTGAGATCTTAATGTGCTTGATTCGTGGACTGGGGGCGTTGCAGGGCGAGCCAGGCGCCGAGAACCGCCAGCCACGATCCGAGCACCAGGAACAGAGCGGTGTGCACCCCTACGCCGGGCGCAAAGCGATAGCCGCTGAACACATACCGCTTGAGCAGCATGGCGGCAACCACCAGGCTCCAGAGAAAGAGAAGCGCTACGCCGGCGCGCCTTATGGCGAGCACCACCGCCAACAGCCCGAAGAGGGAAGCGGCGAGGAGAACCCATGCCAGGGTGGCGCCGCTCCACGGCAACATATCGAGATGGAGCGCAGCCGCGCCGGAAGCCAACGCCACAACGGACAGCGCCAACAGGAACAACGCCAGCAATCCGTGGTAGAGATAGCTGAACAGACGCAACAGGCTTTTGACGGCTTCCACGCTGGCGACCTCCCCGGGAAACGGAACGGCTATTCTAACGCATCCTCGGGCAGCCAACTCGACGGCATGTTGACCCTTCACTTTCAGACCGTTAGAATCGCAGTAGGGGTACTCTAGCAGCGCAGCATGAGTCAAACCGAGCCGCTCAAATCCCGCCACCGGGAAATCCTCAATGCGATCGTGCGGAATTACATCGAAACCGGTGAGCCGGTGGGCTCGCACAGCATTGCGAGGAGCCGCAACCAGAACCTGAGCCCGGCTTCGATCCGCAACGTGATGGCGGACCTGGCCGAGGAGGGTTTCCTTTCGCAGCCCCACACTTCGGCCGGCCGCGTGCCCACGGAGAAAGCTTTCCGCTTTTATGTTGGTTCGCTGGTGGCGGCGCGGCTGGCGCTGGCCGAAGCGGAGCGGCTGCACGAGGAGTTTCGCGCACTGCCCACGGTGGCGGCCGGCGTGGAGCGGTCCAGCCAGATCCTGACCGAGTTGACGCGCAACGTGGGCATCGTCGCCGCCCTTCCGGCGCTGGCGCAGGAGCTGGACCAGATCGAGCTGCTGCCGCTGGCCGACCGGCGCGTGCTGATGATTCTGGTGACGCGAGACCAGATGGTGCGCAACCGGGTGGTAACGCTGGAAGATCCGATCCCGCCCGATGAGCTGCTTTCGATCCGCAATTACGTCAACCGTAATTTCAGCGGCTGGCGGTTGGGAGACGCGCGGCGCGAGCTGTTGCGGCGGCTGCTGGAAGAGAGGGCGCTGTATAGCGCGGCGATGGGCAAGCTGCAGGTGTTGTGCAGCAAGGGGCTGCTGGATGTGGACACTTCGCCCGAAGTGCACATGGAGGGCGCCTCAAACCTGCTGGGCCTGGACCTGCACCTAACGCGGGAGAAGCTGCGCGAGCTGCTGCGGGCGCTGGAGGAAAAGCAGCGGCTGATCGACCTGCTGGATCGTTTCCTGGAGCTGCCGGCGGGCGAGCTGGAGGTGCGGGTGGGCCTGGAGGAGGCGCATCCGGCGATGAAGGACCTGGCGCTGATCGGCATGAGCGTGCGGCTGGCCAGCGGTTTGCCGGCCAAGGTGGCGGTGCTGGGCCCGATGCGCATGCGCTACGAGCGCGTGATGGCGGCCGTCATCCAGACCAGCCGGGCGCTCGAGAGCGCGCAGTTCTAGGCCTGCGGCGGACGCAAGGGCGGCTTTGGTAAGCTGAAAGTAGTGGATATTCCTAACCCCGAACCCAACGTTTCCGACGTGTCCGAGGACGAGAATCTGCCGGTGGAAACCGCCGAAGGGCGGATTGCGGCACTCACGGCGGAACGCGACCAACTGGCGGCGGCCAAGGCCGAACTCGAGGACCGCATGCTCCGCTTGCGCGCCGAATTCGACAACGCGCGCCGCCGCGGGGACCGCGAGCGTTCCGAGTTCCTGCAGTTTGCGGCGATGGATTTGATCATGCAACTGCTGCCGGTGGTGGACAATTTCGAGCGCGCGTTGAAAGTGGAAACCGCCGACAGCGATTACGCCAAGGGCATCGAGCTGATCTATCAGCGGCTGGTCGAGACGCTCAAGAAGATCGGGCTGGAGCCGATTGATACGGCGGGGCAAAAGTTCGATCCGAATCTGCACCAGGCGGTCGACCGCGTGGAGACCGAAGAGGCGGAGGACATGGCGATCCTGAGCGAATACCAGCGCGGCTATAAATTCAAGGGCAAGCTCCTGCGGCCGGCCATGGTGAAAGTTGCGGTGCGGCCATAACCAATTCAAACCCTGTGTCCAAGAGAGATTACTACGAGGTTCTCGGCCTGGGCCGGGATGCCGGGGAACAAGATATCAAGAGCGCCTACCGCAAGCTGGCGCTCAAATACCACCCGGACCGCAACCCGGACGATCCGGGCGCCGAGGACCGGTTCAAAGAGGCTTCCGAAGCGTACAGCGTTTTGAGCGATGCTCAGAAGCGGGCGGCTTACGACCGCTTCGGGCACGCCGGCTTGCAGGGCGCGGCGGGCAGCGGTTTCGACCCCGGCCAGTTCTCCGATTTCAGCGACATCCTGGGTAACTTCTTCGGTTTCGGCGACCTGTTTGGCGGGGGCGGGGGCCGGCGGCAGCGCGCGCAGCGCGGCGAAGACGTGCGCTACGACCTGGAAATTGCCTTCGAAGAGGCGCTCTTCGGCATGAGCGCCGACATCCAGGTGCCGCGCATGGAGGCCTGCGGGCGTTGCCTGGGATCGGGCGCGGAGCCCGGCAGCGGGCCCACCACTTGCCCCACCTGCCACGGCCGCGGCGAGGTTCTCTACCAGCAGGGCTTCCTCAGCATTCGCCGCACCTGCTCCACCTGCGGCGGTTCCGGCCAGATTATTCGTAATGCGTGCAGCGAATGCCGCGGCCAGGGCTACCGGCAGGCGCAGCACAAACTCAAAATCAACATCCCCGCCGGCGTGGATGACGGCACGCGGCTGCGCCTGTCCGGGGAAGGCCAGCCCGGCCCGCAGGGCGGCCCTCCGGGCGACCTCTACGTGTTCCTCAAGGTGCGCGAGCACGCTTTCTTCGAACGCCACGAACACGACTTGCACTGCACTATTCCGCTCAACGTGGCGCAAGCTGCGCTGGGCTGCGAAATCGACATCCCCACGCTCGAGGGGCCGCAACGGCTGAAGATTCCGGAAGGCACGCAGAGCGGCGCGCAATTCAAGCTGCGCCACAAGGGAGTGCCGGTGCTGAACGGCGGCGGCCGCGGCGATTTGATCGTCCACATCGACGTCAAGGTCCCGACACGTTTGAGCCGCGACCAGCGCCGCCTGCTGGAGCTCTTGCGCGACAGTCTGCCGGTGAATAATGCGCCGTCGGAAAAGGGCCTGTTCGAAAAGGTCAGGGACTACTTCGTGTAGGCGGAAGCGGCCGCAACGGCCCGCGGCGCGGCCGCGCAACGGGATGCCCAATGTCAACGTACGCCCGGCGGTGCTGGCGGACCTGCCGCGCCTGACTGAGATCCACAACCATTACGTCAGCAACACCCACATCACCTTCGATGTCCGGCCCTTCAGGCCCGAGCAGCGCGTCGCCTGGTTCCACGATCATTCCGATGGCCGCCGCTACCGCTTGCTGGTGGCCGACGACGCGGCGCGCGGCGTCGCCGGCTATGCATGCACCGGCCGTTTTCGAACCAAGGACGCTTATGACACAACGGTTGAGATAAGCATAGCGTGCGCGCCGGACGCGACGAGCATGGGCCTGGGGACGCTGCTTTACGCGGCGTTGGTCGAGGCGATCGCCGATCAGGACATTCACCGGATTGTCGCCGGCATCGCGCAGCCGAACCCCGCTTCCAATGCCCTGCACCGGCGGTTTGGCTTCCGCAGCATCGGCACCTTCAGCCAGGCGGGCCGCAAATTCGGTAAGTATTGGGATGTGATGTGGATGGAGCGGCCGTTGCACTTGTCTGGTGAAGACTCACGCCAAGAGTAGCTGCCGCAGTAGCAAGTAGCTTCCGGTCTGCGTTAGACTGTTGAGTACTTTTGCGCCGGCTCGTTGGGGGGATTGGACACCTTGAGACTGCATTCTGCGTTTATCTGCGGTTCCCTCGGCGCGGCGTCTCGCGCGCTCGGCGTTTTCGTGGCGCTGGGATTCTGTCTGGCTCCCTCGGTGTGCCTGGCTCAGGATTTCCGCGGCAGCCTCGCCGGCACGGTCAGCGATGCGAGCGGCGGCCGGGTTGAGTCGGCCACGGTTCTGCTGCGGGCTTCTGAATCCTCTGTCGAGCGGGTAGCCAAGAGTGACAGCCGTGGCGAATTCGGTTTCCACGATCTGCTGCCCGGCGCCTACCAGCTTATCGTTCAGGCGGCCGGCTTTGACGAGGCCCGCGCCAGCGTGACGGTGAAAGTGAGTTCAGTGAGCGAAACCGACGTGACCCTGCGGCCGGCCGCCAGCCAGCAGACGGTCAACGTGCAAGGGCAGGCTTCGTCGATCGCCACCCAGCCCGTCGATACCACCAGCGCAGTGCATGGCGGCGTGGTCACCGCCGGAGACCTGGCGGCGATTCCGCTGGCGAGCCGGAGCTTCGCCAACATCGCCTACCTGGTTCCCGGTACCGAGCCGGTTGAGCCGTCGGATCCAACCAAGGCGCGCATTACGGCGGTTTCGTTCGGCGGCAGCTCAGGGCTCAACGACGTGCTCTCGGTGGATGGAGGCGACAATTCGGACGATTATATCGGGGGCTTCCTGCAAGGTTTTTCGCCAGATGCGATTCAGGAGTTTGCCGTCCAGACGTCGCAACAGACGGCGGAGACGGGCAGGACGGTAGGCGGCTCGGTGGTGATCACCACGAGGCGCGGCTCCGACGTCTGGCATGGTGGAGGAGCTTTCTACGAGCGAGCCGCGGCGCTGGACGCGCGCTACCCGATCGAGAACCCCGCGCCCTTGCCCAAACAGCCGTTCTCGCGGCAGAACTATATCGCCACTCTCGGCGGTCCGGCGGTGAAAGACAAGCTATGGTTCTTCGCATCGGTCGAAGGAATCCACGAGGACGCCAGCATCGCCTACAGTCCGGCGAGCCTGACGCAGTTCAACGCGATGGCTTCGCTTGCCGCCCAGGGGCTGATTCCCGGAGTAAGTTCGATCAGCGTACCCAACAACGTCTCCGTGCCGTTCCGCGATTACATGGGAACGGCGCGCCTGGATTGGGCGCAATCGGCGCATTCGCAATGGTTCCTGCGCGTGGCCACCGAGACCTACACCACTGACAACGCTTTCGTTCAGCAGGCAACGCTTCCCTCCACCGGCGCTACTTCTCATTCCAACTATTGGAACGCCGTGCTGGGGCAGCAGTCGATTTTCGGCCCGTCTTGGATTGGATCTTTTACCCTGGCGACCGGCGGCCTGCGATTGACCGAGACGCGCAACTCCGATCTCGGCTTCGCGCTCGCGTTTCCTTTCAGTTCCACCTACCAGACAATTTCCGGCTTCGAGACGTTCGGCGACAATCAATTCGTGACGCCGATCACCGCGTTTCCGATAGCACGGGACCAGCAGAAATACCAGATCCGCTACAGCGTGAACCACACTTCGGGGCGCCACTCGCCGAGTTTCGGCGTCGACTTCATTCATGAGCCGGTGCTGAGCGGCGCGCTTCCCGGCAACGCGGAGAACCTCACGGTGTTCGCGCAGGATCCCATCGATTACGCACAGAACCCGCAGCAGTTCGCAGTGGATCTGACCTGCACTCCGACGGCGACGCTTCAGGTCACGCCGGGAACGGTCTGCTCCAGCACGCCGGCCGGCAACGGCAGCTTCGCGCAAAACGTGCAGCGCCTGGGCGCCTACGTGCAGGACTCCTGGCGAGTGTCGCCGCAACTCACCTTGAATTACGGCGTCCGCTATGACACCACCTTCGGATTGTTCGAGGCGTCCGGGCGATCCCAGTTGGATAATCCCGCGTTGCTTACCCTCGCTGCTTTGCAGGTGCCGCTCTTTCAGCATGCGGGCGCGCCTCACGATTACCGGTTGGCGTTCGCGCCGCGCCTGGGCATTGCCTACGCCATGGGACGGGACCGCAGTACGGTGATCCGGGCCGGCGGCGGCCTTTACTATAACGATCTGGCGCAGAACGGCTGGGTGACCGCTTTTCAGGCGGTGAACGAACCGCCAGCGCCGTGCGTTGTGCCGTCCGACGCCGGCTGCCTTCCGGGTGCGGCGAATGGCGGTGCGGGCGCCATCATCGATCCGGTTTACAAGACGCCCTATGCGCTCGACGCCAGCGCCGGAGTGGAGCACGCATTTCATTCCAACTGGATGATTGGCGCGGATTGGACTCACGAGACTGGGATGCACGGGTACCGGCGCTACCAATACGAGCCGGGGTACACGCTGTTCTCGCCGCTGTTCGCGAGCGACGTTGCCACACAGCAGGCCCACGTACCCAGCATCGCTGTCTTCCGGACCGACAACCGATCCGTATACGATGGTCTGTCGATTCACTTGCAAGGCAAAATCTCGCGGGCCAGCGTGATCGTGAACTACACCCTGTCGCGGGCCGACACCTGGGGCTGCGTCCTCGGCGAGCTATTCGACTATGTGAACGGGGTCTGCAACCCGCTCGACGCCTTTGCCAAAGGAGACTATGGCCCGTCCGGCGAGGACGTAACCCATCGACTGGTGATTGCCGGCACGGTTCGCCTGCCAGGCGGCTTCGAATTGTCGCTGCTGAGCCAGGCCGAAAGCGCCCGCCCCTTCACCATGACTACGCCGGTGGACGTGAACGGGCTGGGAGACACGCTCGATGACCGGGCGGTGGTGAACGGAGTCGAGACCGGCATGGACCAATTCCGCGGCACGCCCTACCTGCAGACCGACGTCCGCGTCAGCCGGCCCTTCCGTTTCGGCGAGCGCTGGCAGGCCATTCCATTTCTCGAAATGTTCAATCTGTTCAATCGCAACAATCCCGGCGCGAACTACGTCACCAGCCTGGCCGCGCTGCCGCTGCCGGTCAACAATCTGGCCAATGCCACGGCTTTCTGCCTGAATGCGGATTGCTCCCAGGCGCAGCCGATCACCAGCCTGAACCAGTTACGCGTACCCGCCGGCGGGCTGGGCGATTTCTTCGGCCCCGGCACAACCGTCGGGATCCCATTCGCCGCTCAGGTGGGAATACGGCTGAGCTTCTGACCGCAGCAGCGGTCTGCGCATCCGGCGATCGACGCAGCCTGCCGCGGTTTTTTGCGATGCCCGCTTACTCCGTGCGCAGCGCGGTCACCGGGTCCACCGCCATCGCCCGGCGCGATGGGAACCAGCAGGCGGCGGCAGCCACCAGCGCCATGAGTCCCACCGCCACCGCATAAGTTACCGGGTCGGTCGCGCTGATCCCATACATAATTGGCGCGAAGAGCCGCCCTGCGGCCAGCGCCGCCGCCAGTCCCGCCGAACCCCCGATCGCCAGCAACCACCCGGTGCGCCGCAGGACCACGACCATCACTTCCAGCCGCGTGGCTCCCAGCGCTATCCGAATCCCGATTTCGCGCGTGCGCCGCGAAACGGCATAGGCCACCATTATACAAGCGCCCCCTGGTTCCGCGATCTTCCGGGGCATTCGCCCCCAATGTTATACTGCCCCGCAGAATGGCGAAGATAACATCCATTTACAGCGTGCATCCCAGTGTTGCGTTTGTTACCAACTGGCGCGAGAGCCTCAAAGAGAAGACGGGGCGCTCGCTCAGCGCGTGGGTGGCGCTGGTGAAAACCTCCGGGCCGCCGGGCGAGAAAGAGCGTATTGCCTGGCTCAAGCAGGAGCACCGGCTGGGCACCAATTCGGCCATTTGGATCGCGCAGCGCGCTTCCGGCAAGGACGCCGATATGGATAGCCCGGAAGCCTATCTCAAAGCCGCAGAACACTACGTGAAGGCCATGTTTCGCGGGCCGTACTCGCCGCTGCGGCTGATCTATGACGAATTGTTGCGGCTGGGGCTCAGCCTGGGCGAAGACGTGAAGGCGTGTCCCTGCAAGACCATGGTGCCGCTCTACCGCAACCATGTTTTCGCGCAGATCAAGCCCGCCACGCGCACGCGCATCGATTTCGGTTTCGCGCTGGGCGCGCGCAAAACAGCCGGCAGGCTGATCGAAACCGGCGGCTACGCCAAGAAGGACCGCATCACACACCGCATCGGCATCGAATCGGTCGACGAAATCGACGCCGAGGTGAAACACTGGCTGAAAGTAGCGTACGACGAGGACGTGGACTGAGCGAGAGCGAGATAAAGCACAGCGACGATCGCCGCTGTATTTCCCAATGGCGTCGCCCATCCAGCGTGCTCTTTGCATCAGAATGTACTTATGCCCGTCAAAACCGCGCTTCGCGTTTTCGCTCTCGCCATTCTACTGGCCTGTTACCCGCGCACTGGAACGTGCGCAGCCAGGCTGCCTGGGATCCTCAGCAGTCATATGGTGTTGCAACGCGATAAGCCCATTCACATCTGGGGTTGGTCGGACCCCGGCGAGAAGGTTGCGGTTGAATTCCATGGAGTCAGCCGCGGCGCCACCGGCGACAGTTTGGGAAAGTGGAGCGTCTTCCTGCCACCCGAATCCGCCGGCGGCCCGTACCAGGTCACCGTAACCGCCGGCAACAAGATCGTGCTGGACGATATTCTGATCGGCGACGTTTGGTTCGCATCGGGCCAGTCGAACATGGAGTTTCCTCTAAAAGGTTTTCCTGGCGCTCCTATGAATAACTCCGCGGAGGAAATTGCTCACGCCAGCCAGCCGCAGATTCGGCTGCTTCACATCCGCGAAAAGGCCGCCGATTTTCCTCTCTTCAACAGCGACGCAGCATGGACGGTCTGCTCTCCCGAAACAGCGGCTAACTTTTCGGCGGTGGCCTACTTCTTCGGGCGCGAGCTTAACGAACGCGAGCACGTTCCGATCGGGCTTATCGATTCCACCTGGGGCGGCACCGTGGCAGAAGCATGGACGAGCCTGCGGGCCATCTCAGCCGATGCGGGTCTCATGCCCGTCTTCGCCACACGCGCCAGCATGATGGAGACCCAGGGCGAGATCGCCGCGATCCTGGCCAAGGAACGGCGCGAAGATCTGGCCGCCAAGCAGGCTGGCCAGCCAGCGCCGCGCCACCCATGGCACCCCGACCCCGCGTCCTGGGCTCCCGCCGCGTTGTTCAACGGAATGGTCGCTCCCGCGACGGCCTACACCATCAGGGGCGTCATCTGGTATCAGGGCGAGTCCAACAGCCGGCTGGCGTTCGCTCCGATGTACGCCAAGATCTTTCCGGCCCTGATTGCCGACTGGCGCGCGCAGTGGCAGGAAGGGGATTTTCCGTTCCTCTTCGTGCAAATCTCAAGCTTCACCTCGGATGCGACGGAAAACTGGGCCATCATCCGCGAAGCGCAACGCCGTAGCGTCGCGGTGGCAAACACGGCGATGGCCGTCACCATCGATATCGGCGATCCGGACAATGTCCATCCTGCCGACAAACAAACGGTCGGCGCGCGCCTCGCTTTGGCTGCGCGAGCCCTGGTCTACGGCGAAAGCGTGGAGTATTCCGGCCCGCTGTTTCGACAGGCTGCGCCCGAGAGTGACGGCGTACGTGTCTGGTTCGATCACACCGCGCGCGGCCTGGTTGCCAAGGGAGGCACTCTCCAGGGGTTTGAGATTGCCGGAGACGACTGTCACTTCGTGCCCGCGACGGCGCGCATCGACGGCAAGACCGTCGTGGTGAGCAATGCGAAGGTCGCAGAGCCGGAGTACGTCCGCTACGGTTGGGCCAATGCGCCGGTGGTCAATCTCTATAACTCCGACGGCTTGCCGGCGTCGCCATTCACCTCGGAAGAGGAGATACCGAGGCCGTAAAAACGTGGCGCACGCACTCCTGCGTGCCGCGTCGGCACTCGTGCCGAAGCACGGCGCCCCGGAGCTCAGTAGCGTCGAGAAGAGTCTCGACGCGGCACGCAGGAGGGTTCCTGTTGCGGTCCGCACAACAATGGGAGTGAAAACACTGGACTTGCCGAGAGGCACGTCCTGTGTTTTCGAGGGTGCGTGCGCCATGGCAACAACCGCGAGACAGGCTCTAACTCTTCAAGTGCGCCACGAGGTCACTGGCCGCCTTGTGCGACTCCTCAGCTTCTGCCTTCCCCACAATTGCCCCAGCGTGAACAATCTCGTTCCTTCGTGTAGCAGATGCCTTGAATTTCTGCCAGAAACTTGCGTTCTGCACTGTGTCCCCAGTCAATGCCGAGTAAAGCTTGCGAATCCGGTCGCTGGCCAAGTTGTAGCCGCTGAGGAAATCCAGGAGTGGTTCTTCGAGATACTGGAGCCCTTTCCTGGCAATTGACTCGGACAACGAGCGTTCGGTCGCCACCTCGCAAGCCATGTGTGCGACGACAACGGCAATGCTGAATTCGCTCTGGTCGATTAGGCTCTGCGCGACCTCCAACAGGCGTTGAGGGTAGGGAATGAACTTTGTTGAGAGAGTTCCAGAAAAAGGAGCCATCGTCGCCTCAAGCTGCACCGAAAAAACCCGGGAGGTTGATTCGCACTTTGGGCAAGGTTTTCTCTGTGCCGGATCGCCGTCCGGAGACTCCCCGCTGATCGGCTGACCACAACTCCCGCAAGAGATGTCGCTACTCACAGGCCCTTTCCGTTGGTCGGGCGCAAAAGCGTACCCCCCTACAGCTTCATCCTCTCCAGCTTGCGGTAGAGCGTCTTGCGCTCGATGCCCAACACTTGGGCGGCTTTGCTTTTGTTGCCGCCGGTGGCGGCCAGCACGCGGCGGATCTGTTCTTCCTCGGCATCGGCCAGGGTTTCGACCGGCCGCTCGCGCGATTCCATGGCGGTGAGGGCGTTGAGCACGGTTTCGCCATCGATGCGCTCGGCGAGGATCACCAGCCGCTCCACCAGGTGTTGTAACTGGCGCACGTTGCCGGGCCAGGTGTAATCCTTCAGCGCCTGCACGCCGGAATCCATCAGCTTGATTTCGCGCTGGTAGCGCTCGTTGTACTTATTGGCGAAGAAGCGCGCCAGCAGCGGAATGTCGGCCCGGCGCTCGCGCAGGGGCGGGATGGAAATGCGCACCGTGTTGAGCCGGTACCACAAATCCTCGCGAAACTTCTTCTCTTCCACCAGGCGCTGCAAGTCGCGATTGCTGGCGACGAGGACGCGGACGTCGACATCCTTGGGACGCGAAGCGCCGACGGGGCGGATCTCGTGGTTCTCGAGAAAGCGCAGCAGGGCGAGCTGGAAATTGCCGTCGATATCGCCAATTTCGTCCAGGAACACGGTGCCGCGGTGGGCGGCTTCGAAGACGCCGGTGCGGTCGCGGTCGGCGCCGGTGTAAGCGCCACGCACGGCGCCGAACAAGTCGCTTTCGAGCAGCGAGGGAGCAATGGAGCCGCAATCCACTGCGGCGAACGGCTGGCCGGCGCGCAGGCTGTTGCGCCAGATCATGCGCGCCACCACTTCCTTGCCGGTGCCGGTTTCGCCTTCGATGATGACGGTGGCGTCGGTGGGCGCGACGCGCGCGATCACTTTGTAAATCTCCACCATGGCCGCCGTGTTGCCGATCATTTCGGTTTCCGGCATCTCTTCGCTCTCGGCCTCGCTGCCCTCGTCGCGCCGCGCGGCTTCGGCGCGCTCGATGGCGTCGATCATCACGTCCAGGTCGAAGGGCTTGGCGATGTAGTCGAAGGCGCCGCCGCGGGTGGCGGCCATCACGGTTTCCATGGTGCCACGGCCGGTCATCAGGATCACCGCGCAAAGCGGGTCGCGGCTGCGGGCGGCTTCCAGCACGTCCAGGCCGGTGCGCTCATCCAGGTAGATATCGGAGACCACGACGGGATAGGCTTCGCCGCTCAGCCGTTCGAGGGCGTCGCCGGTGGTGGAAACCGCGTCCACCACATACCCCTTTTCCTCGAGCGCCGTCTGAATGGTGAATTGCAGCGCCGGATCGTCTTCCACTAACAGTAGCTTCAGCATCAATTTCCTTGCGCCAGGCTGGGTGCGGGCACCGGCGCCGCCTGCAGCACCAGGGTGAAGCAGGAACCGGCGCCCGGCTGGCTGGCCACTTCAATAGTGCCGCCGTGCTGCTCCACGATCTGCTGCACGATGGAAAGCCCGATCCCGCTGCCGGCTTCGCCCGATTCCTCCGCTTTGCGCGTGCGGTAGAACTTCTGGAAGATCTGCTTGACTTCCTTCTGATCCATGCCGATGCCCTGGTCCTTGACCGCGACTCGCACGTGCGCCTGGTCCTTCCAGCCGGAGACGGTCACCTCGGTCCGCTGCGGCGAATACTTGATGGCGTTGGAAAGCAGATTGTAGCAGGCGTACTCCATCAACTCGCGGTCGCCGCTGAGCAGCAGCCCGTCGGCGATAGGCTCGAGGGTGAGCGCGATGTGCTTGCGATCGGCCAACGGGCGGGCGCGCTCCACGCAGGTGGTGATCATGGGCGCGAGCGCGATCGCTTCGTGTTTCAATTCCATCTGCCCGGCGGAAAGCCGCTCCACGCTGAGAAAGACCTCGACCATGCGCGCCAGCCGCTTCGATTCCGAGTGGATGACGTTCGCCACCTGCTTGCGCTTCTCCTCGGAAAGCGAGTAGCGGGAGATCAGCTCGCTCGATCCCTGGATGGCGGAAAGCGGCGTGCGCATCTCGTGGGTGACAAACTGCATGGCCTGCTGGTAGCGGGCGCGGGCCGCCTGCTCGATGTGCCAATTGCGGCGCACCACAAGCTGGTAATACGCTGCCGCCGTGAGGCTGCCGAACCAGGCCACCGAAGCCGGGGTCACAAAAGAAAAGACGCGGCCGTGGGTAAAGAAGACGTAAGGCGTGATGTGCGCCGCGGCGAGCACCGCCAGCGCGCCCAGATAAGCCCACCAGCCGGGCAGGTAGCGAAAGCTCAAGCCCGCGCCCGCCAGCAGCGCCAGGCTGAACAGCAGCACCCACACCGCGCCGGCGTTGGTGATGAACAGGCCGTGGGCAATGGTTTCGAAAGCGCTGGCATTGATTTCGATGCCGCTGATGGGGATGGCCGGCGCCACCGGCGTCGGCAGGCGGTCGTGGAGTTCGGTCACCGCGGTGAGGCCCACGAACACCACCTTGCCGGTGAAGGCGCGCGCCAGCTCGGGGTGATCGATCAGTTGCCGCATGCCGATGCGCGGCGTCGAATCGGCGCCGGTATCGCCGTTGCGCGGGGCGAAGCGCACGCGCATGATGCGGCTATCGTCACGGTCGCGGCTGTGCCGCCATCCGGAAGGTTCCTGCGGAATTGGGATCCACCTCGCGCCCACCTGTAAGCCGGACGGGGATTCGACGATTTCGGCGCGGCGGCTCAGCCGGTAGGCTTCGAGCGAGAGCGCCCAGAGCCGTTGGTGGTCGAAGACTTTTTCGAGCGGGATGGAACGCGCGATGCCATCGTCGTCGGGTTTGGCGTAGACGTGGCCGCGCGCCGCGGCCCAGCGGGCAAATTCCGGGATCGGGCTCTCCCAGCCGTCCGGCAGCAGCTCGCTCGCCAGCACCAGGTTGGGCGTACGCGCAAAGGCGGCGGCGAGAGCGGCGTCAATTCGCGGATCTGCGCTGTGGGCTGCCAGAATCACGTCGATGGCGACGGCTTTGGGCGCCGCCGCCGCCACCAGCTTCAACGAATCGGCCAGCGGACGGCGAATCCCCGTCATGCCGCCGCAAGCGTTGAGCGTGGATTCGTCGATGGCGAGCACGACAGATTCGGCCTGCCAGGGCGGCGGGTCGTAGAGGCGGAACATGAAATCGTAAGCGTTGTTATCCAACTGCCGGCCGAACTTCCAACTGCCCGCCACCGCTGCAACAAAGGCAGCCGCCAGCAGACCCGCGTAAGTAGCCGTGCTTTTCCACCCGCGCTGTTCCATGCCGACCCGATACTTACAGTATAGTGAGGCCCGCTACCGCTGCGTCCGCCAGCGGTGCGGTCGCTGTAGAATTCCGCCTCATCGGCGCGACGTCACGGACCGCGGCGTTTCCGACGCGGCGATGATCGAGCGCATTCGCGAAGCGACACGCAGCGGCTGCCCCGCCGTGAGCGGCGAATTTTTGAAACAGTTAGAGGCCGCATATCGGCGTCCATTACGTCCTCGGAAACGCGGCCGCAAGCCAAAGGTAACGACAGATGCCGGTCAGCTACAATTAGGAGTTTGGTAGCCTGTCCCTCAATTACTCGAATAACTATTGGTTTTACACGGATACTCCGGGGCAACGCATTCACTGGTCACACCCTGCGGTGTGCGCTATAGAAACGTACCTGTTTGGCAGCCCGCACGTGGATAAGACGTGCAATTAGGAAGGCCCGAACAGCACGACGAAAGGACGATAGGCTGGGTTTTGGCGTTGGCCCTCAAAGGTTAGGTAAGGAGAGACATGCTGCACCAGACAAGACACTTCCGCTGGCTCTTGGATCTGTTGATCTCGGCCTACGCTGCCTTGCTAGTAGTTACATGGCAGGGCATCAATGAGAACCCGCTAAGGCTGGTGTACCCTCTTCTCTGTGCCTACAGCCTCTTAGCGGACCTGCTCGGTTGGACACGCTTTTCGCCCGGCGCCCGCCGTCACTGGGTCATCCTGGGATGGTCCTTGTGGTGTCTGCTGGCCGTGGTGGTTTTCGGCGGTTTGCACCTATTCAGGCGGATACCGCTCATAAGATTACTCTCAAGGTGTGTGACCGGCGCTGTAGCTGTCGTCGGGTTCCCGCTGGCCTGGCTGAGAATCGGCTGCGGAACAGGGTGCTCTTTCGTGACGACTTGGTGGCTTTGGCTCGAGGTGCTCGTGATTACTGGTGGGGTTGTTTTTTTCGCGTTTCGAAGGTGGAGCGCGATCCCGACGCCGGCGCTCCTCATCTGCCTGCTCCATTTTGGGCTGTGGGGGTGGGTCACCTGGGGCCGTGGCATGATCGGTAACCCGTGGGTTTATCTACTGCTTGGCGCGATTGCGAGCGTAGGCTGGAGCCTCTACGCTGAGCAACCAGCGCCGGGCACCCGTGCGAGCGGACCGTAGCGACCTTTCTGGCGCGGCGATGGGAATTTCGGGGTGAAAAGGGGCCGGACGTGGCCGGACGCATTTTCGCCAACATGGTGGTGGGCGACACACATAGTATCCAGGCGACCAATTTGGCCGGACAGCCGGTGACGGGATTGACTTGGACCTCGAGCGATCCGAGCATCGTGAGCCTTTCGGGCGATGCCCCGCCGCTGCTCACCGCCCTCGCCGTCGGGCACGCCACCATCACCGGCGGCACGGCGACCGCCGCCGTGACCGTTTTCGCCGGCACCCCGCCCCTCGGCACAGTGATTTGGTCAAACCCCGGCGACGGATCCGGTGTCCAATCTATTGTGCCAGCCGTGCCCAGCACCAGCGGTGTCGCCGACGTGTTCGCATTCCAGAATGATGGCACAGTCCAAGCCATCACAAGCGATGGCACGACGGCGTGGACAGCGAATGTGAGCTACGAGAGTGAAGGGGGCGTGCCGGAATTTCAAAGCCGTGTTCGACGGCCAAAGCTAGCCCGTCCATCGGCGAGGCCGCGTGGTCCTGTTGCGCGGGACTCTCTCGTGATGGATGTTGCGGTGCCGGACTTCCAAGGCGGCTTGGTGGTCATGGGGCAGAATTCGATCTGGAAGTTGGATGGGATTACTGGACTGCCATACCCCGCGTTCGCGTGTGATCCCTTTACTTGCGGCGGGCTGGCCGTACATCCCGATGGAACCATCTTCACCATGGGGCCTGGGCTAATTGGTATAGATCCCACCACGGGCGCGCAGAAATTCATGGTGCCGCTGACTGGCTACCCGGACAATGTGGAGTTTGTGGCCACAAATCCCATGATTGCCGGCGACGGCTACGCCTATGTGGCCTACGTGGATGCTGACGAGTTAGGTCAACATGAGGAGCTCAGAGTGCTGCGGGTAAACAACAGCGGGGCACACGACGATATCAAGATCGCCGATTGGATGGGTCCGCAACCCCCCTGGGGCATGTTCGAGGGCATTGATCAGGTCTCCATAATAACCATCGCCGATACGGGTGTGTTGCTCGCCTGGGATAGCCAGGACCAGCCCCTCGATTTAGGCGTCGATGTGAGCCTGCATATGGCGGTAACGACAGGCACCAGCGTAGCCCTCGTCAGTGCGCCGCAGGTGCCCGGCGGCGACCGAGTTGTCCCGGTGCTGCAGGCCCAGGACGGCTCGTTCGTCGGCACCTTTTGGGACCCGAGCGGCACCTACATCGACATGGCCGCCTTCGACGCAACCGGGAACGTGCGCTGGACGGTGCCCAACGAGCAGCCGCAAATCGCCACCGCCGATGGCGGCGTCATCGGCCAGTCCGGCATCACCTACGACCAAAACGGGAACGCGACAGGGCAGATCAGCCTAGCGACATACTCATGGCTCGGCTACGCATACCAAGACGGCCCGGTTACCCAGGTGGTGGCGCGCCAACTTTACGCTGCTGAGAGCTTCTGGCCGTTCGCCGGGGCAAACAACTCCGGCAACGGTACAGCAGCTAGCCAGCCGCAGTATCCGCCCCTCCCAACGTGCACGGCCACCCAGGGATGTGTCGGACCTCGAGAGGCGATCTATAACGCACTTGCCGACCTCATAGTCAGGCTTAGCGCCCCGGCCGTGTCGGGAGCGGCTCAAAGTAAGGTATTTAGCCTGCTGGGAACGGACTCGAATGGCGTTCCGCTAACGACGCAGACGTTCATTGCTTATCTCACCAAGAAAAAGCCAGGTTTTTACGACGGGCTCCGGTCCACCTTTTGCATAGGCGCATTAGTTCCTTGGAGCACTCCGTGCTGGCTTCCAATATTTAGCTCTGAGTCTGTCGCTACTTTTTTAAGTGATCCCAGCCACTCTGACACGGATGCTCTAACGGGCACTCCAAGCAATCCACTGCTCACCTTTTTCAGGCCCGCGTCCATCCTGTACCCAAACTTGGGAAACAACCTGGGGAACGAAGGCACGATATTCCATGAGGCGCTGCACGGATTCACAGGAGCACAAGATCAGTCCATCTTGACGATGCTGGGGTATGGAAATGTCTTCAATACCGCAAGTTGCAATATCACGACCTACATACAGCAGGAGGTGCTGATATACTCAAGCGGGCTTGATCCGAACGTGGCGCCATGCCCGCCGGCCCCGTCGCCTCCGGCGAATTGAGACCATGCGAGAAGATTAGGGACCCGGTGTTTGCCCCCTGAGAGTATTTGCTCGCAGGGTGAGAAGGGAAACGTCAATGTACACGATAGGTTCATTCTGGGGCGAGGAGCCCGCAGTCGTTAAGCTTATCCTCCTCGGCCTGTTTGCAGTGGTTCTGACGTCGGCCATACGGTTTTCGCGGTTGGTGCGTCACCTTTACCGCTATCCGGGCGAACCCATTTCGCGTGAGAAGATCGCCAGAGGGGAAGCCGAGCCAGGCTCTCTCGCCACGTACGCGCTCGGGAGCCGGGCACCATTGGCGGCTGTTCCCGAGAAGTGCTTTGATTCTGGTGCCCTCGCAGAGAGGCCTGTCCCAGAGAGGACTCTCTACGGTTTGCGCGCGGCGGAGGCTACGTTTTTGTACCTGTGGGAAGGGTGCTCTGCCGACGTGGAGTCGACCAAGAGGGCGAGCCTGCTGACCTTTCTGTTGTCGCTGGCGATGGCGGCTTTTGACGCGTCCCCGACTTTTGATCGGTACTTCAATAGCGGCAAGCGCACGGGATCCACGTGTCTGTTTCTGACCGTCGAGCATCTTCTTGCTCTGCTCGCGCTCGGATGGTCATGCTGCGCCACGCTCTACTTCGCATCAAGTTTTTTTGAGCGAGCGCTAGCCCGCCGGAAAGCCGGCTGGAAGTACTCCTGCGCAGGAATTAGGCACGAAGTCTCTGTGTAATGGGTGCAAACTGGTGAGATTCGGGGGGACAGGAAGGTGTGAAATAATCGATTTTTCGAAAGGTCTGCACAACGCAAGCCGCAGAAAACACGCAAGGCAGAAAATGCTTTTGCCGATTATTTCACACCTTCCTGTCCCTCCAATGCTCAACGTCTCGGGCTCGCCGTTCCACGCGATCACAACGGGTGGTCATGCAAATTCTATCTCCGGCGCCCATCTGGCCGGAAGTGTATAATACCACTCCCCTGTACATGGTCCCGAACGCGAACGGCGTCAAGGCGATTCCGTTCTTTCCGCACTGAGCGGCGGGTTGTTTACCCGCGTGAGCATAGAAAGGAAACACAATTATCATGCATGGCGCATTTGCGCTCAGGATCGTCACCGCAGTGGGACTGATGGCTGCGACTAGGGGGCCAGCGCTCGCTCAGGCGCCCTCGGCTGAGGAGGTCTTTGCGCGTTTCTGCGAACTCGATTCGCAAGGCGGGCAGCTGACTCCAGATGGCTGGCAGAAGATAGCCGCTCTATTCGTGAACCCCGGAACACCTCGGCATGACAGAATAATCGTTACCGACCGAGGTGGCCAACTCCGTCCGGCGCCTGAAGGCGGAAAGGTCGGCGTCGGTAGGGAGTACATCCAGTACGGGCAAATTGATCTTCAGCAGGTCCGGTTTTCCGCAGTGGACGGGCTCCCACCTGGGGCGAGGATCCGTGAGGCCTTCATGTATGTGGTCAAAGTGACAGGTCCCGGAGGAGCGGGGGAGTGGCGGATCGAGGGCCCGGTGCCCGAACCACACCTTACTGTCGACGCGGCCATCCGGTACGTCACTGAAATCCGCGCGGACACAAAGGACGCCGCCACCAGGAGGAACGCTGACCGGACGCTCGCTGCATTGAAGCACATCCGGAAATGAAAGGCCGAGGGGGAAAACCGGGACGGCCTGAGAGCCTGTCGGAGATAGAATTTCCACAACCATCCGTTGTGATAGGCTGAAGCAGCGACCACGAGATATTGGGGTCGAGATGGCTAAAAACCGTTCACTCCGACAGGCTCCTGAACTGCGTGGATTTTCTCCTCCGACCATCGTGACCCTCTCGCCGGATGACCCGCCGGTCCTCACCGCCCTCACCGCCGGGCACGTCACCATCAGCACGGCGACCGCCGATGTCACCGTTTCCGCTGGCCCACTTCCCCTGGGCACGGTGATTTGATCCAACCTCGGCGACGGATCCGGGTATCGCTCGACTGGGCCGACCGGCCTTCGCGAAATGGCTTGACATTCCCGGCGCTCAGGTCCAAGCTACCAGTAGCTGAACTATGGGAAGAGACGCAGCCACGTCGCGGACCGAGATCCCGCCGGGAACGCTTTACATGCTCATCCTCAAGACTTTGACTCAACTCGGGCCGATGCACGGTTACGGCATTGCACAGCACATCCAGCAAACGTCCGAAGCCGTGCTCCAGGTTGAAGAGGGCTCGCTTTACCCGGCGTTACAGCGAATGCTGATCAAGGGCTGGGTGATCGCCGAATGGGGTCAGTCCGACAACAACCGGCGAGCGCGGTACTACCGGCTCACGCCCGCAGGCAAGAGGCAGTTAGGCGTGGAAATCTCGGAGTTTGAAAGGGTGATGCGGGCGATCACACGCGTGATTCAGCCAGCGTGACGGTGGGCGTATGGAATGGCTTGGCGAGTTGTGGCGCAAGCTGCTGTTCGGGTTCCGGCGGCGGCGATTCGACCGCGATCTCGAGGAGGAGATGCGGTTTCATCTGGACATGCAGGCCGCGGAGCTCGGCGCGGCGGCGGCCCGAAGGAAATTCGGGAACACCACTCTGCTGCAGGAAGACAGCCGCCAGGCATGGGGCTGGGCGGGAGTAGAGGCGTGGGCTGCCGACGTGAAATACGCCGTTCGCGCCTTGCGGAAGAACCCCGGATTCACGGGGGTCGCGGTGCTGACGATGGCGTTGGGCATCGGCGCAAGCACGGCGGTTTTCTCCGTCGTGAACGCGGTGCTGCTGCGGCCGCTGCCATTCCGTGAACCGGCCCGGCTGATGATGGTATGGGAGACGCGAGAGACGCTCGGCGAAGACCGCGTCGTGGTCTCCTACCAGAACTTCCGCGACTGGAAGGAACAGAGCCGGTCGTTTCAGCAGATGGCGGTGTTCGTTGGGGACGGCGTACGAATGAATGTGGGCGACGAACCGGTGATGATCCGGGCATCGCGCGTGAGCGGCGATTTTTTCCCGGCGCTCGGCATCCAACCCATCCTGGGCCGGACTTTTGTGCCCGAGGAGACGCGCGCTGCCGCGGCGCCGGTCACCGTGCTCTCGTACGGTTTGTGGCGGCGGTTGGGCGGCGACCGCAATTTGGTGGGCAAGAGCGTACAGTTCGACCGGGAAGTCTTCACGGTAGTGGGCATCATGCCGCGCGGCTTCGCTTTCCCGTCCGACTCCGAGTTGTGGTTTCCTTTGGCCAGTGACGACAACCGGAACCAAAACGGCGCACATTATTTGCGGGTGATCGGGAGACTGAAGCCGGGCGTCACCGTGACAGAGTCACAAACCGAGATGCGGACCATCGCGGCCCGGTTGAAACTGTCGCATGCGGAGGCGAACCAGGGAATCGGCGCTAATGTGGTGCCGCTGACGGAGCAGACTGTAGGCGAGGCGCGGCGGGCCCTGCTGGTGTTGATGGGTGCGGTGGGCTGCGTGCTGCTGATCGCGTGCGCCAACGTGGCGAACCTGCTGCTGGTGCGCTCGACCGGGCGGCGCCGCGAGCTAGCGCTGCGCCTGGCGCTGGGCGCGGGCCGGTGGCGCATCGCGCGCTGCCTGCTCAGTGAAAGCGTGCTGCTCGCTCTGGCAGGTGGAGTGCTCGGTGTGGCGGCGGCGTACTGGCTGGTGCGCGCCTTCGTGGCACTCGATCCGATTCACCTTCCACGCATTCACGAGGTGGCGATGGATGGCGGCGTGTTGCTGTACGCCTTGGGCGCGGCGATAGCGACGGGGCTGTTGTTCGGACTGGCTCCGGCACTGGGCGCTTCGCAGCCTAACCTGGGCAACTGGTTGAAAGAGGGACCGGGGGCGCCAGGCGGGGGCGAGTTCGGGAAGAATCGCGGGCGGAGTCTGCTAGCGGCGGCGCAGATCGGGCTGGCCGTGACGCTGTTGATTGGCGCCGGTCTGCTGCTGCGCAGCTTCATGATGCGGGTGAGCGTGCCGCTGGGGTTCCATCCCGAGGGCGTCCTGGGAGCCGAGTTGCCCTGGTACGTGAACCCGCACATTGACGATTTGCTGGCGCGGCTGCGCGCGTTGCCGGGCGTGCAGGCAGCGGGGGCGGCGACGGCTTTCCCGCAGAACGCGGCCGGCTCGTCTTGCGACGGTTGTCTTGAAATCGAAGGCCTGCCGATGCGCGAGGGGAAGCAATGGGTGACTGGACTGATGGTGGCAACACCTGGGTTCTTCGGCGCCGCCGGTATGACCATCGAGCGTGGCCGCTTCTTCACCGCAGCCGATGGAGAGACGGCGCCGAAGGTGGCGGTGATCAACGCGGCGCTGGCGAAACGCGACTTCCAGGACGAGGACGCCATCGGGAAGCGCGTGCGATGGGGCACGCCGGACTGGGCTACGGTGATCGGGGTAGCCGGAAACGTGAAGGGATTCGGCGTGGCTGGCGATCCGATGCCGGCGATCTATTTTCCGAATCGCCAGGCGGATTGGGGTAATGGCGTGCAGGTGCTGGTGCGGACGGCGGTACCGCCGTTGAGCCTGGCGGGCGCGATTCGCAAAGAGATGCGCTCGTGGAACAAGCGAATGATCATCGGCGAGTTTGACACGCTGGGCAACATGCTGGCGGAGTCGGTCGCGGTTCCGCGATTCTATATGGTGCTGGTGGCGGGGTTTGCGGCGCTGGCGCTGGCGGTTTCGGCGGTTGGCGTGTACGGCACCGTGAATTATTCCGTTGCGCGCAGAACCCACGAAATCGGGATACGGATGGCGCTCGGCGCGGAACGCCGCGACGTGCTGGCGATGATCCTGAGGCAAGGCCTGGGACTCATTGTCGCGGGTGTCGCGCTGGGACTGGCGGGTGCGTTCGTATCGACACGCGTGTTACAGACCTTACTTTTCGGGGTGCAGCCGATCGATGGCGAAGCTTTCGCGTCCGGCTCCGGCGTGCTCATCCTGGCGGTCCTACTGGCGTGCTATGTTCCGGCGCGGCGAGCGACAAAGGTCGATCCCCTGGAGGCGCTGAGGCATGAGTGAATGGACCGTCCGTCAGTCTGAAACGGCAAGGACGCTCCCATAGGAGCCGCGACACAGAATCGCCGGCAGCCAACAATCGGTCGGCCGGAACGGTGAGCGTGCAGCCGGGCGGGTCATCGGGTGCCTCCGGGGTTGTCGCCGGTCGATCGCCGGGCTGAATTGTTTCTGGAGATTTCCCCACGCCGCTGTCATAACACCTTCAGGGTTTCTTCAGTGCCATGAGCGCTCGGCCAGCGGATATTCTGCAATTGAGCACGCAACAAAGTGCATCGCCGTGCGGCACCGCCTTCCATGACGCTTTGGCCGGCTTTCGCGGCGCGCCGCGAATCCTCCGCCGATTTAGTGTGCAATCCTGTTGGGAGTGGGAGGCCGGCACCCGCCATAAGATGGGGAACCGGAGCATGCGAGTATTGATCGTCGAAGACGAAGAGAAAATGGCTGACGCGTTGCGTCACGGCCTGGAGGCCGACCACTACTCAGTGAGCGTGGCGCACACCGGCGAAGAGGGATTCTACCTGGTTTCCACCGAGGCCTATGACCTGGTGATTCTCGACTGGTTGCTGCCGGGCCGCGACGGTATCGAAGTTCTCACCCAACTGCGCCAGCGGGGCGTGTCCGTGCCGGTGCTGTTGCTCACGGCCAAAGACGCAACCGAAGACCGCGTGCGGGGCCTGGATGCCGGCGCCGACGACTATCTGGTGAAGCCCTTTGCCTTCCCGGAGCTGCTGGCGCGCACGCGCGCGCTGCTGCGGCGGGGAATCGCCGACACCACCAACCGGCTGAGTGTGGCCGATCTGGAAATGGATGTGGCCGCGCACAAGGTCAAGCGCGGAGGAAGGGACCTGGCGCTCACGGCCCGCGAATTCGACCTTCTCGAGTACCTGCTGCGCCAGCCGGGGCGCGTCGTCTCGCGGGAGATGCTGGCCCGCGACGTATGGAAGGAGAGCGCGCGGTACACGCCGCTCGACAACGTGATCGACGTGCACATCGCCCGGCTGCGGCGGAAGCTCGACGATCAATCCGACAAGAAGCTGCTGCGCACGGTGCGCGGCGTGGGCTTCGTTCTCGACGAGGATGGCGCGTGATCCGTTTTCGCCCCCGCCGCGTCCGGGCTCGCCTGACGCTGTGGTACTTGGCGACGCTGGCCGGCGTGATTGGCGTCTACCTGGCGGTGGTGTCGGTGCTGCTGTTCTGGCAGATGAACCGTGTCCTGACGCACCTGGCCGAGGAGGACCTAGAGACCGTCAAAGGGTTGCTCTACTTTCACGCCGACGGCCGGATGGACCTTCACGAGGAGTATCACCACCACGCGGAATGGCGGCAGACGGAGGAAAGGCTTCTGGAGGTTCTGACACCCGACGGCCGAATCCTGTACAGGAATCAGAAATTGGGCGCCCGTACGATGGGTGGGCCGCCGTTTCCGAATGAAGGCGAACGGGCGTACTCGGAACGTTCCACCAGGATGTCGGACGGAACCCCGGTGGTTCTGGTCAGCGGCAGATACGACTTGCAAGGCGTACCGGTGCTGATTCGCGTGGCCTACAGCGAGGACCTGATCTGGGGCAGGCTGCAAGAAACACTCGCGATCCTTTTGCTGGCCTTGCCCGTGGCACTGGCCGCGGTGGCTCTGATCGGCTACAAGGTGGCCGCGCGCGCCCTGGATCCGGTGGAGAAGATGGCACGGCGGGCACAACAGATCAATTCTGAAAACCTCGATGAGCGCTTGCCCGTCGATAACCCGGACGACGAACTGGGCCACCTGGCCACCGAATTCAATGCGGCCATCGCACGCATCGGCCAATCCTTCGAACAGTTGCGCCGCTTCACCTCGGACGCCTCTCATGAGTTGCGCACGCCTTTGGCGGCCATTCGCAGCATCGGCGAGGTGGGATTGCAGCAGGATGCCGGGCGGGAGGAGTACCGCGACACCATCGGCAGCATGCTTGAAGAAGTGAACCGGCTTACCGGCCTGGTGGACAATTTGCTGACGCTATCGCGCGCCGATGCCGGCCATATTGCTCTCCAGCCATCCGTGTTTCCGTTGATGCCGCTATTGCGCGAAGCCGCCGGTCTTCTCGATGTGCTGGTCGAGGACAAGGGGCTGAAGGTCGAGTTGGCCGAGGAGGAAGCGGTTTGCGCGCTGGCGGATCGCTTGTCTTTGCGACAAGCGATCGTGAACGTTCTTCATAACGCGGTTAAGTTCACGCCGGTGGGCGGCGTGATTTCGGCCAGTGTTTATCGCGAAGCCTCCTGGGCCGTGCTTGCCATCAGCGACAGCGGCCCGGGTATTCCCCCACAGCATGCCGGGAGAGTGTTCGAACGCTTTTATCGGGTGGATGAAGCGCGCTCGGGGGAAAAGGCGGCCGGCCTGGGGCTGTCCATTGCCCAGTGGGCGGTGCGGGCCAACAAGGGCGAGATCGGATTGGTCAGCCCGGCTGGGGGCGGTTGTACTTTCTGGATTCGGCTTCCCGCTGTGCCCTGTCCGCCCGCCGCCCAATCGTGACCGACGTTTCTGACGGTTTCCTTACTGTTTCATGACTGCAAACCTTGCGCGCTGCCTGCCCCGATATTCAGGACCTCTTCAGTGGCGCTGGCCCGGTTGGAGATTTAGAGTCGAATCAGAGCCCCCCTGAAAGCGGGCCGAACCTGACGGAGACAGTGGCGAGGGGTCTTCCAGGGAGACTTCGAATCGCTTCGCCATTTCAGCATTCAAATCCTGTGCCCAATCTCTCTCGCGAGCAGTTGGAAAAACTAAGGCAGTTCGACACCTGCACCTTGTCCAACGCTATTGAGCGGCTCGACATTCGCCCCCGTAACGAAGGCTTTATCAGGAATACGGCTGCATGCCGGTTCCCGCAACTCCCACCGGTTATCGGCTACGCCGTCACGGCCAAGGTGCGGGCGTCGATGGCCCCGATCCGGGGGCGTTGCTACTACGAGCACGCGGACTGGTGGCGGTATGCAAGTAGGGTGCCGGGCCCGCGAATCTTCGCCATGCAGGATGACGACGACCCGCCCGGCGCCGGCGCCCTGTTCGGCGAGGCGTACGCGCGGATTGGCCGCGCCCTCGACTGCGTCGCCTGCGTGACCAACGGTGCGGTGCGCGATCTGCCGGCGATCGAGGCGCTCGGCTTCCAGTTGTTTGCCGGCAGTGTCTCGGTTTCGCACGCCTATGCGCACGTGGTGGAGTTCGGCGTACCGGTGGAAATTGGAGGTCTGAAGATACGCTCCGGGGACTTGCTGCATGGCGACCTGCACGGCATTCATTCCATTCCGTTAGACGCGGCCGCCGATCTGGATGTAGTGGCGGAGCAGGTTATCGAATGCGATCGGGCGCTAGCCGCCTTCACCGGCCGCGAGGACTTCTCGGTGGATCTGCTGGCCAAAATGCTGGAGGAAGGAGAGCACAAACACCTGTGCGAATGACGATGAGCGCCGGACCGCGTGCCGCTCGCGATCTCGGCCTGCAAGTTGGCTTGCCAGTGCTTTTGGCGCTGCTGGCTTCGCTCGCGGCCTGTTCCGGCCGCGGCACGGCGCGCGCGGACGACCGCAACGAGGAATCGTTGGCGACGGTTGGGTTCACATCCGTGACCCGCAAGCCGATCATGCGGCAGCTCACGGTTTCCTCCGAGCTGGTGCCGTTCCAGGAGATCGATGTCTACGCGAAGGAATCCGGGTATGTGAAGCAGTTGCTGGTCGATTACGGCACGCACGTGCAGCAGGGCCAGTTAATGGCCGTGCTCGAGATCCCGGAGTTGGAGATGCAATTGCGTCAAGACACTGCCGCCATCCAGAGCGCCACGGACCAGGTCACTCATGCCGAACACGAAGTCAACCGCCTGGAAGCGCAGCATCGCGTTGCCCAGTTGCAGTATGACCGGCTGAACGGCGTCGCCACGACTCGCCCGGGCCTGGTGGCGCAGCAGGAGATCGACGATGCGCAAGGCAAGGACCTGGCATTAGAGGCCCAGGTGGAGGCCACTAAAGCGGCGCTGGCCACCGCCCAAAGCCAGCTCGACCTCGCCAAGGCGAATCAGCAGCACGACCAGGTGTTGTTCGACTATGCGCAGATCAAAGCGCCCTTCGCGGGCGTGGTTACCCAGCGTTATGCGAACCTGGGCACGCTGGTGCAAGCCGGGACAGGTTCCAGCACCCAGGCGATACCGTTGGCGCGGCTTTCCGAGGACAGCCTGTTTCGTCTTGTCATCCCCGTGCCAGAGTCGTACGTGAAGTACATTCGCGTCGGCGACCCGGTGCAAGTGCGAGTGCCGTCGCTGGACAAGGTCGTTCCCGGAAAAGTGGCGCGCTTCTCGGTGGATGTCGCCGAAGACACGCGCACCATGCATACCGAAGTGGATGTACCGAACGCCTCGCACGCCCTGATGCCGGGACTTTACGCCGAGGCGACGCTGACGCTGGAGCAAAACAACGCCGCCCTGGTGGTGCCCCTGCAGGCCGTGAGCCAGGCGGGCGAACGGGCCACCGTCTTTCTGATCGATCCGGACAACAAGTTAGAGGAACGGAAAGTTACGCTGGGTATCGAGACCGCCAACGACGCCGAAGTTCTGAGCGGTCTGAATGAAGGCGATCGGGTGGTGGTCAGCGACCGGAGCGGCCTCAAGGCGGGCTCGGCCGTTAAGCCCCAGCAGACCGACATCGTCCAGTACCAGCCCGACAAGCCGCAATAAGCGCGTCACAGGAAGCACTCATGTCAGGGTTCTCCATCCGCAATCCACACTTCATCGTCGTGATCTGCCTGTGCCTGGTGGTGATCGGCATCACCAGCTTCGCCAGCATGCCGGTGGATCTGTTTCCCACCATCAATCTGCCCGAGGTCGTGGTGGCGACATTTTACTCCGGTATGCCGCCCGGCGACATCGAGACCGACATCACCAACCCTCTGGAGCGTTTTTTCACGCTGGCCAGCGGCATCGACCACATGGAATCGCGCTCGCTGCTGGGCGTCAGCATCATCAAGGTTTTCTTCCAACCGGGCACGAACGCCGACGCAGACGTGACGGAACTCTCCAACCTCGCCCTGGCGGATTTGAAACGGCTGCCGCCGGGTACTTTGCCGCCGGTGGTGCTCAAGTTCGATGCGTCCAGCCTGCCGGTATGCCTGGTGACTCTGAAAGGAGAGGGGCTGGACGAGACCCAGCTCCACGATATCGGGCAGTTCGCCATCCGCAACCAGATCGCGGTAGTGAAAGGCGCGGAAATTCCGCCCCCGTTCGGAGGCAAGTACCGGCAGGTGATGGTTTACGTGGACCCTTACCGCTTGCTGTCGCGCCAGTTGAGCGTGATGGACGTGGTTAACGCCATTAACCGGAACAACCTCATCCTGCCCGCTGGCGATGTGAAAATCGGGCCGTACGACTACTACGTCTATTCGAACAGCCTGGTCGATAAAGTTGACGAGCTGAACAGCGTCCCCATCAAGGCGTCCAGCGAGCGCTGGGTGTCGGTTTCCGACATTGGCGAAGCGAAAGACTCAAGCCAGATCCAGTACAACATCGTACGCGTGGACGGGCAGCGCTCGGTCTACCTGCCGATCATGAAGCAGGGCGGCGACACCAATACCATTCAGGTCGTCCAAGGCATTCGGGACATGCTCCCCAAGCTCTTCGACATCCCGAAGCAGCTCGTGACCTCAGTGGTCTTCGATCAGTCGGCCTTCGTCAAGCAGGCCATTGAAACGCTGCTTCACGAAGGGCTGATCGGGCTCCTCCTGACCAGCCTGATGATCCTGGCTTTTCTGGGCAGCCTCCGGGCCACGGTGGCGGTATTCCTTTCCATTCCCCTCTCCGCGCTGGCGACTTTCGTCGCGCTCAACCTGTTCGGCAGCACCGTGAACACCATGATCCTGGGCGGCCTGGCTCTGGCGTTCTCGCGCATTATCGATAACTCGGTCATCTCGCTGGAGAACATCTACCGGCATTTGGAGATGGGCGCTACGCCGAACGTCGCGGCGGAACAAGGTGGCGCGGAGGTCAGCCTGGCGGTGCTCGCCGCCACGCTGACTACGGTGGTTGTCTTCTTCCCGGTGACGTTTCTTTACGGCGTCAGTAAATTCCTCTTTTCGGCGCTGGCCTTGTCGGTGGTGATCTCGCTATTTGCTTCCTACCTGGTGGCGATGACCGTGATTCCGCTGTTCTGTTCGCGCTACCTCACGGGCGTGCACCATAGCGGAGCGGAGGCGGAACACGCCGACCGTGGCTTCAATGCCTGGTTCAACCGGGGCTTCACGAGGCTGCTGGATTTCTATGAACGCTCGGTCCGTTTCGCGTTGCGGCGGCCTCTGGTTACGGTGGGCTGCTTGTCGCTGCTGTTTGTCGCGAGCCTCGGCCTTTATCCCTCGCTGGGGCTGGCGTTCTTTCCCCGCACCGACGCCGGGCAATTCACCATCAACCTAAAAGTTCCCACCGGCTCCCGCATTGAACTCACCGAGCAGTATGTGGCCCGGGTGGAGGACCTCATCAAGCGCACGGTGAGCCCATCCGACTTCCACATGGTGGTCTCGAATATCGGAATTGTGCCCGACTTCTCGGCGCTCTACACCAATAATACCGGCCCCTACACGGCGACCATTCAGGTGGAGCTCACTAAGGACCACAAGACCAGCAGTTTCGAATACATGGCCCGCCTCCGCCGCGCAATCGAGGATCACTACCCGGATCTGCGGACATTTTTCGCCACCGGTTCCATGGTGGACGCGGTGCTCAACATGGGTATGCCGGCGCCCATCGACGTCCAGGTCTCCGCCAGCAGCTTGCGCCGGACCTACACCGTCGCGCAGGACCTGGCCACGCGTATCCGAACACTGCCGGGTATTGGCGAAGTGTACATCCCGCAGGACATGAATTACCCGGCCGTGCGGATGGACGTGGACCGCGTTCACGCCGCGGAGCTGGGATTGAGCCCCAAAGAGGTGGTCGACAACGTCATCACGGCTCTGAACTCGAACACCATGATTGCACCGAACTACTGGGTGGATCACCAGACCGGCAACGACTACTTCCTGACGGTTCAATACTACGAGCACGGCCAGCCCGCCATCCACAGCTTGATCGACCTCAAGAACATTCCGTTGCGGGCGCCCAATCTGACCGAGCCCACCACGCTCGACACCGTGGTGAAACTGGAGAGCACCGAGACGCCGACTGAGATTTCGCACTACCAGATCCAGCGCGTCACCGATGTTTATGTCACGCCCTCCGGCGAGGACCTGGGAAGGGCATCGAGTGAAATCACGCGGCTCATCGCCGGGCTGCACTTGCCCTCCAGCCTGCGCGTCGATCTGCGCGGAATGGTCGAGGGCATGAACGCTTCGTTCCACAGTTTCGCCGTCGGCCTGTCGCTTTCAGGCTTGCTCCTTTACCTGATTCTGGTGGCCCAGTTCCGGTCGTTCAGGGACCCATTCCTCATCATGCTCGCCATCCCCATGGGATTCATCGGCGTGCTGGTGGTGCTGCCGCTGACGGGCACCACGCTCAACGTCATGTCGCTGATGGGCGTGTTGATGCTGGTCGGCATCGCCGCTTCCAACAGCATCCTGATCGTCGAATTTACGCACCGCTTGGAGGAGCAGGGATTCACCCCCGAGGACGCCGTCATCGCCTCCTGCCGCGTGCGGCTGCGCCCCATCCTGATGACTTCGCTCGCCACCATCATCGGCATGCTGCCGATGGCCCTGAAGATGGGCACGGGGAGCGAACAGTACGCTCCGCTGGCGCGGGTGATCATCGGCGGGCTTCTGGCGTCGGTGGTGCTGACGGTTTTCATCGTGCCGGCGGCGTACCTGGTGGCGTACCGAGGGCGCGCGGCGGTAGAGCGAAGTTAGTTTGGCCGCGGGAACCGATTATGCGACTGATATCTGCCACGTTCGTTCTTGCTTTCGCCTTCACCGGGTTGGGGCTTGCCCAGCCCGCCGCTGTAAAGCTGAGCCTGCCGGAAGCTGAAGCGCTGGCGCTGAAGAACCATCCGCAGGTGCTGGCGGCCCAGAGCGAGACCGCTGCCATGAACCAGCGGGTTGTCCAGGCGAGGGCGGCATATTACCCGTTGTTGGACGGCGACCTGACCGGTTCGCAAGGGAACCCGGGCGCGCGCATTGGCGCCGGATTCCTGACCGATTCCCGGCTTTTCGACCGCTTCGGCGATGGCATTACGCTCACCCAGTTGATCAGCGATTTCGGACGCACGCCGAACCTGGTTGCCTCTTCACGGCTCGCAGCCAGCGCCGCGCAGCAGACCTATCAGGCCACGCGTTATGACGTGCTGCTGGGAGTGAACCAGGCTTACTTCGAGACCCTGCGCTCGCAGGCGATGGTGAAGGTGGCGCAGGAGACCGTGGCGGCGCGCCAGTTGTTGGTGGACCAGGTAACCGCGCTGTTCAACAACAAGCTGCGCTCGGAACTGGACGTGAGCTTCGTGGAGGTGAACCTATCGCAGGCGAAGCTGCTGCTGCTGCAGGCCCAGGACCAGGTGCAGCGGGCGTTCGCCGAGTTGACCCGCACGCTGGGCTCGCAGCAGGCCACAAGCTATGAGCTGGCAGACCAGCCGCTCCCTCCCAGCCCTCCGCCGAATGCGGAAGACCTGGTGGCGCAGGCGACTAGCAGCCGGCCGGAGCTGGCCAGCCTGCAATTGAGCCGCGACGCCGCTTACCGGTTCGAACGCGCCGAGAAGGATCTCTCTTACCCCACGGCCAGCCTGGTGGGAGTGGGCGGCTACATGCCGTACATCGACCAGATCACTTTGCCGCGGGTGATTCCGGGCGAGTACGAAGGAGTCGCGGTGAACGTGCAGATCCCGATTTTGAACGGCGGCCTTTTTAAGGCGCGCCGGGAGGAAGCGCACTTCCGCGCCCTGGAAGCCGACCAGCGGCTGCGCAACGAGGCGGAAGCGATTGCGCGCGATGTCCGGTCAGTCTGGGCGAGCGCGAACGTCGCGTACCAGCGTCTCGATGTCACCGCGCAGTTGCTGCGTCAGGCCGCGTTGGCGTTGCAATTGGCCCAGGGCCGTTACGACCTTGGCCTTTCCAACATTGTGGAGCTGACCACTGCACAGTTGAACGTGACTACGGCAGAGATTGAAAATCTCAACGCGAAGTACGATTACCAAACCCAGTACGCCACCCTGCAGTACACGCTGGGAGCGTTGCGCTAGCCGGCGGGATCCTCTCCTTTTCGTTCGGGCGGGAAGGGCGAAACAGCGGTCGAAGCTCCGGTACGTTCATTTTAAAGTACGGGTACGTACATTTGTGCCTGGATCTCGTTTACAAGAAGGCATGTTGTGGTATCGTGGCCCGATCCGGCGTGCCAAGCTGGAAATCCGGGACAGGTCGCAAGCGGGAGTCGGAATCAACCCCGGCTGCAGACCGGCGGGGACCCGGAACAGCGGCCAGAGGGTGGCTCATTGGTCAGTCGGCTAAGGAGAAGAATAGGGATGCTAAAGACGCGTTTGATTTGCCGTTGCTCGGTCGCAGCGGCGTTGGTAATGACGGCACTGTCGGTTCCATCGCCGGCACAGCCACAACAGGGGAATATACGATCGGTCCTGTTCGTCAAGGTCAAGACGGATCGGGTTGACGACTGGAAAGCCGCGGTCAAGGACTTCGCGGCACTGATGAAGAAGTCAGGCGTGGAGCGGGGGTTCACGGTCTGGTCGGCGCAGAGCGGGCCCGATCAGTACGGCGTCGTTTGGTACTCCACGAAGTGGAAGGAACTGGATCAGGAGGAGGACCCGAAAACCAAGCCGGTAGCGGGAGACCTCGCGCGCGTGTTCGCCCGGCTGGATGGCGCCACCGCGAGCATGGAGAGCTGGGTTGACGAGATTCAGCCGGACCTGGTCATCCGAAGCAAAGAGATGCCCAAGATGGTGCGCACGGGAAGGCTTCGTGTGGTGCCGGGCAAGATGGACGAAATGCTTGCGATCCTCAAGAGCGACACCTTTCCGGCGGTGAAGAAGGCGGGAATCAGCGCCTTCGGCATTGCCATTGCCCGCTATGGGACGCCCACCAACGAGATCCACTCCTATTCGGCGTTCAACGGATGGGCGGATCTGGACGAGCCCTACGGCCTCCAGAAGGCAATGAGTGCCGAAGAATACAAAGCCTATCAAACAAAACTGCAGCCGGTCCTCGAAAGTATCGAATGGACCATGTGGCGCTTTGAGCCGGACCTGAGCTACGTCCCGGAACCCAAGCAATAAGGCACCGCGCCAGAATAACCTCGCGGTAGCTGCCGTGGCGCGTGCGTGCTGCGTCGAGTCTCCACTCGATGCCTCTGCTCCCTGGGGCAGCGGGCGTGGGCAGGAGTGCCGACGCTGCACGCACGAGTGCGTGCGCCACATTTGCTAGGCGTGCGCCTTCCCCCTATGAGCTGCCGATGAGTATGCCGGTGGCAAAGACCAGGACGCCGCCGAGCCCCACCTGCAGCGCTGCGGAAAGCGGCGGCGTTTCCATATAGCGGTTGCGGACCCAGGTGATGATGCCCAACTCGACGACGACCACGGCAATGGCGGCGGTGAGCGCCGTGCGGAAGCTGGGGATCAGAAACGGCAGAGTATGGCCGATCCCGCCGAGCGCGGTCATCAGGCCGCAGACGAGGCCGCGCATCCAAGGGTGGCCGCGGCCGGTGAGGCTGCCGTCGTCGGAGAGGGCTTCAGCGAACCCCATGCTGATGCCGGCTCCGATGGAAGCAGCCAGTCCCACCAGAAACGCATCCCACGGCCGGTGGGTGGCGAAGGCGGCGGCGAACACCGGGGCCAGCGTGGAAACCGATCCATCCATCAGACCGGCCAGGCCCGGTTGCACGATCTGCAATACGAAAAGCCGGCGATTGGCGGCGTCCTCCTGCTGTTTGGCGGTGGGCTGCAGCTTGTCTTCGGTGAGTTCCTCGGCGCGGTTTTCGTGTCCCCGTTCCTCTTGGGCCAGGTCGTCCAAGAGTTGGCGAATACTGGCATCCTGGCTGCGGGCGGCGGCGCGCTCGTAGAAACGGCGGGTCTCGACCTCCATCGTCATGGCCGCGCCGCGAACCGCGTCCAGACGCAGCGGGCGCAGCAGCCAGACGGGCTTGCGATTGATAAAGCCCCGCACATCCTGGCGGCGGATCAGCGGGATATGGTCGCCAAACTTGGCGCGCGACAGTTCAATCAGGCGGCGGCGATGGCCGGATTCCTCCTCGCGCATGCCGGCGAATATGGCTGCCGTGGCGGGGAAGTCCTCGCGCAGGCCATCGGCGAAATCCGCGTAGATGCGTTCGTCTTCTTCTTCGAGCGAGATGGCCAGGGCCAGAACCTCGCGTTCCGACAGGCTGTCAAAACTTCGCATGCCTTCCACTCTAAAGCAAAGGCGGACGTGATAGCATCAGGCAGGCATGGCACTGGCGGACCTCACCAAGCAACTGGCGCAGCAAGCGCTGCTCTCGGCCACCAAGGATCCGCCTGTGGCCGCGCCAGGAGAATCCGCCGGCCCGGCGATTCTCGGCCAGCTTGCCCTCATGCAACGAGCGCTCAAGGAAGACGAGGAGCTGATGGTTCTCTGCCACGCCGGCGGCGAAAGGATCCGCGTGCTGGAGGTCTTCCTGCCTTCGCCCGAGGTTGTGGTACTGAGCGGCACGGATGCGAACCGGGCGCCGGCGCGGGCGATTGTGGCGGCAGCGGCGCTCGAGCTGCTCTGCAGAGTGGTGAAAGTACCGCCTCCGGCCAAGCCCGCGCGTGTGTCACTGGTTGTGCCTAAGACCAAGTAGTCCTTTCGGCCCTACGGGCGAGCCACTCCACCGGGAGTCCGCATTCAGATCGAAAAATCCTCGCCGTGCCAGCGGCCTTCCGCGTCGGGGGCCGGCGTGTGCGGGGGCGGCTCTTCGGCCGTGGAGGGCTTCTCCAACCGGTCCACGCGCGCGATCAGCGTGATGAGCATCTCGCCGATTGCGTCCGGGAGAATGGTGTGCTGCAGGTCGGGATCGTCCTGGGGGGAATGCGCCCTGGAGCGGATCACCGGGCGGCCCGGAACGCCGACCACCACCGAGTTCGCCGGTACCGATTTCACCACCACTGAATTGGCTCCGATGCGGCAGTCGTCGCCGATTTCTATGGCGCCCAGCAGCTTGGCGCCGGCGCCCACTACCACCCGGTCGCCCAGCGTCGGGTGCCGCTTACCATGGCTGAGGCTGGTGCCGCCCAAAGTGACGCCGTGGTAGATGGTGACGTCCGCCCCCACCTCCGCCGTCTCGCCGATCACGACCCCCATGCCGTGGTCGATGAAGAAACCGGGGCCGATCCGCGCGCCCGGATGAATCTCGACGCCGGTGATGTTCCGTGTCAGTTGCGAAAGCACCCGCGCAACCAGGCGGAATCCGTGCCGCCACAGCCAGTGCGTGAAACGATACATCCAGATCGCGTGCAGCCCGGAGTAGCACAACATGACCTCCAGCGCGTTCCGTGCCGCGGGGTCGCGCCGCAGAACCGACTGGATGTCGCGGTGGATGGTCAGAAGCGGATGCAGGTGTTCGCGGGTTGAAGCCATTCTATTTAGTGTAGTGCGCCCCAGCGGTTTCCTTGTATGATGCCGCCGGCCGTGGTGCGATCGTGGCGGCAACGCCGCGCACGCTGCGAATCACTATCGGGCCGTCATTCGTAGCGGAGAGCGTCGATCGGATTGATGCGCGAGGCTTTCATCGCGGGGTAGATGCCGAAGACAACGCCCACAGCCACGGAAACGCCAAAGGCGATGACGACGGAGGCGGAGGTGACGATGGTTTTCCATTCGGCGGTGCGGGCGATCAACCAGGCCAGGAAAAAACCGAAGGCGATGCCGAGGAGGCCGCCAGCTACGGAGATGAGGACCGATTCGATGAGGAACTGGCGGACGATATCGAAGCGCCGGGCGCCGATGGAGCGGCGGACGCCGATCTCACGGGTGCGCTCGAGGACGGTGGCCAGCACGATGTTCATGATGCCAATGCCGCCAACCAGCAGCGAGATGGCGGCGATGGCGACCATCACGTAGGTGAAGATGGTCTGGGTGCGCTGCTGCTGGGCGAGCAGCGCGGCGGGGATGGTGACGGTGAAATCCTGCACGTTGTGGTGCGTGGAGTTGAGGACCGCAGTGACGACCTTGGCGACTTCGACCGAGTCGGCGGCGGGCTTGAGGCGGAGATCGATGCCATCGAGATCGTCTTTCATGTCGCTCGACTGATCCCAGAACCGGTATTGGAAAGTGTTGAGCGGGATGTAGACGATGTTGTTGAGATCCTGCATGGCGCCGCCCGTATTCTGGGCACCGGCCATGAGCTGCTCGCTCAACACGCCCACCACCTGCAGCCAGGAATCGTTGACCTTAATGAACCTGCCGATGGCCGGACCGTAGCCGAGCAGGCTGACTTTGGCGCTTTCGCCGAGCACGCAGACCGGGGCACTGGCGGCGTCATCAGACGCATCGAAGAACCGGCCCTCGGTGACGCCAAGGCTGTGAATGACGCTGTAGGAAGGGCGCACGCCGTACAGCTCGGGAAGGTCCTGCGAGGGTTTGGGCAGGACGCCGGCGGGATGAAGGGTGCGGCGCGGGCTGAGCGTTTCCAGTGCGTCAACGTTGGCTTGAAGGATGCGGACATCGCGATCGGAGAGGCCGGGGGAGGAGCGGCGGCGCTGCTGGAATTCCTCCTGGCTGGTGGCCGGCCGGGACTCGATGAGGACGTTGCGGACGCCGAGCTGTTCGATGAAGCGGAGGCTTTCCTCGCGGGCGCCGGAGCCGATCGCGAGCATGCCGATGACGGAGCCGACGCCGAAGACGATGCCGAGCGCGGTGAGCAGGGTACGGGTTTTCTGCGCGCGCAGGTTGGAGAACGCCTGCCCGATATCGGTGGTGAAGATCATTGCTGTAAGGCCTTCATGGCGCCCTGACGGCCGGGTGCTGCCTTGTTCTGTTGGTCGGGGTTAGACATGGCGACGATTTCGCCTTCATTGACGCCGGTGACGACGGCCTGGCTCTCGCTGCGGCGGATGAGCTTCACATCGTGCGGCATAAAGCCGCTGCGCGTTTTGAGGTAGACGAAAGGGCGGCCATCGCTGTCAAACAGCGCCTGGGACGGTAGCCAGGTGACGTTGTTCATGGTTTCGACGGTGATCACCAGGTTGCAGGTCATTCCGGGACGAAGCTCGGGCACGGGATGTTCGACAGCGATACGGCATTCAAAGTGACGATCCCAGGGCGATCCGACGGTGCCGGCGATGGCTTTGACGCGGCCCGAGAACGTCTTGTCCGGGAGGGCCACGACGCCAAAAGATACTCTCTGTCCAGGCGCGAGGTGGCCGCGATCGAGCTCACCGACGCTGGCGCTGATCTCCCAACTGTTGAAGTCGGGAATCTGCGCCACTGCCATGCCGGGCCGAACGACGTCGCCAAGCTGGAAGGGGAACATCGACTGGCCCCAGTACACGATATTGGTGAACGTATTCGGCTGGATGTTGACGTAGCCGGAGGTCTTGGCCTTGAGCGTCATGCTGTCGATGATGCGCTGGTTGGTCTCGACAGTGACTTTCGCCTTGTTCAGCGCAGCCTGCTGAATGGCGGTGGCCGCCAGGGCGTTCGCCTTCTTGTTGGTGAAGTCCTGGAGCGCCTGGCGATAGCGGTTGCGGGCGGCATCGAGGGCCAGATCGTTCTGGCGGGCGGTGATGGCAGGAAGGAGGGGATTGCGGCGGACCTCGAGCTCGGCCAGCTTGACATCCGAGGCGGTGGACTGGACCTGGTACCGGTCCTCCTCGTCGGTGGCTTTGGCGGTGGCTTCGGCCTGAATGACCTGCTGCTGGGCTTCTGCGAGATCGGCTTGCGCTTCACGCAGGTTGTACTCCTGCTGCGTGGTATCGAACTCGACGACCACGTCGCCGGCCTTAACCAGCTCGCCGGGCTGGCGGAGATAAGTGATGGGCATCGAGTCGACGCCGGTCATGGGCGCGATGAGCATCTCGGAATTGCCGCCCTGCAGTTCTCCGCGCGCCGAGACGGCGATGACAACGCGGCCGCGTTTGACCCTAGTGACGGGAAGCTGGGTGGTGGCGGACGGCGGAGCGGAGAGGCGGAGGAAGCGCATGGTGCCCCAGGCGACGGCGCCGAGGACAAGGATGACGATGGCGGCGATCAGCAGGCGCAGCTTCATTTCTTCGCCTCCTGGCGCGATGCGTCGGCCAAAGCGACCAGCGTGCCAGCGGCGATGCCTGAGACGGCCACCTCATCGGGGTTGCGGGCGAGCACCTGCACTTCTGCCGCGCGATAGCGGCCGTTGCGCGCCAGGTACACGATCGGCTTGCCAGCTCGCGTAAACAAGGCTTTGGCCGGGATACTGATGGCGTTGGGAATGCGGCTGACGACGATATCCATGCCCGCATTCATGCCGGGGCGGAGGTTGGCAGCGGCGTGGCCGATGGGCGCGTGGGCGCGGAAACTGCGGCTGGGAGGCCACTCGCGGCTGAGCTCGGCGAGAGGCGAAATCTGGGCGATTTTGGCGGGGAGGGAAAGCTCGGGAAGCGCATCGACGTGAACGTTGACGTCCTGGCCGACGGCGATCCGGCCGCGGTCTATCTCTTCGATCTTGCCTTCCATTTCGAGGGTGCTGAGATCGGGGATTTCAGCGATGGGGCAGCCGGCACAAACGTTATCGCCGATTTTGTATGGCTTGGCGTCGATCCAGCCTTGTGAATAGTTGGTCAGGAAAATGAGCAGGCCGGCGATCGGAGCACGGATTTCCATCTGAGCGATGCGGGAACGGGTGATGTTGACATCATTCTGCGCCTGGTCGCGCAGGCGGGTAGCCGAGCCAATCTTGGCGCGATCGGAGGCTCGATGCAGTTCGACGGTGGCTTGCTCCACCTTGAGCTTTTCCTCGGCCATACCGAGGTCGATCTTGTCCTCTTCGCCCTGAATGCGGCTCACGATTTCGGTTTTGGAAGCCTCGAGGCGGGCCTTCTCGACGGTGAAGCGGGAGTCGGCGAGGTCGCTCTTATCCTGCTCTTCGGTGATCTTGGCCTGGGCGATGGCCTGGTCGAGAGTGGCCTGCGCCTGGCGCAAGGCAGCTTCTTTCTGCAGAAGCTGCTGTTCGGAGGCGCTGGAATCGAACTTGACGGCGAGTTCGCCGCGGGCGATCGGCTCGCCGGAGGGAGAGAGAGACGCGATGCGCAACGAGGGGACGATGGGGGCGTATATGGTTACGGAGCGGGCGGACTTGAGCTCGCCGCGGGCGCGAACGATGACCAGAAAATCGCCTTTGCGGGCGGCTGCCACGGGAAGGGAGACGCTGGCCTCGACACGCGTCAAACGGGAGACGCCGAGCGCCGCGGCAGCGAGCAGTGCGATGACAGCCAGCGAGGTGAGCCAGACGCGCAGCCTCGGGCGGCTCATTCGGCGCCTCCAGCCGGAGACGGCGCCGCGCGCCGGATCACCACAGCGGCGGAAAGGTCGGGCAGGATGCGCGGATCGGTCTTGTCGAGCTTAAAAAGGGCGATGAAAGTCTTGATGGGGCTGCCTAGGGCCGAGGACGCCACCGGGCTGGAGGTCTCCAGGTGGGCTGGGAGCATGAGATCCGGATAGGCATCGAGATAGACGCTGGCGGTGGCGCCAGGCGCGATGGCGATGTCGTCGGGCTCCTCGACCGTGCAGCGGACCACCATCTCGGTGGGATCGAAGATGCTGACGAGGGGCTGGCCGCGATAGAGCTCGTCCCCCTCCTGGGCGTGGCTCAGGGCGTTGTTACGGTAGATCATTTCGTGTGCCACCATGCCGGCCAGCGGGGCGTGGATTTCGAGCGATTGAATATTGTTCTGGTAACGCTCCAGGGTGACCTTCTGGCGGTCGTGCTGGAGCTCGAGGTATCGCAGGGCGGCCGCGTCGGCCTGGTCGTGGAGAACGTTGGAGCGCTGAAGACTCTCGACGTGGAGACGGGCGACGGCGGCACGCTCCTCGTTCTTGAGGCGATCGATTTCGCTGAGGATGGGGCCTTTCTTGAGCTCAAACTCGGCCTTGGCGAGGTCGGCCTGGGCCTGCTGGAGGCCGGAGGTGCGGTTTTCGGCGTCGGCATGATTTTGGGCGCGCTTCTGGTCCACTTGATGGCCGAGGTCGTCGAACTTAGCCTGGGCGTCGCGAACGTTGTCCAACTGCTGAGTGGCATCGAAGGTGGCGATAAGATCGCCTTCGTGGACAAGGGAGCCGTTGGCAATGAACGAAGTCAGGGTGAGGGCTCCGCCCTGACCGTAGATCCTCGGCACGACGATCTTGGAGGAGTGGATGGCCTCGATGCTGCCGGTGATGCGAATTTCACGATCTGGATGCAGAGCGGGCGAGGCACTGGGAACCGAAGCGGAAGCGGCTCGGACGGTTGGCGGATCGCGGCGCGCGCAGGCGGATTGAAGGAACAGCGCCAGGAGGACCAAGAGGGCGCCAATAGAGAGCCGCATGAGACGATTCCAGAGATTAGACGGCACAACAAGAAAGGCGGTTGAGCCCAATTTCGCAATGGCGGATTGAGAGGGACTGGCCACGGGTTAGGGGAAACACTGATTGTAGCGAACGGCGAAAGGGCGCGAGTGTCCTGCGACGGTGCCCTTGGGGAGCTAGGCGCCGCGTCGCGGCGAGCCTGCGGTACGATCTACCTTGGAAAGCATAGCCGTACTAACCCTCGCCTAGGACCTCAGTTAACTTTGGCTACTTGTTGGTGCTGCATGCGACTGGTACCTTTGACGCCGAGGAGCAAGCACGATGTTGAACACGTTTTGGAAGGCCGATCAGGGCCAGGACCTGATCGAATACACCCTGCTCTTGGCATTTGTGGCGCTGGCTTCGGCCGCCCTTTTCATCACCGCCGGTGGCAGTATCCAGGGCATCTGGAGCACCACCAATTCCCAACTCACCGCGGCCAACACATCCGCCTCGACCTAAACGGCCTGGTGCATGGCGCTTCCTTCGGAGGCAATACGGGAGCGCCTTGCGCCTGGACGTCGCCACAGGCCAAAACCGGAATGCCGCACGGAATTCGCGCCGGAATGCCGGTTGCGTCAGCGTGACTTCACGCCGCCGGTGATCCGCGACGGGGTGGTTTAGCCGCCTTTCTGCTTGAGCCGTCATGGCTTACGGGCCAGCTCCCCATGTTTATTCAATTCTGATTTCTCCTTTACGACTTCCTTACGCCGCACCGGTTACTCTTTTTACGCGGAGGCACCAATGCGGACTCAGGGTGAACTGCACATCGATCCGGGAGCGCTCGAAGCGGGTGCTGGCGAACGCGAACTGGAGATCGTCGTGCCGTACACGGAATGGGCGCTGGCCGATGCGGTGCTGCAGCGGGCCGCGGTGCTGGCGGCGGGGCTGAGCGTCCGCGTCCGGCTGGTGGCGGTGCATTCGGTGCCGTATGCGGCGTCCTTCGGCTGCCCGGCGGCGGTGCATGCGCACCTGGTGGAGCAACTGGTGGACCTGGCATCGCGGTGCCAATTCCCCGTTGAGCCGCAGGTGGTGATGGCGCGTGGCTGGGTGGAAGGCTTCCAGTACGTGCTGAACCACGAGTCAACAGTGCTGGTGGGCACGCGAAAACACTTTTGGCGCACGCGGGAAGAAAGCCTGGCGCGCGACCTGGCGCGCGACGGCCACAACGTCGCATTAATCCATGTGGAGTAGGTGAACCATGCTGGACGTGATTTTCATTCTCTTGACGATTCTGTTTTTCGTTGCCGCCTGGGCGTTTACGAAAGGATGCGACCGTCTCTAGTGTCTTGTCTCACAGGGTCGCAACATGATTCCGGAGCTTTGTATCAGGGTACGGCTTCAGGCGTGCCGGCGTCGGATTCACTAAACACGGCCTTTAGGCCCTGCAATAGAGCGATAGCCTCGCGGGCGTTTCGTCGACCAACTCAGAGACAGGAGACTAGCTAAACCTATGGAATACATCGTGGGATTGATTGTAGCGGTGGGCCTGGGGGTGTATCTTTTCGTAGCCCTGCTGCGCCCGGAACGTTTTTGAGGGAGAGCCGATGACATCCAACGGACTGTTTCAAATCGGGCTTTACGTAGTAGTGCTGTTGCTGCTGGTGAAGCCTATGGGCGCGCACATGGCCCGGGTGTTCCAGGGCGAGCGCACATTTCTGCATCCGGTGCTGCGGCCTCTCGAGAGCCTGATTTACCGGATCTGCGGCATCGAGGAAGCGGCCGAGCAGAGCTGGAAGCGCTATGCCGGCGGCGTGCTGGTGTTCAGCGCGGTGAGTCTGCTCTTGACTTACCTATTGCTGCGCGTGCAGCAGTGGCTGCCGTGGAATCCGCAGGGGCTGGGCAACGTGGCGGCGGATCTGGGCTGGAACACGGCGGCCAGTTTCACCACCAACACCAACTGGCAGGCGTACACGCCGGAAACGACCATGAGCTACCTGACCCAGATGGCGGCTCTGGCGACGCACAATTTCTTCTCGGCGGCGGCGGGAATTGCGGTGGCGATTGCGGTGGTGCGCGGCTTCTCGCGGCATTCGGCGAAAACCATCGGCAATTTCTGGGTAGATTTCACGCGCTGCAATCTTTACGTGCTGCTGCCCATCTCTGTGCTGGCCGCGCTGCTGCTGTGCTCGCAGGGGGCGATCCAAAACCTGCATCCGTACACCAAAGCAGTGACGCTGGAAGGTGCGGTGCAGACGCTTCCGCAGGGTCCGGCGGCTTCGCAGGAAGCCATCAAGATGCTAGGCACCAACGGCGGCGGATTCACCAACGCCAATTCGGCTCATCCTTATGAGAACCCCACGCCCCTTTCGAATTTCATTCAGATCCTGCTGATCTTCGTGATCCCCGGCGGGCTGACTTACACGTTTGGCAAGATGGTGCGCGACACGCGCCAAGGCTGGGCAATACTGGCAGCAATGACGGTACTGTTCCTGCTCGGCGTGTTTGTCACCTACCCGGCGGAACAGGCTGGCAACCCGGTGCTGGCCAAACTCGGCCTGGAAACGCAGGCCACCGCGACGCAGCCGGGCGGCAACATGGAAGGGAAGGAAGTTCGCTTTGGCATTGCCAATTCGGCGCTGTTCACGGTGATCACGACGGACGCGAGCTGCGGCGCCGTGAACAATATGCACGACAGCCTCACGCCGCTGGGTGGGCTGGTGCCGCTGGTGAACATCGAGCTGGGCGAAGTGATTTTTGGCGGCGTCGGCTCGGGGCTGTATGGCATGCTGTTGTTCGCCGTTCTGGCCGTGTTCATCGCCGGGCTGATGGTGGGGCGCACGCCGGAGTATCTCGGCAAAAAGATCGAGCAGAAGGAAGTGAAGATGATGATGCTGGCGGTGATGGTGTTGGCGTTCAGCATACTGGGATTCGCCGCGGCGGGGATCAACCTGAACACGGTGGGCAGCAGCTTGAACAACCACGGGCCGCACGGGCTTTCCGAAGTCCTTTACGCCTATACCTCGGCGGTAGGGAACAACGGTAGCGCCTTTGCCGGCCTGAACGCCAACACGATGTACCTCAATATCACGCTGGGCATCGCGATGCTGTGCGGGCGGTTTCTGATGTTGATCCCGCTGCTGGCGGCGTCGGGGAGCCTGGCGGCTAAGAAGCAGGTGCCGGTTTCTGCGGGGACCTTCCCCACGCACGGGCCGCTCTTCGTAGCGCTGCTGGTGGGAGTGGTGCTGATCGTGGGAGCGTTGACCTTCTTCCCGGCGCTTTCGCTCGGTCCCGTAGTGGAACATTTCCTGATGCAACAGGGGAGGCTGTGGAGCTAACATGCCCGTCGCAACTGTGACACCCGTGACACCCGCGTCGAGCAATGACTCGACTTCATTGATCTCGAAAAAAGCACCGCGCGCCCGGCCGCTGTTCGACCCGCCGATCGTGAGGCGGGCGATCGGCGACTCGTTCGTTAAGCTGAACCCGCGGCTGATGATGAAGAACCCGGTGATGTTCGTGGTGGAGGTGGGCGCGTTGATGACCACTATCCTGGCCGGGCGGGACCTGTCATCGGGCGCGGCCATCGGCGGCTTCACCTTTCAGATCACCTTGTGGCTGTGGTTCACCGTGCTGTTCGCCAATTTCGCCGAAGCAATGGCGGAGGGCCGCGGCAAGGCGCAGGCCGACACGCTGCGCAAGACCAAGACCGAGACTACCGCGCGCAAAATCATCAACGGCAAGACGGAGACCGTGGCGGCGACCATGCTGCGCGCGGGCGACCTGGTGCGGGTGGAAGCCGGCGAGACCATCCCGGGCGACGGGGACGTGATCGAAGGCATCGCCAGCGTGGACGAATCCGCCATTACCGGCGAGAGCGCGCCGGTGATCCGCGAATCGGGCGGCGACCGCAGCGCGGTGACCGGCGGCACCAAGGTCCTCTCGGACTGGATCAAGGTTAAGATCACCTCCAACCCGGGCGAGACGTTTCTGGACCGCATGATCGCGCTGGTGGAGGGCGCGGAGCGGCAAAAGACGCCGAATGAAATCGCGCTGAACATCGTCATCGCAGGGCTGACGCTGGTGTTTCTGCTGGCGGTGGTCACACTGCAGCCGTTCGCCGCATTCAGCGTGCACGCCAGCGGCAGCGGCTCGGCGCCCTCGGTGACGGTGCTGATTTCGCTGCTGGTTTGCCTCATACCGACCACGATTGGCGGCCTGCTTTCGGCTATCGGCATCGCCGGCATGGACCGGGTCATGCAGCACAACGTGCTGGCCATGAGCGGTAAAGCGGTCGAAGCCGCGGGCGACGTGAACACTCTGCTGCTGGACAAAACCGGCACCATCACGCTGGGCAACCGGCAGGCAGTGGAATTCATTCCGCTCAACGGGGTGACGGAAGCCGAAGTCGCGGATGCGGCGCAGCTTTCGAGCTTGGCCGACGAAACGCCGGAAGGGCGATCGATTGTGGTGCTGGCTAAGCAGCGCTACAACATCCGCGGGCGCGAAGTCGCGGAGCACGAGGCCCACTTTATTCCGTTCACCGCGCAGACGCGTATGAGCGGCGTGGATATCGATGGGCGCCAGATCCGTAAGGGTGCTACCGAATCGGTAATGGAGTTTGTGCAGGAACACGGCGGCGGCGCCTGTAGCGAGCTCACCGAAATCACCGACCGGATTTCGCGCTCCGGCGGCACGCCGCTGGTGGTGGCCGATGGCGGGCGCGCTCTCGGCGTGGTGCATCTGAAAGACGTAGTAAAGGGCGGCATGCGCGAGCGGTTCGAGCAGTTGCGCGCTATGGGCATCCGCACCGTGATGATCACCGGCGACAATCCGCTGACCGCTTCGGCCATTGCCTCCGAAGCCGGGGTGGACGATTTTCTGGCGCAGGCCACGCCGCGCGACAAAATGGACCTGATCAAGAAGGAACAGGCCGGCGGGCGGCTGGTGGCGATGACCGGCGACGGCACCAACGACGCTCCGGCCCTGGCGCAGGCCGACGTGGGTCTGGCCATGAACACCGGAACCATGGCGGCCAAGGAAGCCGGCAACATGGTGGACCTGGACAGCAATCCGACCAAGCTGATTGAGGTGGTGGCGATCGGCAAGCAGTTGCTGATGACGCGCGGCGCTCTGACCACGTTTTCCATCGCCAACGATATCGCCAAGTATTTCGCGATTCTGCCCGCCATGTTCATGGTGACTTACCCGCAAATGGCGAAGCTGAACATCATGGGGCTGCACAAGGAGAGCGCGGTGCTGGCGGCGGTGATCTTCAACGCGCTGATCATCATCGCGCTGATTCCTCTGGCGCTGCGCGGCGTCAAGTACCGCCCGATGAGCGCGGCCGCGCTGCTGCGGCGCAACCTGCTGATCTACGGCGTGGGCGGCGTGATTGCGCCTTTCCCCGGCATCTGGTTGATTGACCGGCTGCTCGGCTTGCTGCACCTGGCGTAAACGGAGACTCGAGATGAAACAACTCATGATTGCGATCAAGGCGACCATCCTGCTGACGGTGCTGACCGGCCTCGTGTATCCGCTGGCGGTGACGGGACTGGCGCAGATTCTCTTTCCGCACACCGCCAACGGCAGCCTGGTGGTGGTGAACGGCAAGACGGTGGGCTCCGAGCTGATCGGCCAGAGCTTTACCAGCCCCAAGTATTTTCACGGACGCCCCTCGGCCGCCGGCAACGGGTATGACGGCTTGTCCTCTGGCGGCTCCAACTACGGGCCCACCAATCAGCATCTGGTGGACCGTGTGAGCGACGACGTCAAGAAGTTTCGCTCCGAGAACCCGAGTTACACGGGCCCATTGCCGTCCGACCTGCTCACGGCTTCGGGCAGCGGCCTCGACCCGGACATCAGTCCCGCTTCAGCCGAGGTGCAGGTCGCGCGAGTAGCTGCGGCGCGGGGAATGAGTCCGGATTCGGTTCGGCAGCTTGTGGCCGCCCACACCGAAGGCCGCCAATACGGCCTCTTCGGCGAGCCACGCGTGAACGTGCTGGAACTGAACCTCGCCCTGGACCAGGCAAAATAGGTGGGGCAGGTCTCCGACCCGCCAACAGTCGGGCGGGGCCAGGCCGTTAAGGGCTGCCGTGCCGACATCGCTCGCGAAGAGACGGCCACAAAGCCAAAGACCGCCGCCGTTACGGAAGCCGGCCGGGCGTTACCATTGAGCGTATGCAGGCACTTGGATACCGTCTTGCACCTTCGTGGGCCCTGCTGCCGATCACGGCTGCGTTATTCGCCGGTCTGCTCACGCTGGCGGCGCAGAACCGCATCGTCTGGAGCGACGCAGAAAAGCCAATCGTTCAGCAACTGCGCAGCCTGCGAAGCCTGAACGATAGCGACCGGCCGAAGGCGACCCTGCAACTCGCGCTGCAGATTCGTCAATTGGCCGCCGCTTCACACAAAGAGCTGCTGGCCGATCAACTCGCCAACCTGGCCACCGAAGGCGACCCCGGGCACGACACCTTACAGCAGGTGGCGACCACGTTGGCGCAGGCGCTGACGGAGCAGCCGCCCGCGGAGAAACACGGCACGCCCGACATGGCGTACGTGACGCTGGCGCAGCTCGTGCGGTACGAGCATGTCCAGGCGTCATCGGATAGCCCGCAGTTCGCGACAGCTATGAACAAGCTGGAAGCCGACGACCGGAGCCGCCAGAACGCGAACTTCACCCTCACGGATCTGATGGGAAAAACCTGGAGCCTGCGGGACCTGCGCGGGAAAGTGGTGCTGGTGAATTTCTGGGCCACCTGGTGCCCGCCCTGCCGCAAGGAAATGCCCGATCTGGAGGCACTGTATCGGCAGTTCGGGCCGCACGGGCTGGTGATCCTGGCAATCTCGGACGAAGACGCCGGAAAGGTGAAACCGTTTATTGCCGAGCACGAATTCACCTACCCGATTCTGCTCGATCCTGGACGCAAAGTGAACGAAATGTTCCAGGTGGAAGGCATCCCGAAGAGTTTCGTGTACGATCGCGAGGGCAAGCTGGTGGCGCAGGCAATCGACATGCGAACCCAGCGCCAGTTTCTGGCCATGCTGGCCGAAGCGGGGTTGGAGTAGGGTCACCGGAGATATCGAGCCACTGATGAACACAGATGAACGCAGATAGAAGAACAAGAAACGAAGGCCTTCAATTTCTTATCCGTGTTTATCTGTGTTCATCTGTGGCCGCGATTCTTTACGTGTCGATGGTCTCGAAATCCGCCGCTTCCCCGGCTTTGGCGACGGTGATGCCAGGAGCGATGGCGCGCACCAGGCCGGCCAACACCGAGCCGGCTCCCACCTCGAAGGCGCGCTCCACTCCGCTGGCAGCCAGCAGGCGGACGCTTTCCACCCAGCGCACGGGGTTCGGCACCTGCTGATAGAGTCCCTCGCGAGCTTCGGCGCCAGTGCGGGTTTCGCGTGCCTGCCAATTGTCGACCAGCGGACAGGCGAGATTGGCAAATTCGGTCGCATCGAGATTAGCGCGCAGCCGCTCCTGCGCCGGTTTCATAAGGGCGCAATGGAACGGCGCGCTCACCGGCAGGGGCACGGCGCGGCGCGCGCCGGCGGCTTTGGCGAGCGCCATCGCGCGCTCGACGGCAGCGGCGTGTCCGGCGATCACCACTTGGTCGGGCGAATTGAAATTGGCCGCGCTAACCACTTCACCCTGCGCGGCTTCGGCAAGGATCGCATCCAGCTTACCTTCCGGCAATCGGAGGATGGCGGCCATCGCTCCCACGCCCGGCGCTACGGCCTCCTGCATATAGCGGCCGCGATGGCGCACCAGGCGAACGGCGTCGCGGAAGCGGAGACTTTGCGCAGCCACCAGCGCGGCGTATTCGCCCAGGCTGTGGCCAGCCACGAAATCCGGCGCCAAGCCGCGTTCGCCGAGTACCGCGAATGCGGCCACGGAGACCGTGAGCAACGCGGGCTGCTGGTTCTCGGTCAGCTTGAGTTGATCGTCAGGGCCTTCGAAGCACAGGCGCGAAAGGGAGAAGCCGAGCGCATCGTCAGCTTCCTCGAACGTGCGACGCGCCACGGGAAACCGACCGGCGAGCGACTTGCCCATGCCGGCGTACTGCGACCCCTGCCCAGGAAAAAGGAATGCGGTTTTCGGTGTCAAGACGGAATTATAACCGGCTGCGGCGGGGCCACGGGCCAGGCGTGCCCAGCCCCTACGGAGATCGGCGGCATGTTTCGCCCGTTGTGTTGCCGTTGCTCCGACCTTCGAGCTTGCTCCGCCCCAGCCACTTGGTGTAGAGTGAAACTTCGATGTCACGCTATTACGCCAGCTCGTTTACCGGCCGGTTCTGGTTTAACCAGATCCGGTAGAGCGGCGTTGGTGGCGTCAGGCATTGACGGATTTACGAAACCGGCCCGCTCCACGGAGCGGGCATTTTTGTTTTAGAGGGCAACGACGATGGTCATTTCGATGCGGCAGCACGCCACCAAGGAAGAAATCGAGCACGTTTGCGAGCGCATACAGGAATTCGGATACAAAGTCCACTCGATTGTGGGCGAGGAGCGGGTGGTGATCGGCGTGGTGGGCATCGGCGACGTCACGGCCTGCCTGGAATCGCTCGAGGCCGCGCCTGGGGTGGAGACGGCGGTGCGCATTTCGGCGCCGTACAAGTTCGTTAGCCGCGAATTCAAGAGAGAGCGCAGCGCCATCAAGCTCAACGGGGTCGAGATCGGCGGCGCCGAATTGATCGTGATGGCCGGGCCGTGTTCGGTGGAAAGCGAACAACAGATCATGCAGACGGCGGAAGGCGTGGCGGCCGCGGGCGCCCGCGTGCTGCGCGGTGGAGCGTTCAAGCCGCGCACGTCACCCTACGATTTTCAGGGCATGGAGCGCGAGGGGTTGAAGCTGCTGCGCAAGGCTAAGGAAGCCACCGGGCTGGGCATCGTCACCGAAGTGATGAGCGACAGCGATGTGGAGCTGGTGGCGGAATACGCCGACTGCATGCAGGTGGGCGCGCGCAACATGCAGAATTTCGCGCTGCTGAAATCGCTGGGCGGCTGCGGCCGGCCGGTGCTGCTGAAGCGCGGCATGAGTTCTACCATCAAGGAGCTGCTGATGTCGGCCGAGTACATTGTGGCGCACGGCAACCCGAACGTGATTCTGTGCGAGCGCGGGATCCGCACTTTCGAAACCGCCACGCGCAACACCTGCGACATCACCGCCGTGCCGGTGTTGAACGAACTGACGCACCTGCCGGTGGTTCTCGATCCCAGCCACGCTACCGGCAAGCGCAGCCTGGTGCCTGCGCTGGCGCGCGCGGCCGTGGCCATCGGGGCCGACGGGCTGATCGTGGAAGTGCATCCGTACCCGGAAAAGGCCGTCAGCGATGGAGCACAGTCGCTGACGCTCGAGGGATTCGCCGGGATGATGCGGGATCTGGCGCCCTATATCGAGATGTGGCGGCAGGCGCGCGCGGCCCAGAGCGCAGCGCTGGCTATTTCCTGACGGCCCCTCAAGCCAGGTCACCGGCGCGCCCGGTGTCACGGCGGAACCGAATCTCGCGGTGAGTGGCCTAAAACTCCGCCACCGGCTCTGCCTGCTTGGCCCCAACGCGGCCGGCGACGATGTCGGCCAGGAAGTAATTCTCGCCGTGCATGGGGCAGCCGGCCAGGCGGCGCAGCATGGCGATTTGGCCGACGTGGGTGAGCGCATCGGCAATCGGGCCCTGGTACAGCTTTTCGGCCGGACACGCCGTCGGTCGATCGGAAGCCAGACGCCGGTCGAAGGCTTCGAGCGCGGCGAAAAAGCGCGCCGTGCCCTGCTCCCAGGCGACCGGTGGCGAATCGTGCCACGCCTGTTTGCCATCCGCCATCGAGAGCGCCCAATCCAGCAGATCGCCGATGTGCGCCAGGATTTGCCCCGGCGTGCGCGGCGGCGCCCCCAATCGAAATTCCGCGAATTCGGCCGGCGCTCCGCGCAACGCCTTTCCTCCGCGGTAGGCCAGGGTTGCCAGCGTGTGTCGCAGCAGAGCGGTTTTGTCGTCCATTTAAGATACTCTACCGAAATCCAGAAAGCCGCGCTGCGGGTCGGTGCTCAAGAGCGTCACCCGCAGGCGGTCTCCCACGTCCAGCCCGTGCTCGCCGCGCATCAGCCTGCCTTCCACCGGCGGGTTGAAAATCCTCACGAAGATGCCCTTGGGGGTGTTGCCGGTTACCACCGCTTGAAAATTCTCCCCAATTCGGTGCCGCAGCGCCACCGCTGCCATGCGCTTGGTCATGGCGCGCTCCACCTTGCGCGCGGCATCCTCTTTCAGTGTGCAGTTCTTCGCGATCCCATCCAGTTCGTCGTCCGAGTAAACCGCCTTAGTCCCTGCTGCGTGCGCTTTGATGAGGCGCTGGGTCACGACGTCGGCGAAGCGGCGGTTGGGCGCCGTCGAATGCGTGTAGTCATGCGCGGCGAGCCCGAAATGTCCCTGCGGCGGATCGCCCGGCCGCATCAGCACGTACTCACCGGGACCCATCAGCTTAAGTACGGAAAGCGAGACATCGGCGTAGTGCACCGGGTCGGCCGCTTTGCGCCGCAGCAGGAAAGCGTTGAGCGCCCCCGGATCGGGCGTGGCGGGCAGCGTGTCGCCGTACTGCTTCGCCAGTTCCACAATGCGCGGCCAGCGCTCCGGCTCTTTCACCACGCGGCGTATCGAAGAGACCCCGGCGTCGCGGAGGGTGAGCGCCATCACTTCGTTGGCCGCAATCATGAAGTCTTCGATCAAGTGTGCCGCCCGGTTGGCGGCGCGCGCGGTAATGTCCTGCACCTTGCCTTCGGCGAACACCGCCTGCGCTTCCAGGCGGTCGAAGGTGAGCGCGCCCAGGCGGTGGCGCGCCTCGCGCAGGATTCCGGCGGCCACGTCCTGCAATTTGAGCTGCGCGGCCAGGTCCGTGGACGCGGCGACTTTCGCGGGCGCCGGCTCAGTGCCATCGAGCCAGGCGCCCACGGCGTTGTAAGCGAGCTGCGCGCAGTTGCGCACGCGGGCGCGGTAGATGCCGCTCTTAGAAACTGTTCCGTCGGCCGCTACCACCATCTCAATCACCACCGCCGCGCGCTCCTGCCCTTCATTCAGCGAGGTCAGATCGGTCGAAAGCCGCTCCGGCAGCATTGGAAACGTGCGCACTCCGGTATAAACCGTGGTGGTCTCCTGCGCTGCGTGCGCATCAATCGGAGTTCCCTTGCCCACCAGCGAATCCACGTCGGCGACGCCCACCAGCACGCGGATACCTTCGCCCGTGCGTTCCGCCCATTCGATCTGGTCGAGATCGCGCGAATCGTCGTTATCGATGGAAGACCACAGCAGGCCGGTGAGATCGCGCAAGCTCGCGTCCGAGCTTGGCTTGATGGCCGCAAGCTGCCGTTCGGCCTCGAGTGGAAAGTCCGGCGCAAAGCCGTGGTCGATCATTTCCTGGCGCGCCGCTGCCAGCAGGTTGAAGTCGTTGTGTGACATGAAACGATGAGGGTAGCAAAAGCCATGGCACGAAACACGGCGCAGTGTTGGCGAGTGTTAGTTGTCAGCCAGAAAGCCAATGCGGCGTTTGGTCGCCGGCGGCCTTTGCCGCAGTCTCTTAATTTCTTCCACCACCGCCAGGATGATCGATCCCTGGCGCTTTTGCGTAGTGTCGAGCCGGCTGACCTTGCGAGCCAGCTCCTTGTGGCTTGCCACCACCTCGCGCAACTTCACGAACGCGCGGATGATGACGATGTTCATTTGTGCGGCGCGATCGCTGTTGAGCACCGGGGCCAGCATCGCCACGCCGTGCTCGGTGAACGCGTACGGCAACGTCCGGCGTCCGCCGCGGCCCTTCTTTGACATCGCAGCTTGCGATGTCAAAAAGTCTGCTTCTGCGCGGTTGAGCTGCAGCATGAAATCCGAAGGGAAGCGTTTGCGATTGCGCTTGACGGCTTCATTGAGGCGGAAGGTAGGCACACCATAGATCTCGGCAAGATCCGAATCCAGCATCGCCTTCTGGCCGCGGATGAGATAAATCCTCCTCTGAATCAGCCCCACCGGCACGGGCAGCCGCCCGTCAGGTGAGGAAAGCCGCTTGGTTTCTTGCAGGGCACGCATCGCCAAAACAAACTATCGCGGATCTCATCCTCGCGCAGAGGTTTGCTGCCGGCGCAGTTCGGTCATCGCCATAAGCGGCAGTGGCGCGCCCGGTTTGACATCGCAATTTGCGATGTCAAAGAAGTGGCCAGAACCTACCTTCGCAACCGCCAGGCCAGCAGCAGCCAGCCGACGATGAACGCTACTCCGCCGATGGGCGTAATCGCGCCTAACCAGCGATTGCCGGTGATGGCCAGCAAATATAGGCTTCCCGAAAAGAACACGATACCCGCCAGCAGCACTGCGCACACCGTGCCCGCAGCGTCTTCCGGCAGCGCGCCCGTCCGCGGCAGAACGGATACAATCAGAATGCCCAACGCGTGGATGAAGTGGTAGAGCGCGGCCTTTTCGTACACGCTCATCCGGTAGGCGTCCACGCGCTGCCTGAGCTCGTGCGCGCCGAACGCACCGAATGCCACGGCCAGAGCCAGCAGAACCGCTCCCGTGATGCTCCAGTTCATGTTTTCCGTCCCTTTTAGTGAGTCATCGAATAGACAATGTAATTCACGCCCAGCCGTATGCCCAGGTCGGAGAAGCGGGCCGGATACTGCGGGTTGTCGGCATGCTCCCACGAATCGCCCAGGTCCATGTTATGGCACATGGCGACCACGATGCGGCCCTTGTCATCGTAGATGGCGCGCCAGTGTGGCGTTTTGCCGGTTTCGCCTTTCTCGTATGTCTTGCCGGTTTCCAGGTACAGTGCGCCCGGCACCTGGTAGCGGTCGCGGAGATCGTAGATAGTATGAAAGATCGGGTCGGAATCGTCGATATTCACGATCGGACGGTCGGGAAAAACCTTCTTCATGCTGGCGGCAAAGACGTCCCACTCGATAGCGCCGTGGAAGTCGTCGCACATGAAAAAACCGCCGCGCAGCAGGAACTCGCGCAGCGTCGCTGCCTGCGCGTCGGTGAGGTTCCAGTGGCCGACCTCGACGCCATAGAGCCACGGCCAGTCATAGACGTCGCGGTCATCCAGGTCGATAGGCTCCTCCACGCTCCGTGCGTGGATACGGGTGAGGCGGCGCACCGCTTGCGAAAGGTGCCGGTCCGAGCGCGGATAGTCCATCGTCCAGTTCGACCCGCCGTTCTTCCAGTTCCCGTTGAACTCGACGCCGCCATAGTAGCGGCCCACCGGCGGGTACATCAGGCGAGCGAACACCCACTCCGTTTTTTCCTGGTAATCGGGCGGGATCGGAAAGTTCGAATATTCCACTCCCGGATACTCCCGGAACGGCTTTTGGAAGGCATGGAGCGCGGTCAGAGCCGCGAGTCCGGCGACCGCCAGTAGGATAGGCCGCAGCACGAGTTTGTACCTTCAAGGATACCAGGGGGGCCGGCGGACCAGCCTCTTGCCGGGAAAGGTCGCGCCGCGAGTTGTTATGATTGGTGGCGAAGCGATGAGTCTTCTGCGCTCCCTGCTGTTCTCGACCCCCCTGATCGCGCTCGCCACCGTTGTGATGGGGACCCTCTCGCTGCTCGCATCGCTCTTCGATCGCACCGGCCGCACCCAGCACCGGCTGGCGCGCATGTGGGGCAGGATGCTGCTCGGAGCGAGCTTCATCCGGGTGCGGACCGAGGGTCTGGAAAAGCTCGACCCGAATGCCACGTACGTATTCGTCGCCAACCACTCAAGCTACATGGACATCCCGGCGCTGCTGGCCTATCTGCCGTTTCAGTTCCGCTTTTTCGCGAAGAAAGGGTTGTACCAGATTCCCTTCCTGGGCGGGCATCTGAAGCGTGCCGGTCATATCCCGGTGGATCGTTCCAGCGCGCGAGCCTCGCTGAAGAGCATGACCGAAGGCGCTCGCATCGTGGACCAGCGCCGCGTTTCCGTGCTGCTGTTTCCGGAGGGCGGGCGTTGCCCCGAAGGCCTGCGCGAATTCAAGGAAGGCGCCGCTTACATCGCCATCAAAGCGGGTGTGCCCGTGGTGCCAATGGCGATCGTTGGCATGCGCCGCCTGTTGCCCATGGGCTCGATCCACCTGCGCAGCGGCGAGGTGGCGCTGCGCGTCGGCGATCCCATCCCCACCGCGGGTATGGGGCTACACGCCCGCACCGCGCTCAACAAACGCCTGTATCAGGAGGTTTCGCAACTGCTGGCGGGCGGTGCGCCCAAGTTGGTGGGATAGGGACCGGGCATGCCCGGCGGCTCGATTACCGTGCGGCCATCAGCGCGCGCAGGCGGCGGGCCCGCTCCGGGGCGCGCAACTGGCGCAGCGCCTTGGCTTCAATCTGGCGAATCCGCTCGCGGGTGACGTCGAATTCCTGGCCGATCTCTTCCAGCGTGTGCTCGCGCTCGCAACCGATGCCGAACCGCATACGAATAACCTTCTCCTCTTTCGGAGAGAGCGTCTTCAAAATGCCAGCCGTTTCGTCGCGAACGTTGGTTTCGATTACTGCATCCACCGGAGATCCGACCCAGCGGTCTTCAATCAGATCGCCCAGCGCCGATTCCCCATCGCGGCCGACGGGCGTTTCGAGCGACACCGGGTCGCGGGAAATGGTCTTCAGCTTTTGCACCTTCTCGACCGGGATTTCCATCCGCCGGCCAATTTCGTCATTTGTAGGAGTTCGGCCCAGTTCCTTCTCGAGCTCGCGGGTGGCGCGCAAGAACTTGTTCATGCTCTCGTTCATGTGCACCGGAATGCGGATCGTCCGCGACTGGTCGGCGATAGCACGCGTGATGGCTTGCCGTATCCACCAGGTGGCGTAAGTGGAGAACTTGTAGCCGCGGCGATATTCGAATTTGTCGGCGGCGCGCATCAGGCCGATATTGCCTTCCTGAATCAGGTCCAGGAGGTGCAACCCGCGATTTACGTACTTCTTAGCCACCGAAACCACCAACCGGAGGTTGGCCTCGACCAAGTCTTTTTTTGCCCGCTCAGCCTCGGCTTCACCGTGGCGGATCACGGTGAGGGTGTGGCGCAGTTCCGGCAGGGTAGCGCCGGCGGCTGCTTCGCGCTTGCGCAGCTCGCGTTTCAGCTCCCGCAGGCGGGCCTGCAGGGGCGGGCTGTTGCGCGCCTCCAGCTTTCTGATTTCGCCATCCAGGTGGCTGATCTCCTCCACGGCGCGCTCAATTTCGCGGGAGAAGTCCTTCCACCGGTTGCCCCGGAAGGGGCAGCGCCGGATGGCCAGCGAGGTTTCCACTTTGGCCCGATTGTACTTACCCACCAGCCGCTTACGAGGTTTCTTGTTGGCCACGGGCGTGGCTTCCACCTTCTCCTCAAGCTGCTGCTGTTTCTTGTGAAGGACGATCACATCCGCGAACAGCCGAGAGGCGTCCGCCCGCACCTTCAGATCCGCAGGAGATCCCTCTTCGACATCGCCCAGGTCAGCCACCGATTCCAGCTCAATGGTACCCTTCTTCAGCGCCTCCGCCATATCCAGGGCCACGCGTTGCACCACGGCCGAACGGCTAATGGCCTTTTGCATCCTCAGCTTGCCGCGCTCCATGCGCCGCGCCAAATCCACCTCGCCTTCGCGTGTCAACAGCGGAACCGCTCCCATTTCCCGCAGATACACCCGCACGGGATCATCCGTGTAGATGGATTCTTCCACCGGCGGCTGGTGCAGAAAGTCCGTCTCATGCGCAGCCTCCGAATCGAAGAATTTGGCGTCTTCTTCGAAGTTCAGACCTAGAGTTTCAGGGTTTTCAGCGAGAAAATGATCTTCAAAACGGTCCACTAAGACTCACCTCCCCAAAGGCACGCGCAAGCACACGCAAGTTATGGGAAATAGGCTACTTTTTGAAATAAGCTCGAATTGCGGGTTGTACCCCGGCCACGTCGCGCAACTGTCAGGCACAGGGCGGATCTTCCAATCGATCATACCACCGTTCCCCAACAAAGTTAAGCTCTATTTATAAGGATGTCTTGAAACTGGGAAGGTTACACAAGATTTGGCGCCCTTCCGGCTCATGGAAGCTTCTGCCGCATCAGGTTCTTGAGCTCGTTGAAGAATGCCTCCTCGTCCTGAAAGTCCCGATAAACCGACGCGTATCGTACATAGGCGATCTTGTCAAGCTCGCGAAGCCCTTCCATCAGGAATTCTCCTATTTCTGTAGTTGAAATCTCCCGATCCGGCGAATCGCTGACCTTGGTCTCCACCCGGTTCACCAACTCGGAAAGCTTCGCCATACTAATAGGGCGTTTCTCGCAGGCTTTCAGCAGCCCCGCCAGCACTTTTTGACGGTCGAATTTCTCGCGGCGGCCATCTTTCTTGATCGCCATGTAGGGAACTTCGTCGATGCGCTCGTACGTGGTGAATCGCCGCTCACACGCCAGGCACTCGCGGCGCCGGCGTATGGCGTCGCCTTCCTTACTCTCTCGAGAATCCACCACCCTGTCGTGTAAATGACTGCAAAAAGGACACTTCATTGTTGGTTTCGTCCCATTCGGCGCAGGCTGCGCCAGTCCAGCCCTTCCTTAACCGTAATCATCAACCCAACCGGAACTACTACTACACAATTAAGAATCCAGATCAGAATGGCAAATGAAGTTGCGGGTTCCAAGCGCACCCGAAAGAGTTCGGTCAAAACCACCACCGCCACCACCTGCAAGCCGCCGCCGATCCCAGGAATCTGCACGGCCGATCCGAACGAAATGAACCCGACAAAAATGACGACATCCATGACGGAGAAATGCAGAACCGCGGCGAACGAACGGGCCAGGCACCAGTAGCAGGCGGCGATCAGCGTCCATTCCAGGACGGAGTACAGGAAAATCGCAAGCAACGCGGCATCGCTGCGGGTCGATTCCACGCCTTGAACGGCCGCCGACAGGAGCTTTTCGGCGCGCGCGATGTACCGTTCCGGCCAACAGCGGATGGCGCGGGACAGGTAACGGCGGACCGGTTCGGCAAAATGCCGCATGGCAAACAGCAGGACGAGCAATCCCAGACAAGCCGCGGCCACAAAATGCCCTCCGGCGTCCAGGGCCCAAGCGATCCTCGGGCCCACATGTACCCCGGTCGAAGTGACGCGCATCATGGCGAAGGCGAAGAATAGCAGGGCCATCAGCAGATCGAAGATGCGCTCCAGCAGCCACGCCGCCAGTTGGGAAGGAAACGGGACGTCCTCCTTGACCGCGATCAGGTACGGCCGCACGAACTCGCCGGCGCGGCCAAACAGGGTGATGGCAGTGAATCCGATGACCGTCGCCGAGAGCAGGTTGCGTACCGACGGGCGTGGTTGAAGCGGCTTCAGGAACACGGCCCAGCGCAGGGCCCGGACATAATACGCACCGGCGACAGGAACTAGAGAAATGGCAATCCAGATCCAGTCCAGGCCGGCCACCGCCGCGGCCGCCAGGCGCCACTCGAATACTGGGGCGGAGAATCGCCATACCAGAACAACCCCCACGGCGGCCACAGCAAGGCCGGCCGCGGCCCATTTCCACCAGCGGTGCCGAATCGAACCTCCTCGAGAGCGGCGTCCCGTCTCCGAAGCGGGGAGCCAGCGCCTGTACAAGTATCTCAAAAGAACCGGAATACGGGAAAAAATTTGAACCTGGCGTGGAAAACCCTCGTTTCTTGATATGAAGGAACCGGGGTCATGGCAACCGCGACGCTAGTCTTGGGAGTCTTCCAGAATCCGGCAACCGGCCAGGACGCTCTGGGCGGGATGGCGGGTGCGCGGCGCGGCTGTGTGGTAGAACGAATCTTGGACCAAGACTCCCCTCTTGTTGTGCGATGCCTGCGCGGCGACGAGTCCGCGTGGGAAGATCTCGTCCGCTTGCACAGCCGCCGGGTCTTCGGATTGTGTTACCGCTTCACCAACAGCGGCTCGGAGTCGCAGGATTTGACGCAGGAAGTTTTCCTGCGCGTCTTCCGCACGCTTCATTCCTTCCGCGCGGCGGAAGGCTCATTCGGTACCTGGCTGGCGCGGCTGACGCGCAATCTGTTGATTGATCATTACCGGCGCACGCGCCAGGACCGGGTGACGGATTCGCTGGACGAGCAGCTCCCCGTGGTCGGGGACCGAAGCGCCGCGGCCACGCCTCGCCCGGATCAGGCTGTCGCCGGCCGCGAGGCCAGCGAGATATTGCAAGCGGCGCTGCAGAAGCTGTCGCCGGACTTGCGCGAGGCCGTGATTTTGCGCGACCTGCAGGAAATGGAGTACCGGGAAATCGCCCAGGTGCTGGCGATACCGGAAGGCACCGTGAAGTCGAGAATCAATCGCGGCCGCTCCGAGCTGGCGCGGCTGCTGCGCAAGCAGAAGCTGGTAGTATGAACTGCGCCGAACTGGACATCCCACTCTGCGAGTACGTGGATGGCACGCTGGACGCGGCCACGCGGGCCGCGGTGGAGCGCCACCTGGCCGGCTGCCCCGCGTGTGCCGAAGTGGCGCGCGAATCCGCGGCCGCCGTCGCCTTCATCGGGCGCGCCGCCGATGTCGAGCCTCCCGCAGAGCTGGTGAATCGCATCCTCTTCGCCGCACCGTGGCGCCAGAGCATTAGAGCGAAGCACCGCACCTGGCTGGCCAAGCGGCTCAGCCCCATCCTGCAGCCGCGTTATGTGATGAGCTTTGCCATGACCATCGTTTCCTTTTCGCTGCTGCGCTCGGTGATTCCGCTGCGCAGCATCCGGCCCGACGATCTGCGTCCTTCCAAGGTCTGGGCCGGCCTGGAAACGCGCGTGGAATATGGTTGGGGACGCGTGGAAAAGTTTTACGACAATCTGAAAGTGGTTTATCGGATTCAAACTACTCTGCGGGCCTGGCAGCAGCAGGATGAGGAGCGGGAGCCCACGGCGCCGCGCCAGGCGCCCGCGTTTCACGACGAGAGGAAGCTGCCGGTTGTCTCCGCGCCGGCGGCTGGGGAAGCACCGGGCGGGACAGCTCCCGCCCAAGTACCGGAATCATCACACTGAGGGAAATGCTATGAACTGTCAAAACCATCCGGATGTAGCGGCAATCGCTTATTGCCGTACCTGCGGCAAGCCGGTGTGCGCCGACTGCCGCCGGGAAGCATCGGGCACCGTGTACTGCGCCGAGCATGCGCCGGCCGCTGTGCCGCCGCCTTTCGCCGCGCCGCCTCCGGCATACACCGCGCCACCTCCGGCGAGTACCCTCCCGTACCCGCCGCCCGCCGCGCCCTCCCCGTACGTTCGCGCCGATATCCGGCCCGGGCTGGCATTCGCGCTAGGCTGGATTCCCGGAGTGGGGGCTATCTACAACGGGCAATACGCCAAGGGCCTGATCCACGCCGTGATCTGGGGCGTGTTAATGAGCATCGCCAACTCGGACGCCATTCGCGACATGCAGCCCATCTTCGTCATCCTGGTGATCGCCTGGATGGCTTACATGGTGTTCGAGGCTTACCGCACCGCGCAGAAGCTGCAACGCGGTGAGCCCGTGGATGAGTACTCGAGCGTGCTCCAGTTGCGCGGCGGGCCGGGCCGGTTTCCCATGGCCGCCGTGGCGCTGATTGTGCTGGGCGTGCTGCTACTGCTGCACACCCTCGACCTGGTGAACTTCGACAAGCTGGTGCCGTACTGGCCGGTGCTGCTGATTGCGGCCGGAGCGTATATGCTGTGGTCGCGTTTCGCCGGCCAGGAGCCGGCACCGGGAGAAATGCGCCATGAGAGGTGAGCGCAACAGGATCAGGGCTCTCCGTGGACCCGTGACGCTGATCACGATCGGAGTCCTGTTTGCCCTGCAAAACTTCACGCCGTACGATTTCGGCCAGACCTGGCCCGTGCTGCTGATTGTGCTCGGCCTGATGAGCCTGCTGGGGCGAACCGTAACGCCGCCGCCGCAGGCCCCGCCGCCGCCGCAATACGGCTGGCAACCGCCGCAGTACGGCTGGCAACCGCCCGCCGATCAGGCGGCAGGCGGATACCGCGCCACGTCCTACGCGCAGGGCCCTTATCCGCAGCCGCCGGCCGGTGCGGATCCGGCATCCTCATCCGGTCCGGCTAAAGGCGGATTTGGAACCAGCGCTCCGCCCAAGCCGGATGCTCCACCTGAAAGTTCCACGCCGGGAGGTAATGTATGAGACCTCGTTCTCTGACCGGGCCGCTCATCCTGGTGATTATCGGCGGCCTTTTCCTGTGGCGCAATTTCCATCCGGAAGCGCCCATCTACGAAATCCTCGCACTTTACTGGCCGTTCCTGCTGATCCTATGGGGCGTGTTGCGGCTGATCGAAGTCGCCTGGCCCGGCTCATCCTGGAGGAGCGGCTTCAGCGGCGGCGAGGTGGTGCTCATCGTGCTGATCTGCATTTTCGGCGCGACCATGTGGGCCGGCTATCGCAATGGTATTCGCTGGTCGGGAGACAGCCTCAGTATCTTCGGCAATGAGTACGATTATCCCGTCTCCGCCAAAGCCCCCGCGGCCGGGATGAAGCGCATTGTCTTCGACGTCGCACGCGGCAACATCAAGGTGACTGGGGACGATACGAACGACGTTGTGGTAAGCGGCAACAAATCGATCCGCAGTTTTGGCCGGGACGACGCCGACCGCGCCAATAGCAACACGCCGCTCGAGATTGTGCCCGAAGGCGATCACCTGCTGGTCCGCGCCAACCAGGATCGGGCGCCCGGCAACCAGCGCGTCTCCGACGACATCGAAGTGACGGTGCCGCGCGCCATGGCGGTGGAAGCCAGCGGCCGGCGCGGCGATTTCGAAATCGGCGATCTTAATGGCGACGTCCAGCTCGGCGGCGCCCGCGGCGACGTGCGCCTGTCCCGCCTGGGCGGCAACGCCAGAGTCGAAGTGAGCCACAGCGACACCATTCGCGCCGTGGATGTGAAGGGCAACATCGACGTCCAGGGCGAAGGATCCGACCTCTCGCTCGAGAATGTGCAGGGGCAGGTGACCATCAACGGTGCTTTTACCGGTACCCTGGATTTCAAAAACCTGGCCAAGCCGCTGCAGTTTGAAGGCGCGCGCAATACCGAGCTGCACGTGGAAGCGGTGCCGGGCAACATCAGCATGGATATGGGCGAATTCACTGCCAACGGGCTGGTGGGCCCGGTGCGGCTCATTACGCGCTCGCGCGATATAAAAATCGGCGGGTTCACCCAGGCCATGACCGTCGAAACCGAACACGGCAACATCGAGCTCAACCCCGCCATGCCCGTGCCGGCGATTGAAGCCCGCTCCGGCGTCGGCAACATCGAGCTAACGCTCCCCGAAAAGGCCGCGTTCCAACTCGATGCCACCGCCGAGCACGGCGATGCCACCAACGATTTCGGCCCGCCGATTCAGAAAGACACCTCCGGGCGTAGCGCCACTCTGAAGGGCAAAGTGGGCGACGGCCCATCCATCCAGCTCACCGCCTCCCACGGCGAGGTGGAAGTGCGCAAGGGCGATGAATCCGTGCGCCCGCCCGACACTCCCGCCGCGCCCGCCGCGCCCAAACAACCCAAGGCTCCGGACAAGAATCTCAAAGACTCCGAGATCAAGCTGTGAACCCAGGCCGCGGGGCGGCTGCCACCGCCCCGCTGCTGGTTCTTTTCCTCGTCAACGTTCTCAATTTTTACGACCGGCAGGTGCTGGGCGCGGTGCTCGAACCGCTGCACCGCGAGTTCGGCCTTTCCGACACCCAACTCGCCACGCTGGCCACCGCGTTCACGCTGCTCTACGCAGTGGCCGGCTTGCCGCTCGGACGCTTGGCCGATCAGTGGAGCCGTAAGCGTCTGCTGGCGGCCGGCGTCAGCGTGTGGGCCGCGCTTACCGCACTCGGCGGGCTGGCTTCCAGTTATGGGATGCTGTTGGCGACGCGCCTGGGAGTAGGGATCGGCGAGGCCACCTGCGCCCCCGCCGCCACAAGCTGGATCGGCGATCTGGTGCCAGCCGGCCGCCGCGCGCGCGCCATGGCCATCTTCATGCTGGCCGTCCCTATCGGCGGTTTTCTGAGCTTTGCCGTGGGCGGCCCGGTGGCGCAGAAATGGGGCTGGCGTGCGGCGCTGGTGCTGGCCGCCGTACCCGCGGTAGCGCTGGTGCCCGCGCTGGCAGCGCTCCGCGAGCCCGGGTGGGGCAGGTTTCAACCTGCCAACGCCCGTTTGCGGGCGAATGTTTTCCCAGCTCCTGACGCTCCCGCCTCCGAGCCGAGCCACGACCGTGAGGGGGAGGTCTGCCGCCAGAGCGCAATATCGGACGGTGGCAGCCCCAGCCCGTGGCTGCTGGCGCGCATCCCGGCTTTTTGGTGGATCGCGGCCTCAGGCGCCATCGTCAACTTCATGCTCTACAGCTTCTCCCTCTTCTTGCCGGCGTTTCTCACCCGCTATCACGGACTTTCGGTCGCGCGCTCGGGCGTCTGGAGCGGAGTTGGATCGGGCGCCGCGGGCGTGCTCGGTGCGCTGGCGGCGGGATACCTCGGCGATCGGGTAACCAGCGACCTCGGCCGGCGCCGTCTACTGCTGGCTGCTGCCGCTGCCGCTTTCGCCACTGTGCCGGCCTTCGCCGCCATCGCTCAGCCCGCCGGCAGCGTGCTCTCCGCTGTCCTGCTCCTTATGCTGGCTTATGGCTTGTGGCAGACTTACTACGGCTTAGTCTACGCCGCCATCCAGGACATCGTGCCCGCGCAGTTACGCGGCACCGCGATGGCGACTTATTACCTGGCGATGTACCTATGTGGCGCCTCGTTCGGCCCGTTAGTAACCGGCCGCCTCAGCGACCATTTCGCCCGCGCCGCCACTAACGCGGGCGCCACGCTCGAGGCCGCCCGCGCCACCGGCTTGCACCAGGCCATGTATCTCATCCCGGCGTGCTCCGTAATACTGGCCGCCGTGTTGTGGGCGGCTGGGAGATCATGGAAGCAGGCGTAGCCCCTGCCGCCAAAGTACTCGCAGGCAAGTGAGGCAGGCGCCCCGCTTGCTCAATCGCCCTTATTCAGCGATCCGCCAACCTGCAGACTCGCGGTGCCAGGGAGTTTCCCGATCATAAAATCAACTGTTGTTGCGACTTACAACAAGATATTCACGCCTTCGTGCCGCACTTTTCGACAGCCTTCGACTTACTCAAAAATAATCAACTTTTCGCTTGACAAGCTATTAGGGGGGGGTAATAATAGCCACTTCATAGGTACTGATTCAATTGAGAATTCATAGGTACTAATTCGTTTGTAACCGAACTCGCTGCCAGTTCGCGTCGCCTCGAGCGGGCTTCTGCTTTCGAAGCTGCTCCTGAATACGGCGAAGGCTCGGAGGACTCTAACATGACCGCGCTGCACGTACTGCTCCCTATCTGTGTTTTTGCCCTGGCGGCCACTGCATACAGCCAGATCAGGCCGCAAATGCAATCGTCGCCGGCGCCCGACTTTCTGGCCTACCAAGGGCGATTATATACTTGCCTAATACAGCGCCGGATGATAGGATTGGGAATGACGGAAGCGGGAGTGCAGCGTGATCCCGATTCAAGAGATTGCGGGTTTGCTCCATCCCGCGCCGAAGGCAAGGCGA
>JBAVEN010000110.1:0-18508 GCA_049587755.1 Bryobacteraceae bacterium | reverse complement strand
GCATGAAAACGAGCGGCGAAACGAGCGAGGAGCGGCATGAAGACGGACCTGGAACAAACCGGGCGACGACACAACTGTCACCACCGAGCTCGAACGATCGCTGCGGAGCCGTTTTTCCGCAGCCTCTTTAGCCCCTGGCCAGCAGACAGGGGCTGAAGCCCTCAGAATGCGTGTTGTCGGCGGCACGGCTGAAGCCGTGCCCTGATACAAGGCGTCCAACCTCGGAATTGAGGTTTAGCGGCTGGTTGGCCCGCATCTCATGTCGATTGCGCCGGCAGCTTGCGGCGGAGCGGAGTTCCGGACCGCACTGATCCGCCACTCCGCTCCTTGTTTCTTCATCACGAACAGGAGGGGCACCCTCCGCGCGAGCGTCACCGCTCCCCGGATATCGCTGGCGCCGTGCACGATCGCGACCTCCGGCGTGATGAACCGGATGCTGCCGCTCACCACGCGCGGAACGGTCAGCACCGTCCAGGTCTCGTCTATTCCCACCATGGCGCCAAAAGGCAAACAGTTCTTCCTATGAAGGTCCACCAGCCGGTCGAAATCCACGCTGGAATCGACATCCTTCGTGAATAGCCCGGCACGTTGGACAGGGTCATTGAGGGCGGCGATCACCTTGTCGATGGCCGCGCGGTCCTGAGCTTCGTCAGCCCATAGTCCAGCAGCGCAAAACAGCGGGAAACAGAGTATCAGCTTCACAACACAGAGATGCCGCACCGCCAAATTTCCTTTCAGCATCTTCTGGAATATCTTGCCCGCTGTTCTTGCCCGAAGCGGGCCGGGAGTTCACCGGCTGGCGCGCGGACGTGCTATGTCAAGATAGAATCCATGCCGGAGCCCATCCCGCAGGTCACGCTGGAGCAATTCGAAACCGAGTACCGGGACCGCCAACTGATCCACCGGGCGGTCGACTGGTGGGCGGCACGCCAGCCTGGCAACCCGGCAATTGTGAATTCGACGCGCGGGACCACGCTCACGTGGGCGGATCTCGAGCGCGGGTCTGTCGCCATTGCGGCGGAACTCGACCGAATGGGCTTTCACCACGGCGACTTCCTGGCGGCCTCGCTGCCGCTGCTCAATGAGCATATCCTGCTGGAACTGGCGTGCTTCCGGCTGGGCGTGATCCACGTGCCGCTCGACCTGCGGCTACCGCCTGCGGAAGCCATCCGCTGCTTGAACTTGATCCGGCCGAAAGGATACTTCTTTTTGGGAAAGACTCCCGCGGGCGATTTTGCTGCCCTGGGCGAGGCCGTCCGCGCGCACTGCGATTCCATCGAGCACCTGATGCAGTTCTCCCCCAGCGGCCAATGCATCGCGGGGGCGGCAAGCGCCCTCGATCTGCTGGCGCGCGCCCATCCGAAACCGGTGGCATCGCGCGTGAGGGAGCGCGATGGCGCACAGGTGATTTTCACCACCGGGTCCACAGGGCCGCCCAAAGCGGCGCTGCTCTCGCACCGCAGCATCACCTGCCAGAATCTCTGCCTCGGCACCGCGTTTCGATTCGGGCCGGGACAGCGGGTGTTGTGCAATCTTCCGGCGTCGCACGTCGGCGGGCAGGCAGAGGTGCTGCTGACATCGCTATTCATGGGCGCGACCGCGGTGACGCTGGAAGTCTTCGATGCCGTCCAGAGTCTCGAGGCCATCGAGCGGCACGGGGTAACGCTCCTCGGCCAGATTCCAGCCATGTTCAACCTGGAGTGGCGCACGGCGGATTATGCGCGGCGCAATCTCGGCAGCCTGCAGACTGCGGTTTACGGCGGGCAATCCGTGCCGCCCCCGTTCCTCGACTGCATGTTGCAAATGGCGCCGCGGATTGCCACCGGCCTTGGCCTGACCGAGTCCTCGGGCTTTTGCACTTACACGCGCCTCACATCCGAGGCCGGAGAATTGGAGCGCGGCATAGGATGGGCGATGCCGGCCTATCGCCTGGCGATCCGCGAGGCCATGCACACTGCGGGCACGGCTGGTTGCGAGGCGCCCGAGGGACGAGTTGGGCACATCTGTTTCCAGGGTCCGCAGACGTTTCTGGGTTACGTCAACGATCCGGAAGCCACTACAGCGGCGGTGTCGCGAGACGGCTGGCTTTACACTGGCGACCTCGGTTTCGTGGACGAAGACGGGTTGCACTTTGCGGGCCGCTCCAAGTGGGTTCTGAAACCCGCCGGGCACCAGGTGTTCCCTGGCGACATCGAGAATCACTTCGCCGCGCTGAGCGGCCAGGTGGCGAATGTTGGCGTGGTGGGGCACGAGCATCGCCTGTGGAGCGAAGGGATTGTGGCCTTTCTGGAGCGCCAGCCCGCCGTGGACCTGACCGAAGCGGAGTTGCGCAAACACGCCCGGTCGCTACCGGGATACATGCGTCCGCTGCACTACGTGATTCTGGAACCGGGCACGATGCCGTTGAACCGGAGCGCAAAAGTGGACGTGGTCCGCTTACAGGAGATGGCGCGGACCGAAGTCGCGAAACTGCGTGAACGCGGGCGGTGGGATGGGTAGGAGGCCGGGTATCGACGCCAAGTATTTCCCCGGCGCAAACTGGCGTCAGATCCAGGGAATCAGCCGAACCAGCGCGTAACACGCCAGGCAGATACAGAAGTCGACCACCAGCCCCCAATCGATCTGGTAGATCTGGTGCTGCGCGTACGGCGGCAGGTATCGCCAGGCAGCGAAGTAAATTACGTTCCCGGCCAGCACCGCGATCAGGGATTGCCGGAACCGTCGTTTCATGTCATCCGGTTCTCCCGCCGGATCCGCTGGCCGTTCAGATGGTCTGCCGCTGACGTTTTGCCCAGTTTTGTGCCCCCCCGGGCCAAGGCTCCTCGCCGATCTCGGGCAGCCGATCGCAGTAGCTCAGCGCGAGGGACTGGCGTGCTTTGCGCGCCCCGTACGCCTATCGGTCCGCAGTGGCTGTTTTCGGCCGATCTTCGATTCCAGCCCGGTTGACTTCCGTGCTGAGCTTGTGCGCACCGCATTGGGGGCAGCGCTCCGCCGATGACCAGGCGCCGCACCGCGGGCACGCGCTTTGTGTCCCCTTCGGAACTGCCTCCCTAACCCGCCATCGTTGTCGCATCTTTCACTTCCTCAAACGTCCCAACAAAGCGAACCCAAACAAGTCGATGAGCACTTGCCGCCGAATTTGGCGGCTGCCGGGCCGCAGAAACATCATGGACCAATTTCATCCGAATTGGAAGCCGGGAGATACTCCCCTCCGCCAAGCCTCGGGTGAGGAGTACCAGCAGCGCCAGCCGGACGCCACCTTCCGCTGCCGCGGTGAAGCCTTCGGGACGGGGCTGAATACTCAAGGTGCCGGCCGTACGTCTTCACGGCTGGCCCACCACGGTGACGATCACCTGGCGTTCCCGCGGGCGGTCGTCGAAATCGCACAGCACGATCTGCTGCCACCTGCCGATGGCGACTCGCCTCCCGGCCACGGGAAAGCTCTTGGCAGCACCAACCAGCGCGCTGCGCAGATGGGAGTATCCGTTGTCATCACCCCAGCGGGCGTTGTGGGCATAGTCGGAGTTGGCGGGAGCGATCTTGTCGAGGGCACGTTGCAGGTCGGCCACGCAGCCAGGCTCGAATTCAAGAGTGGTGACGCCCAAAGTCGAGCCCACGCCCGAGACGTTCACAATGCCTGACTCGATTCCGCTTTCAACCACGATTTGGGCCACGGGCTGGGTTATATCGAGCACGTCGCAGCGGCCCTTGGTGGAAACATTCACGCTCTTCTGAAACACTGGCATACTCCTCAGTTTGCAACGGGCGCAGCCGCGGCGGAACATCGTGCGCCGCCGGCTGGAAAAGGCACCGGCGCAGAGGTTCCAGTCCGCCGAAGGCATTCGATCCGCCAACTTCGCAGAAAACCTTGCCCGCCGCCGTGAAGGGGCGATTCGGATGATACAGTGGACCCATGCGCGCCGCGATGATTTGTTCCCTCTGCGTAGCGATAGGTTTGGCCGCCGGCCAGACGCGTCCGCGCGCCCGCGATCTCGGCATTGTCGTCGGGACCCTTCCCACCGGGCCTTGGAATGCAATTACCGACGTGGCGGGCGTGCTCGTCGGCCACACGACTCTGATTCGCGGTGACAAGATCCGAACCGGTGTGACAGCGGTCCTGCCACACGCCGGAAACTTGTTTCGCGAGAAGGTGCCGGGCGCGGTGTTTGTGGGCAACGGTTTCGGCAAGCTGGCCGGCTCGACGCAAGTCAATGAGCTGGGCGAGATCGAGACGCCGATTCTGCTGACATCGACACTGGATATTCCGCGCGCCGCCGACGCGCTTCTCGATTACATGCTGGCGCTGCCGGGCAACGAGGGCGTTCGCTCGGTCAACCCGCTGGTCGCGGAGACGAATGATGGATACCTGCTCAACGATATCCGCGGCCGGTACGTTGGGCACGACGAAGTATTCGCGGCGATCGAGGGCGCGAAGAGCGGACCCGTCGAGGAAGGCGCGGTGGGCGCGGGAACGGGAACGGTTGCGTTCGGATGGAAGGGCGGGATCGGCACCTCGTCGCGCAAGGCCGGTGCGTACACCGTCGGCGTGCTGGTGCAAACGAACTTCGGCGGGGACCTGAGGATCGCCGGCATTCCGGTGGGCCGCGAACTGCGGAAGCGAGCAAGTTCGAATTCGGGGCAAGGTAGTATCATCATCGTCGTGGCGACGGATGCGCCGGTGGACGCTCGCAACCTGCGCCGGATCGCGGCACGCACGATGTTCGGCCTGGCGCGCACGGGCGCGGACGGCTCAAACGGCAGCGGAGACTACGCCATCGCCTTTTCCACCGCGCGCAACCCTGCGAAGTTGGTCTCCAACGATGCCATGTCGCCTCTTTTCGTCGCCGCCATCGACGCTACCGAAGAGGCAATCTACAACTCGCTGCTGAAGGCCGTCACAATGACCGGCAACGGACATACCGTGCAGGCGCTGCCGATCGAAGAGACGCGAGAAATCCTGAAAGCGCACGGAGTGCTGCAGTAACCTGTTTGGACCTGCGTCCTCACTCGTCGCGCAGCGCTCGCATCGGATCGATGCGCGATGCATGCCGCGCCGGCGCCCACGACGCCAGCGTCGCGGTCGCGAGAAGCAACGCTGCGATAGCGACAAAGATCAAGGGATTGACGCGATCGAAGGTGAGAAACCAGGTGGCCGACGTCATCACACGGCAGGCGGCAACGCTTACCACGAGGCCAGCGGCGACCCCGATTGCGCCCAGCTTCAGCCCTTGCGCCAACACCATTCGCACGACCTTGCTCCGGTCCGCGCCGATGGCCATACGAATGCCGATCTCGCGAGTCCGCCGGCTCACCGAGTAGGCCACCAGTCCGTAGAGGCCGGTCACCGCCAGAAGGAGCCCGATCAGGCCCATAGCAGCCACGATCTCGACGGTCATGTTGGGTATCTTCACGGCGCGCTGGGTAAAGAAGTCGTGCATGGTGCGAATGTCGAAGACCGGCATATCCGGATCGAGCCGGCGCACAACCTCCCGCAGCACGGGAGCGATCGTCGCCGCATCTCCGGCATCCGATTCAGTCACCAGCGTCAGCCCGGAGTGCGTGTGCTGCCGGAAGGGCAAGTAGACCACATCCGCCGGCGGTTCGGAGATGAAGAAGACCTTCGCCGCTCTAGCAACGCCGACAATTTCCACCAGCGGCCCGGCAGCGCCGGCCAAATGGAACCGCTTGCCCAAAGCGTTTCCCTTGGGCCAGTAACGATTTGCCAGATGGTCGTTCACCACCGCCACCAGCGGCGAGTTCTCCCGATCCGATTCGAGCAAGCCGCGCCCCTGCAAAACACGGACGCCCATGGTGCTGAAATAGCCGTCGCTCACATAATGATTGAACGCTGTCGGCGCCTGCTGGCCGGGCGGCAGGCGATAGCCCTCGGGAACGACGCCGATGGTATCCCAGCACCAGAGCGGGAGGCTGGAAGTAAGGGCGGCCGATCGCACTCCCGGGGCCGAGCGCGTCCGTTCCAACAGGCGCTGATAGAACTGCTGTGTCTGGCTTTCCGAGTAGCGGGCCAATTGTGGGTCGAAGCTGGTGAGGAAGAGACGGTCGGGGCGGAAGCCCGCTCCCTGCGCCAGTTCGTAGCGAAAGCCCTCCACCAGAACGGCCGAGATCACCAGTAGGACCAGCGAGAGAGCCACCTGGCTCGCCACAATCGCGTTGCGGCCCCAGAGGCGGCGCTTGCCGCTGTCCGCATCGGCCGCCTTCAACGCCGAAACCAGGTCTGGGCGCGTAATCCGCAGCGCGGGCCCAAGCCCGAAGAATAGCGTGGTCATCATCGAAACCAGCAGCGTGAATAGCAAGGCCCGATGATCGACCGTGGCGCCGATCGAAAACCCAAGGTCGGAAGGAAACGGCATGCTGGCGAAGAACCGGGCCCCCTGGTCGGCGACCGCCACGCCCCCCAAGCCGCCGGCGATGGCAACCAGGAGGCTCTCCAGCAGAAGCTGCCGGACCACTGCGCCGCGGCTCGCGCCAATGGCCAGGCGAAGAGCAATCTCTCGCGATCGGGCGCGGGCACGGCTCAGCAGCAGACCCGCTACGTTGGCGCAGGCTACCAGCAAAACCGAGAGCGCCAGCAGAGCCAGCATGATCGTCATGGCCGCAGTCGGTGGCGATTGCTCGACGCGAAGTTGCAGCTCGCTCTGCACCTGAATCCGCCGGACGCGATCGGTCAGCGGATACAGCTTATCGAGTGCCGCGGCGATGCCGCCAATATCGGCTCGCGCCTGCTCGACGCTGACGCCCGGTCTCAGCCGGCCTCGGACGGACAGCCAGCCGGTGTCGCGGCTGCGAAGGTCTCCGTGCCCCAGGCGCGGCGACATGGCCAAAGGAATGTACACCGCCGGCGCCGTGTCAATGCCTGTGAAGGATTCTGGCGCCACGCCGATGACCGAGAAATCGATCCCATTCAGCCGGATTCGGGAGCCGAGAACGGACGGGCTGCCGCCGAACTGGCCAACCCAGAAGGTGTGACTCAGTATTGCGACCGCATCGCGGCCCTCCACCCGATCTTCTTCGGGACGGAAGTCTCTGCCCAGCGCCGGTTCCACTCCCAGCACCCGGAAATAGTTGGCGGAAACATACTGGCCGGACTTGATGCGCGGCAGCGTGCCGGGACCGGGGCTGAAACCAAACGTCGCGGGAGAGGCCGCCACCAGCCCTTCGAAGCTGCGATTCCGGTCGCGGTAATCGGCGTAATCCGGGTATGAAATCGTTGTGCTGAGGCCGACCGGCGCCGAGGAAGCGGTCTTGGCGCTGACGGCCACCACTCGGCCCGGCTCCCTGACGGGCAACGGCCGCAGCAGCACCGCGTCGGCAAAGGTGAACATGGCCGAGGTTGCTCCAATGCCAAGGGCCAGAGAGCAAACCGCGACAGCGGTGAAGCCTGGATCTTTGCGTAGCACCCTGAGGGCGTGGTGGACGGATGTCAGCATGGCGAAGTAGTTCTGAAAAGACGATCGAGCAATTCCCCTGCCATTCTGGCGGCGTCAAAATTGCTGAGTTTCAGAGGTGAAAACCTCTATACCGGGTAAATACAGGAGTCAATGTTAGTGATTCCGGCATTTCGGTGCCCGCAAGCGGACAGTAGCGCAAGGCCGGACTGTTTCCGCGCGCGGAGGAGGATGAGCGAGCCGCCCCGACACCTCTGGCAGAATTGTCAGTCCGAGATACGAACCGTGATGGTCGTGCCTTGATTGGGCTTGCTTGTGATTTCAACGTTGCCTCCGACGAGCCGGATGCGTTCTTGGATGCTGACCAGCCCCAGCCCGTCGGCAGCTTCAGCTCGGCCTGGCTCTATGCCCACGCCGGTGTCCGAGACGATGAGGCTCAACACCCCGTCCGAGTGGCGGAGTTCGACTGCGGCAGTATTCACCTTGGCGTGCTTCGCCACATTTTGCAGCGCCTCCTGGGCAATTCGATAAATGCACAGAGCAGCGGCAGACGGCACGCCTTCAAATTCGCCTTCGAAGGTGAGCGACGCCTGCACGCCAGTCAACGCTTCAAACTCCTCACAGTAAGACTGTAGAGCTACCCCGAGTCCGGAATAGTGGAGAAGCGCGGGATGGAGCTCGTGCGAGATGCGGCGCACCGTTTCGGAAACGTGGACCAGCGTCTGGTGAATGCGGTCGCCCTGCGCCCGTGCATCGGCTTGCTCCTCCGGGATGTGCTGCTTTAGATTCCCCATCGCAATGCTCAGTGCGGCGATCTGCTGGCTGAGGTCATCGTGCAGTTCCCGAGCGATGCGAGCACGCTCTTCCTCTTGTGCGTTCATCAGGCGCCCAGTGAGCGCTTTGATTCTTCGCTCCGCTTCCTGCGACTGGAACACACTCTTCTTGAGATTGCGGGCCAGTAGCCCCACAGCAACAACGGTGATGAGAAGGATGTTGATTACGTTAGTGACCCTGTTGTAACTGGTACCCTTGCTGCCGGCTGCGGCGAGAATAAACCCGGTCGACGCAACGGACACAACCAAGAGACTCGCAAAGACGACGTAGGGCCGCCAATCCAGGAGGACTGCGGCCGTGACCAGGATCAGTGGGAACAGCAGCAGCCCTTCGTCACTGAATCCCACACCAAAAAGCGAAATCAAAACCAACCCGCAGGCCAGTTCACTGAAACAGATGACCTGCATTGCCCGTTCGACTTCTCCCCGGCGATTGAGCCAAACAGCAGCGATCAGGCACAACTCCTCGGTAGCCTCCGTCCAGGCTGCGCCCGTCCAATGATAGACCCAGGCCTGAACGAGCGAAAAGGCTCCCGTCGCCATCAAGCCGAGTGAGAGGAGAGCGAGCGTGCGGCCGGCGCGCGCCCTCTCTTCGCTGACAACGCTGTGAGGTGACATCCAGGCCCACAACTTTGCAAGCGAGTCACTGAGAACCGGCGCCATTCGCCATTGCGGCGCTGGAGGCTCTACTTGACCATGGAGTTCCATGTTCCTATCAGCGTTGCCGATTCCAGACCCTGGCCCCAACCGCCCCATCTAAAACTTCTCGTCTTCGTTGGGGCGCAACTCCAGGCAAACGGATTGTGCCGGGGTTTGTCGGCCGGCCCATGGACGAAGCCCTTGGCTTGCCCGCACTGCAGGTATCGCAGCCGGTGCCCCGGCCATGGCCCGATCACTCCGATACTAGTTTTAGCCTTACCGCGTACTGAATCAATGCAGCCGTGGTCCCCAACCCGAGAGTTTTCATGATTTCATACTTGTGCGACTCGGCCGTCCTCGATGATATGTTCAGGATCGAAGCGACTTCCCTCATCGTTCGCCCTTCTGCTATCAATTGCAGGACCTGCCGCTGTCTTGGAGTGAGAGGCACGTCATCGCCGCGCGCCGGACCGTGGGCCTCCAGCAGCAGCGTAATCAGGTCCTTGGCCAGAAGGGTCGTGACATACGATCTTCCTTTCGCCACTTCACGGATTGCGTCGATCAGCTCTTCGCCAGGCGATATCTTGAGCAAGTAACCGGACACCCCGGCGCGAAACGCTTCTGCCGCCAGATGCGTGTCGCGGTGCATGGTGAGGACAATAATTCTGGCGTCGTGGTGGCGGGCGCGGATCTGCCGCACGGCATCGAGTCCGTTCAGCAACGGCATGGAAATATCGGTGACGATCACGTCGGGGTGGAGCTTTTCGACGGCCTCCAGCAACGCGTGCCCGTCGTGAACCATGCCGACCAACTCGAAACAGTCTTTCAGAAGAGACTGAAGGCCTTCCGCCACCACAATGTGATCTTCCGCGAGGAGGACCTTCGTCTTGGGCATGCATCGCCCCGCCGGCTGCCAACAACTATAGCAAACGCGGAGGGTGCCCGACGAGGGCGTCTAGGGCGTTCGGCCGGGCGGTGTGGCTTGGCGGGATTGTATACGGAGGTCGCTGGCGGATCGAACCGGCCGCCCCATGGTCAGATTAGAACCTGATGGCTCGGCGGCCTGCCATCCGTAGATTTACGGAGTCTCGGCTCAGGGTTTGGGATCGGCCACCGTATAACTGCACCGCGATTCCCGAAGAATTACGAATAGGATTGCGGCCCCATTGATTACAGAATGTAATTTATGTCGATTCCGCTCCCACGGTGGGGACTCATTGAGGAGACAAACCGCGGCGAGATCAAAGGGCCAAATGGAACCACGAATATAGCATAACGGTCGCCGACGTGAGCCAGTCTTCGACAGCGATCGATCCCGCGATTGAGGAGCTGATGCGGGGTCCTTAGCCACGCGATTCTTAAGCGTTTGTGACCTTCAACAGAATTACTGCACCACCGTAAGAACTGCCGGATGCGCCACGCCAAGCACGAGTCGTAGTGTCGCCACAGGTCCCAACCGAGCCATCCACCGTTCTGTCCGAGCAAGCCACCCAGCACCAGCGCGGAGATTGGCCTGTCGATGTTGCAGCAGGCGGTCAAACGGAACGGCCAAGCGAAAGAGGGAATGGCACGACGATGCGGATTTATCTGCCGCATTCCACAGCAGACAAGACGCGTCGCGCCAGGGCAACCATGATAGATATTGTTCTCGTCGATAGCCACAAGTTGGTACGCGATGCAATCAAGTGCATTCTTGAGCAGGACTCCGAGTTCCGGATGGTGGGCGAAGCCGAAGGCGGTGCCGAGGCCGTGAGTATATGCAAGAAAACCAAGCCGCATATCGCATTGATGGAAATCAGGCTGCCTGGCATGAACGGCATTGAGGCCACCGACGAACTCCGGCGCCACTGCCCCACCGTCAAAGTGATCATCCTTTCGATGTGTGACGACCAGAACTCCGTCGTCAGCGCCATCCGCAGCGGCGCGCGGGCTTTCGTGCTCAAAAAGGCATCATCCGCAGAACTGCTCGACTCGCTGCGGACGGTGGCGGCCGGCGGTTTCTACCTGAGCTCGCAGGTATCGGACCGTCTGCTGTTCCACATTCGGTGCGGCGATCTGGAGACCCGTGACCGTAATCCGCTCGGATTCCTTTCGCCGCGCGAGTTGCAGGTGCTGCGCCTGGTAGCCGAGGGCAAAAGCAGCAAAGAGATCGCAGTTCTGCTCAACCTCAGGTCAGAGACCGTCCGCAGCTACCGCAAAACCATGATGAAGAAGCTCGGCGTCAGTAACGTCGCCGGGCTCACGCAGCGCGCCCTCGCTGCCGGCCTGGTAACCGCGCCAAGCGCATTCCCCGGCGACAGCTTCCGATAACGAACCATATCGCCGTCCACAAACGCGCTCGACGCCCCGTGCGGGAAGCCATTCGACCCTGTTTTGATAGGTTCTGATACGTTTTGGGGAATGAGAGCAGGAAATGCCGGGGGACCGGAACTGCAGGTTGCTGATTCACAAGCACAGGAATGGTGGGCGCGACAGGACTCGAACCTGTGACCTCCTGCGTGTGAAGCAGGCGCTCTAACCAACTGAGCTACGCGCCCCTTGCGCCATAGAAAGAACCGGCGCTGGCGGGCTGAATCTTCGAGTTTACCTGAAAACCGGGCTCGCCCGCCACCGCTTGCCGCCGCGCCGGCAGGCGGGTTTAGTATCATGGCTTTGTAATGACCGAGCGGGAATCGTTGGTCGCTTCTCCGGCTGGAATCCCGCCCCGGGGTTTCCCCAAGTTCGACGGATTGGAAGCGGCGCTCGGGTTGGCGATTCGGGGTAAACCGGAAGTCATCCGGTTTTCGCTGGTCTGCCTGCTGGCGCGCGGCCATCTGCTCATCGAAGACGTTCCGGGCGTGGGTAAAACCACGCTGGCGCAGGCCCTGGCGCGCGCCATCGCCTGCCGCTTCCACCGCCTGCAATTCACCAGCGACATGCTGCCCAGCGACGTGCTCGGCGTCACCATCTACAACCTGCAGTCGGAAGCGTTCGAGTTCAAGCCAGGCCCCATCTTCACCAACTTTCTGCTAGCGGATGAAATTAACCGCACCACGCCGAAGACGCAATCGGCGCTGCTCGAAGCCATGAACGAAAGCCAGGTGACGATCGACGGACGGCTGCACTCATTGCCGCGCCCGTTCATGGTGATCGCCACGCAGAATCCGGTCGAGCATCACGGCACCTATCCGTTGCCGGAATCGCAGTTGGACCGCTTCTTCATGCGTCTGCGCATCGGTTACCCGGATGCAGCCAGCGAGCGCGAAATCGTGCGCCAGTCCGGCGGCGCGCTGCCCGAAGCGGGTCCGAGCGGCCTGGCGGCGGAGGATATTCTGCGCCTGCAGGACGCGGCGCAAGGCGTGCTGGTGGAAGACGCGCTGGTGGATTACATTCTCGCCATTGTAGATCGGACGCGGCATCACGATTCGCTGGCGCTCGGCGCCAGCCCGCGCGGCGCACAGGCGCTCTATCGTGGAGTGCAGGCGCTGGCATTGCTCGAAGGCCGCGACTACGCCACACCGGACGACGCCAAGCGGTTGGCCGTACCCGTCTTCGCCCATCGCGTGGTGATCAACACGCACAACACCCTGGTGGAGCGCCGCGCCGACGCGGGCGAGCGCATCATCGAGCAAATTCTTACCCAGGTGGAAGTCCCCCTGTAGAGACATCCTGATATGAAGACTGCCATCATTGGCCTGCCCATGACGGGCAAGACCTCGCTGTTCGCCATTCTCACCGGCGTGCACCACGAAACGCGCATGGGATCCACGGCTGCGCGCACCGGCGTCGCCAAGGTTCCGGATGCGCGCCTGGAAGCGCTCGGCCGGCTTTTCGAGCCTCCCAAGGTCACCCACGCCACGGTCGAATACGTGGACATGCCCTCGGTCTCCCGCGAGAGCCTGCGCGATCCGGCCTACGTTGCCAGCCTTCGCGTGGGCGACGCTTTTGCCCACGTGCTGCGCGTGTTTGAAGATGAGACCGTCCCGCACGAGAAAGGCTCGGTGGATCCGCTGCGCGACCTCGAAGACGTGGAGACCGAACTCATCCTCAGCGACCTGGTGGTGATCGAAAAACGCCTCGAGCGGCTCGACAAGGATCGCAAGAAGATCAAGAATCCGGAGTTGGATAAGGAATTCGATTTGCTCACGCGCTGCCAGGCCGCGCTCGAACAGAACCAGCCGCTGCGGCAGCTCACGCTCGACGCCGACGATGAGAAACGCATTCGCGGCTTTCAGTTTCTTTCGCGGAAGCCGGTCCTCTATGTTCTAAACCTGGGCGAAGGCGACGCCGCAAACATGCACCAAGGCGAGCGCGAATTTCGCGAGGGTCAGCTTGCCGGACGCGCGCATACGGCGGTGACCGCGGTCTGCGGCAAGATTGAGGCCGAGCTCGCCGAGCTCCCGCCCGCCGAGCAGGCGGATTACCTGGCCAGTTACGGCCTCAAGGAATCCGGCCTGGAGCGGCTGATTTCCGCTACCTATTCGCTGCTCGGCCTGATGAGCTTCCTCACCGCCGGAGACGACGAATGCCGCGCCTGGACCGTCCCCATCGACAGCCACGCCGTCAAGGCCGCTGGCGCCATCCACTCCGATTTTGAAAAAAAGTTTATTCGCGCCGAAGTGGTGAACTGGCAAGCGCTCGTCGATCACGGCGGCTATGCCGGCGTGCGCGAAAAGGGGCTCCTCCGCCTGGAGGGCAAGGATTACCTGGTGAAGGACGGCGACGTGCTGGTGATCCGGCACGGGTAGCAGGGACTGGGCAAGCGCTTCTGCTGGTGCAATCGCCTGCCCCCCAGGGCGCCGGGAGGCGCAGGCGGCCCAAGTGGGACAAATCTGTCCCACGAATAGAGGTACCACAGTAATGAAATCAGGCGCTTGCGTCTTTATCCGTGGGACAACTTGTCCCACGGGGACGCTTGCCAGGGAGCAAAGAGACTGCCTCCCGATCCGATTATCTCGCGGCGGGGTGTCCGAGCGCGTGGGAAACGGGACGTAGGGACAGTAAGTCAATGGTTAGCCGCAAGTTAAAAATGTGGCATAGCCGGTGACGGCAAAAAGCCGGGTTGCCTACTCGTGCCGCAACGCGCGCATCGGGTCGATGGTTGCGGCGCGCCGCGCCGGGAGGAACGCCGCGCCCAACGCGACAGCGAGCAAAAGGCCGCCGGTTCCAGCGAAGGCCAGCGGATCCATGGCGGCGATTCCGAACAGAAGCGAGTGGACCGCGCGCGCGGCTGCCCAGGCCAGCGGAAAGCCGAGGATGAGACCGGCGGCGACCAGCACTAACGCATCGCGCAGCACCATGCCGACCACATCGGCGCGCCTAGCCCCGAGCGCCATGCGAATGCCGATCTCGCCGGCCCGCTTCGCCATGCCATACGACATCACGCCGTAGAGACCCACCGCGGCCAGCAGCAGCGCCAGCGCGCCGAAGAATCCTCCCAAGGTGGCCAGCAGCCGCTGCTCGAAAATCGAATCGTCGATCCGCTCGCGAATGGTGGTCCATTCCGCAAACCAAACGCCCGGCCCGGCTAGGTGCATCTCGCCGGCGACAATGGCAAACACTGCGGCCGGCGGCAGCGCGCTTCGCACCAGAACATGGGGCGGCCACCGCAGGCCACGGTGCTGAGCGGCAGGCACATATAACCTCGGCGCGATCTTTTCCTGAATACCGTCCTGCCGGATGTCGCGCACCACACCGACGATGCTGATGCGTTCGCCGCCCTCCAGCTTGCTGTCGTCGAAACTCAGCCAGCGCGCCTCGGGATGGGCTTCGGCCGGCAGGAACTCGCGCACGAAGGCCTCGTTGACCACCGCGACTTTGGGACCGCTCGCGGTGTCGTTGCGGTCGAACTCGCGGCCCTTGAGCTCTGCGCCGATGGTTTCGAAATAACGCGGCGCAACGTAGGTGACGTCCACGTCCGCCGACCCGCTCGCTGTGCGATCCGATCCCGGCACGCGAATGCTGACATCGGACGTTTCACCCGCGAACAGCCCTGGAAAGGCGCAACTCACTGAGCGAATGCCCGGCGTCGCAGCCAGCCTCTTCATCAACTGGTCGTGTACTTCGTCGAGGTCGCCTCTCCAGAGGCGAGGGAAATCCAAACTGAACGCAATCACGCTTTGGTTGCGGAAGCCCAGGTCGACCGCGCGCATGGCGAGCAAACTATGCCCGAACAGGCCGGCCAAGGCCACCAGCACCACGCTGAACGCCACTTGCGCGATCACTAGCGCGCGCCGCAGCGCGGGGCGGCCGCCGCGATCGAGGCCTCCCGATCGCAGCCCCGCAGCCGGGCTGACGGCGGTGGAGCGCAGTGCCGGCCCCAGGCCGAACAGAAGGGCCGAGGCAGCCGAAATTGCAATGGTAAACCCCAGCACCGGCAGCTCCGGCGCGCTTAAAAATGGGTTACCGGCTTCCTCCGGCAAGAAGCCCGAGATGGCGCGGACACCCCAGGCAGCCAGCCCGACGCCCGCCGCGCTGCCCGCGGCCGCAATCAGCAGCGTCTCGGTGAGAGCCTGCCGCACCAGGCGCGCGCGTGTGGCGCCGAGCGAAAGCCTCATCGCGATTTCCTTCTGCCGCGCCGCTCCCCGTGCCAGCAGCAGGTTCGCCACATTGATACACGCTGCCAGCAGCACCAGCGCGACCAGGGCCAGCAAAACGCCCAGCGGCTTGCCGAAGTGTTCCCGCAGCATAGACAGGCCCAGGCTTCCGGCGCGAATTTCCAGCCGTTGGCTGAGAGCCCTGTTGCGGAACCCGGCATCGTGACTCTCTCCGTAAATCGTTTTCAGGTGCTGCTGCATCAGTACATCGAGCGCCGCCTGTGCACGTTGACGTGGCATTCCCGGCCGCAGGCGCGCCAGCGGCGAGAGCCACCACATGTTGGGACTCATCACTTGCCCGCCGGACATCATAAACGGCACCCAAACCTTCGTTACCCGCTCCAGTTGCACGCCGTGGAACCCCGGAGCAGCCACGCCGATCACCGTCAACTGCTGACCGTCTGCCAGTACGGTGCGCCCCAGCACAGCGGGGTCCGCTCCATAGTAGGTGCGCCACACGTCATAGCTGAGCACGACCAGCGGATGCCCGCCGGGAACGCGATTGTCCTCGCCGGTGAACAGCCGACCAATGACCGGCTGGATACCGAGAACCTGGAAGTAATTGCCGGAAACGTATTCTACTTGCGTATATTCCCCGCGGCCGCCTGGCCGCGGAGTGAAGGCTACCTTCCTCGCCCCGGTGGTGGCGATGACGCCGTTGAAAAGATCGGCTCGCGCGGCGATCTCCCGGTAGAGCGGCAGCGATACGTTCCCTGTGCGCCAGCCACCGGCCGAACGAATCGAGACCAGTTGCTCCGGATGCGCTACCGGCAACATGCGCAGCATCAGGGTGTGGAAGAGCGAGAAAATCGCCGTGTTGGCGCCGATGCCGAGGGCGAGCGAGATCACCACAGCAGCGGTGAATCCGGGGCTGCGGCGCAGGCCGCGCAGCGCGTAGCTGACGTCTTTGGCGAAGCTTTCGATCCACGGAAAGCCGCGCTGGTCGCGATAGGCTTCCTTGGCCAGCGCCACGCCGCCGAATTCCCGGCGCGCGGCGGCTGCCGCTTCCGCCTCGCTCATCCCGCGCCGCCGGAATTCCTCCTCCATCATTTGCAGATGGAGGCTCACCTCCTCATCCAGTTCGCTGTCTAGCCGGGCCCGCCGGATCAGCTCCCTGATGCGCATCCAGATTCCGGGCATGGCTTTACTCCGTTTCCGTCAGGCGGACAAAGCGGTCCATAATTTCGACCGTCCGCGCCCAATCGGCGGACTCTTTTTCCACCTGCCGCCGTCCGGCGGCAGTAATTTCGTAGAACTTGGCGCGCCGGTTATTGCCGGAGACGCCCCACCGCGAGCGGATCCATCCGCGATGCTCCAACCGCAGCAGCGCCGGGTACAGCGTCCCCTGGTTCAAGTCCAGCGCGCCGCCGGAGATCTGTTGGATGCGCTGCGCCAGCCCGAAGCCGTGCTGCGCCCCCATGGTGGCCAGCGTCCGCAGCACCATCAGGTCCAGTGTGCCCTGCAGTATATCGGTTTTAGCGTCTTTTGTAGGCATCTTACGTCACCTTGTATCAGTACAGGCGGATGGTCAGAGATTCGACTTGCCATTCGACCTGGGCGCTCGAAAAAGCGAGGTTGAGCACGGGAGTGGTGACGGTCACGCGAGCGCCGTCCTGCCTGACTTCCGGTTTGGCGGGAAGGCCCGCCGTGGTCCACCGCCGTGCGCCGTCGAACAGGGGGTGCGCTCCAGCCGCCTCGGTTATCGAGCCATGGTTCAAAATCTCAAGCGAGCCGGAATCGTTGTGCAGTTTCAGCATGCGCTTGTGCAGAATCAAGTGTTCGGAGAGCCGCGTGACATTCATTGGGTCGAAGCCGCCGAGCAGGAGCGGCTTGCCGCTCGCAGCCTCCACCGTGACGCGCCAGCCGGGCTGAGAGTCAAAAGCCTGCATGAGCTCGCTGCGCTCGCGTTCCAGTTTCCCGACATCCACGCGCGCCTGCGCCTCGGCAGCCTGCCGCTCGGCTTGGGTGAAATCGCACGCTGTGGCGTCCGCCGCCGGCAGCAGGTCGTCGAGCGAATTCGCGACCTTCGATTTCCAGCCGGGGTCCAGCCGATCCAGCAGCCGGGCCAGCGCTTCGCCGGCGACGTAGCCGCGTGCCCGTACCTCGCCGGCCGCAAACTGCCGGAACCGCACCTCCTTCCTTCCCGCCGCCATGCCTTCGACATATTGCGCCAGGCCCTCATGCAGTTCGTTTCCGCGTTCGTAGGCGACGGCGTCCGCGGGCAGCCGGGCAAAGCGCTCCTGGCGCAGCTTCTGCACGCGAGCCGCCCAGCACGCCGGCTGTGGCGCGGCAAGCGCGCGCGACATGGCCTCCAGCTCGAGGCGCGCCAGGGCCAGGGCTCCGGCATCGTCAATCGGATACGTAAACAGCGTGGCCTCGTTCGCGGTCCACGACGGATGCTCCCGCGCCTGGAAGACGTGAAAACACTCATGCACGAGGACCGGGGCCAGGGTTATGTCCGCTCCCTCGAGCGTCGCCGTCATCACACCGCCCACTTCGGCCGCGGTGTTCGCCCGCATCGTTCGGTGCCTACCCGGAAACATCATAAACCCGGGATGGCCTTCGACCGGCGCAAACTCCGGCGGTGGCGCGGGATGGCGGAACAGGTACGTGTTGGCGCCGTCGTACAGCTCCAGTGGGGTCTTTCGCGCGTCGAAGCCCGGCCACAGCGGCTGTGCGGCGATGCGGTCGAACTCGCCGACCAGCGCGAAAACCGGGCTTGCGGCGCCGGCCCGCCACGCGAAGAGAAGCAGGATTGCAGCGCAGATTCGCATTTTAAACTTTCCCTGTAGACATCCAAAAGGAGTATGCGCCTGTTCCTTTAGAATGTCAACAGGAGGGATGATCCGGGGTGCGCGACATGAAAATGGTGGCGTCTTGTACTCCGAGGAAATTCGCTGGTATTTGAGCGTATAGCTACGCAAGGCGGCGGCGCCAGCCCGAAGGGCGAAAAACAATAGCCCACGGCGCAAGCCGTGTGGAATCTGGTTGCTCGCTGCCAGCCCCGGAACGGGGCGGAAGACTGTTGGCGAAAGCCTCTTCCGCCCCGTTCCGG
>JBAVEN010000109.1:0-22693 GCA_049587755.1 Bryobacteraceae bacterium | reverse complement strand
CACGCGCCCCGCGCGGGGCGCGACGGGCACCGCTGCTGACGGTGCGCAGCATGCTTATGTTTCAATCCACGCGCCCCGCGCGGGGCGCGACCTCGTCCCGTACACATGCCCGAACACGTTCACAGTGTTTCAATCCACGCGCCCCGCGCGGGGCGCGACGGCCCGTCTCTATTCCCTTCAGAACAAGCCGCAAATCCTACCGATTTCGCGAACCCGCCCCTTCACGATTCCACTCCTCCCCGCAGCTCCGCCCACTTCCCGCCCAGGCCGTTGTCCCCACAGGACGAATCGACCCGCGCGAACCTTCCACCAAATCCCCGCCCGCTTCACGTTCGCGCGACCTCACACAATCAGCTCTCCCTGGGGATCGTAGGAAGCTTTCGCCCCAACATGCTCTACCCGGCCCTTCCACTTGTCGCCCAAGAAATAGAACCGCAAGCTGTCGGCGGCCTGACTGATTTCCCCAATCAACTCCGCCCTCAGCCGTACCCACTGCGCCGCATCTACCAGGCACTCGAAGACCGAGTTTTGTACCCGTTGCCCGCAATTCTCGCAAACGCGAGCCACCCGCCGCAGCCGCTTCCGGCCCTCCTCCGATTCCGTGCTCACGTCATACGCCACCACCACCAGCATCATCGCTTTGCTCCGGTCATTTCCAAAGAAAACTCGGATATCCATCCAGATCGCCCCGGATGAACCTCGCCATTAGCGTCGCTTGCAGGTGCGGTACCAGCCCAAACGTTACCCGCTCCTGCAAGAATGGGTGCTGAATCTCCTCCTGCTTCCGTTTCTGATACGCCACTAGCACCTCTTTTCGCGTCGCGTCGTCCATCACCACTCCGCCGCTCTCCGTGCGCCGAAACCCACTCGTCTGCACCTGCCGGCGATTCACCAGCGACAGTACCAGCCGGTCCGCAATCACCGGCCGCAGCTCCTCCACCAAGTCCAGGCTCAGGCTGGGACGCCCTGGCCGGTCCGCGTGCAGATACCCTACCGCCGGATCCAGTCCCACGCCCTCCAGCGCCCCCGTTGCATCGTGGGTCAACAAGGTGTAAACGAACGAAAGCAGCGCGTTCATGTTATCTAGAGGAGGACGCCGGTTCCTCCCCCGGAAATAGAATTCCTCCTCGGGCACGCCGATCAGCAGCCCGAATACTCCAAAATAGACGCGCGCCGCATCCCCTTCATGACCGCGAATCTCCTCCAACCCCGCCGTACCCGCCACCGTTTCCAGCAGTCGCCCCAAGCGTCGAGCCGCCTGCCCCAGTTCCTCTGTGCCGTGTCCTTCCGCCCGTTCCCGCAGCGCCCGGAGCACCACCGTGCGGCAGTTGGCGATCTTCGCAAGCGTGACCGATCGCGCCACCGCCGCCGCACGCTCCGGCCGGTCGGCCCATCGATACTGTTCGCGCCGAAGCAGCACGTTTCCAGAAACGGGCCCCTGCACGCGCGCCAGGAATTTCCCGTTCTCCGTCAGAAACGACAACGCTACCCCGCTCTCCCCGCACAACCCCATTAAGAAAGGGCTGCACGATACCTGCCCGAAGCATACGATGCTGGTCAACGTGTGAATCGGTACCCGCAGTTTCGTCTCCTGCTCCAACCGCACGGCCACCGTCTCTCCATCCCGCGCGAGATACGCGCCCTGCGTCGTCACGTACAGCGTGTTCAGCAGTTGCTTCATGTCTCAGTATCCTCGTCCCGAAAGGCCCTGGCCAGATACCGTTGTACGCTGGTCCGCTTCGAGATGGTTCGCGGCAGGCAGCGATCGTACAGCGAGCACCGGTCGCACTTCTTCGCATAAACCGCCGACGGCGTAGTTCCTGCTGAGTACAGCTGGTGCATTCGCCGGGCAAGGGCCTCGGTTCGCCCCCTCAACCCATCGTCCAAACGGACCTCTGTCCGTCGCCGCTTCGTACCGTAGAACAGTGCGCCGCCCCCGATCACTACGCCGAACATCTCTTCGAGGCACATCGCCTGGGCACAGAGCTGCACCTCATCCCACGAATCCGCTTTCGGCTTCCCGCGCTTGTACTCTACCGGAAAGGGCCGCCACCAACTCGTCCGGTCCGGCAGTTGCATCGCGGACTCCGCGCCCCTGTCCACTTCATGAAACTCGACGACATCCGCTTGCCCCGTCAGTCCCAATCGTAGTGAATGCAGATGCAACCCACGCGCCGTCACCACCCCCGGCCGGCCCTCTGACCCCCCGTCGTGGACCCGCTCGTGAAGAACCCGCCCCTCCGCCGTGAGCCGGTTCTCTTCCCATTGCTGCTCGATATGGATCAGTCCCCACTGCCGCTCACAGAAGTGCAAGTGCTGCAATCCGGAAAGCGGCAGCAGGTCGTCTTCGGAGTACATCACGCGCCTAACCCTGGTATCGGAGAAGAGACAGTGCCGGTGGCCGAACAGCCACACCAAGTCTTCACCCAGGCATCCAATCTCTCTCGCGCTTTCTGTCAAAACCCGTCTATGATTTCGGGCTCCAGCCCGTCTAGCGCCGTGAGCGCGATCTCGCCATCGGGCTTAACCGAAAGCGTGCGATGAACCTTAGCCGAGGAATGGCCCCCGCATTTGCTGCTGTGCTTCCACCAGATCACCTTGAGGACTTCCATACTGCCCTCCGGTCGCGCGGACGAAGCATCGTTCTCAAACAGCTTGGGCAGCACCCGCTTGATCGCTTCGGCATCTTCGTCGCTGAAGCCGGTTCTCTCGGCCAATTGGGGATTCATGCTTCCGTAGAAGACGTAGATTCCGTCGTCGACACGGTGCTTCATCCCCATGGTGTCGGCACCGCGCTTGGTTCCGTCGCCCTCGCCGCTGACGCTCTTCGTAATCTGGGTGCTGGTCACTTCCACCGGTTGGACGCTGAAGGCAGACTGTAGCGTGACCGGGCCGCGGATTGGAATCGAAACCCCGGTGTCGCCCTCATCTTCGTCGCCCCTGGGCTTGCTTTTCTTTTTCAGCGCGAACAACTGCCCAAAGGCTCGGACGTCCACCCATTTCGCGCAGGCCAGCGTTGTAGTCTCCGCAGAGCCGAACTTCTTGCCGAGGGCCTTGTCAGCGCGGTCCCGGAGACTTGTCGCGTCATCCTTCTTTCGATCATCCGATTGCACGAATATGTCCATGCCGGCATCTTGTAGACGGTCACGAATCTTGCGTTTCAGGCAGACATCCGTGATTTCTCCGTAGCGATTGTAGTCCGTCCGAGGCCGATTCCCGTTCAAGGGATCGCCGTTTGGGTTGGCATGTTTCACGCGCAGCACTACCGCAAAATCGATTTTGTTCTGAAGATCGCTCATACTCCCTCTTCCTGAATTATTGATTCGTCTTTTTCCGGAAACTCGCTCTCGGGCTTTCCTTTGGCCCACAGAGCTGCACGTTGGCAGTGGTAACCGAGCAGAAACTCCCCGGACAGCCTACTGTCGCTGATGAAGTCCTCCCCCTTGAACATTCCAATCACAGCGTCCAGCAGCTTGTCCCTCTCAAGGAGCACAGCCGGTCGGTTGGTCCGCAGGCGGGTCTTGTAAGGGGTCAACGCCAATTCAATACTCCGCCAGGTGGAGCATGGGCGATCCGCAAACCTCTGCATCAGCTTGGCAGCGTTGGTGTCCCGCTGTTCATTAGCCAAATGCAACGCCCGCTGCTCGATGTTGTCTGCGATCGCCAGCAAGCGTCCGAATAGATACTCTCTCGTCGTCCGATCCTCTTGCAGTGCCATCTGATATTCCTCCTCCTTGCTGCTTCCTCGAACCAACGCACAAGCGATGCCAAGGCACTTCTCCCATTCCCACTTCTCCTTCTTCTTCATCCCGCTGGCCTTACAGGCGCGGCGAACGGTAGCTCGCACGACATCGCGCGGCAGCGGGCGGCCATCGACAATACAGGGCAACAGGCGCTCCACCGTCGATTTACGAAGGTTGTCATCGAGTCGCCTGCCATAGGCGGCCTCGGCGATCTCCCTGGGTGCGGGAGCGCCCACAAACTGATTGTCCCTGGAATAGTTCTGGAACCAGGAACAACTGGCATGCCAGTCGACTATACGCTCCAGAAACTCAGATCCTGTCATTTCCCTGTAGTACGTAATAGCCATTCGCCCGGGCGTGGCGGAATCAAGGCCCATGACGACAACGTCGTCGGCGTCTCCCAGTTTGGTCCGGTAACCGGAAATCGCCTTCCCGAGACGCAGCGCATAGTGCTGTCCTGCATCGCCCTCGTACGACGCTTCCTGTTCAGGGGTGTCGTCCACTTCCGCGGCCTCAAGCAGGCGAGCCGTGTCCGCCAGCGGGTCGGGGATGCGCTTGCCGTTCACCGCCCACGCGACAAACACCTGATCGCCGCTCTGATATCCTTGGCGCGTAATCAGCCAGCGTAGTGCATTGTGTGCCTTCTGGGAAACCGCAGATCCAACACCGCAGGCCTGCTCTGGGGAGCCAAACCGTCCCCGAAAGGTGTACCCGGAATCATCATTCGAGGAAATCAACTTCGCCTTGTCGGCTGGGTTCCTCAACCTCTTTGGGTGATTCACCGTCAGCGCGGCTGTTTCACCAGTCACCATACACAATCCGCGCTCCCCACTCTGGGAAGCGACAAATCGAATCCAGGAATCGCGAACGCTGGGATCTAGCCATACCGCGGATACGGGATCTCCGGGCACCTGTACACGCCACCTGACGAAGGCATCGCCCTGGTCGCGCTTCTTCTCCTTCGCTGTAAGCATTTTGAAGATCTCGGGCGTGGGTGCCTCCGAAACCCACTCGGTCAGCAATGTATGGTCCGGGCCGCAATGCAATACTCCAGCCCGCACCAGGTCGGCGACGACGCTCCCCTTCTCGACGTAACGCAGTACCGCACCGACTTTGGCGTTCGGATATTGGGTCTGCCACTGCCGAAGTTGTCGAATGTAATCCTCGAAGAAGCACTCTTTCGTGCCGCCAAACACCTTATAGTCTGCCGCGCAGTATTGGATCTTGTCGCAGATCGGATGTGGTACAGGCCTGTTTGTGCGCCCGGCCGATTCTTCCGTTGCAGGAAACACGGTGTTCTCTTTGGCCACCGCAGCCGCTCGCTGAAAGGTCCCGGTCTGGTCGAGGATGATTTCGATGTGTGCCTGTTGTTCGGTATGACTCACCGGCAATAGCGGTTCCTTCTCGAATTGCGGCGCATTGGCACATAGCTCGTAAGTCTCGTAAAGCTTCTGGATCCAACTCAAATCAGGCCTCCAGTCCTTCAGCTTCGCCAACTACATTGCAAAGATTGTGATCGAGGCCAAAACTCTTCGGCAGCATCTCCCGGACCTCTTTCTTCATCCGGCATTCTTCAGGGCGCGGAAATCTGATGACGCCGTCCACCATCTGGGGACACCAGAAGTTGCTTCGCAGCGTGTTGACGCCGGTCTCGTCCGGATAGTCAAAGCTGTGAAACATCAGTCCGAAGCCCAGTTCCCCTTTGCCGTCGTAGTTGCCGACTCCGGCGCCAAACTCACGCGGCTCCACATAGCCCTGGCAATCGCGAGTGCCGAGAAAGATATCTTGCCGTCCGCCAAGTTCCAGGCTACGTCGCGCGATCTGGTAGTGCTTGCCGTCAATCCGGTCCTTCGTCAATTCCGGCCGATGTTCATTCCACTCGAAGTGCGCCCTCACCTGGTACTCAACACCAGGAACAGTTGTGATTGGGTCGGGGTCGCCAGTGAGAAAAGTGTAGATTGCGAGACTATTGCCCCCGCCGTAGTTGAGCGGCTTTGTTCCCTTCGTTTGGGTCCTGATCCGCTTCATTACCCGCACAACATCGATCACCCAGATCAACGTCGGCTTCCAGTAGATCGATTTGGCGATGCCCTTCAGCGCCTCATAAGTCGGCACGTGGTACGAGCATTTCTCCCCACCGACTCGCGTGAGGGGATCGGTGAACATTGCGAACCGGCCCCAAACGCGAAACTCGATCGTATTCTTTGGTGTGCTATACATTCTCAAGCTCCATTTCTTCCGTGCCCTCAACGCTCAGCCCAAAATGGCTGCTGTAATACTTCTCGTCCAGGCAAAGAATTCCTGTTCCTTCCTGAGCCTCGTACACAGCCCGCACTCGTTGCAGTCTTTCCATTACGTTCGGGAAGACATTGACCGTGAACCGCTGTACCCGCTTGAGGAGTGCAAACTGCTTTTCCAACACGTGCGCTGAGCACAGTTCCGAGATGATAGCCTTCCCCTCGGTCGCGTAGGGAACGACTACACCTTGCGTGTTGGCGTCAATCGACTGGAACGCCTCCGCTGCGGTCATGAAGGCCTGTCGCAAGTAGACGGGCGGTGGAACCGGGCAAGCAGCGACGGCCAACTTGTTTTCTGCCAGCATGTTCAAGAGATTGTCGTCTCTTTCCGCTTGATCGGCATTGACCGGGTAGTCCATCTCCTTCCGCCGGTCGAAGAAGTAGTAATGAAAATACTGCTCAATGAACCTAGGGTTCCACAGGTCTACTGTCCGATCTTCGCCAATTCCGGCGTTCTCGTCTAGGACGCGCTGCGCCGCCTCCTGCGCCGCTCGAATATCGTGCAAGGCTTTCGGCAACTCGCCAGCGAGATTGATGACATGCACTCGCCCCGTCTCACGCTTCCCGTGACGATTGCAGCGCCCGGCGGCCTGCGCTATGGAATCGAGCCCGGCAAGGGCGCGAATCACCGACCCGAAGTCGATGTCGACGCCGGCCTCGATCAACTGCGTACTCACGCAGATGACCGGAGTACGGTCCAGACGCTCTTTGACCGCTTCCAGAATCTCCAAGCGGTGAGCCGGGCACATGCTGGTGCTCAGGTGATAGAGAGGAAGGTCACCCGCGACGGCCCGGCACGCTCTGAAAACCGAAAGCGCCTCGCTCTTTGTGTTTACAACAACCAGGCAACTCCCGGCGCGACGCGTCTCTGAGACTGCCAATTGCGCCACCTCCGCATGCCCCCATGTGCCTGCCTTGCGCCGATCATAGATCTCATACCGCCGGATTCCTGTGAAGAGATCCGCCACATTTGGCATGATTTCCGCATTTTCGCCGAGGCGGATCGCGCCCTTGGCCGGATCAACCTGGTCCAGCAAGGGCTGGGTCGCAGTACAGAGCACGACGCTGCTACCGCACTGCTCGACAAGGAAGTTCATTGAATTATTGAACAGGTGCACACACCGGACCGGTAGCGTCTGGATTTCATCGAAGATCAAAACTGAGCTGGCCATCTGGTGCATACGCCTCACCGCCCGCGTGCCGGACCCAAAGAGGGCCTCCAAGAGTTGCACTGCGGTTGTGAAGACGACGGGAGCATCCCAGTTTTCGGAGAGGACCTTGCTTCTCCATGTCTGTTTCAGCGGCGTCAGATTCGAGTGGTGCTCCAGCACAACGGTCGCGAACTCGGTGCCACTGGGTTCCAGGATGCTCCGAACCACATCGGCGTTCTGGTCGATGATGGACGTGTACGGACTGACATAGATAACACGCTCCATCTTCCATCTCGCCGCATGGTTTAAGGCAAATCGCAGGCTGGCGAGTGTCTTGCCTCCGCCTGTCGGAACCGTTAGGCTAAAGATCCCTTTCGGGCGGACCGAGGCTGACAAACAGGATTCAGAGACTCGCTTCCGAAGCTCGTCGACCTCGGTGTGGCCGGAGAATTCTCGCAGTTCACGCTCAAGCAGTCCGGCCAACATGGACCACTCGACGTAGCGGCCATGTTGGCGCAGAGACGCGGCGGTGCGTTTCGAGAAATCGGCGGTGTCCGTCCGGTCAGCATCGATCAGACAGCTGAATAGAAATCGAACCATGAGGCCGACCTTGAATCGCAGGATGGTCTCATTCCGATCAATCCGACAGAGCCTTGCAATGAAATCGCGGACACCGCGGGACAGGTCTGGATCGCGCAGATGTTCCGCATTCCGCTCGATCACTAGCTGCTCTGCGTTCGCCCAGGCCTCCCCGTAGTGAGCCTCGGGATCAGCTTTGCACATCCGCCAGGAGAGCTTGTCGGCGCCGTCCGGTGCAATGCAGTCGATCAAGCCGGAATGATGAGAAGCGATACAGAGGGAAAGGATTTCGCCCACAACCCCTTCCGGGTTTCCCTTGCGCTTCAGACGTCGCCAAATTGTCTGCGCTCCGGCGGTGGAATGGTCGATCTTCCCACGTCCTGGCCCCTGTTGCTCTGTATCCTGATCGAGCGCCATGCGTCGCAGGTACTGCTGAAAATCCCGAGAGTACTTGCCCAAATCGTGCAACAGCCCAATCGCGGCGCCCGCTGCTCCAATCCCGACTTTTTCAGACATTCTGCCGGCTGCCTGCGAGACAGAGAGTAGATGGTCTCGGAGCAGTTGACGCCTGCCGTCGTCCTCCAAGTGCGCCAGAAAGTCCCTGTCCTGCGCCAAGGTAAATCGTCCCTTTCCCATGTCGCCGTGGTTGCTAATGTTTCTAACGGCTTCCATTGTAATGCCAGATCGCCTAGCCTAGTAGCCGGAGGGGCCGCCACACCCGCGTGCCATGAATCCATGTGGAGGGGCGATAAGGTGAAACATCCGCGCCAACCCATTGTTGCGTTACCCTGCCTTTTGGTGAGTGTCTTTCACAGCGTCGGGGTGACCCGCGATCACGGCCAGGAGTATCCGCGCCGGGCCATCCGGCTGCGTTCTCGTGGCAGGCCCGCAAATAGCTGCTTTGACCGCACACGACCCTCTGCATTTGCGGAGGTGAGTGCCAGGTAACCTTATTACGGAACCATGCGACCGCCCTCGCACGGTCTACGGCCGTTAACGACCATCGCGGGTCTGTCAAATTACCACAGTGAAAAGGAACAGATATACTTTGGAATTATGACTACACGCCGATGTTTCCAGGCCATTCTTCCTAAACGGCCCGGATGCGAAGCACTCAAGCTGGTCGTGTCGGAGCGCGACAATGGGCAGTGGGCCGCTTTGTTGATCGACCCAGCCATAGGCCAGGAGAGATCCGAACCCCTGGCCGATGGCCTTGAAGCCTCGAAACGCATGGCGATAAGTCGAGCGATGGCGTACCGCCGTGAATCCGCCCAGCTAAGTGCTGCTGAAGAAGTTGGCCGAATCGAAGAATACTTCCGATTATTGGAATGGAAAGGGCGCCCTGATAGAGCGAAGTTTCTGCGACATTACGGTGCCCTTCAGCTGAGAGTGGAGCAGATTGGGCCGCAACTTTGGGTCGGATCAGTCTATGCTGGCTGTTGGCAACTGCAAACCCCTAATGAGTCTGTGAGACCGGGTCACGTATGGGAAAGGTTTACGGCCTTGACAGAAGAGGCCGCCAAAGTTGGAGCGTTGGAGACGGCGTGCAAGAGAATCGGACCAGCACCGGACGGTAGCGACAAAGAATGGCGTTGTCTTTCCGATATTCCCGAAGACGACTGGTCCAGGACGCTCAATGGTCTCGGATTTCCTGAATATCCCGAACGTGAAGGTATGGAGAGATGGAGCGGCTTTTAGCCCTCGCAGCACGCCGGGCACTGGAACTGGCAAACGCCAGGCGGGCGCTAAAATGAAAATTCAGTTTTCGAACCGGCTGAAAAGGAGTTGGCGGCATGTTGGTACGCTTCACAATTGAAGGTGGGTGTATCCCGGTCACGGAACAAGCGCGTGAGGATCTGTTGAACGCGTATCTGCACATATTGCGAGATTACGACCCTGATGCGGAGGCTGGTATACGCAACGAGATTCGACAGTACCTTGACAGTCACACCCAGTTCACGGCTGCCTGGATTGCGTGCGAGGCGCCGAATTCTTGGCGCCAGGAATTCGGGCCGTTATACGACGCGCTTGAACGGGCGTCCACTGATGCGCAGACGGCACATGACGAATCCGGCAAGTTTCTGGGGCTTCTGGTCTGGAGTGAGGCCCTGGCACATCGTGAGCGCTGGCATTTCACGAAATACCCAAAGGTGGATGCGGATTACATGGTGAATCACTACTTCGCGATGGACGGGCACATCTGCGCAAAGGTCAAACGTGGTCAGGCCGAAAATGCGAGACGGCACGGGGACACGCAGCGCGCAATGGATCTGGAGAACGCGGCGCGAGCGCTAGAGGCACGGTGGGCGCGCGGGAGACCTTAAGAGACATCCGGCCCGGCAATGTGGACTGCGTCATCGTGTATAAAGTGGACCGGCTAAGCAGGTCCATCCGCGATTTCGCCAAGATCATGGACGTGTTTGACAAGCAGGGCGTCAGCTTCGTCTCGGTGACGCAGCAGTTCAACACGACCACCTCGCTGGGCAGGCTAATGTTGAACGTCCTGCTCTCGTTCGCTCAGTTCGAGCGGGAGATCATTTCGGAGCGCACGCGCGATAAACAGGTCGCCGCCCGCAAGAAGGGAAAGTGGACCGGGGGCCACCTGATTCTGGGGTACGATCTCGATCCGCGCGGTGGTCGGTTGCCGTCCGCTGGCATTCTAAGTCCTGTTACCACATCTCCTCAGCCGCTCATGGGAAAACGGTAGGATTGAGTGCTTTCCGAGTTCTAAAATGACCTGAGCCCCGGCGCTGCGCAATGCCCTTAAGAACGCTAATCGTCGACGACGAGCCGATCGCGCGTCAGGTGCTGCGCGAAGAACTGGAACTGATCGACGGCGTGGAAGTGATGGGCGAGGCCGACAACGGCGCAAAAGCGCTCGACGAGATCGCCAGACACGGGCCCGATCTCGTGCTCCTCGATCTTCAGATGCCGGTTATGGGCGGGTTTGAAGTTGTGAGCGGTATCCGGCGCGGGTCCCACATGCCCGTGATCGTGATTGTCACCGCCTATGACAGTTATGCGGTCCAGGCGTTCGAGGCCGGCGCTATCGACTACCTGCTCAAGCCCGTCGCGCAGGAGCGATTGCGCCAAGCTGTCGAGCGGGCCAGGGGCGTCAGCGAGCGCCAGGCTGTGGAGCGGCTGGCGCAGCTTCAGGAGATCGCGGCGCCCGCGTCGGCGCCACTTCCACGGAAAATCGTCGGCAAAGTCGGCGAAGAGTACTTTCTGCTCGACGCGGGTGAGATTTTCGCATTTCAGGCTGATGGCGAGCTGGTGTGGATCACCACCGCCCAGAAGAAGTACCGGGCCACTCAGTCGCTGAAGGTCATCGAGCAGCGGCTAGGTCGTTGCACCTTCCAGCGCATCCACCGGAACGCGCTGATCAACGTCGATCACGTCCGCAAAATGAGCGCCCTCAGCAGCCAACGCTGGCTCATCACGCTGAACAATGATCAGGAGTTCATCGCGAGCAAGCGCCGTGCGCACGGTGTGCGTCGGCTTCTGAGCGGATGATCTCTCGAGGCGGGTTTTCGCCCGCGCCCGGGCTTCCGTCAGGGTTCCGTTCATTCGGAAAAGCAGTTCATTGGTCGCATTGAACCGCCCGCCGGCTAAGTATTGCTAGGTTCCGACCCCTCAGCGCGAGGACAATATAGAAAACACGGAGGGGGAGAAGACACGTGACGAGATATGGATGCGGTGCTGTGGTCTTGCTGGCGCTGGGATGTGCTTCCGGCGTCTTGAGCTATGCGCAGTCGAGCAGCGGCAGTTCCGGGACTGTCCGCGGGTCGCTTCTCGATCCTTCCGGCGCGGCGATCAAAGGAGCGGTGGTGGAAATCGAGAACCCGGTATCCCACTACAGCCGCGCCGCAACCACGAACGACAAAGGGAGCTTCGAGTTCGACAATCTCCCGTTCAACAACTATCACCTGTCCGCGAGCGCTGCTGGCTTCCAGATGGGAGTCGAGGACGTCAATGTTCGCACGGTGGTTCCGACGGAGCTGATGATCAACCTGCGGCTCGGAACCTCGAAGACCACCGTGAACGTCGAAAGTTCCCAAGATCTGCTGGAAACTGTCCCGACCACGCACACCGATGTCGATCGGGGTCTGTTCGCCACATTGCCGCTCGAAAGCCAGTCGTCATCGGTCAGCTCACTGGTGACGCTTAGCGTCCCCGGCATCGCCGCCGATTCAAACGGTCTGTTTCATGGGCTCGGCGATCACGCTGAAAACTCCTTCTCGGTCGATGACCAGCCCATCACCGACCAACAGAGTAAGGTCTTCTCTAACCAGATCCCACTCGATTCCGTGCAGTCGATGGAGGTGATCGAAGGCGCCCCCCCAGCCGAGTTCGGCGACAAGACCAGCGTGGTGATCGTGGTGACTACCCGCTCCGGCATGGGCGTTACGCAGCCGCACGGCGAGATCGATGCCTCGTATGGCAGCTTCGGAACCGGCGGTGGTGGCTTCAATCTCGCTTACGGCGGTAACTCTTGGGGGAACTTCATCGCCGCCAACGGCCTCGACAGCGGCCGGTTTCTGGATGGGCCGGAGAGCACCGTCATGCACGATCACGGCAATGAAGAGAACTTCTTCGATCGAGTCGATCTCAAGCCTTCCCAGGCGGACACCCTCAACCTGAACTTCGGCTTCACCCGTTCGTGGTTCCAGACGCCGAATTCTTTCGACGCACAAAACGCAACCGCATGGTCCGGGCTGGTGGTCGACAATGGCGGCCTCGGCCCGAATGGCCAGGTGGTTGGTTCCCAGGATCAGCGTTCCCAGATCCGCACATTCAATATTGCGCCCGCCTGGACGCGGCTGCTCAATCCGCACACCGTACTCACGTTTGGCGCCTTCGCGCGGCAGGATCAATTTAATTACTATCCGAGCCGCGATCCGTTTGCCGACCTTACTCCCGATCTGCAGCTCCAGACCGTTGGTCAGAATCGGACGCTCACCAATCTCGGCTTGCGCGCGAACGTATCCTACGCCAAGGGCGTGCACAACCTCAAGATCGGAGCCGATTACATGGACACGATCCTCACCGAGAAGGACAATATCGGTATCGTCGATCCGACAAACAACGCTCCGTGTCTGAATGCGGACGGAAGCCCCAACACGAACCCGTTGCTGACGGATCCGGCGGGATGCACAGGCGCGCTTCAGCCGAATCCTAACTTCATTCCTCTGCTCGGTTGTTACGACCTGACACGGACGGGTCCGTTGCCCGCCTCCGATGGTTGCCCCAATTCCACCAGCGGGCTTTACAACTACTATGGACACGCCAATATCAGGGAGCTGGCCCTGTTCGCGGAGGACTCCATCACCAAGGGGCCGTGGAATTTTAACCTGGGCTTTCGGTTCGATGTTTATGACGGCATTAGCTCCGCCACTCAACCGGAGCCGCGGCTCGGCATCGCTTACAACCTCAAGGCCACCAATACCGTGCTGCGCGTTTCCTATGCCCGCACACTCGAGACGCCGTTTAACGAGAACCTGGTCCTTTCCAGTGAGGGATGCACTAACCCCGTTATTAGCGCGATTATGGCGAGCACCATTAGCCCGTGTGTATCGACCACTCCCCTGAGTCCGGGCTGGCGAAACGAGTTCCATGTCGGCGTCCAACAGGCCTTCGGCCGTTTCTTCGTGCTAGACGGCGAGTACATCTGGAAATATACGCACAAGGCGTACGATTTCAGCGTGCTGGGCGATACGCCGATCACCTTCCCCATTGAGTGGAACAACTCGAAGATCCCCGGGTACGCCATCCGCGGCAGCATGCCTAATTATCACGGTCTGTCGGCGTTCATCGTAATGTCTCACGTGGCGGCGCGCTTCTTCGAGCCGCAGGTCAGCGGGATTGGCGCCGCACCGGTCGGCAGCGAAGTATTCCGTATCGACCACGACGAGAACTTCAACCAAACCACTCACCTGCAATACCAGCCGTGGAAGAAAGGGCCGTGGCTCGGCTTCAACTGGCGCTACGACAGCGGGCTGGTCGCCGGGCCGGTGCCGTGCGCGGGGGGCAATTGCGCGAACGGACCCAACGGGACGGATAGCATCGTGGATGTGTCCGGCCTAACGCCGGATCAACAGTATCAGGCGGGACTCTACTGCGGCAGCGTTTATGCAACTCCCACCACGCCGATCAGCCCAACCGGACTATGCCCCGCGGCAGAGTACGGGTCCCGCCTGGTCCAAATTCCCGCAGCCGGCACCGAGAACGACGACCACAACCCGCCGCGCATCGCGCCGCGGAGCCTGTTCGACCTCGCCATCGGCCACGATAACATCTTCGGCGGCGACAGATATAAGTGGAGCGCCCGTTTGACGGTCGTGAATCTGACCAATAAGGAAGCCCTGTACAATTTTCTGTCGACCTTCAGCGGCACTCACTACGTCACTCCGCGCACGATCACGGCAACGCTGGCCTTCCATTTCTGAAGCGAGAGACGTATCCTGCCTCGAAGCACGCGCCGACTACCTTCAGAGGATCGGCACGTTCGAAGCTCTTGGGTCGTGGGGGCGGCGCCGCGGCCCGCGGCTCCTCGATCCGCTCGATGGACTGATCGAACGCTGCGACGATCGATCTGACGTTGATAGACTCAACGCATGTCTCTGCTGCAAGTCATCGTCCTTGCCATCGTGCAGGGGTTGACGGAATTGTTGCCCGTGTCGAGTTCGGCGCACGTTGTCGTAGCCTGCGGTCGGCGAAACCATCATCAAGGTCGTTGGAAGGGCCACACTCCACAATGTGAAGGCCGCGCAGATCGAAGATCTGTTTAGCCACCTGGAACTTATCGCTCCGGTCCTGGCGCTAGCCGGCGTGCTCATACTGGTTGCCGGTGTACTAGCCAAGCGGACCGCGGCCCGATCGACGACGGAACCTTCGGAGGTGAATTCCCGCCAAGCTTGCCTCATCGGCGTTGTGCAAGCCCTCTGTCTCCCGTTCAGAGGTTTTCCCGTTCAGGCGCAACCATTTCTGTGGCCATGTTGTCTGGTGTTTCAAAGTCCCGTGCGGAGGCGTTCGGTTTTGCGCTCGCGGTCGTGCTCACGCCGGCAGTGGTCGCCCGTGAAACCATCAGGCTCGTGCACGTTGAGTCAACCAATGGAGCGAGCAATTTGCTTTCCGCCGTCACTCCTAGCCTCCTTGGAGCAGTCTTTGCCTTTCTGGCTGGTCTGGTCGCGTTGAAGTGGCTCAGCCAGTGGCTTGAAGGCGGCCGGTGGTATCTGTTTGGCGTCTACTGCATGATCGCCGTAGGTGTCGTCGCTGTGCTGCACAGGTCCGGTTACTGACGCCAAACCGCGTTTCGCTCCCTCGAGTGCAAGCCAGTCCAACCCGCGGCAAGATACACCCGCCTTGTTCCAGGGCCTCCCGTTCCCCAGAGTCTATGGCCCGCTTATTACGGCGATAAGCCCGTTCACGAGAAAAGGTGAGGGAAGCAATTTGCGCAAAGCCATAATAGGATATTAGGTTCCAAAAATATGCGATATTTCCTAGTGTTTCTGTTCTGCGTGGCAGGATCGATGTATGGCCAGTCCATGGGCACGGCGGGCACCCTACAGGGAAAGGTCACCGATCCAAGCGGCGCTGTCCTCGCCGGCGCGGTGGTGACTCTGTCCAACGACCTGACTCTGTATCGACAGGAAACCAAGACCTCGGCTTCCGGCCAGTTTTCGTTCACCAATATCCCCCCGAACGTCTACCATTTCGAAATCGACGCTTCCGGGTTTCAGCACTACCACCATGATGTCGCGGTCCGGAGCGCAGTTCCGGTAAGCCTCGAAATCAGCCTGCCGCTGGCGGCGCAGCACGAAACGGTCGCCGTGTCTTCTGAGGCGGAGCTGCTGGAGACCACGCCTACCGCACACGTGGATGCGGATCGCGAACTGTTTTCCAAAATGCCGACAGCCTCGGTCGCCACCGGGCTCAGCGACATCATCACGCTTTCGACGCCTGCCGTTGTGGCGGATTCGGATGGCTTCTTTCATTCGCTCGGCGATCACGCCCAGATGGCCCTTTCGGTCGATAACCAACCCATCACCGATCAGCAGGGGAGCCTCTTTTCCACGCAGATTCCCGCGAATGCGATTGAATCCATCGAAGCGGTCTATGGAGGCACGCCGGCCGAGTACGGCGACAAGACGTCGCTGGTGGTGACTGCCGTAACGCGCTCGGGCCTCGGCCAGAAACCGCACGGCGATTTTGCCGTCGAGTACGGGTCTTTCGGGACCGTCAATCAGAAAGCCGACGTCGGTTTTGGCAGCGCGAAATTGGGCCAGTTCTTTGCCATCAACACCTCCCGATCGGGCCGTTTCCTGGATTCCCCCGAACGCACTCCCTTCCACGATATCGGCAACAACATGAACGTGTTCTCACGGTCGGACTATCAACCGGATACTTCTAATATGCTCCATTTGGACGCACTGGCCGCACGCACCTGGTTTCAGGTTGCCAATCAATACGATCAGGTGGCCTCCGGACAGGATCAGAAGCAGATGGTGCGCACTTTCAACATTGGCCCCGGTTGGGTGCATATATTCAATCCCGGTACCACGCTGGCCTCGAATGTGTTCGTGCGGCGGGATTTGGTCAACTATTACCCGAGCGACAATCCCTTTGCCGACCAGCCGGCCACGATGAGCCAGACCAGGAGCTTGACTAACCTCGGCATAAAGACCGATCTCAACTATCTGCACGGCCGCCACAATGCCAAGTTCGGGGTGCAGATCCAGGACACCATCCTGACGGAGAAATTCACCCTCGGGCTGACCGATCCGACCTTCAACCCCGTATGTCTCGACGCCAGTGGCGATGCCGTGCTGAATCCGAGCTTGATCAATCCGGACCAGTGCCAGGCCGCCGGCTATCAGGTCAATCCGAGCCTCTCGCCGGGGCTGGTGCCTTATGACCTCACACGGGGCGGCTCCCTGTTCCGGTATTACGGTCATGCCGACATCCGGGAGCAGGCGTTCTATGGACAGGACAGCATTAACTTCGGCAAGTTGACACTCAGCCTGGGGTTCCGGTGGGACCGCTACGACGGCATCGCCAAAGGCACGCAACCGGAGCCCCGAGCGGGTTTGTCCTACCTGATCGCGCCGACCAAGACGGTGTTGCGAATAGGCTATTCGCACTCCTACGAGACTCCGCTCAATGAGAATCTGGTGCTCTCCAGCGCCACCGGAGCGGGCGGCCTGGCGGCGAACGTCTTCGGAGCCCAAGGCAGCATTCCTCTCCAGCCGGGAATTCGCAACATGTACAACGCCGGCCTGGAACAGAATTTGGGTTCGCATTTCGTGTTTGAAGGCGACTATTTCTGGAAGTACACGCGCAACGCGTTTGACCTGGACACTCTCTTCACCACCGCGATCTTCTTCCCGATCGAATGGGACCATTCCAAGATGGATGGCTTCTCGTCCAAGCTGTTGCTTCGGCAATACAAAGGACTGACCGCCTACACGCAGTTTGGGCACACGCGGTCGCGTGTCTTCGGCCCGGAGAACGGCGGACTGATCTTCAATGACACCGCTCTTCCAAACGACTATGTCGTGCGAATCGATCACGATCAGGCGTTCCAGAGCACCTCGAACGTACAGTATCAGCCCTGGAAGAACGGCCCGTGGGTATCGTTCATTTGGCGTTACGACAGCGGCATCGTGGCCAGCGCCATTCCGGACCTGGCCAGCGCTCTCGCACTGACCGCTGACCAGCAGGCCCAGATCGGCTTCTATTGCGGCAGCCAGGTGGCCACTATCAACAATGCGATCACCACCTGCAATGCCCCTTGGCCTAACTGGGGAGCCAAATTGGTGAAGATCCCGGCGCCCGGAACCGAAAACGACGACTTGAATCCGGCGCGCGTCAGTCCACGCAATCTTTTCAATACGGCGGTCGGAACCGACAACCTGTTCCATACCGAACGCGTACGCTGGACATTACGGCTCTCGGCGTTCAACATCACCAATAAACTGGCGGTGTACAACTTCCTGTCCACCTGCTCGGGGACGCACTTCGTGTCGCCGCGGGCGTTCCGGGCCGAGTTGGGCGTCGCGTTCTAGTTCGATTTTCGACCCGGAGAATGGTCGTGGAATTGGATCGTAATCGCGGAGAAAGTTCAATATGTAGTCCTTGGTCCTAACTATGAAAGCGGCGTTTCTGTGCCTGGTGCTGGCGGCCCTGCCGGCATTCGGGGAACACCAGGAAACCCCTCTGGCGCCCATAACTCTGTACACAACGTTTCAGCAGGAGCCGCCGCGTGTGGTCGTCGATGCCATCCAAAACGAGCTCAATTCCATCTTCGCGCCCACCGGCCTCCGGTTCACCTGGCAGGACCTGTCCGGGGAGCGCGGCGACGCTGCCCCGGTGGAGTTGGCGATCGTCACTTTCAAAGGCAGGTGCGACATCGCCGGCCTCACCCCGCACGCCTCCAATCCCGGCCCGCTCGGCTGGACCCACGTTAGTAACGGCGTCATCCTTCCTTTCGCTGAGGTCGATTGCCAGCGCATCCGCGGCTTCACCCAGAAACAGCTCCTCACCATGCCCGCCGAAGACCGCGAAAAGGTTTATGGCCGCGCCCTCGGCCGCGTTCTCGCGCACGAACTCTACCATATCTTCGCCAATACTGCCGCGCACAGCTCCTCCGGCGTCGGAAAATCCAAATACACCGTGCAGGATCTGCTGTCCCCTAAGTTCCAGTTCGAAGGGCGCGAGTCTCTTGCCCTGAAAAGGAACAAGGCCTATGACGCTCTCGAATGGGCTGCCTTGGGAATGTAACGCATGAAGTGGATGTGTGTCGCGCCTCTCTGCATCGCCGTGCTTGTAGCGCTTCATGCGGCAAGTGCGCAAGAGAATGGGTCTGTTAAATCAGGCGAACTCGCGAGGACAGGCCTGGATTGCAACCGGCAGGATGCGAAACTTTGTCAGCCTGTCGCTCAGGTTCAACGGGTTGGCAAGCAGGCCGAAGTACAATCCGGATCAACGGGCGGCAACGGCATGCGCGCCGCTCATGATCTGGAACCACAAGAGAGGGCCGAAGTCGCCGCGGCCGATTCACAGGTTCGACCCGATTCGCCGGGTGCCTTGCAACCGCCAGAAAAGGAGGCGGCCGCAATCCTCGAATTGGGGGCCGAACCTGCCCGCAGTCTCAGCGGGGGCGGATGGAGTCTCAGCCCCACCGTGGCGGCGGAAGTGACACCTATCGAGAACTGGCTGGAACTGGAGTTCGGTCTTACACCAACCTTCAGTCATCGCTCGACAGAGTGGGATACGGACCTTTTGTTCAAGAAACCCTGGACCCTCTCCAAGAAAGTAGAATTCATGTTCGGCGTCGGGCCCGAGTGGATTCACATCAGGGAGAACGGCATCACCACCAATTCAGTAGCCGGCGAAATCGCACTGGACTTTATGTTTTGGCCGTCGCCGACGCGCAGGTTCGGTTGGTATGTCGAGCCGGCATACGATTACACGTTTGGGCGCAGCCACGATCGGGTGATCGGCGTCAGCGTCGGCCTGCTGATTTCGATTCGGTAACACCCCTTGGAGGCAATAGGGGCTCAACGCGCCATGCAGTCCGCGCACAAGCCGTAAAGAACAAGTTCATGGCAGCGAACCGAAAAACGGCGGCCCGCAAGGCGGTTAATGTTCGGAATACAGCCGGTCAGCTCGAACACGCGGCTGCATTGGTCGCAATGAAAATGGTGGTGGTGCGGCTTCCCGGCTCGCTCGTAGACGGTGACTCCGGCCGGAAGAGCCACGGCGGAAAGCCAGCCTTCTTCCCGAAGGCCTTTAATGTTGCGGTAAACAGTCGCGATGCCGAGACCTTCCGCCTCGGCCTGCGCCGCATCCAACACCTGCTGAGGAGACAGCGGGCGGGCACAGCGTTCGAATGCCTCACGAATCGCTGCCCGTTGCCGCGTCTTCCGCCGATCTTTCTCCAGCATCTCTGTTATTAATGATATCGAGCTATCGAAAAGCGTCTCAAGCCACACGGTCAAGACGAAACGTACTGCAAAGCCAGAGCTGTTGTTCCACAAAGGGCCATGGCCAAAGACGCCACGCGAATAGCTCGAAGACGTCCATACAGGCGCGATTCTTCCCGAAGCGCCAAGAGCCCGAAGAACAGCAAACATGCGCAAGCGGGCACGCCCAGCAGATTGAGTCTGTTCTCGAGGCCACCTGTTGAAAGAGAGAAAATGGCGCCCGCCAGCATTGCCATCTGGACCAGAAGGACAACCGCGATCGCCGCGCGCCGGCTGGATGTTAACCGAACTGCCAGAAAGCCAATCGCGACCGACTCCGGGATCTTATGCGCGAAGGCTCCCCAGGACAGCGCGAGTGAGGCGTGCGACGCGGAAGCCACCTGCGATAACGCGATTGTCCACCCGTCCACGAAACAGTGAATGCAGCCAGCGACCAGCAACGGCCAACCGAAGGCCGAAACATGGTGACCGTGGCCCATTTGGTCAGCTGGCCCGTGACTGTGCATGCCCGCTGCACAAAAGGGGCAGATTGGAAAGATATATCGGTCGATCGCCGCAAGACATAAGACAGTCGCCGAGATGCCGAACACAGCAACGATCCACCCCTGCTCTCCAGCCATCTCAGGGACTATCCAGAACACCACAATGCCCACGAGCAACCCACCGATCCACGGCTGGGCGCGGCGCTGCAGATCCGCATGTTTGGCCGAGTAAGTGGAGACGATCGCGATTCCGGTCGTTATGCAGAACGTTAAGAGTATAACCAACATGGGGACGTCATGCCTCACGGAAAGCGCTCGCGGCTCCGCAACCAGTCAATAATGATAACGCACTATCGTTAAGCAGGCAAGCTGCAACCATCTGCATTCCGCTGATCGGCGCGATTCGGTCGCTCATCGCCCATCATAGCCCGCCTGTCGGAAATTGTTCGGCGGAAGAGCTCCAATCGCGTAAGCTTTATACCGTGCGCGTTGGAATCGGCAGGAAGAAACACGTCGCCATTTCACGAGCCCATGAAGTTCGAACGCTCGCCTTGATAGTTGCCCTTGCGATGATTCCAGGGGGAGGGACCGTCGCCGTGATCGCACTCAGGAGTCAGCCGGACCTTAACGAACTTACTCCCATCACGAATCATACTGCAAGCTTTTCTCTTTTGGGCTGGGAGAGCCTACTCCGAGATCAGCGTCACGCGCTGGATGCTGGATCGGCAGTTGCCACCGGCGCAGCGGTCGAGGTCCTCGGCTACATGATGGAGAGCAGGCAGACTCAGGAAGAAGGCCAGCGGGTGCAAGAGTTCACTCTCCTTCCTGAAGCAGGGAATCCAATCCATCCAGCACACCGTTTTGGGGACCAGATGATTACGGTTCATCTACGGGATGACTCGCGAGTGCAGTTTTCCCATCGTGCCTTGGTATGGGTCTCGGGAGAGCTGCTAATGTTGGCGGGAGACCCGGTCGGAGATAAGCCGCTCTATGCACTCGAACAAGCGCGCGTTCAACTGGCTGATCGGCGCGAAATTGGAAAACACTTCAGATAAGGGTCATCGGCACCGCCATCCTTCTCCCGCTGGCGGCCTGATTGAGCCCGTTGGCATTCTCCCCGGTTGTTCGTCAGGTTTTCCCTAGCGAGTGAGCAGTTTTCGATCATGAATGGCTTTCGTTGTGCGGACCGACGTTCGCACGTGACCAATTGCGGTGATTTTCAGCGGCAACCACCGAGATTCTGGAGCTGAGCGTCTGACTCAAGCGCACCGAATCGGAACAGTTGGCCACTCGAACGCGCAGAGAGGCGCTGCGGGGGCCGGGTTCGACCACGATTGCCACTCCCGGCTTCAATCCGAGCCGGGTCATCTCGCGCAACGCCACGGGATCGCGGTCGGACACGCTGCTGATAACGGCAGGGACCCCACACGCCCAGTTCGATAACAGCACCTCGGAGCGAATTGGAAGTGCGCCGCCGCGCTCAGGGATCGGGTGCCCGTGCGGATCGGTTTCCGGGTCTCCCAACTTGGCGGCGATCCGGTCTTCAAACCGCTCCGAGATGAAGTGCTCCAGCCGTTCTGCCTCGTCGTGAACCTCGTCCCAAGAGTAGTCGAGGAAATCATGGAGGTAACGCTCCAGCAACCGGTGGTGGCGAAGCACCTCCAAAGCGCGCATCTTTCCCGCGGCAGTCAAACAAGCACCGTGGTGCTTCACGTATCTCACCAACGGCGGCTTCTGCGCAGCGAGCTTTTGCAGCATTTGCCCGCAGAAATCTCGCCGATCCGGCGTGGATTTCGCTTGCCGGTGGGCCCCCAAAGAGCGTTCATGGAATTGGTGGTTTACGGCCACAGAGAGGAGAACATTTTGGAGACTGCCGTGTTGGCGGAAATCGAAAAGGGCCAGAAGAAGCCCGGTACAGAACCCGAGAAGGAAGACGTAGACCAGGTCCGAATTGTACCAGCGCGGTTTCAGCTTTGCTCCGCTGGGCGGCTGCCCCGTTTGCTGCGTTTTGATCCGGGGCGCAAGTGCGCGTTCGAGTCCGTGGACGTTGGATTCGTCGAGCGGCGCGCGGCGGCGCTCGCGCGGTTTCGCTCTCTGCGGTATTCGCGCAGCGAGGGCGGCGCGATTCGATCGACGCAAGTGCATTCGCCGACTTAACGCCTCGGAGATTCGCATGGGAACCGCGCGGGAGCCATGCGCCGCACCGCCCGCCTGAAGCTCGATGCTATTCGCGGAGCCTAGTGCGTTTTCGAGCACCGATGCTGATCAAGGTGGTCCGCTCCCGGCCCGTTGAGGTTCGTGGTCTCCCAGGTGCCCGATTGCGAGGCACCGGGGCACCCATCGGTAGAGGCTAGGTTAGCTTCCCGAGACGCTGGCCACCCGCCAACGTCTGAAGGAAGCGGCGGAAAAGGCCAAGATGGAGCTCTCCACCATTATGGAGACGGAAATCAACCTGCC
>JBAVEN010000108.1:0-115813 GCA_049587755.1 Bryobacteraceae bacterium | reverse complement strand
TGAATGTCGGTAATCTGGAGATCGGGCAGGCCCAAAATCATCGCGGATTCGGTCAAAACGTTATCTCCCAAGATTGTTTTACCAATCCCGGGATTAGCGTCTGCCCCCGTTTTTGATCAAGAGCCTCAAATCTGCGCTTTACAAGCAACCCCAGTTCAACACTCGAACTCGCTGTCCGCCTCCCGCAACTACAGGTTGCTTCGAGACAGAGAAAAGCGTCACTCCGATAGCCGCAGATTGGTGAAGTACGCCTCGGTTCCCCCCCCGATCCACAATGCCACGGCACCTTTGCTGTCCCCGAGTTTGAGATCGTTCACTACCAGCACGGGCTGTGGAGAACCATTGACGTAGAGTCGCGCCTGAGCGCCGCTTACTTTTACCTTGATCTTGGTCCACTCGCCTGGCACCAGATCCACATACGACTCGTACTGTCCTGGCGACTCTTTTCGCAACCTGAGCCACTCGTAATCCGGAATCGAGATGTACTGCGCCGAGTGATTCCGCCGCACCTGGTCGTCGGCACGACCGTTTGTGGGGCGAATATAGAAGCATTCATATTTTGATGCGTCTCCTGTCACCCGGAAGGCCACGCCCACAAACCCGCGGGCTTCGGCGGGGGCTCCGGCGCGGGGCTTGCCCGCGAGATCCACCTCAATCGTGCCGTCATGAAACGTAGTGTCTGGGAGAACCACGATTCCACCGCCTTCGCCTGTCATCCGGGCCGCCACCCACGCCGCGTCCTCCTCCGGCAGCGGCATCACCCGGGCCGCTTTGCGGCTTAGGTAAGTCACCGTCTCTACTGTCACTTTGTGCGGCTGCAAGCCTTTTGTGGAATCCAGCGCGAACGTTTGCCCTGCCCAACCGCGCGGGGCGATCAGCAACAAGGCCGTCAAACCGGCGACCACTGTGGCCATTCGAGTTTTGGGGATCATGAACTTTAGGGTATCCCAACTTCTGCTGACTACAATCAGACTCTGTCCGAAGCTCGCGCTCGTTCAGTCATGACCTGGCTGACACAGCACGGAGTCGCCGCCGCCCGCCTGACCGCTAAGGGCTACGGCAAAACCCAACCCGTCGCTGACAACAACTCCGACGAAGGCCGGATGAGGAACCGCAGGGTCGAAATCGCCAATCCCAGATGCAAACCCGCGGCGAAGTAAATCCGTCGCCGGCCTTTGTGGTTTCCGCGAACAAATCCGGCGAGCACTGCATCCTGAACCCCAAGTCGCCATCTCGCGGATCTGCTGTTCCGGCCGGAATACGCGCTATCGGGAGGTTAGCTTGCGCTCCCGTGCCGAGTTCGAGACGTGTCCAGACTGGGTGCCCACCGTGGCCAAGTGTCGGCGGTGCGCTCGAATCGAACTGAAAAACAACAGACGTCTGAGGGTTCGATCAGAGAATCAACTGAGCCCCAAGAGTTCGAAACGTGTCCAGACTGGGGAGCCACTGCTATGCAGTGCTATCCGTTGCCATCTGTTGCTACCGAGTGATACCCATTGCGAATGCGAGCCACGTTTCGCCGGGGTTATACTGCGAATGGAGGCAGCTATGGCCGCCGAGAACCTTGCCGATGTCATCAGTTCATTAACGCCGGAGGAACAGGAGTCCGTCAGGCAATTCGTCGAGTTCCTGAAGCGCAAGGAATCACCTCCGTCATCACTGTTTCTCGCGGCTGTTGACGAGTTCATCAACCAACACCCGGAACTGCTCCGTCGGCTTGCACAGTGACCTCCTACCCGACCGTGGGAGAGGTGATCGCTGTTCACGCTCAATTGATCGCCAGATTTGGCGGGGCCCTCGGCATCCGAGATCGTGGCGCTCTTGCATCCGCCTTGGCAAGACCGCAAAGCGGCTATTACACTGACCTCATTCAAGAAGCCGCCGCGCTTTGGGAAAGCCTATCCCAGAATCATCCATTTGTGGACGGCAACAAACGCGTCGCGGTGACAACAATGGCAGCGTTCCTGAGGGTGAATGGATATCGGCTGGAGTTCGACGATATGGAGGCTTTCTCTTTTCTCGTTGGTCTGTATGAAATGGGGACTCTGCGGTTCAAGGAACTCGATACCTGGTTGCGCCAGCACGCCGTTCTGGCCAATCCGTTGAACTGAGGCTGCGAGGGGTGCGTTTTTGGCGGAGAGGTGGTTGGAAACCATGGTTTTTGGGGGAGCCAACCTGAAACTTCTCGACTTCACGCTATCTGATTGATTTCATTACGGGCGTTTCAGGCCTTGCTTCTCGATTGGCCCCACCCGACAATGACCCCGGCGTGGACTCGAACTCTTCATCCGACCAGCATCCCCCAAGTTGCAGCGTTCATCGCAGCCGGATACCACTGCCGAAGCGCCGCTTCTGGATGGGGTGTGAGTGCCAGATTTGGATCGTCGGGAGGTTGCCAAGTGGAGACGCAGCGCCCAGGCAGCCGACCGGATGCGGGCGGCGTGCACCGCCCACTTCGTGAAGCAGGCTAAAGCTGGCGTTGTTCACGGTCCACGTCGCAGAATGCGCTGACAAGTACCTCCCATCGCGGCGGCATGAACTGGGAGAGAAAACCATCGGGCAGCACCGGTTACTCCTCGACCGATTGCGGAATTTCTGCGAGGCCCGAAATGCATTCTATATGGGCAACCTAACGGTGGACCTGTTGGAGACTTTCAAGACCGAGGGACTTCCCGCAGACATGGCGGACACGTCGAAGGCGACGGCGGTCGCGAAGCTGCGCTGCTTCTTGCGTGCGGCTTACCGCCGCGACTGGATCACCGAATCGCTGGTCGACAAAGTTACGGCGCACCGGGCGGTATACGAACAGAAAGAACCGTACTCGGACGACGAGGTCAAGAGAATATTGGACGGCGCGCTAGCGCTGAATGGCGGCACCCACGGATATGCGAAGCATCCGAAGACGTTTCGGCTATATCGAGCACGTCGCAGCGGCCTCCCGGTGGAAACATTGACGCTCTTCTGAAACACCGGCATACTCTTCAGTTTGCAACGGCGCAGCCGCGGGATGGCGGGCGTAGGAACCGAACGCACGTCGAGGTCATGCCGGAGGGGGGAGCCCCTTTCGCAACGGGACGCATGCTGCTACGAAGTGGGTGGAATGGGGGTATGATGGCAGGCGGCCATTGATGGCCGACGTCGCGTCGACTTCAGGAGGAAGCAGATGACACCCGATCAGAACCGCCGCGAGTTTCTGGGAGCCGCAGCAGGCGTTGCCGCATTCACGATTGTTCCGCGGCCTGTGCTGGGAGGACCCGGGTTCATCGCCCCGAGCGACAAGATCACTCTGGCTTACATCGGCGTAGGAACGGAGGGTCTGCGTGAACTGTTGCCGATGCTCGCGGTTCCGGACATCCAGGTTGTGTCGGTTTGCGACCCGAGCCGGGATGCCGTCGGATATCGCGACTGGTCTCGCAGTGGTCTTCTCAGCGCGATTCGATCCACATTGGGCAGACCGGAATGGTGGGCCGGCGCCGATGGCGTAATCCCGGGCGGCCGCGAGGCGGCGAAAGATATCGTGGACACTTACTATGCCACGCAAAGATCCACGGATAAGTTCACCGGCTGCTCTTCTTATGCCGACTATCGTGAGTTGCTCGACAAAGAGAAGGACGTTGACGCAGTCAAGATCATGACGCCTGACCATCTCCACGGGATCATCAGCATCGCCGCAGCGAAGCGCGGCAAGCACGTGGTGATGCACAAGCCGATCGCCAACCGTCTGACCGAAGCCCGACTCGTCCTCGACACCATCCAAACGAAAGGCGTGGCCACCCACTTCCTGCCGTGGGACGCGAACGGGTCCATGGAACAGGTTATGGCCTGGATCCGGGACGGAGCCGTAGGAAGCCTCCGCGAGATCCATAACTGGACGAACCGCCCGGTGTGGCCGCAATATCCGACCCTCCCGACGGAAGCGCCTCCTGTCCCTAAGGGCTTCGACTGGGATCTCTGGCTTGGCCCGGAGGCATTCCGCCCATACCATCCGAACTACACGCACATGGTCTTTCGCGGGTGGTATGACTTCGGTGGCGGCAGCATGGCGGACATGGGCCACTACAGTCTCTGGACGGTGTTCAATGCCTTGGAGCTGAGCGGCCCTGTCAGCATCGAGCCGATGCTGACTCACAACTGCACGCTGACGGAAAACGTATCGGCAACCATCAAGAACGATTTCTCGTTTCCCGCAGCCAGCGTGGTGCGGTTCAAGTATCCCGCCCGGGGGCAGAGGCCGCCGGTGGACTTGGTCTGGTATGAGGGTGGGATCAAGCCTCCGACACCGGACGAAATAGGGGAGGAACATAAGGACCTTCCGTCCGAAGGCATGATGTTCGTCGGCGATGAGGGCAAGATCCTGGCAGGCTTCCACGTGGATAGCCCGCACCTGATTCCTGAATCGAAGATGCGCGGGTACACAACACCTCCTGCTCCCGAGCAGCCCAGTGGAGACCGCGTTCAACCCGGACTCCTCAAATGGGTGGAGGCCTGCCGGGGCGGCGCGCCGTCGCCTGGGAGTTTCCTGAACGCGTGGCCCATTTCAGAGGCGGTCAACCTGTATGCGGTAGCGCTGCGCACGGGACGCAAGCTCGAATACAATGCGGAGAGCATGAAGATCACCAACGATTCCGAGGCGAACAATTACCTGTCTCGCGAGTACCGGAAAGGGTGGGAGCCGGAATCCGCGTGACTGGACCGGCGGACAAGGAGATCATGAACGCAACCAGAAGAGAGTTTCTTCAACAAAACGCACTAGGCTTGACACTGGCCGGTTGCGCGGGACCGGGTGCACGCCAGTTGCGCGCCGACCCGCTGGGCTTACCGATCGGGTGCCAGACGTATCCCGTGCGAAATGCGCTGTCCCAGGATTTCGACGGCACTCTCCGGCAGCTTGCGGGCATGGGCTACCAGACCATTGAGATGTGTTCGCCGCCCGGCTACGCAACCGCGGGTTTCGGAGCGTTCGTGAATATGGAGGCCGCGGAAATGCGGCGAAGGATTCAGGACGCCGGCCTGCGTTGTGAAAGCAGTCACTACCAGTTCCAGGAATTGAAGGCCCATATGGACGAGCGCATCGCCTTCGCCAAAGAACTGGGGTTGAAACAGATGGTGGTCGCTACGTTTGCGCTGCGCCCGGATGCCACTCTGGGCGACTGGACGCGAGCCGCCGACGAACTGAATCACCTGGGGGAACAGACACAAAAGGCGGGCATCCAACTGGGATTCCATAATCACGATTTCGAGTTCCACGAGATTGACGGCGTGCTCATCTACGATAAGCTGATGGAGACGTTTGACCCGAAGCTGATCAGATTGCAGTTCCAGGTGGCCGTGATCAGGATGGGCTATAAAGCCGGCACCTACTTACGCAAGTACCCGCGCCGTTTCCTATCTATGCACCTTGCGGACTGGTCGGCCACTGAGGGCAAATTCGTGCCGGTGGGATCGGGTGTCGTGGACTGGAAGGATCTCTTTGCCGCCGCCAAAACGGGCGGGATTAGTAACTACTTTGTCGAAATGGATATGGACGCACTGAAACCGAGTTACATGTATCTGCACGGTCTGAGGGCGTAATTAGCCCGCCCGCACATTCGACTATCATCATTTCCGGGGGCTTCTTCAGCTTCGGAATCGCAGGACGGCTGCACGGCGGTTCCGATCAGGACTGCGCGCCAACGAAGACTGGCCTCAATCATTGCCACGTGTTCGAAGCACAGCGAGCACGGGGCTGTCGGCTCTAGCAAAGTTCAGTTTGCGGATTTCCTTGCCGGCCAGCATCACCGCGGGGCGAAACTCAGGTTGGAGCGTTGAAGCTCAGCCGTGGCGTTCGCTGAGAGCGTCGCTCATCCGCCCGTGAGCGCAGAAGTTGCGACGCCTCCAAACGCTTGGCCATGCCAATGCGCCGTAGTTTTCCGGTGGCGCCGCGTGGAATATCCGTTACGAACAACACTCGCTGTGGGAGTTTGCAGCGGGCGAGGCGCTGGGCGGCTAAACGCAGCAAGTCGCGTTCCTCGACCTGACAACCCTCCCGGACGACGATTGCGGCGGCAACCGTCTCTCCCAACATCGTATCGGGCCACGCAAAGGCTACCGCTTGGTCCACCGCGGGATGGAGGAGTAGCGCCTCCTCAACCTCGTAAGGAGAGATCTTCTCCCCCCCACAGTTGATCATCTCCTTTAGGCGGCCAACCAGACAGAGCGAGCCATCGGAATCCTGAAACCCTTCGTCCCCGGTGCGAAACCACCCGTTGCAGAAAGCGGATTCGTTGACTCCTTCAGGCTGAAGGTAACCAGGCATGATCTGCTCGCCGCGCAAAACTATTTCCCCGACTTGGCCCGCCGCCAACAGTTTGCCGTATGCATCCATGATGCCGATCAGGGGCCCGCTGCTAGTTCCGACTGTCGCGCAAGAGGCGCCCGGTAATCGCACGCTTGAGATTTGGTGCGCCGCCTCGGTCATACCGTAAGCGTTCAAGACGGGCACGCCAAAAACGGACCGAAGTGTATCGTAGACGCTCGGGTACAGGGTCGAGGAGCATGAGCGAATGAACCGCAGCTTGTTGCGGCCCACAACGTCCATGTTGTGGCGCGCCCGTGCCAGAATTGCCTGGTGCATGGTGGGAACCGCGGTGTACCAGGTGGCTTGCGAGGAGTCCAGCCAGGAAAAGAATGCCGTGGCCTTGAACCCCGGCGGAAGGCACACGGTCGCGCCCGTAGCCAGGGAAGCGAGAAGCCCCGCAACGAGCCCGTGAACGTGAAACAACGGCATCACCGAGAGGCACGTGTCGGCGGGTGAGAGTTGCAGTGTATCGGCAACTCCGTGCGTTGACAGGACCAAGTTTCGCTGCGTGAGGGGCACGAGTTTAGGGCGGGAAGTTGTGCCGGACGTGTGCAGGAGCAACGCGATGTCGTCCGGACAGGGTGGAGCTTGTGGCGACGGGTGTGGCGCCAACGGAACCTCGCACTTCAATTCGAAGGCTCCGGGTTTCGGCTCCCCGGGTGACACGAGGAGCATCCGACCCACGCCGCATTCCCCGGCCGCGCGAATGGCCTCCGGAACATCGTTGGAGGTTATGATTACCCTCGCGCCCAGGTCGCGGAGAGCAAATGCGTTCTCGTTTTGAGTAAAGGTCGGATTGAGCGGTGCGACACGGCAGTAGGTGACCAGTGCCGTGAACAGGGCGGCAGTTTCAGGTCCATTCCGGAGAGCCACCGCCACCGTTTCGCTGGCTTTCAAACCGCTTTCGCTCAGCTTCTGGTGTGTCCGTTCCACCAACGCCCGCAGTTCTTCGTAAGTCAATCCGAGCCGCGAGGTATCAGCCACGGCCAGCGTTTGAGCATCACCCTCAGCGAGCAAAGACGCTATCGTAAGTTTTGGAGTTCCCACTGGTCCTCTACGTTATCATGATGATTGATACCAACCGAGTCGAGCCAATTGCCGCCCCATCGTCCCCTGCGCATTCTGATAACGAATGTCGGAATCGCCAACCGAACCGGCACGGAAATCGTCGTCATGGACCTCGCATCCGGTCTCGCGCGCTTGGGCCATTTTCCGATGATCTGGGCGCCTCAACTGGATCCTGTCGTGGTGGCCCCGCTCCTCGCCGCTGGAATACCGGTTGTCTCAAGGTTTGACGATTTGCCGAGCGCTCCCGATATCATCCACGGGCATCACCACCTGGAAACAATCGAGGCGTTACGGCGCTTCCCCGGCGTGCCCGCAATTCACGTCTGCCACAGTGGATATTGGTGGCACGACGCTCCACCCCGCCATCCACGGATTCGCCGCTATGTGGCAGTCGACGAGTTCTGCCGGGAGCGCTTGACCGCAACGGGATGGATCGATGGCGACCAGGTTGCTGTGGTCTGGAATGCCGTGGATTTGGATCGGCACCATCCTCGCCCGCCACTGCCACAGCGTCCACACCGCGCGTTGGTCTTCAGTAACTACGCGGGTAAAGGAACCCACGTCGAGCCCATCCGGGAGGCCTGCCGTCGAATGGGCATTGAGTTGGAAATCGTTGGCGGCGGCGCAGGAAACGCGAGCGCTGCTCCGGAACGCCTGCTCCCCAGCTACGACCTGGTGTTCGCCAAGGCCCGGTGCGCGATGGAGGCGATCGCCACAGGGTGCGCCGTGATTCTATCCGATAACAGCGGACTGGGAACCCTGGTAACCAGGGCCGGCGTGGTAGAACAGCGCCGCTGGAATTTCGGATTCCGCCTTTTGCAGCGACAGATCTCTCCGGAATCGATCATGGAAGAGATCCAGCGCTACGATTCGCGCGATGCTGCCGAGGTCAGTGCCTACATACGCGAAAATGCAGGGCTTGACAATGCCCTGAAACAGTACTTAACGATCTATCGACTGGTGTTGGATGAGCAGCAACCGGTTGCTGACGACGTGGATTGGCATCCTGCAACCACACCTCTGCAAATCGAAGATCAGGGAGCTCTCCGGCTGCGATTGCTAACCGCTCCACGATCTTCCGCGCCGCGCCGCCACTGCACCCTCGAGATCGGTCTCTATAACAAGACATCTGTTCCCATTGCGACCGCCGCCCCGTGGCCCTCCCTGCTGATGTACCGCTGGCTCCATGGCCGCACGCATAAAATGGTGGTCGAACACGGCCTTCGCACGATCATTCAGCCCCCGGCATGGCCCGGTGTGGAGTCCATCTATTCCATGCGAGTGATTGCGCCGGAAGAACCGGGCGATTACATTCTGCGCGTAACCATCATCCAGGAAGGTTGGCGCTGGCTCGATGTTCTGGCTCCGGAAGTCTGCGCGGAATCGCATGTGGCTATTGTTCCTGAGCCGTGAGTCTATGAGGTTGTGAATGAGACTGTCTGAAATGCCGTCGCGCCTGCAGGCGACCGTGGTACGGGACGCCGAATTTCTGAATCTCGGGTTCTTCTTCGACGACCTTCCCGACAAACTGATATTCGTGATGGCCCCGGAATTCGTTTCGGCCGCTCAAAAGGTGATTGGAACGAAATGTGTCCTGTGCACTCCGGAACTCGCATCTTGCTTTCCCAATGTCGAAGGGTTGGCGACGACGGCGGACCCGCGGATCGCATTCTTCCGCCTGCAGCAGTTTCTGGTGGAAGACACGAGTTTCTATGGGGCGCCGTTTCTAACCGAAATCCATTCTTTAGCTCGGATACACCCACGCGCTTGGATCGCCACGAGCAACGTAAGAGTCGGACCTAACACGATTGTGGAAGCAAATGTGGTCGTCGGCGAGGGATCGTTGATTGGCGCAGGCGTGCATGTGCGGGCGGGTTCAATCCTCGGCGCAGAAGGATTCCAGCCTGCACGGCACCTCGATGCAGTGCTGCAAATGGCTCATGGCGGGGGCTTGTGCGTGCAGGATCACGTCGAGATCTTTGCAAATGCAGTGATTGCGAGATCCGTGTTCCGTCAAATCACTACTCTGGGAGAACATTCCCGGATCGGAAACGGCGCTTTTGTGTCTCACAACGTGCAATTGGGGAAGCGCTGTTTCGTCGGCCACAACAGTACCATCAACGGGAATACCACCGTAGGCGACGACGTTTGGATCGGCCCGGGCGCGACCGTCAGCAATTTGCTGAGCATCGGGGATCGATCCCGAATTTCGTTGGGCGCGGTTGTAATCCGATCCGTTCCAGCCGACGCCCACGTTACCGGGATGACCGCGCTAGAGCACCGGCGGATGCTGCGCCACGTGGCCTCGATTGGCTGAACGGGAAAGTCTCCAACGTCGCGGTTCGGCCGAGCGGACCGCATTTCACGCCGCCAAAGTTCGAAACGTGTTCAATGTGGGGAGCCAAATCTCGAGTTTCAGATTTTTGGGCCCTACGTCAGAGTCTTCGGGGCGCGGCGGCCACGCGCCATGGGCCCCAGAACGAGAGCAACAAACAGAATGGCTCCGGCCGCCATTACAAAGTGTCCCCACAGCGCAGCAATCAACGCCGTGATAGACAGGAACCCGATTTCCTTCGGCTCCATGATTACCAACTGCGATGGTCCGCTCGAGCCGCTCAAGAAGCACTCCCCGGTCGGACAGTAGACGAATGCGTGATGACCCCGGTCGTCGTCGCCCGGCGGCAGCGGTATTAGCCTATGTCGCGCCTGGTGAGAATCAGCGATCGCGGCATCGTAGTTAGCCCCGAGAAGATATAGCAGCATGAAGGGCAGAGCGCTTTTCCTTTCAATGCGGTATTCGAATCGGGTCGACGGCGCTATCACGACAAAACGCGAAAACATGCCTGGCAAGGTCCACACATCGGATGTCACGTTCTCCAGATCTGGCATGCTCAGCCCATTGAGGAATTCAGGCGCCGGCGACCCATTCAGGGGCGACAGGACGAGTGGTTTTCTTATGCCTACAGGCAGTATTGGATGAATTGCTGGGTCCAGGAGGAGTGCGGCGATGCGTTTAGCGTCGGGATACGGCGGGGCGCGGTCCAGATAACGTTCGTCTTCGGTCGCTAGGAAGCCGGCCACCGCTGCCCGCCGGATTTCCATGTCGTGCTTCCATGAGGAGGCCGTCCCGTCTGAGCTGGCGGCATAGAGACCGATCCCGTTCACCGCGAACCAGACAACCGCGAAGACCGGCATCAATCGGCGAAGATTGCCCCCGCTGCCAAGAAGCCAGATCGCGCAGATGGAATTTGCAAGAAGTCCGAAGGCAAGGATATCCGTATAGCGGGATTCCAGACCTTCCCCGGAATTGGCCCGGTAAATCGCCAACGCTATGGCTTGCAAGAGCACCCAGAAGCCGATCCCGAGAATGAAGCGCTCGGTAGGATCGTCCCGTGCCCGTCGTCGAAGATAGTTTGCCAGGAAGCCCGAAAACGGCATCCATGAGATCATGGCGACCAGGATCATTGGCCCGTTCGGCCACGACAGAGACGCCAGGAGAAAGCGGCCGAAGTCTCCGGCGGATTTCGCCGCCAAAGACGCGTTCTGCGGGGGACTGTGGCGCAAAAAGACTCCGGCCGCGATGAGCCCGCATGCCGCAAGAATGGTCATCCATTTCCCTCTCAGTTCTTGCCTGAATTCCTTTGCCGAACGGAAGGTCGAACAAAGGAGCACACCCAGGACGGCGAGAGCGGCCGCATAACCCGAACCCATGGAGAAAAGGGCGGCACAGCCACTGGCAACGCCGACAGTCCACCACAGGGAGCCAGGGCGGCTGTTCACCAATGTATGAATCGCCAGTAGGGAGAAGCCTGTGAGGAAGTAAAACTGCGATTGAAAACCAAGCAGCGTGTTAGTGACGCTGTAAGGAGCGCTGCCCAGGGCCGCGAGCAGCACCCAGCAGAATACTTGAAACCCGGGCGTTCGGCCCCTTCTAAGGACCAGAAACAGCGCGGCAAAAACGAATGCATAGAGCCCCGCGTTTACCACCATTTGAAGCCGCGGATCCCATTGCCGGTTCAACCACAAAAGACCTAGCGCCAAGACACGTGTGAAGAAGATACGGTGTTCGTTATGCGGAGCGAACCAGCTCTGGATAGTGAGTATTCCCGAGTGCCAAGGTTGATAGAGCCCTTGTGCCTCGGCATCCCATTGGTCAAGCCACGGAATATCGGTGCTGTATCTGCCGATCAGCCACCAGCGGGCCCCTGCCACAAGGAGAAGCAAAGCAAAAGCCGACAGCAGTGCATGCGGACTCGGCAGCAATCCTAATGGAAGCCGGTGTGCCGGTTCGTCGCGACTGGAACGGCGACTTTCGCGCCGCTGCCTTCGTTTGCCCATAGTCCTTCATTGTATTCGCGAGCCTTGGTGCTGGTTGTCGCATTAGCCTCCGTGTCAGCGACGAACCCAACCCCACTGAAACTGAAGCACCGCTGCAAGTCATCGGCTGCCAACGCATGAAGTTTGAGACCGTGGACGGGTGCAACTGACGGACCAACCTACTGGGGCGTCTGTTCGAGGAGTATAACCACGTGTCCTTTCTTATGTCCCGCCTCCGCATACCGGTAAGCTGCGGCGATCTCTTGCAGTGAATAGCGTCTATCGATCACGGTCCTAAGCTCCCCAGCCTCGATAAGACCCTTGAGGAAAGACAGATCCCCGGGGGCGGGGTGCGGCAGTCCGCCGATGACCTTCGCGGCTCCCGTGATGGAAATCCACGTCTCTCGAGGAATGTCTCCAAGGATCGATAACAGTCCCCCGGAAGGCGCGATCTTCACTAAGGGACCGCCTCGCTTCAGGGATTTCAGGCTACGCGAGAAACCGGCCTTGCCGACTGTGTCGAAGACCATGTCATAGACGCGGCCGGCTCTCGAGAAATCCTCTTTGGTGTAGTCGACCACCTCGTCAGCGCCGAGCGACTTCACCAGCTCCAGATTAGCGGTACTACAAACACCTGTGACGCGCGCGCCGAAATGCTTTGCCAGTTGAACCGCGAAGACGCCGACACTCCCGGATGCACCGTAGACAAGCACGTTCTGTCCGCTTTGGATATTTGCTTTCCGGAGGAAGCACAACGCCGTGAGCCCGCCGAACGCGATCGCGGCGGCTTCCTCAAGCGTCATATTGACCGGCTTCATCTCCAGCCGGCTTTCGAGCGCGCATGCGTACTCGGCGTGGGTGCCGAACTTGAACCCGGTTCCTCCGAATACCTGGTCGCCCGCTCGGAACCGGGTCACGGCTGTGCCTACGGATTCAACTGTTCCGGCCAGCTCCATCCCCAGTATCTTGCCCTTCCTCGCGCCGATGACCCATCCCACGACTAACGGCATTCCCTTGAGCCTATAGTCCGCGGCGCAGATCGTCGCCGCGTGTATGCGAACCAGGACTTCGTTGTCCTTGGGGGCAGGCCTTTCGACGTCCTTGATTTGGACAACGCCTCTGCTACAAACAGCGGCTTTCATGTGCGTATGGACCTTCCTGCTGCGCTGGCCTGCTTCTCTCATCTCGGAACTTTGACGCAAGCTTCGCCATGGAGATGGATACGAGGACGGAGCCCCGAAAGGCTATTTTACTTGATAGGAGTTCGGGTTGCCCGCCCGCGAACGGCCAAGTCCTGGGTAGTCGGCAAGCCGCCGATCTGGCCACGATCGAAAGCGATCATGGGCTGGCAGGGCGCGGTTGGGCTAATCCGCACTGGAACCGCTCGGCGCTTTCTCCCGTTTACAGCAATGTGCGGTTCGTCTTGCCATTGGCTGCTTGGTTTGCGGTCGCTGCCTTCTCCCAGGATGCGCGGGAGATCGTGCGCCGATCCGTCGAGTTGGATCAGGACAACTGGCTGCGAATGGCCGACTACACGTGGGTGGGGCACTTGGAAGAGCGCCATTTCGATTCTCAGCATCACGTCACGTCGGAACACCAGGAGGCTTGGGAAACCGTCATTCTGTATGGGCAACCCTTCCGGCGGATGCTGCAACGGGACGGCAAGCCGCTGCCGGCCGACAAACAGCGAAAGCAACAGGAGAAACTGGACAAGGCCGCGGCCGAACTGGAACACGAAACGCCGGAACAAAAACACCGCCGCGCCGCCGACTATGAAAAGACGCGCCGCCGCGAGCGCGCGTTCTTGCTCGAGATACCCGATGCCTACAACTTCCGGCTGGAAGGAAGCGACAAGGTTGACGGTTACGATGTCTGGGTCGTCTCCGGCACACCAAAGCCGGGATATCGCGCCACGAGCAGGGAAGGCGCGGCGTTGCTGAAAATCCGCGGCGAGATGTGGATTGGAAAAGCCGGATTCCAGTGGGTCCGGGTGGAAGCACAGACCACCGGGACGATCTCGTTCGGATGGTTCCTCGCCCGCCTGAATCCCGGCGCCAGGCTGGTCCTGGAGCAGACGCGGATCAACGACGAAGTCTGGTTGCCCAAGCGCGAGTATTTGAGCGGGAGCGGCCGGATCGGACTCATAAAGAGAGTTGCGGAGGACCAGGAAATCACCTGGAGCGACTATAAGAAATTCCGCGTCGATTCCAAGTTGGTGCCTGGCGCACCGTAAGGGGCAGTTCCGGGCGTCCGCACCTACGGAAGCGGGAAAATGTTCCAATTGCAAGTAGAGTCGGCTGCGCTTCAAAATCTATTTATGCCGGAACGAGGCAACACCACGCGAAACGCCGAGCGGATGAGAGAGCTCGTCCGCGACCTGCGAGCACTCGAAAGCCGGATACAGGCAGGCGGTGGCCCCGCTAAAGCCGAGAAACAGCACAAGGCCGGCAAGCTGACTGCCCGCGAGCGCATCGCCCGCCTGCTGGACCCCGGCAGCCCATTCTTTGAAGTTGGACTGCTGGTCGCCTACGACCGATACGAAGGACAGGGTCCGTGCGCGGGCGTGGTCACCGGTCTCGGGCGCATCGAAGGTAGGGCGGCGGTGGTGGTAGCAAACGACGCCACGGTGAAAGCCGGTTCCTGGTGGCCGGAAACGATCACCAAGATCCTGCGCGCGCAGGAAATTGCCATGCGCAACCGCGTGCCCATCGTTTATCTGGTGGACTCGGCGGGCGTGAACCTGCCGCTGCAGGAAGGCATCTTTCCCGGACAGTACGGCGCGGGACGAATCTTTTACTACAACTCGCTGATGCGGCGGAAGCTGCGCGTGCCGCAAGTGTCGGCCGTGATGGGCCCATGCATCGCCGGCGGGGCTTACCTGCCTGCGCTGAGCGACGTCATCATCATGGTCGACAGCGTGAGTTTCCTGGGACTGGGAGGACCGAACCTGGTGAAAGGCGCCACCGGCAGCACGGCGGCCTCCGAGGCGCTCGGCGGCGCTTCCATGCACACCGTCTCAAGCGGTGTGGCCCATTACAGGGCCGAGGATGACGCCCATTGCCTGGAGCTGATCAGGGAGGTGTTCCGCGCTTTCCCTCCTCCGCCGCACGGGACTGCCGGCGCCGCGCCCGCTCTGCCTGCTTCCGAGCTTTACGAAACGCTGCCGGCGGACCACCGGCTGCCCTACGACGTCGAGCGCATCATCGGCGCGGTTTTCGATGCCGGCGACTATCTGGAATTCCAGCCGGAGCACGCGCCCGAGATGCTGTGCGCCCAGGCGCGGCTGAACGGACACCCGGTGGCCCTGGTGGCAAACCGGCGCGGCTTCCTGAAAACCGGAGCCGGAGCGCGCGTCGGCGGCATCATCTATACGGAATCGGCGCGTAAGGTGGCGTACTTCGTGGACAATGCGGAGCGGCAAAGCTGGCCTTTGATCTACCTGCAGGACGTCTCCGGCTTTATGGTCGGCGTGGAAGCGGAAGCGAGCGGCATCATCCGCGCCGGGGCGGAGATGGTGGAAACCATGTCTTGCGCGACCGTCCCCAAGATCGTTTTGACCCTGAACCACGCCAGCGGAGCCGGCTATTACGCTATGGCCGGCCAAGGGTTCGATCCTCACTTCACGCTCGGTTGGCCGACCGCGCGCATCGGGGTGATGGAGGGCGAATCGGCGGTGCAGGCGGTTTTCGGGCCGGAAATCGAGAAACACAGCTCCACCGGGCAGCCGCTGCCTCCGGACGTGGAGCAGCGGATCGCGCAGACGCGCGCCGATTACGATCGCTGGCTGGATGCGACCTTCGCCGCGGCGCGCGGCCATGTGGACGCGTTGATCGATCCGCTCGAAACTCGCCCGACTCTGGCGTTTCTGCTCGAAGTCACGCTGGCAAACCCGAACCGCCGGCCGCTGGCGCTGGAGACGCTGGGATGATCCGCATCGCCAATGGGCAGGGTTTCTGGGGCGACTGGCTGGAGGCGCCGGCGCGGCTGGTGGAGCAAGGCCCGATCGATTACCTGACCCTCGACTACCTGGCCGAAGTCACCATGGCCGTGCTCGAAAAGCAGCGGCAACGGAATTCCGAGCTCGGTTACGCGGCCGATTTCCCCCCGCTGATGGAGCGCCTGGCGCCAGGGCTTAAGCGGAAGCGCATTCGCGTGGTCACCAACGCCGGTGGATTGAATCCGCGCGCATGCGCTCGTGAGGTGCTCCGCCGGGCGCCCGGACTGAAAGTCGCCATCGTCGAAGGCGACGCCGTGACGGCGCGAATCGATGAGTTTCTGGCAAAGGGCCACCGGTTGAACAATCTCGACACGGGCGAACCCATCGAAAAAATCCGGGACCGGATTCTCAGCGCAAACGCCTACCTGGGAGCATTCCCGCTCGCACAAGCTTTGGCAACAGGCGCGGACGTGGTGATCTCCGGGCGCTGCGCCGATTCCGCGCTGGTGCTGGGGCCTTCGATTCACGCCTTCGGTTGGGCCGCGGACGCCTGGGACCTGCTGGCCGCCGGCGCCACCGCGGGGCATATCGTGGAATGCGGCGCGCAGACCACTGGCGGCAATTCGCAAGTGGACTGGCGCCAGATTCCCGATCTGGATGAGATCGGCTACCCCATCGCCGAGATGAACGCCGACGGCAGCTTTGCGATCACTAAGCACGTGGGCACCGGCGGGCGCGTGACCTCGGATATCGTCAAGGAGCAATTGCTGTACGAGATTGGCGATCCGCGCAGTTATCTTACGCCGGACGTGGTCGCCGATTTCACCGGTCTGCAGCTCGCGGATGCGGGCCCGGACCGCGTCCGCATCACCGCTGCCAGGGGCCGGGAGCGGCCTTCGTGCCTGAAGCTGAGCATCAATTACGCCGCGGGCTGGAAGGCCACGGCGAGTATCGTCTACACCGCGCCGGGCGCCATCGCCAAGGCCCAGGCGGCGGATTGCATCGTACGGCGCCGGCTGGAAAAACTCGGCCTGGGCTTCGACGAGATCTACACCGAGTATCTCGGCTGGAACGCGTGCCAGGGCGGCGCGGCGCCGCCGGTGTCCGAGGTGCCTGAGGTGCAGTTGCGGATCGGCGTCCGCGGACCGGACCGCAGTGTCGTCGATCGCTTCACCAGGGAAATGGCGCCCTTGGTGCTCAGCGGTCCGCCCGGCGCCACCGGCTATGGCGGCGAAGGGCGTCCGAAAGTGCGCGAAGTGATCGGGCATTGGGGTGCGCTGATTCCGCGCGAAGAGATCCGGCCCAGCGTGGAGGTTTTCGAATGAAGGCGCCTCTCGCACGCCTGGCCCACACGCGCTCCGGCGACAAAGGCGACCTGGTCAACATCGGCGTGATCGCCTGGCGCGCCGCAGACTACCCGACGCTGCTGCGCGAAGTGACGGCGTCTCGCGTGTTCGAATTTTTCCGTGACCGCATCGCCGGGCCCGTCGAGCGCTTCGAAGCGCCGAACCTCGGCGCGCTCAACTTCCTGTTGCACGGTGCGCTGGGCGGTGGGGGCACGGTTTCGCTGCGCATCGATTCGCAAGGGAAAACTTTCGGCGCTGCGCTGTTGCGGATGGAGATCGAAATCGATGAGTGAGAAACTGATTGTGCGGCGCGAAGGGCGTGTGGCGCGCATCACGCTTCGCCGCCCGGAGGCGCGCAATGCGCTCGATTTGATGCTCTGCGCGAGCCTTCTCAGCGCCATCGGGGAGGCCAACAACGATGCGACGGTTGGCGCCATTCTGCTGGATGCCGTGGGCTCCGCATTCTGCGCCGGCATGGACCTCAAAGAGCCGGCGGCGCTCGATCCCGGTTCGCTGGCGCCGCTTCACGTGGGCCTGTTCTCGTTCGGCCGCGACCTGACCAAGCCGATGGTGGCGGCCGTTCAAGGTCCGGCACTCGGCGGCGGGACCGGCCTGGCATTGAACGCTCACATCGTGCTTGCCGCCGTGAGTGCGCGGTTCGGGCTCACTGAGACCCGCATCGGGCTCTGGCCCTACGTGATTTTCCCGGTGGTGGCCGCGGCGGTCGGCAGGCGAAAAGCGGCGGAACTGGCGATCACGGGACGCGTCATCGGCGCCGCTGAGGCCGCAGCGCTCGGCATCGCGGATGAGGTCGTGCCTGACGAGGGTCTGGCGGCTCGCGCGATGGAGCTGGCCGTCCAGCTCGCGCAGGGCAGCAGCGAAGCGGTGGCCGCCGGGCTGAGTTTCTTGCGCGACACCGAGGGCTTGCCTCTCGATCGGATTCACCGCCTGGCGGCAGAGCGGCGCCTGGAGGCGCAGCGGACAGCGGATTTTCGCGAGGGAGTGGAAGCATTCCGGCAAAAACGCGCACCCGTCTGGCCGTCGCATCATCACATTATCTGAGGGGCAAATGTGGCGCGCCCACTCGTGCGGGCCGCGCCGGCATTCCTGCCGGCGCCCGCTACCCTGGGGCGCGCAAGCGTCGATAAGGCTTCGCCGAGGAGGGGTTCATGAATGGCAGCAAAGCCGCGCGGGCAAAGCGCGCGATATTCCCCTATTTCAATGAGGACCACAAGCTGTTCCGCGCCTCCGTCAAGGCATTTTGTCAACGCGAGATCGCCCCTCACTCGCAACAGTGGGAGGAGGACCACCAATACCCGAAAGAAATGTTTCGCCGCGGCGGAGCGCTGGGGCTGTTCGGCATCCGCAGCGATCCCGAGTGGGGCGGAGCCGGCATGGACTGGTGGGCCAGCGCGGCCGCCTACGATGCGCTGCGCTACACCGACTTCCCCAGCCTCAACATCGGCTTTATGGTGCAGGCCGATCTCACCATCCCGATGATCGAACATCTAGGCACGCGTGAACAGAAGCGGGAATTTCTGGCTCCGGCGATCTCGGCGGATCGCATCGCGGCGCTGGGCATCAGCGAACCCGGCTGCGGCTCCGACGTTGCCGGAATCCAGTGCAGCGCGCGGGAATCCGGCGGCGACCTGATTGTCAACGGCCAGAAGCTGTGGATCACCAACGGCGCCATCGCCGACTTTATCGTGCTCGCCGTGCGCACCGCCGACAACCCGCACAAAGGCATTTCCGTGGTTCTGTTTCCCACCGACGTCAAGGGGTTCAGCGTGGGCCGGCGCGTCAGCAAGGTCGGCCACGTGGCGTCCGACACGGCGCACCTGTTCTTCGACGAATGCCGCATCCCGGCGCGGTATGTCCTTGGCGAGCGCAACCACGGCTTCTATTACGTGGTGCGCAACTTTCAGGGCGAGCGCCTCGCGTTGACCCTGCTGGTGCTGGCCTTCATGGACCGGGCCGTCGAGCTGGCGGTCGATTACGCGCGCGAGCGCAAGGCTTTCGGCGTTCCTCTGATTGAAAAGCAGGTATGGAAACATCGCTTCGCCGAGCACGTCGCGAATATCGAAGCCGCGCGCTGGCTGACCTATCGGGCGCTCGATCTTCTGAACCGAAACGAAAAACCCGAAAACGCGGTGGCGATGGCGAAGCTCGTGGTGTGCGACCTGGCGCAGAAAGTGACCTACGACTGCATGCAGGTCTTCGGCGGCTTCGGCTACACCACGGAATACCCCATCGGCCGCATCTGGCGCGATATGCGGCTCTACACCATCGGCGGCGGCACCAGCGAAATCATGAAAGAGATCATCGCCAAGCACCAGGGCTACTAAGCGCATCATTTCGCAGACGCGCTGACCTACCGTCGCCTCAGCCGCCAGAGCCGGACCTGGCCGGCCCGGCTTTCCACAAACTTCTCCCCCTCCGCTGAAAGGATCGGCGCTGTGGCGGCATTTCACAGTGAGTCGCCGCGGCAACGGAATGCGCCGGTAACTATTGGTTCATCGCCGGAGTCTAATTTGCCAGCGTCTGGCTCTGGAGTTATGGAGGCACGATGAAAGCTCAATATGTCACAGCCGCGTTGCTGGTTCTCACTTCAGTAGCAATTATTGGAACCGTCTACCGCGCGCATGCTGCAGATAGCGACACGCCAACAGCCATTTACTCCCGCGGCGCGCTGCACGTCGAGATACCCTACACCGCGCCGCGCGCCGGCGCTGGAGTTCTCACCATCGAAGTCCTGAATCCCGAGGATGGGGTATTGGGACGGTCGGAGCGGCGGGTTTCCGTCGCTGAGGGTAAGGGGGCATGGCGGGCGGACGTCAAGCTCGACAAACAACTCGCCACCGAGGACCTGGTGTGGCATCGCGTGCGCTACCGTTTCCAATATTCCGGCGATGCCGGCGCGGCCATCCAAGGCGCGGATTCCATCTCGCAGATTTTGCTGACGCCGGTGGTCCACGTGATCGCCCAGCAATCCTATTTGAGCGGCGGTGCGGCGGCGGTGCGCGTGGTCGCCACCGATTCGAAGAACGTGCCGGTTGCGGGGGCTGGCTCAGTGCGGATCGAGCTGGTGCGGGCCGGGACCCCGGCCGAGGTGCTCTTCGCGGGGCCGCTCAACCGGCGCGGCACCACCGAAGCGCAGTTCCGGTTTCCGGCCCGCGTGGCGGGCAGCTACTCGCTGCGATATGTGGTGGATACGCCCATCGGCTCTACCGACTTCACGCAACCGGTGCGGCTGGAAGACAAGGTTTCGATCTTACTAACTACCGAGAAGCCGATTTATCAGCCGGGGCAGACCATCCATGTGCGGGCGCTGGCTTTGGACCGTGCCAGTCACCAGGCAGCCGCCGCGCGCAACCTCACCTTCGAGGTGGAAGATTCACGCGGCAATAAGGTCTTCAAAAAGGCGGTCCGCACCGATGAGTTCGGCGTCGCGTCGGCGGAATTCGGGCTCGCCGACGAGGTCAACCTGGGCACGTATCATCTGCGGGCGTTGATGGATGGGGGTGAAGCCGGCGCCAGGGCGCGCAACACCGCCGAAATCGCGCTCGATGTCGAACGCTACGTGTTGCCCAAATTCAAAGTGGCCTTGGATTTCGCTGGCAAAGATGAGAAGACAAAGCACGGCTACCGGCCGGGAGATCACGTCACCGGCACCGTTCGCGCCAACTACTTCTTCGGCAAGGCCGTGGACAATGGCGAAGTCACGGTGAAGGCGTCCGCCATGGATGTGGCTGTGTTCGAGGTGGGGTCGGTCCAGGGGAAGACCGATGGCGAAGGGGCGTATCGCTTCGACGTGGTGTTGCCGCGCTACTTTGCCGGGCGGCCGCTCAACCAGGGCGCCGCGCACGTGTTGGTGGAGGCCACCGTGAAGGATTCGGCCGGCCATTCCGAGACGCGCGGGGAGCCGATCACGGTCAGCGAATCGCCGCTGCTGATCACGGCGGTGCCGGAAGGCGGCACGCTGGTGCCGGGGATTGAGAATCAGGTCTTCGTGCTGACGTCATACGCCGATGGCAAGCCGGCCAAGACGGCGCTGCGGGTGCGTGCCGCGGGAAATGCGGAACAGAGCGTGGCCACCGATGAGGGCGGCGTGGCGCTGGTCCGGCTGGCGGCTGCATCGACTCCGCGCGCTCTGGAAATCGACGCCAAGGATCGCGAGGGCAATAGCACGTCGGCTTCCGTGCCGCTCCAGCTTCGCCAGGGCGTGGAGCAGATTCTGCTGCGCACCGAACGCGCCGTGTACCGCGCCGGCGATCGCATCGAGCTTCGCGTGTTTTCCACGCGGCAGCAGGGCGCCGTGTATGTGGACGCGGTGAAGGATGGGCAGACAGTGCTAACGCGCGATCTGGATATGAAGGACGGCCAAGCCGAGTTGAGCCTCACCGCTACGCCCGAGCTTGCTGGCACCGTAGACTTCGACGCCTACTTGTTCGGCCGCGACGCGCGTCCGGTGGCGGACCACCGGCTGGTGTTCGTCCAGCCGGCCAGCGAGTTGAAGATCGAAACCACCGCGGATGCGCCAGCGTACAAACCCGGTGACGATGCCCGCATCCAATTCCGCGTAACCAACGAGCGCGGCGAAGGAGTGCAGGCCGCCCTCGGGCTGCAAGTGGTGGATGAGGCCGTGTTCGCACTGGCCGAAAAACAGCCCGGCTTCGCCAAGGTATTTTTCTACCTGGAGCAGGAGGCGATGAAGCCGCGCTACGAGATTCATTCTATCGGGATGCCGGAGGTGGTGGAGACAGCGGGTGTGGCCCGGCGCGATCTGGCCGCGCGGGCGCTGTTCGCGGCCACCGAGATGGTGAATACCAACCGGTTCGACCGGGAATTCGGCAGGACGGTGCCGCAGACCCGCTACGCGGAATATGCCAATCGGTACCGGACGCAGTTCCAGGCGCAGATGGAGCGGCTAGCGGGCACACTCACCCGCTCTATGGCGCACCATGCCGGGACGGACATCGCCAAAGTTGTAGCCCGCCTGGAAGCCGCCGGCGCGCCCGAACTGCGCGACTCCTGGGGCACCAACTTCGATCTCCAGCGCATGGGCCAATTGTGCATAGTGCGTAGCGCGGGCCCGGATAAACAATTCGGCACAGGAGACGATTTCATCGGCTATCTGCGGATGATCAGCCGGCAGGTGATCGGTCCCGTCGAGCCCGCCGGCAACGTCATCGATCTGCGGATGGAACATGATCGGGGGCCGTTCAACGGCCTTGCGCAAATCGAGGGATCGGTGCTGGACGTCACGGGTGCGGCGGTGCCGGGCGCGACCGTTGTGGCTCGCGAAATCTCGAGCGGAAAGACTCGCTCGGCGCGATCCGATGGCGCTGGGCAATTCCAGTTCGCCGGCATGCCGCCTGGCCAGTATGACGTGCAGTTCTCTTCTCCTGGGTTCATCATGAGCTCGCGCATATTTACGCTTACCGAGCAGGATCGCGCGGTACTGTCGGCGACCCTAAACGTTGGGTCGACGACAGAGATGGTTGTTGTTGAGGCGGAGCCCGGGTTTGGCGGCGGTATCGGTTCGGGCCACGGTGGTGGCGTGGGCGGTGGCATGGGCTTTGGCGCAGTTGGCGGGGTGCGCGCGTTTGCAGCTCCAATGGCCGCGGTTCCCGAAAGAGGCCGAGTCATGAACATGGGCGGCCCCACCTTTGGGACCCCGCTTGCACGTCTTTCCGCGGTTGCTGGCGATTCGATCCCCGACGCCGCGCCGGCGCCGCGCGTGCGCTCCTACTTCCCGGAAGCCCTCTACATCAATCCCGAAATCATCACCGACCGCGACGGCCGCGCCTCGATAGCGATTCCGCTGGCCGATTCCATCACCACCTGGCGCATGGCCATGGTCGCCTCCACCGTTCACGGGGCGCTGGGCAGCGGCTCCTCCAGCGTCAAGGTCTTTCAGGATTTCTTTGCCGATCTCGATTTGCCGCTCACCCTCACCGAGGGCGACCGCGTCTCGATTCCGGTCGCGATTTACAACTATTCGGACGGCCGCGGCGACGTCAGCCTGAAGCTCGAAAAGGAGGATTGGTTTTCGCTGGTCCAGGACGTGCCGCAAAAGAGCCTCGCGGTGGAGGCAGGCCGCGTCGGATCGTCGCAATTCACCATCCAAGCCAACCGCATCGGCAAGTTCAAGCTGACGCTCGTGGCGCGCATGTCGGCGCCCTCTGGGCCCAACGCCAACCGCGCCGATATCGTGGTGCGCGAAATCGAAGTCATTCCCAACGGTCGCGAACAGAGCCAGGTTTTCAATGGCCGCCTGGACTCGGCCGTCGAGCACACCTTGAACTTCCCGGCAGCTTCGATCGCGGATTCGAGCGCGATCCTGGTGCGGCTCTATCCCGGCCCGCTCAGCCAGGTGATCGAGGGCATGGACTCCATCTTGCGCATGCCTTTCGGCTGCTTCGAGCAGACTTCCTCGGCCACCTATCCCAACGTGCTGGCGCTCGATTACATGAAGCGCACCGGCAAACTCACGCCGGAAGTACACGCCAAGGCCGAAGGCTTCATAGCCAACGGTTACCAGCGCCTGCTCACTTTCGAAGTGCCCACTGGCGGCTTCTCCTGGTTCGGCCAGGCGCCCGCCAACAAAATCCTCACGGCTTATGGGTTGATGGAATTTGGCGATATGGCCAAGGTTCACGACGTCGACCCGAAGCTGATCCAGCGCACCCAACAATGGCTGGCCGGACAGCAACGGCCGGATGGGAGTTGGCAGCCCGATACCAGTTTCATCAATGAAGGCGCCACCAACCGGTACAACAGCGACACCTTGCGGATTACCGCTTACATCGCCTGGTCGCTCGAAAACACGGGCTACCAGGGGCCGGCCGTGGAGAAGGCCCGCCAGTTTGTGGAACAGCACATGAGCGACCGCACCGACGCCTACACACTGGCAGTTTTGGCCAACTTCGCCGCCGATTATGGAAAGGATCGCGAGTTCACTGGCCGCGCTATGCAAACCCTGCTGGAGGCACGCACCGAAAAGGGCGAGCAAGTCTGGTGGACCGCGGAGGAAACCGGCTTGTACGGAGCCGGCGAAAGCGCAGCCGTGGAGACCACCGGGCTGGCCGTGCAGGCCCTGCTGAAATGGGGGCAAGCTTCCACCACGGCGGCGAAGGCGCTAGCTTACTTCGCCTCGAAAAAGACCGCCGCGGGCACTTGGGGCACCACCCAGGCAACCATCATGGCGCTGCGCGCGCTGCTGCTGGCTACCGAAAAGGGAACCGCCGATGTGCGTGGCATGGTCGAGATCACGCTGAACGGCAAGCCCGTCGAGAACCTCACGCTGACCCCGGAGAACAACGACCTGCTGCACCAGTTCGTATTCAAGAACGTGGAAACCACGTCCGCCAACACAGTGGCCCTCCGGTTCGAGGGCAAAGGTGGGCTCGCCTACCAGGTGGTTGGCCGCTATTTCCTGCCGTGGACGGAGACGCCCGCGGCCGAGGCGCTTTCGATCGACGTGAGCTACGATCGCACGCGCCTGGCGCAGGACGATATCGCCACGGCGACCGCCACGGTGAAGAATAATCTGTCCAAGTCTGCCAACATGGTGATGGTGGACCTGGGGATTCCGCCCGGCTTCGACTTGCTGACCGAAGACTTGCAAACCTACGAGGAACAAAGCGCGGGCCGCAGGAGCGGGCGCCTCGAGAAATTCAACCTCACGGCCACTCAGGCAATCCTGTATTTCAACTCGATTGGCGCGGGCGATACGGTGAAGCTGAAATTCCGCTTGCGCGCTAAGTATCCGATCCGCGCGCGGACCTTTCCCTCGCGCGCCTACGAGTATTACGATCCTGAAGTAAACTCAGTGGCGCGGCCGGTCCAGTTGGAAGTAGCAAAGCGGTAAGCGGCGGCCGGTCCGTGTTTCGGGATGCCTCCCGGCGCGCTCCGGAACCGCCGCCATCGCTGCATCGCGGCGCACCGGAGACGCCGGCGCGCGCTCGATCCTGTCGCCGCCGCCGACACGCTATCCTGAGTTCTGGAGCCAAATCGTCGAGCTGTATTTTCTCTTGCGGTTCGCGTGGCCGCTCCAGCGGAAATCGAGTGGATCCCCTTGGAATCCACCTACGTCATTGGAATCGATCTCGGCACCACCAACTCGGCGCTCGCGTTCGCGCCCATCCGCGCGGACACAGATCCTTTCGCCCCGGCCAACGTGCAGGTGATGGCGATTCCGCAGCTTGTCAATCCCGGCGAGGTGCGCGAGGAGGCGGCCCGCAGCCGGTGATGCTGTTGTCCGGTGCACAGGGCAGAAAGGTAATCCGCTTATGAAAAAGGTTCTCTTATCGTGGAGTAGTGGGAAAGACAGCGCCTGGACGCTGCATCATCTGCGGCAAAACGCGGACATTAAGGTGGCCGCGCTGGTCACCACCTTCAACTCGGAGGCCAACCGGGTGGCGATGCATGCTGTCCGGCGGGCGCTGGTGGAGTCGCAGGCGGAGCGCACGGGACTTCCACTCTGGGCAGTGGACCTTCCTTATCCGTGCTCGAATGCGGAGTACGAAGACCGGATGCGCGTCGTCTGCCAACGCGCCGCTGCGGAAGGCATCGCCGCCGTGGCATTCGGAGACCTGTTTCTTCAGGACGTTCGCGACTACCGAGTCCGGCAATTGCAGGGCACCGGCTTGGAGCCCCTGTTTCCCCTCTGGCAGATTCCAACCGGAGACTTGGCCCTGGAGATGATCGCGGCCGGCATGAAAGCGAAAGTCACCTGCGTGGATCCATCCAAGCTGGCACAATCTTATGCCGGCCGCGAATACGATCGGAACTTCCTGGAGTCTTTGCCCGATGGAATCGATCCCTGCGGCGAGAACGGGGAGTTTCATACGTTCGTCTACGACGCACCGCCATTCGCCCGCCCCATCGAAGTCCGCTCGGGAGAAGTGGTCGTGCGCGACGGCTTTGTATTCGCGGATGTCCTCCCGGCGTGACCCCGCGGCATCGTAATCCATAAGAAATCTTGGCCAGTCATGTTCACGGATTTTCCTATGACGGCCCGATAAGCATATAAATACCGGAGGCTTACTGACTGCCCGGGTTAACCGGCGGGATAGGGATAACACAATCTTCCGGGCTGTCAGAAACCGAGGACGCTGGTCCCTGGTGGAACCGTGTCGCCTAAGTCGGCGAAGCGATCGGACTTTGCCATGTATATTGAGTTATGAAATCCGAGGATGGGCGACCATTCAGTTCTTACAATTCGGAACCCGATTCTTCTGGTCATACTTACAAAATAGGACCAGTCGTAGTAAACTGCGGCAGTCGTATCGGCCTCGCTGACAAAGATTGTGTGTTGATCCTCGGTCATGGCGGGAAAGCACTTCTGGTTAAAGAAAAACCAGGTGCCCCGGATAATGCCGTCTGGATCCAGCATCAGCCGCATTTGCTCTAAATAGAACCTGGCCTGATCGTCGTGCAGATGCGTAAAAACGGAATTTGCCTCGATCAAGGTGGCGCCGGAACTCAGGTGCGCAATGGGCAAGTGCCGGTTCTTGGAATTATCCGGAGCCCATCTTACATTCCAAACATCGTGGTGGTAGAAGCTGAAGCCCTTATGGCGCAGGTTCTTCCGGCACCAGGCGATCATTTCACGATTGATGTCAATGCCAACATATGACTCGGGCGGATCCCGTTGCAACAACAATCGCCGCGCCTCGCGCCCGCAGCCGCAACCGAAATCCACCACGCGCCTGTAGGCTTGACCGGGCGCCAACGGCCCCAGGTCCAGCGGTCCCCAGATATAGTCACCTGTGGCGTTGTCATAATAGCTGTCGTCTGTTATGGGACTAACAAGCCCGCGCAACGACAAAGGAGGCAGCGGGATATTTACACCTGGCATTTCCGTTCGAAACACATTCTAGCATTCCAGCAGTGGACTGCTTCTTTTACTGCGGAGGCGATCTAAGATCATCGGGCCCATCTGGCACTGCGGCCGGCCTTGACCGATGGCAGCCCGTGGCTGCGTTCGCTTCTCCCGGCTAGGGCATTAACGGTATCCTAATCGTTTCGACACTCTCATGCCAGCGTCGCCTGACACAACCGCCGCCGCTCCAACATTTCCGCCACCGGTCGATATCATCATTCCGTTCTACCGGAACGCGAATCTGGTGAGGCCACTTCTGCACTCCTTGTGCTCCGTGGCGGCCGAGTTGAACGAAACTTTGTGCACCGTCGTTGCGGTCAATGATTCCCCGGAGGATTTGGATCTGAAGAGTGCGTTGGCCGCGGCCGCCGAGCAACTGGCGCAGTTGGTCCCAATGCGCCTCATTGACAACGACCACAATTTGGGATTTATCCGCTCGGTAAACGCTGCCGCTGCTGTTTCACTGGCGGCGCATCACGATATCCTTCTCCTCAACTCCGACACTGTTGTTTTTCCGGCGGCCATCTCCGAAATGAAACGGGTGGCCTATCTCGATCCTATGGTCGGATTTGTCAGCCCGCGCTCCAACAACGCCACCATCTGCTCGCTGCCGCACCAGCCCGAGTTTGGGAATGTGACGCCGGAAGAGGCGTATGCGAATTTTCGCTCCCTCGCGCAGTATCTCCCGGATTTCCACTTTCTGCCTACGGCGGTTGGCTTCTGCTTGTACATTAAAGCCAGGGTTCTGGGAGAGTTCGGGCTCTTCGATGAGGCTTACGGCCACGGATATAACGAAGAAAATGACCTGATCATGCGGGCCAACCGCGGCGGATACCGCGCGGTTCTTGCCAACCACGCGTTTGTCTACCATGCCGGTGAAGCCTCGTTTTCTGTCAGCGCTTCGCCGAAAGCGTTGCGGGAAGAGAAGAACGCGGAACTACTGAACAACCGGTACCCTGAGTGGTTCGCCAGCTTGGCGGACTACTTTACCAGCCCGCAATACGAAGCGGAACAGATGTTGACGGCCCTTCTGCCCGACAGCCAAGGGCGGCTGGAATTGGTATTCGATTTGTCCAACCTGCGCGCGTTCCATAACGGCACGTCTGAAACAGTCAAGCGGATTCTGAGCCACGCTGGCGAAGGTTGGCGGCCATATTTCAATGTTTCCGCTCTGGTCTCCGAGGAGGCGTTGCGGTTTCACCAGCTCGATCGATTACCGCAAGTTCATCTTGTCTCTCCGGACACCACGCGGGTCTTTGCCGTGGCGTTTCGCTTCGGGCAGCCGTTCGAGATCGAGCAGTTGCAGCGCATGAGCCGCGCGGGCGTGCTGAATGTCTATGCCATGCTCGATCCGATCGCGTTCGATTGCCTGCATCTGAACCGCGACCTGCGAACGATTTGGGGAACCGTCTTTGACCATGCCGACGGAGTTCTTTATGTGAGCGAGTTCGTGCGCGAACAGTTCCGCCGGCGCTTCCGGCTCAACCCGAGGCTGAAGGAAATGGTGGCTTACCAGTCCCTGGATCTGTCCGATTATGCTCCGCCGGGCGATGCCCCGGCCGGGCCGGGCGATCACATTCTGGTGATCGGCAACCACTTCGACCACAAACGCGTGCCGGCAACGGTGGATGCGCTGGCTCAGGCCTTTCCCGGTGAGAGAATCGTGGTGCTGGGGCTCAATGCCGACAGCCGTCCCAACGTGGCCGCTTATGCCAGCGGCGGTCTCAGCCAGGAAACCATGGTCGACCTGATGCGGGGCGCGAGGTTCGTGGTGTTTCCTTCGTTGTACGAGGGCTTTGGAACACCCGTCCTGGAGAGCCTTGCGCTTTCCAGGCCCGTGCTGGCACGCTCCATCCCCGTCATCGAGGACATCCGGCGAAGAATTCATGCCGAGAGCAACCTGCTCTTGTACAATTCGACCAGCGAGCTGGTAGCCATGCTGAAACAGGGATTTCCGCAATGGAATGGCGCGGCTGGAAAGTCGCTTGGCGCCGGGTCGGACGGTTGGCGAGCCCTGGCCAACCGGATCGGGGAGTTCCTGCATGGCCTGCTGAACGATTGGTCGTACCCAGACAGTTTGGTGCCGCGCCTCGAAAAGATGCGCCTCCTCCCGGGCTACGCCTCGAACGATTGGGCGATCGCGGAGTTGCAGAAGCGATTGCGCGACCGCGACGCCCGCATCGCCGACATCTATAACTCGGGCTCCTGGCGCATCACCGCGCCGCTGCGTTCCTGCCTGGGCTTCTTCCGCCGATCTTTCCGCAAATAGTCCGCGGCTGCCGCTGCCTGTCGAAACTGCTCTCCGGAGCACGCCACCGCTCGCAATTTGCCCACCTGGGCAATGTTCCCTGCCGCCAACATTCAAGGGTGAAGAACGCAATGGCATTGCATTGAAAGTACTACCACTTAGTTCTAGTATGTTGGGTACTGAAAGGCCGTGAATTCGCCCCTTGATTTCGTCGTTCTAACACCCCTCCAAGACAGTCATAAGCCCCCTGATCATTAGGCATAATATATTGATTATAAATGACTTATCATTATTCATCGCATCGGAATGGCGGGTGGCTGGGTGGTTCGGATGCGGCACTGGTGGGTGAGGTCGATCACAAGCTCGCTCCGGATGTGGCGGTTCTGCGCTCTGGCCGAGCCTCGGGGGGGCCCACCAAGTACTTGACCGTTCCCCGCGTCTTCGGCTACTCTCGGGATGCATCGAAGAGTACTGAGGTATAGATTTAGGCCAGGCGATGGCGGCGGAGGTTTTAGATGCGAGCTAGTTTTGCGCTGAGTCTTTTTATCATTCTTTTTGTTGCGGTGAGCGGGGCCTGGGGCGGCGCCATCACCATTCAGAACCCTTCCTTCGAATCGCCCTCATGCGGAACCAGCGGCCCAGCTTATTGCGCGCCGGCGGACTGGGTTCTGACTGATAGCATTCCGGCTGATGGCGGTGGAGACGCCGAGGCATTTATGCCCGAAGCGGGTGTCTGGAACAGCATTCCGAATGGCTCGCAGGTGGGTTACAGCAATGGCCCCGGCGACAGCTTGTCACAGGTCCTGACCGGCAACAGTGTTGTCGCGAACACCACCTATACCCTGTCGGTGTGGGTCAGTGAGCAAGGAGATATTCCCAGCACATTTTCACCGGTTATCGAGTTGTTGGCCGGCAGCTACACTTTGATCGATCTGACCGCCGCGAACCCAGAGGGCAATGTCGCGCCGACCCAACCGGGCGGCGCTGGCACCCCCTACACCTGGGTGGATTGGACTGGGACGTATACGTCGGGGGCCTCCGGCGGGGCCATTGGCCAGACCTTGAAGATCTATCTCAGCGCCGGCGGCATCCAAACGGATTATGACGAATTGTCGCTCAACGCATCCCCGGACTCGCCGGGGGGCGTGCCTGAGCCGGCGGTGTTCGCGCTGGTGGGTGCGGGGCTGCTCGGCCTCGTGACCCGCCGCCGCTTCGCTAAGTAGAGCCTCATCGCATCTGCTTTCCATTTCACTCCATGGCTCGGCCCCTTCGGGGAGCCGGGCCATTTTTTTGTGACCCCCAGTTTCGCGTCTCTCCTCCGGCGCGAAGCGTGAAACAATGAGCAGTGCGGCGCTTCTGCGCCGCAAGCCATGAATGTTCGCAAAGCCGTCATCACCGCCGCCGGTGTTCACCAGCGCGCGCTGCCGTTGCAGGTGCTGATCGACCGCGACGGGATCGAGAAACCAATCCTCCGGATTTTGCTGGAAGAAGTGTTTGCCGCGCCGATTGAGGAGGCGTGCGTGGTCGTCGCCCCCGGTGATCGAGCGTCGTACGCCGCGGCGGCTGGCGACCTGGCGCAACGGGTCCAGTTCATCGAACAGCCGGCGCCGGAGGGCTACGCGCACGCGGTCTTTTGCGCCCGCTCATTCACCGGCAACGATCCGTTTCTTCACCTGGTCGGCGACCACGTCTATCTGGGCAATTCGCACGGGCGTCCCGCGTCTCGCCTGGTGGCTCTGGCCGAGCGCGAGAACTGCGCGGTTTCCGCGGTGCAGCCCACGCGCGAAAACCACATCGGCCACTACGGTGTCGTTGGCGGTCAACCCGTAAGCGGCCGGGCTGATCTCTACCGCGTCGAAGTAGTCGAGGAGAAGCCAACCCCAACCGAGGCCGAAGAGCACTTGATCGTCCCCGGACTTCGCGCCGGGTATTACCTGTGCTTTTTCGGCATGCATGTTTTGACCGCCGGCGTGATGGACCTTCTCGAACATGGCCTGCGGGCCGGGGAGAGCCGCGTCACGCTCTCCAGCGTGCTAAACCAACTGGCGCACCGCGAGCAGTATCTCGCTTTGGAGGAGAGCAACCGCCGGTATGACGTGGGGGTCCGGTACGGCCTGTTGACCGCCCAGATGGCCCTGGCCCTGACGGGCCGCGATCGCGAGCCCGTGCTGGCCAGCCTGCTGGAGTTGTTGGCCACCCGGGAAATGGAAGACTCGGTGAGCTCAGACCGACAATGAGCGAGCTGATCGGCATCATCACCGCCGCTTCCAGCGAGCGCAGAAACCGGCCGCTGGATGATTTTTGCCGGGCGGCAAGCGTCGCGCAATTGCTGGCGGAAGCCGCGGCGCTGGACCGGTTCCGCCGCGAAAGCGGCAATCTGTACGAGCGGGTGCGGGCGCAGTTTTTTCTATATTCGATTCATCGTTTCCATCTGCCGTACAAATCCGGCGTGCCGGCCGGGAAGCCGGTGCCGCCGGACGCGATCGCGAATATCCTCCAGCGCCGTTTTCGTGAAGCTATTGACGTGCTGCTGGCTCTTTCGGCCGGCGGCCCGGCCGCGGCACTTTCGAGCGCGCTGGCCGCGGCTTATCAAGGGCTCGCATTCCAGACGCTGGCGGCCCAGGTCCGGCGCAGCGTGCGCGCCGTGCGCGGCAACCAGTGGATGTCCCGCATCGGGCATCCGGCCGACTATCCGCTGGTTCTCCGGCGCGAATTGCTCGACCGTCCCGGCGGGCGCGGCGCTTTTCCGATCCTCCGCGAATCTACCCCGGTTCGCATGGACCTCAGCCACAGCGGCTGGAGCGATATCTTTTTCCTCGGCATGGATTACCCGGAAGGCGCGCGGGTGCTCAACGTCTCCATCGATCTGGCCCTGCGCGGTTCCGCCGAACCGCGTCCGCAGCCACCCATCGATGTGTTCCTCAGGGCGATCGACGAGCCAGTACTTCGCCTCACCAGCGTCGACCTCAATGCCACCTCCGACGTCTCTTCCTTGGCTGAGGTCTTCGATTTTGCGCGCGACTATTTGGGATTGCTCAAAGCCGGAGTCATCGCCGCCGGCATCGTCCCTCCGGGATTGGAAGGGGCGCGCCAGCCGCTGTCCGACGTTCTGGCCGCGCTGACCGGCGTGCCGGGCTACGGCCTGGAGATCGTTACCCACGTCAGGGGAATTCCCAAAGGCTCGCGCCTGGCGGTTTCCACCAATCTGCTGGCCTCCATCGTCGCCGTATCGATGCGCGCCACCGGCCAGGTGCGGACGCTGACGGGAACCTTGGCGGAGAATGAGCGCCGCCTGGTGGCTGGCCGGGCGATTCTGGGCGAATGGCTGGGCGGCTCGGGAGGAGGCTGGCAGGATTCCGGCGGTGTCTGGCCGGGAATGAAAGTGATCCAAGGCGTACTGGCAACGGAGCCCGACCCGGAATTCGGCGTCAGCCGCGGTTGCCTGCTGCCGCGGCATCATGTCCTCGGCAGCGATGAGGTGCCGCGCACCTCCAGAGAGAAGCTCGAGAACAGCCTGGTTCTGGTGCACGGCGGCATGGCGCAGGACGTCGGGCCCATCCTCGAAATGGTCACCGAGAAATACCTGCTGCGCGCGGAAGCCGAATGGCAGGGCCGCCAGCAGGCTATCGCCATTTTCGACGAGATTCTGGCGTGCCTCAAGGCCGGCGACATTGCCGCACTCGGGGCGGCTACCGAACGCAACTTCTTCGGACCCATCCGGACCATCATCCCTTGGGCCAGCAATCTCTACACCGAGACGCTGATCAGCGCCGTCCGGGCGGAATTCGGCAATGGTTTTTATGGCTTCTGGATGCTGGGCGGGATGGCCGGTGGCGGCATGGGATTCATGTTCGATCCCAAGGTTCGCGCGCAAGCGCAGGAGCGGGTGGGCGCGTTAATGCGCGAAACCAAGCGGCGGCTCGAACGGGCCGTGCCGTTCGCCATGGAGCCCGTGGTATACGATTTCGCCATCAACGAACGCGGCACCGAGGCCCGACTGCTGGTGGAAAACGCCGCGCTCATGCCGCCGGCTTACTATACGCTCTTCATTCCGGCGTTGGTCAAAACGGATACGCGCCTGCTGCCCGAGGCCCGCAAATCCGAGCTCGCCAGCCTGGCCACCCAGTGCCGGCAGACGGAAGAAATGCGTCCCGTGGTCGAGAACGTCTTTGACGTTTTATTGCCGCGGAATGCCGATGCGGCCGGAGACCAGAGCCGCACGCTCAACGAGCTGCTTCGGGAATTGGGGTTCGACAGCTCCGAGCACGAGCAGATTCGCGCCGATCTGCGCCGCGGCCGCATCGGCCTGGCGCAGAACCGGCTGCCGGCCAGCGCCGATATCCGCGATGTGGAAGACCCAGATGTGTTTCACGCCGAAAACGGTGCCGGCAGCCGCTACCAGGAAGCTGGAATGGAAGCGCTGCGCCGCGGGCGTGTGGCCGTGGTTTCGCTGGCCGGCGGCATCGGCACCCGGTGGACGCGCGGCGCCGGCGTGGTAAAGGCGCTCAACCCGTTCGCGCCGTTTGCCGGCCGTCACCGCAACTTCATCGAGGTCCACCTGGCGAAAACCCGCCGCACCAACTCTTTGTGCGGGACGGCGCTGCCGCACGTGATCACCACCAGCTACTTGACGCACGAGGCGATCGCCGATTGGGCCGGCCATGAACGCCTCGACGGCGCGAACCTGTTTCTGTCGCCAGGGCGATCGGTCGGCCTGCGCCTCGTCCCAATGGCGCGCGATTTGAAGTTCGTTTGGGAGGAAACGCCGCAGCAAATCCTCGATGAACAGAAGCAGAAAGTGCGCGAAAGCCTGCACGCCGCCCTGATCGCTTGGGCGCAGCACGCCGGTGAAGGCTCCGACTACACCGACAATCTGCCGCTGCAGTGTCTGCATCCCACCGGCCATTGGTACGAGATACCCAACATGCTGCGCAATGGCGTGCTCGAGCGGCTGATCGAAGCCCGGCCGGAATTACAGTACCTGATGGTGCACAACATCGACACCCTGGGGGCGAATGTGGATCCGGGATTGTTGGGCTGGCACATGGAGCAGGGCGCGACGCTCAGCTTTGAAATGATCGCCCGGCAGTTCGAGGACCGCGGCGGCGGCCTGGCCAGGGTCGATGGGCGGCCCCGGCTGGTGGAGGGCCTGGCGCTGCCATCCGAGGAAGTGGAAGCCGGCCTCTCGTACTACAACAGCGCTACCGCGTGGATTCACCTGGACCACCTGCTGAAGGTATTCGGCCTGGTGCGCGAGGATCTTCCCGATCGGGCCAAGGTCTCCGCCGCCGTTCGCGCTGTGGCCGCGCGGATGCCCACCTATATCACTTTGAAAGACGTGAAAAAGCGCTGGGGCAAGGGGCAGGAGGACGTGTTCCCGGTGGCGCAATTCGAAAAGCTTTGGGGGGATATGACCGGGCTCCCCGCAGTCAACTGCCGCTTCGCGGTGGTCTCCCGGCGCCGTGGGCAGCAGTTGAAAGAACCCGCGCAACTCGATGGATGGCTGCGCGACGGCTCGGCGGCGTCCGTCGATTCGCTCTGCGAGTGGCAGTGAAGACCACGCTTCAATCAGCGACTACCGGGCGCTCCGGTCCGCCCTGTGCCCGCCAAAAGCGCAGATGACCCTGGTCCCGGCCAGGACTTCGCCCCCGTGCCGAACGCCGCGCGGTATCACGTATTCTTCCCCTGCTTTCACCGGTATGCGTTGCCCATCGATGTGGAGCGTATAGCAGCCTTCGACAACGAGCATGTACTCTTCATACTCGTGGACGTGCTCCGCCGACGCCACCGTTTCGCGGCATGTCCAAAACGCGATCTGGCTGCTCTCCACGCCATCGAATATGTAGCCTTCAACTCCGGGCGTCGCTTGGTTGGCGATCGCAATCCGGTTGGCCGGTTGTTTCATGAATTGGGGAAAATCGCTCATAGTCGTAGATACGGTTGTCGCACCGGGGGGTCTGCGCCACGGCGCCTCAGGCGCGGAAGACCGGTTCGAGAGAAGAGACCCTGGTGGTCAGTGCCGCCAGCTCATCCGCGCTCAACTTGGGCAGCGGCGCAGACACAAGTTCCAGCGCCAGGTCGAAGATCCGTTCGTCGCCGGGCGGCACGGCGGCGGTGACCTCCTGGTTCAAGGTGAATCGCAGCGCCAGATGAGCCATCTCGCGATCGTCGATCGGTTCATACCAACACTTCGGATACTTGCGATCGGCCGGTTTCAGTGCCGCGGGCCAGAGGCCGAACGCAAGCGCCTTTAAAGCCATGCGGGCCATCCCCTTCGCTTTCGCTTTGGCCAGAATCTGCGGGCCGAAGCCGCCGTTCTGCCACGCGTTGACGTTCACCGGGAACAGCACGCTGTCCAATTCGAGCGCGTCCATGAGACGGAGCGCGGCCGGCGCGTTGTGGGCGGAGAAGCCGAGATGCAGAGCTTTGCCCTCCTTACGGGCCGCAAGAAACGTCTCGGCAGCTCCGCCTGGCGCGAGAATTTTGTCGACATCGTCCATCGAGCCGACGGCGTGAAACTGGTAAAGATTCACATGATCTGTGTGGAAACGGCGCAGGGTGCGCTCCAACTCCTCGCGCGCACCCGTGGCGTCGCGCTGCATCGTCTTTTCGGCCAGGAAGACATGGCTTCGATATGGCCGCAACGCTTCACCGAGTTTGAGTTCGGCTTCACCATCAAAGTATGACGGGGCGCAATCGAAGTAGTTCACGCCGCGGTCATACGCAGCCGCGACGCGGCGCGAGGCTTCTTCCTGCGGCAGGCCGCAAACCACGATGCCGCCGAGGGCGATGATCGAGAGATCGATGCCGTTCTTGTATGGGCGGCGGGGCAAAGGCGGCGTCGAACCGTATGCGGTCGTGGCAGTAACGGCAGCGGCGGCGCCCAGAAACTCGCGGCGATCCATAAGTTCGCTCTCCTGGGCACATTATAGTGCGCGGAACCAGGCGCGCGGCAATTCCCGGTCTCGCAGATTGAGGGAGTGCCGCGAAACCGGCCAGATCGGGGAAATCGAGCATGAGACGCCGCCGCCTTTGCCGCCGCCGGCGATTTCAAAGGAAAGGCTGGACCCGAGCCAGCCGGGCCGTGCATCGGAGATGCACCAGGCACCGGGGCCGCGCGCTGGGCCGCCGTTTAGCCAAAGAAGGGGGGATCAGTTATAGTAGGCCGCGTTCGCTTCCGCAAAACTCGCCAACTCCGCCGGAAGATCTTCCAGGGTGTAGATGGAATTCGTCGGGCAGACCGGAATGCAGGCGCCGCAATCGATGCAGTCCCCGGGGTGAATGTAGAGATGGGGGACGTCGGCGAAGCCGGGCTCGTCCTCTTTCGGATGAATGCAATCCACCGGACATGCCTCAATACACAGCTTATCCTTGGTGCAGGTGTTTGTAATTACATATGCCATGCCAGTAAATTTGCAATTGCGCTGCCAAGGCGCAGAATCATTAACTTACGCAGAATCAGTCGCGAATCTCGACAGCCCGGCGCGTCGAGTGGGTGAAGTTCCGCAGTACGGCGCCAGCCGGTGGTGGAATCGCGCTGTGCCCCAGCAACCTAAAGCAAGTCGGCGCGCAAAATTGGCCGGCCCGCCAGCGCGGTGCGGAAGCCATACACGGCGGCGATCGCCACCAGAGCCAGGGCTGCCAGGTTCAGCGGAGAGGGTTGCGCGCTCCAGGGGACGTTGCTGAGAACGTCCTGCGCCGCGATCGCCACCACCAGCGCCAGCAAACCGAAGCGCAGCAGGATGAAGGCGAATAAGGCGGCGTAGGCGGCCTGAAACGGACCGTCGATCCAGTTGTAGTCTCCGCTGCCGAAGATCAGGATGCCAATGGCGATGAAGGCGATGGTGGCCAGCCACTGCCTGCGCAGGAGCACGCGCAGCACAAAAAACACGAAGAAGAGAAAGATGGAAGTGAACAGGCTGTTGCAGACCGACTGCAGAAGCAGGTATAAACTGTGGCGGACCCCGGTGAGAGCTCCAAAAGCCGGTATATTGGGAGCGCCGCTGGCGCCATGGCAGGCCACTTGAATATAGGTGGCGCCGGTAAACAGGGCTCCGGCAGCGATGCCGATCAACAGGTCGCGACCCACCATCGGGTCATGGACGCCCTTGGCTGCGTAACGTGTCCACCCGATCATGGTGTGCGGCCAGCGCCGCCGCACCCAAGGCTCCAACGCCAGATAAAGGATCCAGGCCACACCCGCATTGAGGCCGGCCACAGCCACCACGCGCCAGAATGTGTCCAGCTCCTGGCTGGTGGCGGCATGTGGCGTCGCCAGGTAACGGCCTCCGGCCATGCAGATGAAGTAAAGTGTGGCCAAAGCCAGCGCGCCGCGCGTGTCGACTTTTCCCTGTTTGTGGTTGAACCAGGCAATGAAGCACCCGGCGGCGAAAACAATATAGATCACCGCCAGTGCCAGCCACGATTCGCTGGCGGCAGCCGCTTGCATGCGCTCCGGCTTGGTCCAGGGGCCGATGACGCGGAAGAAGACCGGCCTCCCGCGCCAGGCCGCGGCCTCGATGCGCAGCGGGGAGCCAGTGAAGGGATCGGCGCCGGTCCACGCGGCCCGCGTGTCCCAGTTGGCGAGCGGCGTCCACTCGGGTTCGGCAGGCTGCCATTTGGCAAGGTCGAAGCCGGCGGCGGCGAACAGCCGGCTCCAGTCGAAAGCGGGTGCGGGAGGCGCTGGCGGCTCCTCCTGCGGCGGAACAGCCTCCAGGTCCAGCAGGTGACCCTCCCGATCGGTTCGGAGACGAATCATGCCCGATACATCCGGCGGCGGGTCGTCGTAATTCGGAATCGTGTTCAAGCTGTGGTCCCCAACAAGATCCCGCGGGCTTTCGCGATACCAGAAACGCACCAGCGGCGGAAAGCCGGCGGTCGGATTGCGCCAGCGCCGCGCAGCCAGGGCGGGATGAGTCTTCAAGTAGTCCTGGTAGAGCGGGAACTCATCGAAACCCCACGCGGTGTCGGCTGGGCGGGTCGTGTAGCCGGAACCTTCCAGCATCAGGCGCGCCTGCTGCGCCAGCGCGGCGGGTGCAATGTCCAGCGGCACCTCGGCGCTGAGGGTGAATTTCGGACCCACGAAGCCGGCCACCGCGATAAACACCAGCGCCGCGGCCAGCCACGCCAGCGCCACCACCGGCCGCATTCCTTCGGTTTCGCCGGCCGCGGCGACCAAATCCGGCGAGGGTGTTTCGCCGGCCGCCAGCGCCGCGGCCAGCGGGTCGCCGCCAGGGAGCGCGGCCGAGACGGCGAGCGCGGAGGCAGGCCGCTGCCGCGGATCGGGATTCAGGCAGCGCAGCACCACGCGCTCCACGGCCGGATCCAATTCCTTCACGATGGTGATCAGGCTGGCTGGCTGGGCGCGCTCCTGCATCTTCATCAGCTCCATCATCGTGCCGGCTTCGAAGGCGCGCTTGCCGGTGAACAATTCATAGAGCAGCAGTCCGAGCGAGTAGATGTCGCTCTTGAACGTGACCTCGGAGCCGGCCAACTGTTCCGGCGACATGTAGGCCGGAGTGCCGCTTCGCACGTCGCCCTGCAGTTGCGCGCTCAAGCCGGCCAGTCCGAAATCCATGATCACCGCCTGGCCGCGGCCGTCGATCATGATGTTGGCCGGTTTCAGGTCGCGGTGCAGCACGCCTTTCTCGTGCGCCGCGGCGAGCCCGGCGCAGATCTGGCGCGCGGTTTCGACGGCCTTATCCACCGGCAGCCGGCCGATCCGGCGCAGCAGCACCGACAGGTCCTCGCCATCGATATACTCCATCGAAATGAACTCGAGACCATCGACCTGGCCGACGTCATAGACGCGGCACACGTTGGGATGGGTGACTTGGCGGGCGATGCGGACTTCGTTGTAGAAGCGCGCCAGCGCTCGCTCGTCGCGCGAAGCGGCTTCCGGCAGGAACTTGAGCGCTACGGCCTGCCCCAAGGTGAGGTCGGTGGCGCGGTACACCTCGCCCATTCCCCCGCGTCCCAACAGGCCGGCAATGCGGTAGCGCGACGCCAGCAAGGTTCCGGGCAGAAAGCGGCCTTCATCCACCGCGCTCGAAGTTGCCAGCACCGGACTGGACGCCGAGGGCGGCGGCGAAACCGCCGGCGCCAGGATGGCGGTTTCCGCTGAGGTGACGTCCACCGGCGTCGCACACCACGGGCAGAACTTGCCTGCCTCGGTGAACTCACGGGAGCACGAAGGGCAGCGCGCCATAGGGCATACCATCATAGCGCGCTCCGGCCGCGGCCTGCTGAGAGCGGCGCAATTCGGATGTTACACTTGGATGGGAACGGGCGGTTAGCTCAGCCGGTTAGAGCGTCTGGTTTACACCCAGAAGGCCGGGGGTTCGAACCCCTCACCGCCCACCATCATGCAGACCATTACACCGGAAGCCTGGTTCGGGTTTGGGTTGAGGCCGAGCCGGATGCTTTGTGTCCCCCCGTTCTCCATTTGGGCTCACCTGCATGCCGGTCCCTGGCCGCGGAGGAGCAAGTGACCCGCCCCCATTCGTTCTACCAACGGATTCCTTGCCCCCCGGTTCCTCCCACTTGTTCCTTCTCGCGCCGGGATTCGTAGGCGTCCCGTTACTGAGGGCTCCAGTGTCATGCTGGAGAGGCAGGCGCATCGGATTTGCTTAAGATCGTGAATCTGACCATCAGTTCCTTGATGTCCGGTATTCCATTTAACAGTTCTCTGGCCATCCCCATCGCCCGAGCAACCGCTTCGGCGAGGCTTTCGTTCTCGCCCCTCTCCACGCCCCGCGCCGCCAACCATCCCTCTAACACCGGTGCCATGTCAGGCGTGGGAGGTGGATCTGGTTTGATGCTCTGTTTCCGCTCAGGCCATACTCAGTGCTGGTATCAGGTATGGTATATTGAGATGTCATGGACACAGCGCGCAAGATTACCGTCGAGGTACCGCCGGACCTTCTCGAACGGGCACAGCGGGCCAGCGGTAGCGGCATCACCCAGACCGTGCGCACCGGCCTGCAATTGGTCGCGGCATCGCGGGCTTACGCCAGGCTGCGGCAACTCCGCGGCAAGGTTCGCTTCACGCGCACGTTCGCCGAACTGAAGGCCGACCGATGATCGCGGTCGACACTAGCACCTGGATCGCGTTCCTCGAAGGAGATGGCGGCGATGACACGGAATTGCTCGACAGGGCGCTGCAGGATCGGCAGGTGCTCATGGTGCCCGTTGTGCTCACCGAGATTTTGAGCGCCCCGAAGCTTCCCTCGGAAGTTTCACAAACCCTCATGGAACTGCCTCTCATTGAGGTCAGTCCGGGCTATTGGCAACGGGCCGGCGAGTTACGAGCGAGTGTGCTGGCCAAGCGGCGTAAGGCACGCCTCGGCGATGCGCTGATCGCACAAAGTTGCATCGATGGCGCGATTGCTCTGCTTACCCGAGACCGTGACTTTCGTGCGTTCGCAAACGCGGCCGGCCTCGATCTCCTGATTTAGCCCGCAACGATCTTTCCGGTCTAAGGTAGGACAGGCCATCGCCCTTCGTGGCCTGTCGGTGCCCGCCGGAGGCACGCTCGAACATGTGCCGCCCTTGGAAGCGCATCGGGAGCGCTTCCATGCCTTTCATTCATTCTGGCGGCAATTCTCCTTTCTCGACTAACGGGGTCCAGTCCAGTATAGTAATTGACGGACGGGCTACGAAACCCCGAAATTCCGCGGCCATCCAATTTCGGAGTTTCATAACCTGGAAGGTGTGAAATAATCGGCAAAACCATTTTCTGCCTTGCGTGTTTTCTGCGGCTTGCGTTGTGCAAACCCTTCGAAAAATCGATTACTTCACACCTTCCTGTTCCCGAATTTCCGAAAAACGTTGTGGAGTCCCTTAAGCTGTGGAACTTGGGTTAGCACGGCAGCCAGGGGCACGATCAGAGTGCGAGACAATCATAAACAGGATGAGCTTTTTGAGGGCCCTGTTCCGCGTTGCAGGAAAAAACCAGGGTAAAGTCATTGCAGTGTTCGCCATCTCGGACCCGGATGCGCGTCGTGCGGTGCGCTATCTAGGGGACGCCGCTCCTGACGTTCCGGTGTGGCTGTTCTCGTTGGAATCGCCCGCCCGGGAGACCTCGGCGCTTTGCGAGTGCGTGCACGTCCGGAACAATCCAACGCGGTTATTGTTTTTGGCAGAACGGTTGCTATGGCCGCGATGTGTGGCACTTAGCGCAGCCTCATGGAGCGGCGAGCCAGGCCATTGGGCCATCAAAGGTGCGCCTTTTTTGATTCCGCCTTTCCGAACCCTGATTTTCAATGAAAACAACGACTCCTTTGCCGGCCAGCCTGGACCCGTTTTCCGGCACCTCCGCCACCGTCTGCTCTCAGTTGATGCGCCGCCGCTCATACTGACTCTCGGGCTTCAACTGCTTCTCCGGATCTCGCGGTTGGTCTGCCGCCCCTCACATCAAACCTGCGAGCGTGTGCAGGAGGTTGGGGCGCGCACTGGGCGGCACGCGAACCTGTGCTTGATGATCCGCCGTGCGGTCCGAAGGCTAGAAGCGCTTGACGCTCAGCGGACCGGAAGGGTTGAGAAACTCAGGCCCTACGATGTCTTAGTGTTCCCAGTAATCGATTGGGACTACCGCTTCCAACGGCCTCAGCATCTCAGCTTGGAATTTGCAAGGCGAGATCGCCGGGTTTTCTACATGTCGACTACCTTTCTTCCGGCTTTCGGCTTGTCTGACCCGCGGTCGCGGCTTGTCGAAAACAACGTATACGTGGTGGATCTTCCCGGTGGTGAAGATCCGCCCGATATCTATCGGGATATTCCCAACGAACTTCAGCTAGCTGCGCTGGAGCTTGGCGTCCGCTGTCTGAAGGAGAAGTTCGGCATTGGAGCGACCCTCGCGGTGGTGGATTATCCGTTCTGGGCGCCTCTCGTTCGGCGGCTGAATAACAATATCGTCCTGTACGACTGCATGGACGATTACCAGAGCTTCAGTAACTCGGGCAGACCCGCCCACGAACTGGAACAGGACATTGTGAGGGAGGCAGACTTAGTCGTCTGTTCTTCGATTCACCTTCAAGAACACATACGACGCCTGGGACGCGAGAGCGTCCTCATCCGTAATGGCGTCGATCCGCAGCACTTCGGCCCGCGTCCAGCGGCATTTGCGGCGGAGTCTGACAGACAAACAGTGGGTTATCACGGCTCCATTACAGAATCCACCGACATCCAATTGCTCGCTTACGCTGCCCGGTCCCTGCCCGAGCAACAGTTCATTATGATTGGCCGCAACGACGGAGTGGATCTGTCCGAACTCAAGAGCTTGCCGAACGTCACCCTGACCGGCGAAATACCTTATAACCGACTCCCCGAATACGTTCGTGGTTTCGATGTCGGCATTCTTCCGTACCGTATCTGTGATCACAGCCTCGCAACAGATCCGGTAAAGGTCTGGGAATATCTGAGCGCCGGTAAACCAGTGGTTGCAGTGCGATTTCCAGAAATCGAGCGCCTGAAAGAGCTGATCACGCTCACCGACGGACCGGAGCAGTTCGTCGATGCGATCCGTTCGGCTCTTGCTGATGACTCCCCGGCAAATGCGGAACGCCGCAGGGCATTCGCGCGTGAGAACACTTGGTCCCGCCGGTGCGATGCCGTTGAGCAAGGGGTCGCGTCATTCTTGCCGAAGGTCAGCGTCATAGTCTTGACTCACAACCAACAAAGATTCACTGAAGTCACCCTTTCGAGCCTGGAGCGCTTTACCAGTTATCCGAATCTCGAGGTCGTGCTTGTCGATAACGGCTCAACCGACGGGACACCTGAGTTTCTGGCGTTGTGGGGAGCAACTCGCCAGTACGCGAAAATCATCCTCCGCTCCACGAATCTTGGATTCGCAGCGGGAAACAATGTCGGAATCAGGGCCTCGACCGGTGACTATCTCGTCATTCTCAACAACGATGTTTTCCTTACTGAGGGTTGGATCGGCACTCTCCTCGCGCATTTTCGAGCCGATCCGAGCCTGGGCATTTTGGGACCGGTCACCAACAGTTGCGGAAACGAGAGTGTCGTATACATCGGCGAGTATGCCGATATGGAAAAGATGGCGATTCTGGCCCACAGATACACGCGCGCTCGGCGTGGGCGGCGAACGCAGCTGCGGGTGGCGAACTTCTTCTGTGTGATGATTCCCCGCAGGGTCTGGGAACGAGTGGGGGAACTGGATGAGGCCTTCGGGATCGGCCTGTTCGAGGATGATGATTACGCAATGCGAGTTCGACGAGCGGGCTACAATATCGCTTGCGCCGAAGATGTTTTCGTGCATCATCACTCTTCCGCTTCTCTAGGATCGTTGCCGCCCGCACTCTATGACCGGCTGTTCACCCGCAACCGGCGCTATTTTGAATCCAAGTGGGGCGCTTGGACACCGCCGGCGTTCCGAAGGGAAGTGCAGGACGGACTGGCGGAGAGGGGCGTGTGTCTCCCAAGTTCGACCGCCGAGGCGCGCGGCGATTCAGCTTCTGAAACCAGATAACGCCAGGGCGGTAGGCGTGCATCCAAGTGCCACTGAAAGCAGGTAATTGAGCTGCACAACCACGCGCCGTACTCCGCTCGCTATAATCTCTAATTAACACCATGCGAATTCTCAGTCTCTTGCTTCTCGCCTGCGCCGCCTGGGCGCAGGGCGATAGATGGATCGACATTTTTCCAGACGCGAGTTTTTCCCACTGGACCCGTATCTCGATTCCGCCGGGCAAGCCGGTCAGCCAGCCCTCGCAATGGAAGATCGATGCGGCGGCGGGCACGCTGGTCTGTGAAGGCAGCGGCGGGCACGAGATGCTGCGCTACAACACGCCGTACAAGGATCTCGTCTTTCACGTCGAATGGAAATTCACCAAGCTGCCCGATGAAAAGGCCAAGTACAATAGCGGCGTCTTCATACGCAATGACGCAGACGGCACCGTCTGGCACCAGGCGCAAACCAGCCTTGCCGGCGGTTACCTGTTCGGCAACACACCTGTGAACGGAGTGCCGAAGCGCTTCAATCTCGAGGCGCAGATGACGGAGAATCGCGTCAAGCCGGCCGGCGAATGGAACACTTACGACATCACCGCCAAGGGCCACACCATTTCCCTGTCGGTGAACGGCAAGGTAGTGAGCGAGTACACCCAAACCGAGATTCTGGAAGGATACGTGGCTCTGGAAGCCGAAGGCTATCGCATCGAGTTCCGCAACATCCGGGTCAAGCCGCTGTAACATCGCCTGCGCGAAGCCCGCCACCTGCCGTATTGGGACTCCGGGGTGTAGGCCACAAAAGTCGGACACGAGGACACATCGGGGCGAGCCCGCCAGGGCGAAAGAGAATAGCCCAGCGCGTGAGCGCTGGGACCAGGAAGTGAATTCCCCCAGCCCCGGAACGGGGCGTAAGAGCGGGCGCGGTTCACCTGCCGGTTGCCGGTCCTCTTACGCCCCGTTCCGGGGCTCCGCGGTTTGATGCCAATTCCCAACGCTTACGCGCTGGGCTACTGTTTGTCGCCCCAGCAGGGGCTCACTCCAGTCTCTTTTTGGAAGGTCATGCGTACAACCTACGCTCAGAAACTGGCTGTTCGCGGCGCACCGGCGATGCCACGACTCCAATGCCCCGCACACGGGCTGCCGTAAAGGGACTCTGGTTCCGTTGTATGATGTCTCAATGCGATTTTCACTTATGATGCTGATGGCGCTTCCCCTGTGCGCCCAGGCGCCACAAAGTCCGCCTCCGGGTCCGCCGCCGGGCGGCAGGATGATGACACGCGCTCCCAAAAACCTGCAACTGCTGAGGCCCGAGGAGGTAAGGGATACCATGCGGGAGTTCCGCGTCGCTCTCGGCGTGCAATGCACTTTCTGCCACGTGCAGGGCGATTTCGCCAGCGACGAGAACCACCACAAGGTGGTCGCGCGCAAAATGATTGAGCTCGTGCTCTCCATCAACCCGCAGTTTGGCGATGGCAAGCAGCACGTCACCTGTTACACCTGCCATCGCGGCGCGGAACATCCGCTGATGGCTCCTCCGGTTAATCTTGTTGTTCCCGTCGAGCAGCCGGCCGGAGTCCACCCGGCGGCGCCAGACCATCCATAGATGGGCAGGAATGGCGGACGCCCGTGCCCGGTCCGCCATAACGGGCGGCGCGCAGCCGTTGCGCCGCCTGCGCCATGTTAAATATAGGATTCCCCCTTTGGGCGCGTGCATGAACAGGCAGGAAACTCCATTCCGGCTGCTGGCTTGGGTGGTCGCCTTTGCGGAAGGCTTCTCCACCTTGGCTGTCGAAGTGATTGCCATCCGCCTGGCCATACCGGTGGTCGGATCCAGTATGACGCTCACCGGGGTTCTGCTGGCCGTGATTCTCTTCGCCTTGAGCGCCGGTTATTGGCACGGCGGCCAGTTGTCGTCGCGCTGGACCCACTCGCGCACGCGCAAAGCGCTGACGGTGAACTTGCTGGTGGCGGGCGCCATCTATGCGGCCGTCTCGTTCCCCTTTGAAGCCTCTCTTCTGGAACGCCTGCTAAATGCGGGGCTGAGCCTGGCGCCGGCCATCGGCGTCGCAGCCACGCTGTTGTTTGCCGTGCCGGTGTACCTGGTGGCGCAATCGGTCCCGCTGCTGGCCGAGCTCACCGACGACGAGGGCAAGGCGGGCAAGGCGTCCGGCCGCGTGCTGTTCTACTCCACCCTCGGCAGCGTCGCCGGCGGCATCGTCACACCCGTCTACCTGTTCCCCTCGCTCGGCGTGAAAGCGTCCACTTACGTGATTTGCGGGCTGCTGTTCGCCGCCGCCGCCCTTTGGACCGCCAGCCACGCGCGGAGGTGGATGGTCCTGGGGGCCGGCGCGGTTTCGCTCGCCGTGGTGAGCCAGGCGGGTCTCGGATCGCCCGTGCCCCCCAGCCAGCGGTTTCGCTTCGACAGTCCTCACCAGACGATTCGCATTGTCGAGGAGCCGGATGACAACGGGCGCCTGGAGCGGGCGATGTATCTGAACGGCGGCCGCGCTTCCTCCATTTTTGCCGATACCGGCGAAACCTCGGCGCGCTACGTGTTGGAGGCGGACCGCTTGCTGGCCGCCGCGCCCTGCCCGCTGGTGCTGGCGGTCGGCGCGGCGGGATTTACCTTTCCCAGAGACGCCTCGGCCCTGCCCGCCGTCGAGCACGTGGATGCGGTGGATGTCGACCCGGATGTGCGGGACATCGCCGAGCGGCACTTTCTGCCGCAGCCGCTGCCGGCCAAGATCCGTTTCTTCCCGCTCTCGGCGCGTTACGTGTTGCGGCGCTTCCGCGCACAGGGAGCGCGGTACGGCTTCACCCTGCTCGACGCGTACACCGGGAAAGCCATTCCGGCCGAGCTGCTCAGCCGCGAGTTCCTGGCCGACGTGCGCGCCGTCTCCGCGCGCACCGTGGCCAACGTCATCCTCGACCGCGACGCCGAATCCGATTTTGCGCGAAATGTGCTGGCTACATTTCGCCAGGTTTTCGGCCGAGTTTGGATCAAGGATGTCGACCCGGGCGATATCGACCCCACCAACTTCCTGATTACCGACTGGCCCATTCCCGGGTCTGCCGAATGGACCGGCTCCGGCCGGGTCTACCTGGATGACCGCAATACCGCGGACCGCGACCACACGCGCATGATCTGGAGCGACGAATAGCGCCATGGCGGAAACCACCGATCCGCTAGCCGGCGCGCCGCGGCTCCCGGATCTTCCCATGCAGGCGGCGCCGGCCCTTGCGCCGCCGCGCGAAAAATTATGGCGGCGGCCGTGGGCGCCGTTTGCCCTGGCAGCGGCACTCCTGACCGCTGCGCTGGCCGTCTATGCGCAGACCCTGGCCTTCGCCTGGGACGAAGGATTCCACCTGCTCGCCGCCCAGCTCATTGACGCGGGAAAAACGCCCTACCTGGATTTCTTCTTTCCGCAAGCCCCGCTGAACGCCTATTGGAACGCCGGGTGGATGCTGTTGTTCGGCGACACCTGGCGCACGGCGCACGCCGTGGCGGCGATGGTTGCCGCCGCGGCCGTGGTGCTGGCCGCGCAGGCGGTGTATGTCCGGTTCCCGATTGCCCGTTGGCGCCTGGCCGGCGCTCTGGCGGTGGTGGCGCTGGTGGGCCTGAACCATCAGTTGGTAGATTACTCGGCGATCTCGCAGGGCTACGCACTTTGCTTGTTTCTTCTGGTGGTGGCGTATCGCTGCGCACTGTGGTCGGTGGAGCGCCGCGGCTGGTTGCCCGCGGCGGCAGCCGGGTTCTCGGTTGTCGCCTCTGCCGGCGCCACCCTGCTCTCCTCGGCGGCGATCCCCATCTTGCTGTTGTGGCTGCTGGTCTACAATCGCGCCGGCGCGCGCTGGACAAAGCTCGCGGGCTTTCTGGGCGGAGCGGCCGTTCCACTGCTGCCGTTTGTCCCGCTGCTGCTGCGCGCCCCGCGTGCGGTGATCTTCGACGTCTTCGAATACCATCTGCTATACCGCCAGGTGGCCTGGTCGGGCGCCACCGCCCACGATGCCGATGTGCTCACCGCCTGGGCCAACGACCCGCAGTCGATCTTGCTCGCAATCCTGGTGGCGGCGGGCGTGTTCTTCGTCGGCTTCCGCAGCCAGTGGGACCGCGCAGCGCGCGCTCCTTTCTACTTGTGCGGCTGGCTGGCGCTGGGCATGGGTCTGCACATCTCTACCGCGCATCCCACCTTCGCCCGGTATTATCTTCTGACCCTTCCCTTCCTGGCAGTCCTCGCGGTGGCGGGGCTGTCTTACATCGTGTCGCTATTCGCCAAGCCTGTGCGGCCGCGCTGGCCGGTCGTTTTCGTCAGCGCCATTCTGGCGGTCTCGCTGGCCAGGGACCTGTACGACGATTGGGATGGCGCCGAATGGTGGGGCCGGCTGGAAGCGATCGCCCGCAAGTTGGACCAGGTCGCACCGCGCGGCGCGCCTGTGTTTGCCGATGAGACGATCTACTTCCTGACCCGCCGCACTCCTCCCTCCGGCATGGAGCACGACGATTCGCACAAGCTCAACCTGAAACCGCAGATGGAGAGGGCACTGCACATCTTTCCCAAAGCGGAATTGAAGCGGAAAATCGCCGCTGGAGACTTCGCCGCCGCCGCCAGTTGCGAAGACTCCGACGAGCTGGAGGATGTCGGCGTCGCCGCCGCTTTCGACAAGAAGTTCGAGGATAGCGACCAGGATTGCGCCGTATATTGGAAATGGAAGCCACCGGCGCCCGCCAAGAAAAAGTGAACCCGTCACCGGCAGCGGCGCTATCGCCTGGTGGGGCAGCCGTAGGGGCCGGGCATGCCCGGCCCGTGCCGGCCCAAAGTACAAAAGTCGCCATGCTCAATCCCGAACAGGCCAAGTACACCGAGCAGCGGAGGGAATTCTGGGATGAATTCGCCCGCCAGATCCACCGCTGGCAGCCGCTGCGCCGCTATTACCGCGACCAACTGGCGCGCTGGTTCGCCTTCGCCATTCCTCCAGGCGAGCGCGTCCTCGAAATCGGCTCCGGCACCGGCGATTTGCTGGCTGCGTTGCGCCCGTCGCTGGGCGTTGGCATCGACTTCTCCGCCGAGATGGTGCGCCTGGCCGGGCAGCGCCATCCCGAACTGCGCTTCTTCCACGCCGACGCGCACGATTTCCGCCTCGAAGAAAAATTCGATGCCGTCATTTGCTCCGATCTCATCAACGACGTTTGGGACGTGCAGACCGTTCTGAATCGCATCGCGGACCATTGTCATCCGGCGACACGAGTCTTTCTCAACTTCTACAGCAGCCTGTGGGAAGCTCCGCGCCGCGTGGCCGAGATGCTAGGGCTGGTGAAGCGCCTGCTCCCGCAAAACTGGCTGACGGTGGGCGATGTGGTCAACCTGCTCGGCCTGGCGCGCCTTGAGGTGGTCCGCCATTCGCGCGAGATGATGTGCCCGGTGTACGTGCCTCTGGCCGGCGCCCTGGCCAACCGTTACCTGGTGCGGCTGTGGCCGTTCTCGCACCTGGCGATCACCAATCTGCTGGTGGCGCGCCCGCGGCCAAGTGCGCTGCCTGGCCGCCAGGCCAGCGTGAGCGTGATTGTGGCGGCGCGCAATGAGGAGGGCAACATTCCGCGCATCTTCGACCGCCTTCCCCAAATGGGCTCCGTCACCGAGCTGATCGTCGTCGAAGGCCACTCCCAGGACGGCACCTACCAGGCCGTGGAACGCGAAATCGCCCGCCACCCCGGTTACCCCGCCAGGCTGTTCCGCCAAACCGGCAAGGGCAAGGGCGATGCCGTGCGCCTGGGCTTCTCGCAGGCCACGGGCGACGTTCTGATGATCCTCGATGCCGATCTCACCGTCGCGCCCGAGGATCTCCCGCGCTTTTACGATGCCTGGCTGGCCGGCTGCGGCGATTTCATCAACGGCGTCCGCCTGGTTTATCCCATGCAGGACCAGGCCATGCGTTTTTTCAACTTTCTCGGCAACAAATTCTTCAGCCTGGCGTTTAGTTGGCTGCTGGGGCAGAACATCAAGGACACCCTCTGCGGCACCAAGGTGCTGAGCCGCCGCGACTACCAGATGATCGCCGAAAACCGCTCCTGGCTCGGCGACTTCGATCCCTTTGGCGATTTCGACCTCATCTTCGGAGCCGCCCGCTTCAACCTGAAGATTGCCGACATGCCGGTTCGCTACGGCGCGCGCACTTATGGCGAAACCAACATCCAGCGCTGGCGGCACGGCTGGATGCTGCTGCGGATGGTTGCCGTTGCGTCGCGCCGCATCAAGTTCGTGTAGTCGTCCTGTCACGGCGGGCGTTACCTAATTCCTTGCGGACGACTCAGACCATCACCGAAGGATAGCGGCCGTTTACTGTCTCCTCCCTTCGGTACTGGTACCGTTAACAAAAGGCGACAGGGTTGAACGCACGTGACAAATGCCGGAAGATCCGAACAGCCGGACCCCACGCCGGCTGGTTTCCTGCTCGATCGGCGGCCTGATCGCGGCGCTTGCCTGGCTCGGCGGCGCTTAACCCGATATTCGACAGGAGGACCTTTCAGCGCTCCTTTCCGGTTTCCAGGCCGGGAGGGAGCGCTTTTTTTTTTGCTTGCGCGTAACCGCTTTATGCTATTCGCCGATTCCGCTACAATCAACTGCTATGCAACGTCTGGCATTGATCCTGTCGCTGGCGGCGGGCTTGGGGTTCGCCGCCGCTCCGGAAGAATTCGCAACCTCCGCGGGAACGCTCCGCATCACCCCTATCCAGCACGCCAGCCTGATGATGCAGGCGGGCGGAAGGGTGCTCTACGTCGACCCTGCTTTCGGTTCGTACGACGGCTTGCCCAAGGCCGACTACGTCCTGATCACCCACATCCACGCCGACCACATGTCACCGGCCATCGTCAATAAGCTGCGCCAACCGGGCGCAGTGATCCTTGGCCCCAAGACCGTCGCCGCCAGCATCGCCGGTTGCACCGTGATCTCAAACGGCGAACGGAAAACGATTGGGCCATTCCTGGTGGAAGCCGTGCCGGCGTACAACCTGACGCGCGGCCCCGCGCCGGGGGAGCTCTATCACCCGAAGGGGCGCGACAACGGCTATGTGGTCACGTACGGCGGCAAACGTTTCTACTTCAGCGCAGACACTGAAGACATTCCCGAGATGCGCTCGCTCAAGAATATCGACGTCGCTTTCGTCTGCATGAACCTGCCCTACACCATGCCCCCGCAGGAGGCTGCCGCGGCCGTGCGCGCGTTCCATCCGGCGATTGTCTATCCCTATCACTACCGCGGCAGCGATCTGAACGTCTTCGCCAAAGCCCTCGCCGGCAGCGGCATCGAAGTGCGCCTGCGCGACTGGTACCCGAAGTAGGAATCTGAGTGGGGACCCGCGTGGGGTAGGTTGGTAACCCGCGCAGCGATTGTCAATCGGTGCAGACAGGCGAAGCCAGCCCGGCTCGCGCTGTTCGACGCCGCCTATCCCGCCGCAATCAGGTGCACCGACGTCGTCTTGACGACAGCCGCCAGCGATTCTCCGGGTTGCAGGTCGAGGTCGGCGGCAGATTGCGCGGTGACCAGCGCGACCAGGGGGAAACCGCAATCCATTTCGACGCGCGCGAGGGCGCCTTCGATGAAGATGGCGCGCACCACGCCGTTCAGCCGGTTCCGCTGGGTGGAGGCCCGCGCCGCGTCGCGGGTCAGCGCCACATCTTCGGCGCGGATCGAGGCCAGCACCGGCCCGCTTTCGCCGCTATCCAGGCACTCGATTGCGGCGCTGCCGACGGCCAGGCGCAGCAGCCCGCCGGTGCGTGAAACGACTTCCGCTTCCAGAATGTTTTCCACTCCCACCGCTTCCGCCACTTGCGCCGTGGCTGGGCGGGCGAAGACCTCGCGCACCGGGCCGGTTTGCAGGATGCGGCCCTGCACCATCACCGCCATCCAATCGGCCAGCGCGATGGCCTCGGTGCGATCGTGTGTGACGACGATGCTCGGCACGCCCGCCGAGGCGAGCAGCCCGCGCAACTCGCGGCGCGTGCGCACGCGCGCTGCCGCATCGAGCGCGGACAGCGGCTCGTCGAGCAACAGCAGATCCGGCGCGGCGGCCAGCGCGCGCGCCAGCGCCACCCGCTGCTGTTCACCGCCCGAAATGGAGCGCGGCATCCGCCCGGCGAGGCCGGTGAGCCCGAAGCGTTCCATTATGCGCGCGGCCGCCTCCCCTTTGGCGGCGAAGGCCACGTTGCGCTCCACCGTCAGGTGCGGGAACAGCGCATAGTCCTGAAACACCAGCCCGGCGCGGCGTTGCTGTGGCTCGAGCCAGACGCCGCGCGCGGTGTCGCACCAGGTTCGATCGCGGAAAACGATTTTGCCCGCGTGAGGCCGTTCCAGGCCCGCTAGCAGGCGCAGCAGCGTGGTCTTGCCGGCGCCTGAAGGACCGAACAGCACCGTCACCGGGGCCTGCTCGAGCGGCAGGGTCAGCGCGGCATCCAGCCGGAAGCCCCCTGGCAACAATGTGCGGCATTCCGCGGCTAGTGTGGCGGCCATAGCATCCACGCGCGGCGCTGCCACGAATACGTCGCCGCCAGAACCGCGAAGGAAAAACCCACCAGCAGCAGCGACGTGTGCCAGGCGCCGGTATAATCGAGCGACTGCGCCTGATCGTAAATTGAGATCGAGACCGTGCGGGTGACGCCGGCGATATCGCCGCCCACCATCAGCACCACGCCGAACTCTCCCACCGTGTGGGCGAAGCTGAGGATAGCGCCGGTGGCGATACCCTGGCGCGCCAAGGGCGCCACCACGCGGCGAAACGTGCCAGCGCGGGAAACGCCCAGGCACCATGAGGCTTCGAGCAGCTTGCGGTCCACGCTGCCGAATGCCGCCACCATCGGCTGCACGGTGAACGGCATGCTGTACAGCACCGAGGCCACCAGCAGGCCGCCAAACGAAAACGGCAACAGCCCGCCGGTGAGCCGCGCATAGAGCGCACCCACCGGGCTGCGCGGGCCGATGGCGATGAGGATGTAGAAGCCCAGCACCGTCGGCGGCAGCACCAGCGGCAGCGCCACCACCGCTTCCGCCAGGAATTTCCAGCGCCGCTGCGAAAAGGCAACCCACCACGCCAGCGGGATGCCCAGCACCAGCAGCACCAGCGTCGTGGCAAGTGCCAGGCGCAGGCTTAAACCGATGGCTTGCCAATCCATATCATTGCGGCACAGAGAAGCCGTATTGTTTCAGAATGCGCCGCGCTTCGGCGGAAAGCAGGAAAGCACGAAATTGCGCGGCGGGGCCGGCCGGCGCGCGCGCGAGGATCACGCCGCCCTGCTCGATTTTGGGATAAGCTTCCTGCGGCACTTCCCAATAGCGGCCGTGACCGCGCGCGGCGGGCGCCAGCGCCAGCGAGAGCGCCACGATTCCCACTTCTGCGGCACCGCTTTCCGCGAACTCAAACGCCTGCGCGACATTTTCGCCGAGCACCAGCTTCGGCGACAGGCGGTCATAAACGCCCAGCGAGCGCAGAGCCGCTTCGGCCGCGCGTCCGTACGGAGCGTGCCGCGGGTTGGCGATGGCGATGTGCCGCACCGAGGCCGCTTCCAGCACCCGGATTCCGAGCGCAGCCGGATCGAGCGGCGAGGCCGCAGGCACCCATACCACGATGCGTCCCACGCCGTAAACGAACAGCGAATCCTTACTTGCCAAGCCGGCGGCGACGAGGAGCCGCGGGTAATCGACGTCCGCCGACAGAAAAACGTCGAACGGCGCGCCATTTTGAATCTGGGCGAAAAAGTTGCCGGAGGAGCCGTAGGTGATCGCCAGGTCCACCCCCCGGTGCGCGGCGCGAAACTGAGGCGCCAGCTCGTCGAGCGCGAAGCGCAAGTCCGCCGCCGCGGCGACGGTGAGCTTCTGCGCGCGGGCCGCGGGCGTGGATTCCGCGCATACCGCGAACGCCGCTATCAACAACGCCATTCGCCGGGACGTGCCTCGCCGAGGTTTTACCGATATTGGCAAACGACCATGATACGAAACATGTCGTGGCGCACGCACTCGTGCGTGCCGCGTCGAGACTCTTCTCGACGCCTCTTCGCCCCGTGCGGACAACAAGCGTCGGCACGAATGCCGACGCTGCACGCAAGAATGCGTGCGCCACGGCAGCGACGAAATTGCTCCCGCACGCGCCAACTCTACAACTGTTTCCCAAGCTGCTGCGCGGCGATGAGCAGAGGGTCCCAGACTGGCGAGAAGGGCGGGGAATAGGCAAGGTCCAGGCGCTCGAAATCTTCCACGCGCATACGGTTGTGCAAAGCCGCGGCGATGATGTTGATGCGGCCGGCGGCGCCGTCTTCGCCAATCACCGACCCGCCGATGAGCCGGCCCGTGGCGCGATCCGCCACCAACTCGACCGTCGTTTTGACCCCCTCGTAATAGCGCGGCCGCGAGAGCGCCTCAATCCGCGCGCTTACTGGCGTTAGCCCCTCGGCGCGGGCCTGCGCCACTGAAAGCCCGGTGGCGGCGAACGCGGTTCCGAAAATTCCCACGATGCAGGTTCCCACCACGCCGGGAAAGCGCTCGCGTCCGCCGGCGGCATTGGCGCCAGCCACGCGGCCGGTTTTGTTGGCGGTGGTGCCGAGCGGAATCCAGGTGGGACGGCCGGTCACCAGGTGCGTGGTTTCGGCGCAATCGCCAGCAACGAAAATGCCTCGGACGCTGGTCTCCATGTGATCGTCGGCGGCAATCGCGCCGGTGCGGCCGATCGCCACGCCCGCGTCGCTGGCGAGCTCGGCGTTGGGTTTGAAGCCGGCAGCGATCACCACCACGTCGCAGGGCACATCGGCCACCCGGTCCGCTTCGATCGCCTCCACCTTCACGCCACAGCGCAACTCCACGCCGTGCGTCTCCAGCGTGCGGCGTACGGCGTTGGAAAACGGAGGGTCGTCGCGCAGCAGGACGTCGGCGCCGCGCTCCAGCACGGTGACGCGCAGACCGTTGCGGCGCAGCGCGTCGGCCGCCTCAACGCCGATGTAACCGGCTCCGATCACCACCGCGCGCTGCGGCCGCCGGTCGCGCAGGAAGGCGCGCAGCCGCTCGGCATCTTCGAGAGTATGCAGAGTGAAAACGTGCGGCTGGGCGGCGCCGGCGATGGCGGAGGTTTCGCAGCGCGCGCCGGTGGCGATGATGAGGCGGTCGTACTTGATGCGCTCGCCCGATTCGAGCGCCACCTCGCGGCGCGGATGGCTGACCGCGGTTACGCGCGCTCCCGTGCGCACGTCGATGTTGCGCTCCTTGCGGAAGTACTCGGGTGTGTGGACGATCAGATCGGCCGCCTCGCGCACACGGCCTTCCAGCAGGTACGGCAGGCCGCACGCCGAGTAAGACACCGCCGCTCCTTTTTCGAGGACAACGATGGGAAGCCGCGGATCCAGGCGGCGCGCCCGCGCGGCCGCGCTCAAGCCGGCGGCCACGCCTCCGACGACAACCAACGCCATCGGCGCCTATTCCTCCTTCTTCATGTCTTCGACGAAGCTCAGCACGTCGAACGGCTTGATTTTGCGGTCGGGGAAGAAGCTGTTCACCGCGTCCTGCTCCTCGGTGAAGATTTCGAAGACGGTGGCGAGCTTGGTCATCACCAGCAGCTCGCAAGTTCGCCGGTTGAGATTGAGCAGCTTCACGTTGCCGTGGCTCTTGCGCAGGCTGGTGGCGCACATCACCAATGCGCCCAGGCCGGTGCTATCGATGAAGTCGATGTCGCCCAGGTTGAGAACCAGGTTGTGGCTGCCCGCATCGTTGAGCGTTTTGACCTTGTCCCGCAAGGCGCTCGCCTCGGGTCCCAGCGTGATGCGGCCCTTGAGATCGAGAACGACGATGCCTTCGTGTTCCCTCTGCTGGATGTCGAGCCCCATGCTGTGCGCCTTTTACTATGGGTACCATTTTCGGGGGCGCGGATGGGAAGGGCGGGTCCGTATGAGAAAGCAACCTTTACTCTTGCGACCGCCCGCGGCCGAGCCCTCCTTACGCTTCCAGCGTGGCCGATAGCGTGATCTTGGTGTTGTAGAGCTTGGAAACCGGGCAGCCGGACTTGGCGTTGGCGACGGCCTGGTCGAAGGCGGCCTGGCTGGCGCCGGGCACTTTGGCCTTGAGTTCGAGGTGGCTTTCGGTGATGGCGAAGCCTTGGTCGCCCTTCTCCAGGCTGATGGTGCAAGTGGTTTCCAGGCTGGTTGCAACCAGCTTCGCCTCGCCCAGTTGCGCGGAGAGGGCCATGGTGAAGCAACCGGCGTGAGCCGCCGCCAAAAGCTCTTCGGGGTTGGTCCCTTTGCCATTTTCAAAACGCGTGCTGAAGGAGTATTGCGAATTCTCCAGCACACCGCTGGCGGTGGATACGGTTCCCTTGCCGGTCTTCAAATCGCCGCGCCATTGGGCGCTCGCTGTGCGTTTCACTTGTGTCTCCTGCCTCCTTGATTCTGGATGGGGAAGGCGGCAAAAAGTTGCAGGAAATGTGACGCCGTGGGGCGGCTTGCCAAGCTGCGTGGGGCCCAGAGGGCACCCCGCCAATCGGCACGCGCGGCGACATTCCGGGGTACCCTTAGGGTCGCGCGCAGGATGGCATCCTGCCCCACAAAAGCGTACTTCTGCGTCACGGTCGAGGTTCTGGCTCGGTGACAAATGTCACGCCGCGGTATTGATGGGCGCCGGGTGTGACGCTTCGTAGGCGCGGATGGCGGCCTCCCGCTTCAAGATGTAGCCCAGCTCATCGACGCCCTCGAGCAGGCAGTGCTTGGCGAAAGCGTCAATCGGAAACACGACGCGGCGGCCGGCCGGCGTGGTGATGGTCTGCGCCGCAAGATCGATTTCGACGGTGGCATTGGGATTGGCGGCCACCGCCGCAAACAGTTCCGTGTGCACGTCCGGCGGGACCGCAATCGGCAACAGCGCGTTCTTCAGCGAATTGCCCTTGAAGATATCGGCGAACGAAGTGCTCACCACGGCACGGAAGCCGAACTGGGTGAGCGCCCAGGGAGCGTGCTCGCGCGAGCTGCCGCAGCCGAAATTGTCGCCCGCCAGCAGCACTTGCGCGCCCGCCACGCGCGGCTGGTTGAGAATGAAATCCGGCTTCGGGTTTCCCTGCGCATCGTAGCGCCAGTCGCAGAACAACTGCCGGTCGAGACCCTCCTTGGAGGTCGTTTTCAGGAAGCGCGCCGGAATGATCTGATCGGTATCGATGTTGTTGATGGCCAGTGGAACCAGGCGGCTGCGGAAATTGGTGAACGGCTTCATAGCAGTGTCCTCACGTCGGTGACCACGCCGGTGATGGCGCTGGCCGCGGCGGTCAGCGGGCTGGCCAGAAAGGTGCGGCCTCCCTTGCCCTGGCGGCCTTCGAAATTGCGGTTGCTGGTGGAAACGCTGTATTCGCCCGGCGCCAGTTGGTCGCCGTTCATGGCGATACACATCGAGCAGCCCGCGTCGCGCCACTCGCAGCCGGCGGCGCGGAAAACATCGGGCAACCCTTCGGCGATGGCCTGGCGTTTCACCTCCTGCGAGCCGGGCACCACCAGCACGCGTAATTTGGGATTCACCTTGCGGCCCTTGAGGATGGAGGCGGCGGCGCGCAGATCGGAGATGCGCGAATTGGTGCAGCTTCCGATGAAGACCACGTCGATAGCATGGCCGGCCAGCGGTTTGCCGCCTTCCAGTCCCATGTAAGCCAACGCCTTCGAGATGGAATCGCGCGCCATGGGATCGCTCACCTGCGCCGGCTCGGGCAGCGGCGCGTTGATGGGCACGCCCATGCCGGGATTGGTGCCGTAGGTGATCATCGGTTCGAGCGCATCGGCATCGATCGCGACCTGGCGGTCGTAGCTCGCGCCCGCATCGGTCGGCAGTTGTTTCCAGCGCGCCACAGCCGCGTCCCAGGCTGCGCCCTTGGGGGCGTGGGGGCGGCCACAGAGGTATTGGAACGTGGTGTCGTCGGGTGCGACCAGACCGGCGCGGGCGCCGCCTTCGATCGACATATTGCAGACCGTCATGCGCTCATCCATATTCAGCGCGCGAATGGCGCCGCCGGTGTATTCGAACACACAGCCCGTGCCGCCGCCCACGCCGATCTTGGCAATGAGAGCCAGGATGATGTCCTTGGCCGTGACGCCGCGGCGCAGCGTCCCTTCCACGCGCACTTCAAACGTTTTCGACTTGCGCTGTAGCAAACATTGCGAGGCCAGCACGTTTTCGACTTCGCTGGTGCCGATGCCGAAGGCGAGAGCGCCGAACGCGCCGTGCGTGGCGGTGTGGCTGTCGCCGCAAACCACCGTCATGCCCGGCTGCGTGAGGCCCAGCTCGGGGCCAATCACGTGGACGATGCCCTGGCGGTCGCTATGGACGCCCAGGCAGCGGATGCCGAATTCGGCGCAATTCGCTTCAAGCTGGGCGAGCTGCTTGGCCGCAATCGGGTCGACGATGGGCAGCGAGCGGTCGGTGGTCGGGATGCTGTGATCGGCGGTGGCGATGGTGAGATCGGGACGCCGCACTTTCAAGCCGCGCTCGCGCAGGCCCTGAAACGCCTGCGGAGAGGTGACTTCATGCACCAGGTGCAGGTCGATGAACAATAGCGCTGGCGCGCCGGGCTGCTCCTCCACCAGGTGCGAATTCCAGAGTTTTTCGATGATGGTATGAGGCATAGGAACTGGGGCCGGAGACGATGCTCAACCGGGAATGGACCCGGGGGTTCGACTACGGATCTTCTTCTCCTATTATGGCTGAGTTCGCCCCTGCGAAAAATGCGGCGACGCAACCTCGCGGCCGGCCGAGCCGTCGGGCGGAGCGCGCCTCGCCCGCGAATCGCGCGACATTACGCGATCGCAATTCCAAATGGCGTAATTAGCCGCCATTAAATTTGGCTGAGGCGGGGCCGGTAAGCCCCGCGCTCAGCCGATCGCGGCGCACACCGCTTGCCCCACCTGTTCGGTGGTGGCGGGAGCGCCGGGAGGTCGCAAATCCGCGGTAACCTTGCCGCTCGCGAGGACGGACTCAATGGCCGCGTCCACCGCGCCGGCTTCTTCCTTCAATCCGAAACTGTATTCGAGCATGGCCGCCACCGAGCCGATTGCACCCAGCGGGTTGGCCTTGTTCTGGCCGGCAATATCGGGCGCCGAACCGTGTACCGGCTCGTACAATCCTACCCAGGCGCCGGAAGGCTTGCGGCCGCCAATCGAGGCCGAGGGCAACATGCCGATGGAACCGGCCAGCACCGCGGCTTCATCGCTCAGAATGTCGCCGAACATATTCTCCGTAAGCACGACATCGAATCGCCGGGGATTCAGTATCAGTTGCATGGCGCAGTTATCGACCAGCAGATGATCGAGCGCTACATCGGGATATTCCTTCGCTACTTCGACCACCACGCGCCGCCATAGTTGCGAGTTCTCAAGCACGTTCGACTTATCCACCGAAGTTACCTTCTTGCGCCGCCCGCGCGCCAGGTGGAAGGCCATGCGCGATACGCGTTCGATTTCCGACCGCGTGTAGGTCATGGTATTGACCGCTCGCGTTTCCCCGCCATTTTCGATGATGCCGCGCGGGGTTCCGTAGTAGATACCGCCCGTCAGTTCGCGGACGATGATCATGTCGGTGCCTTCCACCAGACTGTTCTTCAGCGGCGAAGAATCCAATTGCGATGCGTAGGCGCGCACCGGCCGCAGGTTGGCGTACACGCCTAAAGCCTGGCGAATTCCCAGCAGTCCTTTCTCCGGCCGTTTTTCCGGCGGAGCGTTGTCGAATTCGGGCAGCCCCACCGCGCCCATCAGCGTGGCATCGGCTTCGGCTGCGAGACGCGCCGTCTCTTCGGGAAACGGCGTGCCGGTGCGGTGAATCGCCACCCCGCCGAGCAATCCTTCCGTCAGTTTGAGGTTGTGATGCCATTTCCCGGCCACGCGACCGAGCACCCGGACAGCTTCGCGAGTAACTTCTGTGCCGATGCCGTCGCCGGGCAAAACCAGAACGTTCAGATCCATGTCTTAGCCCGCCACTGCCGTCTTGGCGGGCTGGCCGTCCAGAATCAGCGCCTCGATTTCCTTATCCATGAGACCCTTCTTGCGCTGGTCGGCGACCGCGGTGAAACGGTGATACAGCTCATCGAGCTGCTGGCGGTCAAGCTCGTAGCCCAGGCTGCGGGCGCGCTGGTGGAGCGCGTGGCGGCCGCTGTGCTTGCCCAGCACCAGCTTGCCTTCGGGAATGCCCACCGAGCGCGGGTCGATAATCTCGTAAGTGGTTTTCTCTTTCAGGTAGCCGTCCTGATGAATGCCGGCTTCATGCGCGAAGGCGTTGGCGCCGACAATCGCCTTATTCGGTTGCGGGCCGAAGGTGATGAGGGAGGTCAGCAACTCGCTCGCCGCGTACAAGTGCTCGGTGCGGATGCCGGTGTAATAAGGATAGGTATCGGAGCGGGTCTTCAAAATCATGACCACTTCTTCGAGCGAACAATTGCCGGCGCGCTCGCCGATGCCGTTGATGGTGCATTCCACCTGGCGCGCCCCGGCTTCGATGGCGGTCAGGGAGTTGGCCACCGCCAGGCCAAGGTCGTCATGGCAATGCACGCTGACGATGGCGCTCGAGCCGAGCGCGCGGGCCACCTTGCCGATCAACTCGCCGTATTCCTTGGGTGTGGAGTAGCCAACGGTGTCGGGAATGTTGACGGTGCCGGCGCCGGCGGCCACCACGGCTTTGGAGATTTCGATCAGGAAGTCGACATCGGTGCGGGCGCCATCCTCGGCGGAGAACTCGACGTCATCGACATGACGCCGGGCCAGTTCGACGGCCGCGACGGCGTCTTCGAGCACCTGCTGGCGGGTCTTGTGCAATTTGTAATTCAGGTGGATATCGCTGGTCGCGATGAAGGTGTGGAGACGCGGCTGCCGCGCCGGTTCGAGCGCCTGGATGGCGCGTTCCACATCCAGCGTGCAGCAGCGCGCCAGGCCCGCCACGCGCGCTTCGGGGAACTCGCGGCTCACTGCCCGGACCGCCTCGAAATCGCCTTCGGAAGCGATCGGGAAGCCGGCCTCCAGGATGTCCGCACCCAGTTCGGTAAGTTTGCGGGCCATGCGCACTTTCTCAGGCACGGTCATGCTGCAGCCAGGGGACTGTTCCCCGTCGCGCAGCGTGGTATCGAAAATGTAAACGCGCTCACTCATGCTTGCCACCGATACTCTGCATTATGCGCACCCGGCCGGGGATTTGGCAAATTTATAATCTTACAGGTGTCTATTAACCGATGTTATAATGAAGCCGCCATGGAACTGAATCCGCTGCAGGTATTTCTGATGGTGGCGACCGAAGGAAGCTTCTCGCGCGCGGCGGAGAAGCTGCTGCGCACGCAGCCGGCGGTGTCGCTGGCGCTGCAGCGGCTCGAGCTGGAGCTGGGCGAGAAGCTGATCGACCGCTCCGGCAAGGAGCTGCTGCTGACCGATGCAGGCCGCAGCGCTCTCGAATTCGCGCGCCGCTTCGAGAGCCTGGAGCGGGAGCTGGAGAACTCGCTGGCGGAGCTGCGCGATAATTCCGCCGGGCGGCTGACGGTGGGCGCCAACGAATCCACCACTCTGTATCTGCTGCACCACATCGAACGCTACCGCGCGCTTCATCCCAAGATCAAAGTGACCGTGCGGCGCAGCATGGCGAGTAGAATTCCCAATGAGCTGATCGACGGCAACCTGGAGCTGGGGGTGATCAGCTACGATCCCGGCGACGACCGGCTCCGGTCGAAGGTGATTTACACCGACGCGGTGGCCCTGGTGGTTTCGCCCCGCCACCGGCTGGCCCGGCGCAAGAGCATCTCGATTGCCGATCTGGCGGAGGAGAATTTCATTGCCCACAACGTGAACTCCCCGTACCGCGATGTGGTGATCCACGAGTTTCAGGCGCGCAAGGTGCCGCTGCGCATGGAGGTTGACATGCCGACCATCGAAAGCATTCGCAAGATGGTGCAGGACAACCAGGGCGTGGCGTTTCTACCGCGCATGTGCGTGGAGCAGGAAATCGAGCAGAAGCTGCTCTGCGAAGTGCGCGTGAAGGAAATGAACATCGAGCGCAAGATCCGCCTGGTCTATCCCACGCGCCGTGCCCTAAGCCACGCCGCGCGGGCGTTCCTGGAGATCGTGGGTTAAGGGCGCCAAGGTCTCTTGACCCTGACCTGGGCAGAAGATGGGAGCGGCGGAAGTCGCGCGGTTTGTCGTCTACGGAACCGAGATAAACGCGAATTGACACCGGGCGAGTTTGCCGGCGGCTCGAAGAAATGCCCTACCCCCGGCGCGGCTTCCGATACAGCCCGTGCTGGGCGATGTAGTCCAGCGCCGGCGGCGGCACCTCGGGCGGTTGCTCGCCGCGCTCCAAGCGCTGGCGAATGGCGGAGGAGGAGATATCCAGTTGCGGCGAGTCCAGCCGCTCGGCCGTCACCTCCTTCGGTATGACAAAGGAATGGCCGGGGCGGCTAATCACCAGAAAAACCACCAGCCGGGCGACCGCTTCCCAGCGATGCCAGGTTTGGATTTCGGCGAAGGCGTCGGCGCCGATCAGAAAGAACAGCTCGTCGGCGGGAGCGAGCGATGCGCGCACCTTTTCGATGGTGTCAATCGAATAGCTGCGGCGCGTGCCTTCTTCCAGGCGCGAAACCGCGAACCGCGGCTCATCCGCGCAGGCCAGCTCAGCCATGCGGACGCGATCGTCGAAGGCGGCCGCGGTAACGCCGTCCTTGTGCGGCGGATGCTCGGCGGGGACGAAGAGCACGCGGTCCAAACGGAAATGGGAAAGGGCGGCGCGGGCGATGGCCAGATGGGCGCTATGAATCGGGTCGAAGGTGCCACCGAAGATCGCTAGTCGCATGGGGGCCGAGCGGCGGCGCTACTCCCTCTCGATCTTGACGGAAAGAATCTTCACATCTTTCGAAGGGCGATCCTGGGCGCCGCGCGGCGTCTTGGAGATCTGTTCCACCACGGTGTAGCCTTCAGTCACCTCTCCGAACACGGTGTGTTTATTGTCCAGCCAGGGCGTGGCGGCCACGGTGATGAAGAACTGGCTGCCGTTGGTGTTGGATCCGGCGTTGGCCATGGAAAGCACGCCCGGCTTGGTGTGCTTGAGGTCGGGATGAAACTCGTCGGCAAATTTGTAGCCCGGGCCGCCGCGGCCGGTGCCCTCCGGATCGCCGCCCTGGATCATGAAGTCCGGGATCACGCGGTGAAAAATGGTGCCGTCGTAAAACGGTTTGCCAGTCTTGGTTCCATCGGCCAGGGAGACGAAGTTCTCCACGGTGCGGGGCGCCTGGGCGGCGAACAGACGGATCTTGAACTTACCTTCGGTGGTATCGAAAACTGCGTAGATTTCGTTGGCCATCAGAGCGATTGTACCAAGTCGCGACAAGCGGGCCGGAAAGGGCCGTATGTTACACTGTGATGGCGCTGCGCTGCCGCGCGCAGAAGTGGGGCGTATCCGGCGGCGAGCCGGCCCGATCTTATGCAAGAGAGATCGACCATCTCGGTCCTGGTTACCCCTTGATGCGCACGGAAAGACCGCAACATCTAACCCGCGAGGAACATCTGGAGCTGGGCCGCGAGTTAAAGATGACGCGGGTCCGCCTCAAGGAACTGGCTGCCTTGGTGGCTGACGTTTACGGGCCGCAAAGCCAGGCGGCCGTCACCTTCCAGAAGATCGTGGAGGCATTGGAGACCCTTAGCGGGGACCTGCAAGCGCAGGCGGCGGAGGATCTTCGCGAACAGCAGGCCGAGGAGTTTTACGGCTGAGTGGCTGCTCTGCGGCGCAGGATCGCGGCGCTACGCCTGGTGGCCGGTGTGTCCGGCCCGCCGGTCCCGCGGCTTCATCTTAATGCCGCTTTAATGCGCCTTTCATGAATCCGCCGCACTTTCCGGTGCTACGATTGGACGGAGTTTCATGGGCGAACCTGCCGTAGCGCGCGCGGCTGTCTTGGGCCTGGCGCTGGTGGCGTACGTGTTCGCCGAGGCCGCCGGGCAGCCGCCGGCTCCCGCCGCGGCGGTGCAGAACCAGCCGGAGATCAGCACTCGCGAAGAGCCGGCCAAGTTCACGTCGCGGGTCAACCTGGTGATGGTGCCGGTGGTGGTACGGGACAACCAGGGTCGCACTATCGAAGGCCTCACCAAGGAATCCTTCCGCCTCTACGACAAAGGAAAGCTGCAGGAGATCGAACGGTTCCTCGTGGAGCGCAGCGCCGGGGCGGGCAATGCAGCGCCGTCCGAAGGAGCGGCGGCGGGGAAGGACGCCGCAACGGCCGATCGCGGGGCGCCAGCCGGTATGCCGCGGCGCTTTATCGGCTACCTGTTCGACGATGTGCACTCGGAGTTCGCGGATCTGGCGCAGGCTCGCGAGGCGGCCGAGCGCCACATCTATGCGGATCTCGGGCCAACGGACCGCGCCGCAATCTTCACCACGTCCGGTCAAGGCCAGGTGGATTTCACCGACGAACTGGCGAAGCTGCGGCAGGCGCTACAGCGTCTCTTGCCCCACCCGATCGGACGCGCAGCCGGCTTGGGAAGCCAGGGCATGAGCTTCTACCAGGCTGACATGATCGTCAACTATCACGACCCACTGGCGCTTGCTGCGGCGGTGGGTTCGAACATGGATCGCCTTGACTGGGATGAAAAAACGGGGGCGGTAGAGGCTGAAGCGCGCCGAATCCTGAGCATAGGGCAACAGGGAACGCAGGTCTCACTGGCGGTGATCCGCGACGTTATCCGCCGCATGTCGGCCTTGCCCGGAGAGCGGGTTTTAATACTGGTTTCTCCGGGGTTTTATACCCTCCCAGAGCACCAGTTCGATGAGTACGACGTGATCGACCATGCGCTGCGGGCCAACGTGGTGATCAACGCGCTGAACCCGAAGGGTGTTTATGCACCCCTCGAAGGCTTCGATGCCTCGCGGCCGTCGGTTTCCGCGGGCGGTGTGTCCACGGTCAAAATCGCATTTGAGCGCCAGACGGACATGGTCGAAGAAGGCACGTTGATGGGATTTACCGCCGGCACGGGCGGCTATTATTTTCACAATAACAATGACCTGGCGGCAGGCTTCCGCCGCACGGCAGCGGCCCCGGAGCTTTACTACCTGTTGGGCTTCCAGCCGCAGAATCTGAAGCTCGACGGGAGCTTTCACGGGTTGAAAGTGACGATTGAACCGAAAGCCGGCTACAGCATAGAAGCGCGCCACGGCTACTTTGCTCCCAGTCGCTTGCAGGACGCCGCCGCCACAGCCAAACGGGAGATCGAAGACGCCGTGTACTCCCGCGAAGAAATGAGCGATCTGCCGATCACCATGCACACCCAGTTCTTGAAGGGAGCCGGCGACGCGGCCACGGTGACCGTGCTTGCTCACGTGGACCTGGCGGGCGTGAAGTTCCGTCAGGAGGGAGGACGCAGCCTGGATAACGTGACGGTGGTCTCGGCGCTGTTCGACCGCAACGGGAACCTGGTGGCGGGGCGGGTGAAGCACGTCGACCTTCGCTTGCGCGACGAGTCCCTGCAATACCGCCTGGCGCACGGCATCACGGTCCGCATTGGCCTGGAAGCCAAGCCGGGCGCGTACGCAGTGCGGCTGGTGGTGCGGGATTCGGAAGGCTCACTCATGTCCGCTATCAACGGCACGGTGGACATACCATAGGCCGTTCGGGCGGGTGCTATCATCAAGGAGATTTTGATGGCCGTAATTTCCCAGCGGCGGGCTTGCTTTGTGCGCCTGGCGATGGGAGCCTACCTGGCCGCGGCAGCCTGGTCGCCGGCTGCCGGCCAGCCACCGGCCGCTCCCTCAGCGCCGCAAAGCCAGCCGGAGATCAGCATTAGAGAAGAGAAGGCCACTTTTACGTCGCACGTCAACCTGGTGATGGTGCCGGTGGTGGTGCGCGACAAGCAGGGCCAGCTTGTGGGGGGCCTGACCAAGGAGTCCTTCCGCCTTTTCGACAAAGGAAAGCTGCAGGAGATCGAACGGTTCACGGTGGAAAGGCCGGGCAGCCGGCCGGCTCCCGCTCAGCCGGTGGCGGAACAGCAGAAAGGCCTGAGCGAAGCCGCAGCGGCGCCGGTCCCCGCGGCCGCCATGCCGCAGCGCTTTATCGGGTACCTGTTCGACGACGTGCATGTGACGGAGGAGGACCTGATCCGCGTACGCGCCGCCGCCCAGCGCCACATCGAATCCGAGTTGAAGGCTACTGATCGCGCCGCCATCTTCACCACCTCGGGCCAAGGTACGCTGGACTTCACCGACGACCGCGACCAGCTCCGTGAAGCTCTGGCGCGCCTGGTGCCGCATCCCATTGCCCGCGCCACGGGCCAGGAGTGCCCCGACATCAGCTACTACCAGGCCGACATGATGGTAAACAAGCAGGATGCAGAGGCCACCAATGCGGCGGTGATTGAGTTCGCGTCCTGCACTCACATTTCCGTGGTCGAGGTCCCTGCGGGTGTGGTGCTGGTAGAAGCGCGGCGCGTGCTGATCGCCGGGGAGCAGGAGACGCAGGTTTCGCTGGCGGCGCTTAAAGACGCGATTCGGCGTATGTCTGCCATGCCCGGCGAGCGGATTCTGGTGCTGGTGTCCCCGGGATTCCTCACCCTGAGCGAACACCAGCCGGACGAGTACGATGCGATTGATCGCGCCCTGCGCGCCAACGTGCTGGTGAACGTCCTCAACGCCAGGGGGCTCTACACCACCAACATTGACGCCTCGTATCAGGTGTTGGACTCGAGGGCCGAGCGGACCAAGCAAACCCTTTTGCGCCAGAGCGAGGCGCTGCAAGAGACTCTGTTGGCTGAGATTGCGGCGGACACGGGCGGCACGTATTTCCACAACAACAACGATCTGGACGAGGGTTTCCGCCGCATCTCTACGACCCCGGAAGTCTATTATTTACTGGGCTTTCAACCGCAGAACTTAAAGCTGGACGGCAGCTTTCACGGGCTGAAGGTGATGGTGGAAGCGAAAGCCGGTTATGCCATCGAGGCGCGCCGCGGCTATTATGCGCCAACGCGCCTGGAGGACGCCGCCGCCAGCGCCAGGCGCGAGATCGAAGACGCGGTGTACTCACGCGAAGAGATGAGGGATCTACCGGTCGCGATGCACACTCAGTTCTTCAGAGGCATGGGTGATGCGGCCACGGTGACGGTGCTGGCGCACGTGGACCTGGCGGCCGCGAAGTTCCGCAAGGCGGATGGCCGCAACCTGGATAACATCACGGTGGTCTCGGCGCTATTTGACCGCAATGGGAACCTGGTGACGGGGCTGGTGAAGCACGTCGACCTGAGCTTGCATGACGAATTCCTGCAAAAGCTGCTGGCACAGGGCATCACGGTCCGCATGGGACTGGAGGCCAAGCCGGGTTCGTATGCAGTGCGGCTAGTGGTGCGGGATTCGGAAGGCTCACTCATGTCTGCCCTCAACGGCACGGTGGACATACCTTAGCGGCCGCGAGCGGTCTCGCGGCGGCGAACGCGACGCTCAGATGCGCGCGCTCAGCAGATGGCCACCTTTGCCCCGGACGCACAGCCCGTCGGCGCGGTTGCGGAAGTAGCGCGCGTTGATCCCGGCGGCATCCAGATCTTCCAGATGGTGGAAGCCCAACTGGCGGACTTGTGCGGCCAGCGCGGCGGGTTCGAAGAAGAGCTGGAAAGGCTCACCGGCAGCGGCCACGCGGCTGGCCAGAGCGTCCAGCGCCAGCCGTTCCGATGCGCTGAGGGCGGAGCGCGGGCGCGCGTAATCGAGCACCACGCCGCTCTCGGGCGGCAGACCGGCGATGAATGCCGTGGTGGACAGGAACGCATCCCCGGTGAGATAGGGAACCACGCCGAGCCAGGAGAAGAAGGCGGGCTCTGCGGTGCGGAAGCCGGCCGCCGGAAGGGCGTCCCGGAGGGACTGGCGTCCGAAGTCCACGGCGGCGAAGACGGTCTCCGCCGGAATCTCGATCCCGGCGCTGCGCAGGCGGTCGCGCTTCCACTCCTGCGTCGAGGGGTGATCCACTTCAAACACTCGCAGGCCGAGTGCCGCATGCAGATTGCGATACGCGAAAGTATCGAGCCCGGCGCCCAACACCACGTACTGGCGGATGCCACGCTCCACGGCGCGCGCCAACTCCTCTTCGGCGAACCGGCTGCGTGCCGCTATGAACGCGCGCAGGGAAGGCGACCAGGTCTCCGATGCCGCCTGCGAAGCGGCTTCCGCACCGACGATCGCCAGTGCCAGCGGGTCCTCGAAAACCGGGGGGCGATCCAGGATTTGATGCGCGGCGCGGCGGGCGGCAACTCGCAGCGCGGTACGGCTGGCCGTGTTTTCGTGCATGCCCGCGGTTCCGTTCAGCCCTTCATCGCCCAATGCGCAATCTCCGCCAACCGCGGCGGTTTGCCTTGCATCAGGATGGCCACGCGGAAGATGCGGGAAGCGGTCCAGACGGTTGCGGTTGCGAAGACCAGTACGCCCGCCAGTCCCGCCCACGGTTGCCAGGCAGGAACGCCGTTGGGCATGGCCTGGCGCAATAGCATCAGGATCGGCGTAAATGGCGGAATCAGCGACATCACGGTAGCCAGCATACCGTTGGGCTCGCGCAGCACGGTGACCAGCATGAACATCGGGATGATGCACGGCATCAGCAGCACGATGGCCAGATTCTGCGCGTCCTGCGGGGTGCTGCAGCACGCACCGAGCGCCGCGGCGAAGGCGCAGAGCATGACCACGTCGGCCAGCAGGTAAGCGTAAAACCACGGGATGATGGTGAGCGGCAGCAGGCCGGCTACGCCCAGAGCGTTCACCGCTACGGTGCCGGCGACAACGTATAGCACGGAACTGGTCACAGAGACCGCGACCGAGCCCAGCACTTTGCCGGTCACGAGCTCGAATGGGGTGGCCGCACCGAGCAGGGTCTCCACAATGCGCTGACTCTTATCCTGCGTCACATTTTGCAGCATGGGGGCCGAGCCCACCATCACGATCATGCCGAGAATGAGGGCTACCGTCATGGGCACGAAGACTTCCAGTTCGCTGCGTTTGCGCGCCGCCTGCACTTCGCCCGTCCTTGCGTCACGCTCCACCAGGCTAAGCCCCTGGATCCGGACCGAGGCCGCCAGGTCCGGATGTTGGCCGATATCGATTCCGAGTTGCGCCAGCCGCGCCAGGCGCACACCGTCGCTGATGGGGCCGTTGAGCCAGATGCGCATCTCGTCGATGCCGCCGGCGTTGGTGTAATAAGAAACGGTGGTATCGGGGTCGGTCTTTTTGCTTGTCCCCAGGTCGAGATCGGCGTCGTCGGCGGGTTTGGGCGGGTGCAGCGCGTTCTTCCCGATTTCGAGAAATGCCACTAGGCTCTTGTCACGGACGCGATTGGACAGCGCGAGCAACTGATCCGCACGGCCGGAAGCGGAGTTCTCCGCCGACGCGATCACCTCGAAAACATAGCGAGGCGCGATTTGCCGGTGCGTCTTTTTGTCGAACGACTCCCGGTCGTTCTTCTCTCTGGCGGCGCGCACCAGGGCGCCGGCCACCACGCCCGTGTGGTCGATGATGGCTATATGCCGGTCGCTGAGGTCGGATCTGCCGCTGAGGAACGACATGCCGATGGATCCGCCGCCAAACAGGATGGGGGCGACTACCAGGCCGAAAACAAACGCCTTGGTGCGGACGGTCGCGATGTAGTCGCGCTTGGCAATGGTGAAGACCTTATGCGTTCGCATGGTTCGCCTCCTCGGCCGCCGAGCCGGCAATGCGCATGAAGATGTCGTGCAGGGAAGGCTTCATCAGGGAGAAACTCGTCACGCGAGCTTGCGCCACCAGGGCGCGTAGCACCTCCTGCGGATCCGAGCCGCGCTCGAGCCGCAGTTCCTGCACCTGTCCCAGGTCGCGAATCTGCTCGACTCCAGGAAGCTGTTGCAGTGCTGCGAAGCCGCCGTTGGCCGTTACCCGTATGGTGTCCTCGCCGTACTCGTCCTGAATGGAGTTCAGCGTGCCGTCCAGCACCTTCCTGCCGCGGAAGATCATGAAGATGTAATCGCAAAGGGTTTCCGCCAGGTGCATGTCGTGGGTGCTGAGAATGACCGTGACGCCGTGCCGCCGGAGATCCAGAATGGCGGCGCGGATGGCCTCCGCGCTCACCGGGTCGAGGCCGCTGAAGGGTTCGTCGAGGATGAGCAGTTTCGGTTCGGGAATCACGGTGGCGATGAATTGAACTTTTTGACTCATGCCCCGGCTGAGCGTTCCGACCTTATCGGAGGCGCGGCCCGCCAGGTCCAGCCTCTCCAGCCAGGCGGACACTTCGGCTTTGACATCGCGGCCGGAACGCAGCTCTCCGTAGAATTCGAGCAGCGCCCGCACGGCCATTTTCTGGTAAAGGCCGCGTTCTTCAGGAAGGTACCCGATGAAGTCGCTGCTCGTCTCGGGCCGGCGATCCCCGAAAAGGCGGATCTCTCCGCGATCGGGATAGAAGATGTTTACGATCATCCGCATCGTGGTGGTTTTGCCCGAGCCGTTGGGGCCGATGAATCCGTAGATCGAGCCCTGGGGCACGTTGAGGGTGAGGTCGTCCACCGCTGTGACGCTACCGAAGGTCCTGGTTACATGTGAGATCTGCACGGCGTCCATTGGCTGGAATGGTAACAGATCCACTTAGCCGACCGCTCAGAGGCGAATGAACTCAGGCGGCTGAAATCCTCTGCAGCCGGGTTCCGCTAAGCGTAGAAAAGCCCCACACTTTCGAGGTAGAGATAGAGGGAGCCGGCACGGCCGGACGGCGGGGAATAGCTCGGAAGAGTCTGGTGGTAAGGGTATTTCTCAGCCAGACTAAACTTATGAAGGCAGGGGCCGGCAGTCTGGCTGGCACGTGGTACATTTCCGGACAGCGCACGGCGAATTGAGGCTGGCAAGCAACGGCAAGGTGGACATACTATAGAGGAACGAGAGGCGATGAAATGCGAATCCGCGAACTAGCTGGAATCATTTTTCTGGCGGCGATGGCGGCGCCGGCGCAGCAAAGCGGGCCGGCGGCCACTCCGAGCGTGGTGATTCGAACCGAGACCAAGCAGGTGTTGGTAGACGCAGTGGTGACCGACAAGAAGGGCAATTACGTGCCCGACCTTCCGCAGAAAGATTTCAAGGTATCGGAAGACGGTAAGGAACAGCCGATCCGCAGCTTCTCTTACGAAGCCGAGTCGGCTTTGCCCAACAACGCCCAAAAGCATTACCTGGTGTTGTTCTTCGACAACTCGACGATGAGTTTCGGCGACCAATCGGTGGCGCGCCGGGCGGCGGGCAAATTTGTCGAGGCTAATGCCGGGCCCAACCGTTACATGGCGGTCGTCAACTTCACCGGCGGCGTGAGAATCGCGCAGAACTTCACCGCCGACGCGGAGCGGCTGAAGCAGGTGGTCAGCGGCGCGAAGCTCTCCAACGTCAATCCGAACGCGGGAACGATGACGATTGGCGGCGATGCCTCGACGCCGTCCGGCTCCGCGCTGGACAGTGGTGCGCCGCCGAGCTTATCGAGCGGCGTGGAAGCGGAGTTCGGGCAACGCGATCTGCTGCTGGGTTTGCGCGCCGTCGCTAAAGGATTGGAAGCGGTGCCGGGGCGCAAGATCCTGGTGCTGTTTACCGAAGGATTCCCGCTGACCACAGAGATCCGGTCCGAGGTGCTGGCGGTTACCGACACGTGCAACAAGGCGAATGTAGCGATTTATCCGATCGATGTGCGCGGCTTGCTAGCAGCGCCCCCGGCGCAGGGACCCGTTCCCGGTTTTTCGCCAGGCCCTCCGCATGGTGCTTTGAACCCGGCCCCGCATGGCGGCGTTTTCGCGGCGTTAGGCCTGTCCAGCGGCTACGGCCTGGTGCGGCCCGCCGCTTTTCTCCAACGCGGCGGATCCTCCGGGCCCACGGGCGGCCCGCCGGCCGGCGCGGGCGGCACGGGCGGCACGGGCAGTTCGCCAGGCGGCTCCAGACCCGGGGGCGGGTCGCCGAGTCCGGGCCCGACGCGCGGACCGAGCGGAAGCCCGACGCGCGGACCGACCAACACTGGCACCGGCACCGGCACGCGCGGTCCCGCCACCATCACTAACGGGATCGTCCCCAGGTACCCCACGACCCCGCAGATCATCGTTCCGCCGCCACCGCCCACGGCAAACACCAACCAGGAATTCATGTATATGCTGGCCGATGGCACGGGCGGATTCGTGATTGCCAATACCAACGACTTGTTGGGCGGCCTGGATAAGATCGGCAAAGAGCAGAACCAGTACTACCTGATCGGATACACGCCGCCGGACACACCCGAGGGAAGCTGCCACGTCCTGAGAGTGAAAGTGGAACACGGCGGATACAGGGTGAGGGCGCGCAGCGGCTATTGCAACGTGAAGCAGGTGGATCTGCTGGCAGGCAAGCCTGCCGAGCGCGACCTGGAGACGCGCGCGGCCGCCGATGCCACCGGCACCGTGACGTCCGCGGCCATGCAGACGCCGTTCTTTTATCTGTCTCCCAACGCGGCGCGTCTCGACCTGGCGCTGGAGATTCCCACCAAATCCATCCAGTTCACCAAGGTGAAAGGCCACCAGCACGCCGATGTCAACATACTGGGAATCGCCTACAACCCGAATGGGGCGGTGGGCGCGCGGTTCAGCGACACGGTCAAGCTGGACTTCGCCGATAAGCAGGATCTCGAGGCATTTCTAAGAAAGCCGTTCCTGCATTACGACAACCAGTTCGACGTGGCCGCCGGTACCTACGATCTGAAAGTGCTCTTCAGCTCCGGCGGCGAGGAATTCGGCAAGCTGGAGAAGAACCCGCTGACCATCGATCCGTACGACGGCAAGAGTTTATTCCTCAGCGGCATTGCGCTCAGCACCGACGTCCATAAGGTAAGCGATGCGGACACGGACCTGGATGCTGAACTGCTGGACGGCCGCGCTCCGCTGGTGGCGCTCGGCATGCAAATTACGCCTGGCGGCAGCAACCGCTTCAAGAAGGCTGACACCGCTGTCTGCTACCTGGAAGTCTACGAGCCGCTGCTGCGCGCCGGCGAAGCGCCGGGTCAGCCGGCTGCGGCGGGCGATGAAGCCGCCAAACCCGCGGCGTCCGCAACCAGTTTGACTGTCGAAGTCCGCCTGCTGGATGCGAAGACAGGCGATACGAAAAGCGATAGCGGCGCGATGGACATCAGCAAGTTAGCCAAGCCGGGCAACCCGGTAATCCCGGTGGCATTCCGCTTGAAGGTGGAAGACCTCGTCGCCGGTTCGTACATTGCCGAAGTCCTTGCGGAAGACGCCACGCACCGCATTGTCGCCCGCAAGGTTCCGTTCGAGGTGGAATAAGAAGGCGCGAGTAACTCATACCATTTGGTCTGTAACCGATCGCGCTCCTGGTGCGCCCAACGATTGAGATAACTAACCATGCGTGTTTCGAGTACGACCGGTCGTGGAATTCGCCTCGCCGCTCTGGGGGTTGCTCTCGCTTCGCTGCCGCTTGTGGCGGCGGACAAAGATTCGCCCCCGGCCCTGGCACCCGTTCCGGCGCAAGTCCTGGCAGCCAGGAAGATTTTCATCTCCAACGCCGGAACCGATGGCATTGCCTTTAGCGCCGTGAAACGCGCCGGGGAGGTCAACCAGCCTTACGACAGGCTTTACGCGGCGATGAAAAGCTGGGCGAGAGTTGAGGTAGTTGGCACGCCTTCGGAAGCGGATATCATCCTTGAGATACGTTTCACAGCCCAGATGTCCGACTGCGGGAAAGTGGATGTTTATCAGCCTCTGCTGACGCTGACAATTCTGGACAGCAAGACTCACTTCATTCTCTGGACCATCGCAGAACCGGTCGAAGGCGCATTCCGGAAAGCGACCTGGGACAAGAATTTCGATCAAGGGATATCGAACCTAATGGCCGACTTGAAAAGCCTGTTGCCCTGACCTGTCTGTTTGTCGAGCACCGCAAACGGACGCGGGGTTCAAAGTGCTCTACAGCGCCGCCTCGATCACGGCGCGCACGTCGGCTTCCTTGGTGTAGCCGTCGAAGCGCCTGATGAGCGTGCCGGAGCGGTTGAAGATGAGCGTCACCGGAAAATCTTCCACATTGTATTTCCTGGCCAGCGCCGCGGAGCCGAGCACGACCGGATAATCGACCGGGTGCCGGGCCAGGAACGGCTTGACCACGGCCGCGCCTTCGTCATCCATTGCCACGCCCACCACTGCGAGCCCTTTCGGCGACAGCTCTCGATACAAGCGGTTGAATTCGGGCATCTCCTGAATGCACGGCACACACCAGGTAGCCCAGAAATCGAGCACCAGCACTTTGCCGCTGCCATCGACGGTGCTGCCATCGAGCGCGGCGAAGCGCTCGGCGGTGTCTTCCGGAGGCGCACTTTGGGCGGCAGCCGCGCCCGCGACCGCGCCCCGAAGCAAGAACGCCAGAAACTCCTGCGCATTGGTGGTGCGGCCTTCGAAGGTGGCGACCGTGCTTCCATCCGGCCGCACAATGGCGTAATAGGGTTCAGCCACTGTGCCGAACTTGGTTTCTTCCAGCTTCTCGTTGGCCTCGCTGACCGCGTCGGTGCGGTCCGTGTACAACTCCACCAGCACGAATCGCTCGAGCGCTGCAGCGATCTCGGGGCGGGGAAGCATGTTGGCTTCCATCCAATGGCAGTTGGCGCAGGCCACGCCGGTGAAGTTGATGAAGACGAGCTTGCCTTCGCGCCGGGCCTGATCGAGCGCGGCCTGGTATTGATCTTTGATCCACGACGGACCGCTGTTGCCCACCAGTATGGCGGAAACGCGCGCGGCGGGCGCGGGCACGTACGCATCCAGATCGCCCAGTTTGGCGCCGAACATGCCGGGCACCAGGCTGACGGCGAAGATCAGAAACGCTGTGCCCACGGCCAGGCGTCCCAGCCCGAGCGGCTCGTCCGGCTTGACGCCTTCCAGGCGCAGCAGTCCGAGCAGATAGAGCCCGGCCATGGCGAACAGCACCACCCACGCCGCCAGAAATCGGTCGCGCGTAATCCATCCCAGGCCGAGCGTCTGATCGACGGCGCTCAAGTACTTCAAGCTGGCGGCCAGAATTACGAATCCCAATACGATCTTCACCCGCGCCAGCCAGCCGCCGCTCCGCGGCATCTTCTTCAACATCGCGGGAAACAGCGCGAGGAAGAAGAACGGCAGCGCCATGCCGGTTGAGAAGGTCACCATGCCGGCCAACGGGCGCAGGCCTCCACCGGAAACCGAAGCTGCCAGCAGGGTTCCCACAAACGGGCCGACGCAGGCGAACGAGGCGAGCGAATAGGTGAGGCCCATCAGCAGCGTTCCGGCGAATCCACCCTTGCCGGATGCCTGGCTCAGCCGCGTCAAAATCGGCGACGGAATGGTGAACTCGAACGCGCCCAGCAGGCTTAGCGAAAAGACGATAAATAGCGCCGCGATGAAGCCGTTGACCCAGGGGCTGGCGCCCAATTGCACGACTCCCACCGGCCCCAGCGCCGCCGTGATCACCAGGCCCAGCCCGGAGAAGAGCACGATGATCCCCAGGCAAAAAACCACCGCTTGTACGATCGCGTCGCGCCGCCCGCCGGATTCCCGGTTGAGGAAGTACGACATGGTGATGGGAATCATCGGAAAACAGCACGGGGTGAAGATGGACGCCAAGCCGAAGCCGAAGGCGGCGAGCAGAAACAGTGTCCAGCTTTGCGCGGGTGCGGCGGCGCCGCCCGGAGTGGGTGCCGGCGGTTTCACCTCCGTCAACCCGGGGGGCAGCGCGATGGCCGAAGCCTTCACGGCGGGATCGATTGTGAGATTCGCCGTGCCCGACCACTTACCCGGGATGCAGGTGGTGTCGTTGCAGGTTTGGAAGCGCGCGGCGATATCGAGCGCGGCGGCGCCGGCCGGAGCGTCCGGCCGCGTTTCGATCAGCAGCGCGAAAGACGCGGAGCCCGTAAACGTTTCCGTTTGGCTGTTGAAGTTGGGGTCGAAGGCGCGCTGCGGAGCGCTCTGATAGAGGCTCGTGCGCGCCACCACGGCGTTCGGCGCCAGGGTAAAAGACGCCGGAATGCCGGCCGGAGAGGACGCGGCATAGAGGTGCCATCCGGGATCGATGGTGGCGTTGATGCGCAGCACAGTGGGGGCGCCGGGCGCAACGGCTGCCGGTTTCACAGATACGTTCCAGGCGACGTGCTGCTGGGCGCCGAACGCGGTAGCGGCCAGGAAGAGGAACGCGAACGACAAGCAAACGTGGCGCACGCACTCGTGCGTGCCGCGTCGGCACTCCTGCCGACGCCTGCTGCACCGGGGCGAAGAAGCGTCGAGAAGAGTCTCGACGCGGCACGCAGGAGTGCGTGCGCCACAGAAGCAAACGGTGCCTCCGCCAATCACGGTACTTTGACTGCGGCGATCTTTTCGGAAGCGGAAGTTCGCAGCTCCTCTTCGATCCGCTGATTGACGCTGCCATGGGAGAACTCGGCGGCCACTCGAATGGCGTTGCGGATGGCTTTGGAGTTGGCGCGTCCGTGGCTGATGATGCAGACGCCGCGGACACCGAGCAGCGGCGCCCCGCCGTACTCCGAGTAATCCAGGCGTTTCTTGAAATCGTTGAGCGCGGTGCGCGAAAACACGTAGCCGATCTTGGCGGAAATGGTGGCTTCGAGCGACTCGCGCAACGTGTGCTTCACCAGGTCGGCGACACCTTCGCTCACCTTCAGCGCCACGTTGCCGGTGAAGCCGTCGCAGACCACCACGTCGATGTCGCCGCCGTAGATATCGCGGCCTTCCACGTTGCCGACGAAGTTCAGGTTGAGCTTCTGCAGCAGCGGCCAGGCAGCGCGCGTGAGGTCGTTGCCCTTATGCTCCTCTTCGCCGATCGAAAGGAGGCCCACGCGCGGCCGGTCGCGCTTGATGATGATGCGCGCGTAGATTTCGCCCATCACCGCGAATTGCGCCAGCATGCGCGGCGAACAATCCACGTTGGCGCCGACGTCCAGCACGATCACCGGATGAGTCGGCCCCTTGGAGGTCGGGAAGAGGCCGGCCAGGGCCGGGCGCGTCACGCCCGGCACCACGCCTTGCACAATTTTCGCGGTGGCCATGACCGCGCCGGTGTTGCCCGCCGAAACCAAGCCGGCGGCCCGGCCGTCGCGCACCAACCGCGAGGCCACCTTCAGCGAGCTGTCCCGCTTGGTGCGGACCGCCTGGGTCGGATCCGCCATGGTGACTCGCTCGCTGGCGTGCAGCACCTCAATCGGCAGCTCGTCGTAGTCTTCGTATTTCGAAAGTTCCTGCCTGACCGAGTCTTCCTGGCCGACCAGGATGACCTTTACGCCCAATTGCCGGGCGGCTAGAACCGCACCCTCGACTTCGGCCTTCGGGGCGTGGTCTCCGCCCATTGCATCCAACGCAACGGTCAGCATTTGAGAATCGGAGCTACTCCTCTGCGACTTCGACTACTTCCCGGCCCTTATACTGCCCGCAGTGCGGGCACGCGCGGTGGGGCAGTTTAGGCTCGTGGCAGTTGGGACATTCCGCAAGGCCCGCCGGCTTCAGCGCGTCGTGCGCTCGCCGCGTCGCAGTCCGCCTTTGGGAGTGTCTACGTTTAGGATTAGGCATATCTCGTCAACCTTTACAGTCTACACAGCCGCGGTCCGGGAACAAACCCGGAGGCAGTTTCCATCCCTAGGGAATCTCCAGATTCCGGAGCGCCCCCCAGCGATCGGCCGCGTCGTCCATCTTACAATTGCAGGCGGCCTGATTCCGGTTCTGGCCGCACATAGGGCAAATGCCCTTGCAAGCATCGCTGCAGATTCGCTGCATCGGCAAGACCAGCAGAATCTGCTCGCGGAGAACATCTTCCAACTCGATGCCTCCGCCTTCGTAAAACCCGATTTCCGACTCGGCCTCGTCGATGCCAACTTCTTCCTCGCGGGCGATCGTTTCGACCGGCCGGTAGTACAAATCGAAGCTGGCCCCGAGCGGATAGCGCGTCCGCTCCAGGCAGCGATCGCATGCCGCCGAAACTTCCACGCTGTATCGCCCCCGAATGCGAACTTCACCCGGCGAGTGCGGAACCAACGCCGCCTCGCCGGCCGCGCACAGCAGCGATTCCTGCGCCAATTCGTCCCCAGCAAAATCGATCTGGCCGGCGCGGAAGGTTTCGTCGAAACGAATCTTCCGCACTTCCATCTCTTTGACGCTCAAAAACATAACCAGACGGAGTTGGCGCGGAACCATCCCATTATAGCAACAGAAGCGCGGCTTTTTGGGGGCGAATCGCACCCAATGGCCGGACGAGCCGCTGTTGCATACTGTCCCTAGAGGAGGTGCCGCGTGTCTTTCTTCTTTTCTGTCCGCTTTGAGCCTCAGCCGGGGAAGGAGGCGGAATTTCGCGAGGCGATGCTCCGGAACCTCGCGCCTACCCGAGCCGAGGCCGGATGCCTGGCGATTCACATGTTCGAATCGATCCGCGAGCCGCGCGTGTTTGCGATTCATTCCGAGTGGGTCGATGAGGCTGCGTTTGAGTTGCACGCGCAACTGCCGCACACCCTACGATTTCTTCAAGCCGCGGAAAAGCTTCTGACCCATCCCGTGAAAGGCTGGAGGCTGCAGGAAATCGGGGAGAGCGCTGCGCAAACGCCGGCGCCTGAAAAGCGGCAATAGAGGCGGGACCGGCGATCGGTTTTTGCCGCCGGCCAACGCGGCAGATCGCGAAGGCGATGGTCTATCCCATCTACCCCACCGCGAAGCGGGTTACACTCTGCTTCTGAGGAGAACAAGACCATGCATAGACCCCTTGCCGTGTCAGTGCTTGCCGGATGCTGTCTGCTGTCTGCCGCAGGTGTGGCTGCGTCTGCGGACCAGGTGAAGGTGGAAGGAGGCATCCTCAAAGGGATCGCGGGCGCGGACCCCTCCGTAAGGATCTTCGAGGGCGTTCCTTTCGCCGCGCCGCCGGTGGGCGCGCTCCGCTGGCAGGCGCCGCAGCCGGCTGCCGCGTGGAGTGGCGTCCGCAAGGCGGACCAGTTTGGCGGCCGATGCTATCAAGGCAGCATCTTTGGCGACATGATTTTTCGCGACAAGGGAACGAGTGAAGATTGCCTCTATTTGAACGTTTGGACGCCTTCTTCAGCTCACAAGAAGCGCTTGCCTGTGCTGGTGTACTTCTATGGCGGCGGGTTTGCGGCCGGAGCCAGCGATGAACCGCGCTACGATGGCACGAACTTCGCTAAGAAGGGCGTCATCGTCGTCACTGCCAATTACCGGCTTGGTGTGTTCGGCTTCCTGGCGTATCCTGAGCTCACGGCCGAATCGCCGCACAAGGCTTCCGGCAACTACGGCATGCTGGACCAGGTGGCGGCGTTGCAATGGGTCCAGCGCAACATCGCCGCGTTTGGCGGCGATCCCGCCAAAGTGACCATCGGCGGCGAATCCGCCGGATCCGCGTCGGTGAGCGCGCTGATGGCATCGCCCCTGACCGAGGGATTGTTCCGCGGGGCCATCGGCGAAAGCGGCGCCATGTTCAATACCGGCGGCCTATTGGCCGGGCCGCCCTTAAACAAGGCCGAAGAAATGGGCGTCAGCCTCGCCGCCACGCTGGGCGCCAAGTCTCTGGCCGAGATGCGCGCCGCATCGGCGGAAGACGTTCTTAAAGCCTCCGCGAAAGGCGGCCCGGTGCGTTTTGGTCCAATCATCGACGGCTATTTCCTGCCGGAGACGGCTGCCTCGATTTTCGCTGCGGGCAAGCAGAGCCACGTCGCGCTGCTGGCTGGATGGAACGCCGACGAGGTTCGAGGATCGGTACTGGCGGCCAAGCCAAGGCCCACCGCGGCGTCATTCCCGGGCCTGCTGAAAGCGCGGTTCGACGACAAAGCCGCTGAGGCTGCCAAGGTGTATGCCGCATCCACCGACGCGGAAGCATTGGCATCGGCGGGCGACCTGGCCAGCGATTTTTTCATCGTTTACTCGACATGGAAATGGATCGAGGCGCAGTCCGCCACAGGGCAAAAGCCGGTGTATCGCTATCGCTTCGACCGCGCCGTGCCGCTGCCCGAAGGCATGCCCAACCCCGGTGTGAAGGGTTTGGCCTCGCACTCCTGGGAATTGGAATATGTGTTTGGCGCGCTCGATTCCAAGAAAGCTGCCTGGGGACCGGAAGACCGCAAAGCCTCCGAGGAGATTGCCGCTTATTTCGCCAACTTCATCAAGAAAGGCAATCCCAACGGCTCCGGCCTGGCCAAGTGGCCGGCCTTCAACAAGACGCACGAGGTGATGCACCTGGACGCCGTGTGCCGCGCCGCCCCCGAAGAGCATCGGGATCGCTACCAATTCCTGGACAGCTTCTTTACCAGCGCCGCGAAAAAGTAATTTGCGAGCGGGTCAGCGCGCCGTTGCGAGCGCCTGCGCGAGTCCTGGGGCGGCGGGACACGTGGGCGGCGCGCGCGATTTTCGGCTAGAATAAAATCACCCCGAGAAAGCGAATCGAAACGTTGCCGCCCAAGCCGACGAGCGTCACAGCCCTATACCCGGGATCGTTCGATCCGATTACCAACGGCCATCTCGATCTCATCCAGCGCGGTTCGCGTTTGTTCGACCGGCTGATCGTTTCGATTCTCTGGAACGACGCCAAGGAGCCGCTTTTCTCGGTGGAAGAACGCATCGAAATGCTTCGCGAAGTGGTCCATGTCTATCCCAACGTGGAGGTGGATTCATTCCACGGCCTCCTGGTGGACTACGCGTACGCGCGCTCGGCTACCGTCCTGCTGCGCGGCATCCGGGCGATTTCGGATTACGAGTATGAATTGCAGATGGCTCTCATGAACCGGCGGCTGCGTCCGGGCATCGAGACTATCTTCATGATGGCCAACGAAACCTACTCGTTCATCAGTTCCCGTATGGTGAAAGAAGTGTTCAGCCTGGGCGGGGACATCTCCGGCCTGGTGCCACCCAGCGTCGAAGCCCGGCTGCAGCGCCGGCTAGCCAAGGTCGTCTGAAAGTCGTTTCGAGAGAGGAAGAAAGCGAGGACATCCATGCAGGCAGTAGCCAATGCAATCGCAGAGCGCATCGCTTCCATCAGCGAATCTTCCACCATGAGGGTGGCCGCCGAAGCCACCAAACTGCGCTCGCAAGGTATTGACGTTGTGGATTTCGGCGCCGGCGAGCCCGATTTCCCCACGCCCGATAACATCAAAGAGGCGGCGAAGCGCGCCATCGACCAGAACTTCACCAAGTACACGCCCGTCGGCGGCACCGCGGAATTGAAGAAAGCCGTGTGCGAGTCCCATAAGAAGGACTTCGGCACTAATTATCAGCCCAGCGAGTGCCTGATCACGGTGGGCGGCAAGCACATCATATTTAACCTCATGCAGGCGCTGATCAACCCCGGCGACGAAGTCATCATTCCGGTGCCGTACTGGGTGACTTACAAGGACGTGGTGAATTATGCCGGCGGCAAGTGTGTTTTCGTCGATACGGACGAGGCGCAAGGCTTCACGCTGACCGCCGCTATGGTGGAGCCGCACCTCACGGCGCGGACCAAGCTGATCGTCATCAATTCACCGTCAAACCCCAGCGGCGCGTTGCTGGACCGCGCGGAATTCGAAAAGATTTTCGCCCTGGCGGCGAAGCGCGGCATCTACCTGATGACCGACGAATGTTACTGCAAGTTCCTCTACGATAGCGAACCGTTTTCGATCGCGTCGCTTCCGGGCGCGAAGGAGACGGTGCTGATTGCGGGCTCGGTTTCGAAGACTTATTCGATGACGGGCTGGCGCATCGGCTTCGGCCTGATGCCGGCGCCGATCATCAGCGCCATGGGGAAGCTGCAGAGCCATTCCACGTCGAACCCGACTTCGATTTCGCAGAAGGCGGCCGTGGAAGCCTTGCTGGGGCCGCAGGAATCGGTCGCCAAAATGTTGGCGGAGTACCGCAGGCGGCGCGATTTCGTGGTATCTAAGCTGCGCGCCATTCCCGGCGTTACGTGCGCGGAGCCGCGCGGGGCATTCTACGTGTACCCGAACATTGGCGTCGCGCTGGGCAAGAACGGCATGGCGGATACACTCGCTTTCTCCGAGCGCCTGTTGCAGGAGGCGCATGTGGCCGTGGTGCCGGGCGAAGCTTTTGGCACCGACCGCCACGTCCGCATTTCTTACGCCGCGTCGATGGAGGCGTTGGAGCGCGGCTTGGACCGGCTGCACCAGTTCATGGTGAAGTAGTCATAGCGGCGCGCGGCCAAGGAACCGGCGGGCAAGACCGCCGGCGCTACGAAGAAACGCGGCGCTGTAGCGCCGGCGGTCTCTGCCGCCGGTGTTTTTCCCTAGCGCCGGCCCTCTATCTCACCTGGTACGTTACGCTCACGTCCGCCGATTTCGGCGGGAAACACGTGTTCGAATTGCACGCCTGATAGCGCAGCTTGCCGGTAGCCATGCCCGGACCGGGCGGCGCATTGGTCCGTATCTTGAAATTCGCCGTCAAAGAGAACGCGCCGGAAAAAACAGAGAGCGGCTTATCGGAGAATTCGTATTTCTCCATGGTGGGCGCCGGGTAGGTGACCTGGCCGCCTTCGAGCGCTCCCAGCGAAGTCCAAGTGAGCTTCAGAGGAATCAGATAGTCTTCCGTGGGATGATTGCTGTTCACGTGAAAGCCCGGGTCCACGGTGACGGGGATCTTGGCCTCGATCGCGGCACCGCGCGGGCCGCCCACTCTGGCCGGCTCGCCCACTGTCAGATGTCCGCTACTTTGCGCCGAGAGAGCCCACAGGCCGGCCATCGCCAGCGGAAGCCACCGTCGCGGGAGCCTGTAAAAGTTGTTCGACACCATCTTCGAAATCCTTCCTGCTGGTGAGTCCGACGTGGACGGCGGCGATCTTGCCGGTTTTATCGATCAGGAACGTGGTGGGCAGCGCGTCCACGCCACCGTACATCTGGGCGGTGAGGTCGTCGCCGATCATCACGCGGTAATTGACGCCCAGCTCGGTCAAAAAGGGTTTTACGGCCTCCCAGCCATCGTCGTCCATGGCCACGCCCAGCACCTCAAATCCACGGTCTTTGTCCCTCCGCTGGAGATCCATGAACCAGGGAATCTCGACACGGCAGGGCCCGCACCAGGTGGCCCAGAAATCGAGCAGCACCACTTTTCCGCGGTAATCGGAAAGATGGACCACCTTGCCGTTCGCGTCCTTGAGGGCGAAATCGGGCGCTGTCTTGCGTTCCTTCTCGGGCTTGAGGGTGGCGGCCTTGATGGCGGCGGGATCGCCGCAGCCTGGGGCGAGCAGTCCCACTGCCAGGGCCGTGCACAAGATGGCGGAAAAACGGAGGGCGGACACGCGTGGCTTCCTCCCTCAATTATATCGACAATTGTTTGCCGGCAATGCTGCGCGCGAACCAGGCTTGGCGGCGGCGGCGAAAACGGGGGGCGAGGGTGAACTCGGCGTGGCGGGTGGCGCCCGCATAGAGCCAGGCGGCGGTATCGCAGAAACTCTCGCAACAGTATTCGCGCCAGCGCCGGGAGCGGTTGCGCGCCTCTTGCGCGGTGAGCGCGCGCTTGCGCCACTCGGCCGACCAGCCCAGCTCGCCGCGCGCGCCGGCGCGGCGCTCCGCGGCCAGCAGGTCCTCGAAATCGTGGCGCAGCCGGTTGCCGGCGCGCAGCCAGACGAAGTGAAACCACTCGTGCACGAAGACGCGCGGAAACTCGGCGCGCGTGCAGGCGATCACCATGCGCCGCTGCCGCAGAAACGATCCGGCATGCACCGCGCCGCGCGGGTCGTGCAGTCCCGCCACGCGCTCAATCCAAATCGGAGCACCCGACGCGGCAGGCAAGCGGCCGAGCAGGGCCGCCACGCGGCGAGCCAGCCAGGGATCGCCCGGCGGCGCCATCACGCGCGCCGCTGTCGGTGTCGAATGTTTCATGCTTCTAACACTATTTCGATTGAAGCATGCCGGCCGCCATAGTACACTGCCGACCATGGAACAAATGCGGATCGAAGCTGCTGCCGGTGCGACGCCGAATGTGAGGATACTCCGCCTGACTGGGCCCTTCACCCTCACCACCATGTTCGATTTCCAGAACATTGTACGTGAAGGAGCGGCCGCCGTCACCATCATCGATCTGAGCGGGGTGCCATACATGGATTCGGCGGCGCTCGGTGCGCTGCTGGGCTTTCATGTTTCCTGCCAGCGGGAAGGCCACCGGTACGCATTGACGGGCGCTTCCGCACGCATCCAGACGCTGCTCCAGGTGGCGGGTGTGGATGGTTTTCTGGTGCGTTATGACACCGTAGCGCAAGCCGAGGCGCAACTGACGGCCGGCGCGTAGGCGAGAGTTAAGGAACCGGCGGCAAAGACCGCTGGCGTTACAAGGAAACGCAGAGCCGTAGCTGTAGCGCCGCTGTTTTTTCCGCAGCGCCGGCGGTCTTTTGCCGCCGATTTTTTTCCTATTTACCTACTTCGGCTTCGATGGCCTCCAGCTCCTTTCCGGCTTCGGCCCACTTGCCGGCGCCGGCGAGTTCCCGGTAAAGCCGGAGGTGTTCGCGGATACGCGCCAGGCGCGGATCGGGCGCTGCCGCCGGCGTTGCGGATTGCGCTGCGGCCGGCTGCGCCGTAGCCTGGGCAACGAGTTGTTGCGCGCCCGGCGAAAGCTGCGCCAGCGCCTGATCGTAGGTATCCGCGTATATCAAGCGGTCGCCAACGGCGAGCACGATCTTCTTCAACTGCGGCATACGAGCTTCGGTGGCCTGAATGTAAATCGGGTCCACATAGAGAAAGGTATCGCCCACCGGGAGCACCAGCGTCTGGCTGCGGATCACCTGCGAGCCCTGCTGATTCCACAGCGTCAGGTCCTTGGAGATGGTCCCATCCGAGTTGATGCGGGACGCGATCTGCATGGGGCCGTAAATCAGCTTCTGCTTGGAAAGGAGCAGCACCACCATGTCGCCCAGGTTGGGCCCGTCGCAACGCGCCACCATCAGGCCGATCATGTTGTCCTTGTTGCGTGGCGTGAACGGAGTCAGCAGCAGGAACTCCGCCTTGGTCTCGCCTGGCAGCGAGGCCACCACGTAAGTGGGAGAGACTGTTTCCGCGCCTTCGGCCTGGCCGGTGACGCGCCGCGCCAGGTCCCACAGATCCTCCTTGTTATAAAACGACTGCGGATCGAGCATGTGGTAGGTGCGATAAATCTCCGCCTGCACGCGAAAGAGCGTCTCGGGATAGCGAGCGTGGGCGCGCAAATCGGCCGGCATGGCGGAGGCGGGCAGGAACAGGTCGGGGAAAAGGTGTTGGTAGGAACCGATGATGGGGTCGTTGGGAGCGAAGATGTACAGGTGCGTTTCGCCGTCGTAAGCATCCACGGTGGCTTTGACGGCGTTGCGGATGTAGTTGACTTCGCCGATATCCGGGACTTCCACGGCGCGCGAATACGGGTGCGCGTCGGAGGTGGTGTAGCCGTCCACCATCCACACCAGGCGTCCAGCATCGGTGATCACGAGGTAAGGATCGGAGTCCCATTCGAGGAAACCGGCCAGCTCGTGGAGCCGCTCGCGCACTTTGCGCCGGATCATCATACGGCTGTTGGCGGTGAGATAGTCGGTCAGCAGAATGTTGGGCTCGCCTTCGTAGAGCGCGGCGGCGAGGCGCATCCAGAACGAGGAAATGGGAAAGCCGCCCTTGCCTTCATAGTGGTTGCGCACGTTGTCGGCGCCGGAAGGGTAATTGAACTCCTCCTGCGCGGAGTTGACGAACACCGGGTCCTGGGTGAGCTCGCCGTAGTAGAGTTCCGGGCGCGTCAGCTTCAGACTGGGAGTGGCGCTGCGCGGCGGTGCATCCTGAATCAGCAGCACCGGCATGCCGTTGGGCGTAACCTGGCTGACCGGGGCCATCACCAGGCCGTAGCCGTGGGTGTAAATGATCTCCGGGTTGATCCAGCTTGCGTGCACGTTGGGCAACTGGTTGACATCGAGCTCGCGCGGCGACAGCAGCACCTGGCGGTAGCGGCCGTCGATGATGTAGCGGTCCACGTCAGGCTGGTTCTCGAACACGTAATAGGGGCGCAGCGCCTGGATCTGGGTGACGGTGTCGTGAAACGCGTGCGCATCCCACAGGCGCACGTTATCGAGCGTGGCTTGGTTGTGCGCGATGTCGATGGGCGCGTCCGGCTGCGCCTGAAACTCCTTTTCCTCCAGGTTTCGATGCAGGATCAGGCCGTAAGCGCTCCGGGTGGCCTGAATGTGCGTCTGGATATAGGGCCGCTCGAGCGAGATTTCGTTGGGCGCCACGTAGACGGCGCTCACAATGCGCGGCACGGCGAAAGCCAGGACCAGCGCGATGGCCATGAATGCCGCCTTGACCCACCGCCCCATCCACACCAGCACCGCCGCGGCGAGAGCGGCCACAATCAGCAGCCACTGCATGGGAAGGCCGACATTCAGATCCACCCAATCGATGCCCACCATGAACGAGCCGTGCTGGTTGTACACCATTTCGTAACGGCCGAGGTAAAACTTCACCACCAGGGCCAGCAACAGGGCCACGCCGGCGCCGCGCAGGAACCGCGACTCCAGCCCGCCTTCCAGCTTGAAGAAGCCGGCATCCATCTCACGGGCGTTGACCAGATCCGGGAAGCGGTGGCGCAACTGCCAGCCGCGCGCGGCGATCCAGTAAACCAGAATGGAAAGGATCACCAGCGCCAGCACGTAACCGCGCAACAAATCGTAGAACGGCAGGTCGAACAGATAAAAGGAGAGCGGCCGTCCGAAAACGGCATCGTGCCAGGCAGTAGGCGCTGCTGCCAGGCCGCGCGAGCCGGCGAAGCGGATAACGGTCCAGGTATCGATGGACGAAGCGGCGATCAAATAGCCCAGCGCCAGCGCGCCAAGCGTGGCCAGGCGGGCGTAGAGGCGGTGTTCGCCGAGGCGGGTGCCGGCGAATTTCAAGGCGCGGGCGTGAGCGATCCAGAGAGCGAAGAAGGCCACCGCGGTGGCTGCTGCCACCGGCGCGACGCTGTAGCTGAGCATGCTCAGCCAGGTGCGGAATTGGCCGAGCTCCTTCCACCAGGCGACCTCTATGGCATAGGACGCGATGGTGCGCGCTCCCAACAAGAGCGCCAGCAGGACGACACCGGCGGCGATCAGGGCGGCGGGCGAAACAAGCCGGCGCCCGGGTCCGATTTGACGGGGCATTGCTCAAGCGTAGCACCGGCAGCGCGCACCGGCGGCGAAGTGATATTTTAGAAGGAACCATCATGAACATCCGCAAGGCCACCATCCGTTACGAAACATGGCTGGGCCGGCACCTCCGCATCATTCCCGAGGACCTCGCGCTCAAGCACCGCGCCATGCGCTCGCAGCCGTTTCCGTTTCTGCGCGCCACCTACTACCGCTGGGCGCAGACTTTCCCCGAGGTTTGCGGCGACCTGGCGCGGGCGCCCAAAGCGCTGGCGGCGGGCGATCTGCACGTGGAGAATTTCGGAACCTGGCGCGACGTGGAAGGCCGTCTCATCTGGGGCATCAACGATTTCGACGAAGCCTGGACGCTACCCTACACGCACGACCTGGTGCGCCTGGCCACCAGCGCCCTGCTGGCAAAAATGGACTGCGATCCCAAGGTGGGCATCGGCGCCATCGTCAAGGGGTATGCGGAAGCCGTGGCCGCGGGCGGGCGGCCGTTTGCGCTGGCCGAGCATCACCCCGCGCTGCGCACTATGGCGATTCACCGCCTGCACGACGTGGAGGCGTACTGGAACAAGCTGCTCGGCCTGGCGGAGTTGAAAAAGAAGCCGCCCGCCGGCGCCGTTAAGGCGATTGACCGCATGATGCCGGAGCGGCGCCTCCAATGGCGCATCTCGCATCGCGTGGCCGGCCTGGGCAGCCTGGGCCGCGAGCGTTACACGGCGATCGCCCAATGGCGCGGCGGCTCGGTGGCGCGCGAGGCCAAGGCGCTGGCGCCTTCAGCATGCGTGTGGGCGGCAGCGGGCGAGGGTACCGCGCCCATCCACTACCAGGAAATCCTGGACCGCTCGGTGCGCTGCCCCGATCCGTTCGTGCGTTTGCAAAAACGGTGGATCGTGCGCCGCCTGGCGCCGGACTGCTCGCGCATCGAGCTTGCCTCGCTTCCCGCCGAGCACGACACGCTGCGCCTGCTGCACGCCATGGGCTGGGAAACCGCCAACATCCACCTGGGCACGCTCAAGCCACGGGTAATTCTGGCGGATCTCAAGAAACGGCCGCGGGGATGGCTGTTTCAGGCGGCGCGGCGAATGGAAAAATCGGTGCTGGCCGATTTCAAGGATTACTCGACGCGGTAGTTGGGCGCTTCCTTGGTGACGATGACGTCGGAGGTGGCCCGTCGTCTCAGAAGAATGGGAACACGTAGCCTGTCCCCGAAACCAAAACGGGGCGAATTCACCCCGTTTTTTGAGGGCGCTTTGCAATGGAATCAGGCACTTGAGTCTCTTTTGGCGGGGCGAATTCGCCCCGTTTTGGTGCTTTCCGGCGAAACGAGGAGTCGCTCCCAATACGATTATCCCGCGTGTGCTGTTTACGATGGCTCCGGGAGGGGGCGCGACGGACAAGTAAGCTGCTGGTCCGGCATGAGTTAAGAAAAAGGGGAAGGCCCGTGATTGCATAATGGCGCCGTCGGAAACTGTGCAAATTGGTTACTGGTTCTCTGTCGCTGGTTCTGACTGGTCCTGCTGGTTCTGTGCGGAATGGCCTGAGGAAGAGAACGCGGCCAGGTTGCCCGCATGGCGACGCCCGAGGTTGCGGGTTGAGGGTAGGTGATAGAAAGCCGCCGTTTCAGGCAGTGCGGATAGGAAGGAGACAAGAATGCAGAAGCGCGAACTTGGAAAGAGCAATCTCGAGGTTTCGTAGGTCGCGCTCGATGATGCGGCGGTAGGTGTGCGCGTCGCGCGGGTGATCGAAGAACTACGTCGTTTCGTCGCGCCGGAGCGTTGGGGGTTTCGTAGCATGTCCCCGAAACTCTCCCCGGGGGGTTGCAATTGATCGACATGGGCATCGTTCCTTACGGCCTGCGTTCCGCGGCCGAGCTCGCAGCAAGCGACAGATACCTGCGCTGGAACATCCGACGACGGCCCCCCATACACGCTCCCCGTCTCCTACGATCAATCGCAGGCGGGCGCTGCACCAGGCTCGCAGCCCCTCTAAGGTGATCGAGAATGGCTATGACCCGAGTTTTGCTTGTCTTTTTTTGGGTAGTGGCGCTGGCAGGTTTCTTTTGGATTTTGGAGCTTCGAACTACGTTTGGAATCGCCTACAAGGATAGAATTTTCACGATTCAAAAGATGCTGCTGGTTATGTTGTACGGGTTGCTTGTCATCCTGCCGCTCGTCGCAATCACAGTGCGGCGTCTCCGCCGGTGAGCGGCTCCCTTTCTTTGGAAAACCGGAAACAGGCGGGACGAAGGCAACCTGTCCATCTTGAAAAATCGGTGACAAAAAATCGGTGACAGAGTTTCGGGGAGAGGCTATGAAATGCAGCATTCGGCAGCCGTCCCATTCCGGAGTTTCGTAGCCTGTCCCCGTATCTCGCGTGCCAGGCTACGCGTTTCCCTTCTCCCCAACCGCGCTATGCTTTGCACTTGGGCCGCGCTGGAAATTGGAAACACGCCTGTCACGGTTTTTCGCCGCCTAGGCCAATTCTCGCTGTATTGTAGCCTCGTTAAATTGGGGCCTTTGAACTCGTGAGTTCCGGGGTGTACCTTCGTTGGGGAGACGAAAAATGGCGCATTTAGTCGGAGTGCTCATCTGGGGCCTCGTGGGGTTCGCCATGGCCTATGGAGGCATCGACCTGCATCGTGGCAGAGTGGGGGAGGGATTGTCCCTGCTGCTTCTCTCCGCCATCGCAATCATGATAATGAGGCTGGGAAACGACGTGATGGAACGTCTAGATTCTCTGGAACGCAAGGGGTAGACGAGGGCGCGTCTTTTCGGCGGCGCTCTTCGACGATACGGGGACGGGCTACGAAACCCCGAAACTTCAAAAACCCAGAAAACGCGTGACCGGCTACCTGTTTCCACTTTCCTGCCCGCCTGCAAATGACAGCTCGGTCTGCATCGCGCCGCGCTGGCCGGATTTCGCGGATTACTCGACGCGGTAGTTGGGCGCTTCCTTGGTGATGATGACGTCGTGAACGTGGCTTTCGCGCAAGCCGGCGGGGGAGATGCGCAGGAAGCGCGCCTTGTTTTGCAACTCGGCCAGGCTGCGCACGCCGCAGTAGCCCATGCCGGAGCGCAGGCCGCCGACGAGCTGGTAAACCAGGTCGGCCAGCGGTCCCTTGGAGGCCACGCGGCCTTCGATGCCTTCCGGCACCAGCTTGGAACCGGGGTCCTGCTCGTAGCGGTTGGCCTGGCCCTGCGACATGGCGCCCAGCGAGCCCATGCCGCGATAGGTTTTGAAGGTACGGCCCTGGTAGAGAATGGTTTCGCCGGGGCTTTCGTCGGTGCCGGCCAGCAGGCTGCCGATCATCACCGTGTCCGCGCCGGCCGCAATCGCCTTGGTTACGTCGCCCGAGTACTTGATGCCGCCATCGGCCACCAGCGGCACTCCGGTGCCGCGCACGGCCCGCGCGCATTCCAGAATGGCCGTGATCTGCGGCACGCCGGCGCCGGAAACCACGCGCGTGGTACAGATGGAACCGGGCCCGATCCCCACCTTGATCCCGTCCACGCCCAGCGCGACCAGGTCCCGCGCGCCTTCGAAAGTGGCCACGTTGCCGGTGAGCAGTTGCACGCCGGGCTGCCTGCTCTTGATGGCCTTCACCGCCGCCATCACGCGCGTGGTGTGGCCGTGCGCCGTGTCGATAGCCAGGACGTCCACTTTGCGCGCCACCAGCTCCAGCGCGCGCTCCAGGAAATCGCCGGTGGCGCCGATGGCCGCGCCCACACGCAGCCGGCCCTGGCTGTCTTTGGCGGCGTTCGGGTACTTCAACTTTTTCTGGATGTCCTTGACGGTGATCAGGCCCTTGAGGTTGTAGTGGTCGTCCACCACCAGCAACTTTTCCACGCGATGCTGGTGCAGAATCGCCTCGGCCTGCTCGAGGGTGGTGCCCACCGCCACGGTCACCAGGTTCTCCTTGGTCATCACCTCGGAGATCGGAATATCGGTGCGCGTCTCAAAGCGCAGGTCGCGGTTGGTGAGGATGCCGACCAGCTTGCCCGCCTTGGTCACCGGCACGCCGGAGATGCGGTAGCGCGCCATCAGCGCCCGCGCGTCGCCGATCAATTGCTCGGGGTCCACCGTGATGGGGTCCACGATCATGCCGCTTTCGCTGCGTTTCACGCGGTCCACCTCTTCGGCCTGCTTTTCAATGGGCATGTTGCGGTGCATGATACCGATGCCGCCCTGCTGCGCCAGCGCGATCGCCAGGTGCGATTCGGTCACCGTATCCATGGCGGCCGAAACGATCGGAATGTTCAGGCCGATCTCGCGCGTCAGTTGGGTTCGCGTGTCGACTTCGGACGGCAACACTTCGCTGCAGGCCGGCTCGAGCAGAATATCGTCGAAAGTGAGACCCTCGGTGATTACGTCTTGGATCATATGGATTTTCCCTATGATAGCGTACGGCGCGCGGGGGGCAGGTCCTGGTGGCGCACGCACACGTGCGTGCCGCGTCGAGACTCTTCTCGACGCCTCTTCGTGCGCGGCAGCAGGCGTCGGCAGGAGTGCCGACGCGGCACGCAGAAGTGCGTGCGCCACCTTACTGCGCGATCGTGATATTCGCAGGCAGGCTGGGAACGCCGCCGACAGTCACCACTAGCGGCTGCGGGCCGGTGCCAACGCCGCTGGGGATGTTGAAGTTGATCTGCGTCACGCCCACCGACCAGTTCGGGATGCCGATGTAGGCGAATGACTGCGCCACCGCGACGCCGCCCACGGTGATCGAGACGGGCAGGAGGGGCGGGGGATTACTGTTGAGCAGGGGTGTTGCGCCATCATTCGGATCGATGGTGACATGGCCCACGCCTGTGACGTAGATCGCCACCTCTTGCCCCGCCTTGGCCGAGCCGGAGCCGATTGGGCTCGAGTTGGTGCTGGTATCGTGGTAGGAAAAAATGCCCGGCGCGGCGCTGGAGACCGTGAAGGTCAGGGGATTCGTGTTGGTAAACGGGTTGCCCACCACCAGTTCGGCCGCTCCCGAGACTTCGTAAGGGATTTGCAGGTTCACCTGGTTGGGCGAAACGTAAAGAAGCGGCGGAAACGCCTGATATTGAAGGCCTGGCCCGTAATTGATAAAGGCTTCGAATCCGGCCATGTATTCCGGCAAGGGAGTGACGGTGGCCGATTGCATAAAATTGCCCATTCCGCTGCCGTACACGCTGATGAGCATGCCCGGAGCGAATGCCACCTGTCCGCTGGCCGCGTTGCTGAAGCCGCCCACCGCCAGCAGAGGCTGGGAGCCGGCGAACGGAACAGTCATTGTGGTATTGGCCCCGCTCGCGAACGTAAAAGCGAACAGGACATTGACCGGTCCGTTGGACACATCCAAACCCCGCAGGCTGTAGGTCGCTACAATCGAGCTATTGGCGGGAATTGTCGTCGACGTGAATACCTGCGACGGCGAAAGAGTGGCGTTGTTAATGGTGAGACCGGTGAGCTGAGTGGCGATGCCGGCCTCCTCGGTCAGGGTCAGGGTGAAAGTCCACACGCCGCTGCTGGTCTCATACACGGGGTTTTGGTCCAGGGAGGCAACCACTACGGCCTGTGTGGCCAGCGCCGTGTTCCAGGCGTGAACCAGGTTGTTCGCATCCACCGAGCCGAGGCCGCTGGCCGAATCGTAGCCCGGCCCGGCCGCCCAGCCGAAGCTGCCATTGATGCAATCGGGCGAATCGGCGCAGGGCACGATGTTGCTGCCGCTCAGGATATCGTGGAATGCATTGCTCTGGGTCTGCGCTAACTTGTACAGGGTGGGATTGATGTTGCCCAAGCCAGCCTGCTTCACGGAACCGCTCGATACCAGATATTGATTGAGCAGCGCCACCACGGCGGCCATGGTGGGCGCGGCGCACGAGGTGCCGCCCACCAACTGCCCGCCTTTCGGCCCATTCGAGGTATCGCTCGAGTAAATGTAGAAGGGGTCGTGGTCGTTGGAGGCGGGGAACGATAGGTCGGGCACGTGCCGCATGCCATCGGTCAGTCCCAGGTTGCTCTGCCACGGGGGCTGGGTGAAGTAAACGCTGGCGCCGCCGCCGGTGCCATCCAGTAAGCCTACCGCCGCGGTATCGTTCCAGACGATTTCGGGAATGTACTGGGTGGCCGCGCCGTTGGTCCCCCAATAAAGGGCGGGGTTGCTTTCGTCGTTAAACTCGGTGCCGCCCATCGAAGTGATTTCAGGAACCGAGCCCGGTTCGTCCACCGCCAGGCCGCCCTCGGCGACTACGGGGTCGTTATCCCACTCATCGCAATCGGCGGCAGCGTAGTCGCCGGCGGCGGCCAGTATTGTCATGCCTTCCGAATTGGCCTGCAGCGCCATGGCGCGCTCTTGTTCCACATCGGCGATGCCATCTATTTCTTCGCAGAGACCATAGCTCATGCTCAACACCGGTGCGATAGCGACGTCGATGGCATATACGAGCGATGCCTCCACGCCGTTCGCCGCATACACGAACATGATCATTGCATTTTTCGCCACCCCCCCGGACCATTCGATGTCGAGGTCGGATTCTGTCTCGTCCCCTGGCACAATCCCTGGATTCCCGCCGCCCAGGGTCCCGGGCACCAGCACCGAAGTCAAGTTCGCTGTACCCAAGCCGAAGGCGGCGCGAAAGTTGGCAATGTCCGTTGGGTTAATCTCCGATTGCCCCACGACCGCAATCTTCTGGCCTGTGCCGGTGATGCCCGCGCTGTAGAGCGGATTGATGTCGTAGATGGTGGCAAAATCGATCGGCCCGATCGACGTCTGACGTTCAAAGACCAACCGCGGCTGCGCCTTTTTGAAACGCGGCTTGAGACGGAAATCGCTCAGCCCGCGAATCCCGGATACCAACCCGGCCAGCGCTGCCGGGATGGAAGGGTCGGTAGCGTTGGCGTAGTGCGTCTCTCCGTTCACGTTGTAGCGGTGAATCTGGGTGTGGAAGGCATTGGAGACCTGTTGCGCCGTGCCGCTGAAGGAGATGAAATTGCGGGCGCGCGCGACATAGCCCACGGTGAAACCCTGGGCTTCGAGCCACGCGGCGATCTTCGCCAGATCGGCGGCGCTGGCGCCGAAACTGTCGGCATACTGCTCCGGCGTGAGCCACTGGCGAAAGCTCGGCGACGTCGGGTCCTGCTGCGCCTGGAGCAGTTGGGTCAGGTCCGCCTGCTGCGCCGCCGAAGGTTTTAACATCAGGGTGATCCCGGGGAGGGGGAAGTCGCCGGCAACGGCCCCAGCGTCATTCTGAGCGGTGGCTAGCCGAGGCACTCGCCCGGTCAGCACCACGGACTGGTTGCTGTCGATTCGCGCGGTAATGCGGCCCGGCTGGGCTAATATGGCCGGCGATGCCGCTCCCAGGATGGCCCAAAGGGCCAGACAACGTTGTGAGTTAGACATAGACAGTACTCGTCGCTTAGTTAGGTTCAGGACAGCTTTCGGGGACGCAGACAACACGTTAGACGCGAGGTGATATCCAGGCGGTTACCGCAAATTGCCCACTGCACCATTACAACACGGGAGCTGCGCCTGGATCACGCAAAAATGTTGGTGCCGCGGCAGGATAGCATCCAAGGCACTTACCAGATCATTAGCTCGGCGGGCGCCCCGGTTTCGCAACCGATAGCGCGGGCGGCAGAGGCCTGATTGATGGAAACCTCAACATATCCGGAGCTGCCCACGATCAGGAACAGCTCGCCCGGTCCGCACTCCGCATAATTACGCGCCACCACGCCAACCTGTTGCGGGCCAATCGCCATTGAGACGTTGCGCGTTTCCAAATCCGGAAAATCAGTCGTGTGGAAGTTGGTGACGAGATTGCCGAAGCGGTCGATGTGCAGAATCTGTCCGGCCCAGGTGCGCTTGCCGGTGCGCTGTGGTTTGAGAAATCCTGGGCGGAGGTAGTCCTCAATCCGCTTGCCGAAGCGCGACGCCGGCACGCCCGCCGCCAGGTGCGCCGCCACCGGCGCAAAGATGTCGCGGCCGTGAAAGGTGCGGCTTACGGGCTGGCGGAAATAGCGCGGGTTCGAAATCGCGCGCGCTTTATGCGGCTGGGCGGCGTAGACCATGGCCAGCACCCCGTTATCCGGCGCCACGAAGTACTGCCCGGCGGCTTCCACTAAAATCGGACGCCGCGCGGTGCCCACTCCCGGATCCACCACCGCTATGTGCACGGTCTTGGGAGGGAAACAAAAACACGCCTGGGCCAGCAGGTAGGCGCCTTCGGCGATCAGAAAGGGCTTCACTTCGTGGCTGATATCGACGATTTGCGCCTGCGGGCAGATACCCAGAATCACGCCTTTAATGGCGCCCACGTAATGATCCTGGAGGCCGAAATCCGTGGTGAGGGTAACAATCGGTTTACGCATTGCTAAAATGGGACCAAGTGCAGCACTCGTATTTCGACCACAACGCTACCACGCCCGTCGCGCCCGAAGTTCTGGAGACGCTGGTCCAGTGTCTCGATCAAGTGTATGGTAACGCGTCGAGCATCCACCATTTCGGACAGGAGGCGAAGCGGCGGCTGGAAGCGGCGCGACGCCAGGTGGCGGCGCTGATCCACGCCGACGCGAGCGAAGTGGTCTTCACCTCCGGCGGTACGGAAGCGGACAACATGGCGGTGCTGGGCGCGGTGCGCGCGGCGCCACTTTCAACCCAGGGTGCGGCGAAGCACGTCATCACCAGTGCCATTGAGCACCCGGCGGTGCTGGCAGCCTGCGCTCAATTGGAGCGGGAAGGCGTGGCGGTGACGCGGGTGAAAGTGGGCGCGACAGGCGTGGTGAACGCGGACGATGTGCGCGCGGCGCTGCGCCCCGAGACCGCGTTGATTTCGGTGATGCACGCCAACAACGAGCTGGGCACCATCCAGCCGATGGTCGAAATCGGCCGCATTGCCCGCGAGGCTGGGATCCCGCTGCATGTGGACGGAGTGCAGGCGCTGGGCAAAATCCCGGTGGACGTCACCGCGCTGGGGGCCGATCTATACAGCATGAGCGGCCACAAGCTGTACGCGCCGAAGGGAGTGGGCGCGCTGTACGTGCGCAAGGGAGCACACTTGTCGCCGGTGGCATTCGGCGGGCACCAGGAGCGAGAGCGGCGGCCGGGCACGGAAAATGTTCCGGGAGCCGTGGCGTTCGGCGCCGCGGCGGAACTGGCCGGGCGCAACCTGGCGGCCGATGCCGAGCGTCTGGCTGGGCTGCGCGACCGCTTCGAAAATGCGGTGCTGGGCCGCATCTCGGGCGCCGGCGTCAATGGCGCGCGCTGGAGCCGCACGCCCAACACCAGCAACCTCTATTTCGATGGCTTGGATGGCGAAGCGCTGGTGATCGCGCTCGATTTGCGCGGCTTCGCCGTTTCCACCGGCGCGGCCTGCTCGAGCGGCGCCATCGCGCCGTCGCACGTCCTCACCGCCATCGGCCTGGGCGCGGACCGCGCCCGCGCCAGCATGCGTTTTTCGCTGGGCCGCGCCAACACCGCCGCCGAGGTGGATAGGCTGGCAGAGGCGCTCGAAGCTTCAGTGGCGCACTTGCGCCGTATCTCCGTTCATGCCTGAGCTTGTTTCCAATAACGCGCCCATCGCGGTGGCGATGTCGGGCGGCGTGGATAGCTCCACGGTGGCCGCGCTGCTGGTGCGCCAGGGGAAGAGCGTGGTGGGGCTGACAATGCAGCTCTGGAACCAGCGGCGGCTGCCCGAGCTGGCGCCGGGCACTCCCACCGGGCGCTGCTGCTCGATCGACGATGTCTACGATGCGCGCCGCGTGGCGGAGCAGATCGGCATTCCTTATTACGTGGTTAACTTCGAGGATCAGTTCGAGGAGCACGTGGTGAAGCCGTTCGTCGCCGAGTACCTGGCCGGCCGCACGCCCATCCCCTGCACGCTGTGCAACAACTACATCAAGTTCGACCGCTTCCTCGAAATGGCCGATGCCGTGGGCGCGTGGCAGATTGCCACCGGGCACTATGCCCGCGTCCGCTACGATGCTGCGAGCGGCCGTTACCAGTTATTGCGCGCGGCCGATCCCGGCAAGGACCAGACTTATTTCCTATTTGGCCTCACCCAGGCGCAGCTCGCGCGCACCCTGTTCCCGCTGGGTGAGATGGACAAGCCGGCGGTGCGCGAACTGGCGCGCGGCTTCGAACTGGCGGTGGCCGAAAAGGGCGACAGCCAGGAAATCTGTTTCGTCCCTAACGGCGATTACGCGGCATTCCTGAGCGCATACATGAAGGAGACCGGCGTGGAGGAGCCGCGCACGCGCGGCGCGATCGTGGCAAGCGACGGCCGCGAGTTAGGCGAACACCAGGGCGTGCATCATTTCACGGTGGGCCAGCGGCGCGGCCTGGGCATCGCCACCGGGGAGCCGCTGTACGTCATTCGGACCAACCCGGCAACCCAGAGCGTCACGGTGGGTGGCGATGACGAGCTATGGCGCGGTAGCTTTTTCGCGCGCGACGTGAATTGGGTCTCGATCGCCTTACCCGAAACGCCGGTGGCCGCGACCGTCAAGATTCGCAACAAGCACCAGGCCGCGCCGGCAACCATCCATCCGACGGCCGAGCCAGGACGCGTCGAAGTAGTGTTCGCCACGCCGCAGCGCGCCGTCACTCCAGGACAAGGCGCCGTTTTCTATGACGGCGATTTGGTGCTTGGCGGCGGCTGGATCGAGTAGATTTGGGGCTGGCCCCCGACCTGCCGGCGCCGGGCCTTTCATCCTGCCTGGCAGGCTGGGGACCTGCCTCACTCGCTACGGCGTTTTCGCGGGGGGCGCCGCGGCGGCTTGGGACGGGCTGGCGGCCTTGACGATGTCCTGTTTGGTGGGCAATTGGGAGGTATCCCAGCCGCCGCCGAGGCTCACCACCAATTGCACGCTTGCTTCCAGGCGGCGCGCCAGGAGATCGATCTGGGTTTTCTCCGCGGCCAACGCGGTGGCCTGTGCGGTCAGCACGGTGAGATAAGCCGTGGTGCCGGCCCTGTACTGCTCGGTGGAGACCTCCAAGGCGCGGTCCGCCGACTTGACCGACTGATCGGCGACCACCGATTCGTCCGCCAGGACGCGCAACGTGGAAAGGCTGTCTTCCACCTGTTGGAAGGCCGTCAGCACGCTTTGGCGGTAAGCGGCCACGGCGGCATCGTAAGCGGCCAGGTTCTGGTTAACCTGCGCGCGGCGGCGGCCGGCGTCGAAAATGGTCTCGGCCATGGTTGGGCCGGCCGAGAAGAACCGGCTCGGCCAGCTCAGCCAGGTGGTGATGCGCGAAGCCTGAAATCCGGCCGTCGCGGCCAGGGCGAGCGAGGGAAAGAAAGCCGCCTTAGCGATGCCGATTTGCTCATTGGCGGCGGCCACGAGCCGCTCATTGGCGGCGATGTCGGGGCGCCGCTCGAGCAACTGGGATGGCAGCGCGATGGGAACCGGCGGCGGCGGCGTCTTCAAGATCTTACCGCTTACGCTGACCTGGGCCGGCGGCTTGCCGGTCAACACGGCGATGGCGTGCTCCATCTGGGCGCGGGCCACGCCGAAATCGACCAGTTGGGTTTGGGCGGCGTAGAGCTGCGATTCGGCCTGCGCCACATCGAGATCGGAGGCGACGCCGCCGGCGAAGCGGTTGCGCGTCAGAACCAGATATTCACTGTAGGACTTCGCGGTACGCGTCAGCAGTTCGATATCGCCATCGAGGCCCCGCAAAGTGAAATAGTCCTGCGCCAATTCGGATTCGTACAGCAGCCGCGCGTTTTCCATGTCCGCGGCCGAGGTTTGCGCCTGGGCCGTGGCTGCCGTCACGCTGCGACGAATGTTGCCCCACAGGTCCGGCTCCCAGGAGGCGCTGATGGGCAGGCTATAAAAAGTGTGAAGGCCGGAAGCCGCCGCGGCAGCGCTACTGGTTGAGCCTGCCTCACTGCGCGACTCGGTGATCGAAGGCCCGGCGGACAGGGTGGGGAACAGGCCGGAGCGGACAATCAACACCGCCGCCTTGGCCTCACGATATTGGGCTTCGGCTTGCAATACGTTCTGGTTGGTGATCGCCACCTGCTCTTCGAGCGCGTTTAGTTCGGGATCGTTATAGATCTCCCACCACTTGCCTTTGAGCTGGCCGTCGTTGGGCTGCGCCTGCTTCCAGCCCTGGGCCTCCTTGAAGTTCGGCGGAGGCTGCTCCTTGAACGCCGGCGGCACCGGCGCGCTGGGCTGCCGATAATTGGGTCCGGGCGTACAGCCGGCCAACGCCAGCACGCCGGCCAGCGCCGCCACAGCAGATGGCTTCATGCGTTGCATTCCGTGTCTCTTCAAGCCTCCGATCCAATCGGGTAAGTCTCGCGCCGGCGAACCCGGTTCCACCAATGCTGCAAGCGGTCGAAGTAAAGATAGACCACCGGGGTGGTAAAGAGGGTGAGCGCCTGGCTGAGGAGCAGCCCGCCGATGATGGTGATGCCGAGCGGGCGGCGCAGTTCCGATCCCACGCCGGTGCCGAAGGCCAGCGGCGTGGCGCCCAGCATGGCCGCCATGGTGGTCATCATGATGGGGCGGAAGCGCAACATGCAGGCCTCGAAAATGGCGTCGTGCGAGTTCTTTCCTTCCAGCCGCTCCGCCGCGAGGGCGAAATCGATCATCATGATGGCATTCTTCTTGACGATGCCGATCAACAGAATGATGCCGATCATGGCGATGACGGTCAAATCCGTGTGGGTGATGGTCAGCGCCAGCAGCGCGCCGACGCCGGCCGAGGGAAGCGTGGAGAGGATCGTGACGGGGTGAATGTAGCTTTCGTACAGGATGCCCAGCACAAGGTACACGCTGAGCAGCGCGGCGCCGATGAGGATAGGCTGATTGCCCAGCGACTGCATATAAGCCTGCGCGGTTCCGGCAAACATGGTCTGAATGGTGGGAGGCAGTCCGACCTGCTGGGCGGTGGCCTGGATGGCATCGACCGCGTCTCCCAGCGCCACGCCGGGCCGCAGGTTGAACGAAATCGTGACCGCGGGAAAGAGCCCCTGGTGGTTGACCGTGAGAGCAGCCGTGGCCGGCGCGAACTGGGCGAAGGCGCTGAGCGGGACCTGGGAACCGGAGGGCGCGTGCACGTAGATATCGCGCAGAATCTGCGGGTTCTGCCAGTAGATCGGCGCCACCTCCATCACCACGTGGTACTGGTTCAGCGGCTTGTACATGGTCGAGACCTGGCGCTGCCCGAAGGCGTCGTAGAGCGTGTTGTCGACCAATTGCGGCGAGATGCCGAAGCGCGCCGCGGTGGCGCGGTCGTAAGTGACCATCGACTGCAAGCCGCGGTTCTGCTGATCGCTGTTGACGTCGGCGATGATCGGGATTTTTGCCAGTTGCTGGTACATGCGCGGTGCGTACGCAAGCAGATCGTCCAGGTTATCGCCACGCATGGTGTACTGATATTGCGCGGCGCTGCTGCGGCCGCCAACGCGAATATCCTGGGTGGCCTGCAAGTAGAGGCTGGCGCCGGGCACCCGCGCCAACTTGGGCCGCAGCCGCGCGATCACCAAGTCGGCCGAGATTTTGCGTTGCGCCAGCGACTTGAGCGAGATGAACATGCTGCCGGTATTGGTGGACCCGCCGCGGCCTCCGCCGGTGAAGCCGTTCACCGCATCCACCGCAGGATCGGCAGCGACGATATTCACCTCCTGCAGAAGGATCCTGTTCATCGCCTGAAACGAGGTGTCCTGGTCGGCGAGAATCTGGCCCGCCAGGCGGCCGTTGTCCTGCTGCGGGAAAAAGCCCTTGGGCACCTTGATGAACAGCCGCACGTTGAGGGCGATGGTCCCGAGCAGCACGCACAGCGTGATGAACCGATGGCGCAACACCACCTGGAGCGCGCGGCCGTAGCCGTTAATCAGGCTCCGGAAGGCGCGATCGCTGGTGTGGTAGAGCCAGCCGTGTTCGGCGTGCTGCTTGAGCATGTGGGCGCACATCATCGGTGTCGCGGTCAGCGACACAACCATGGAAACGCCGATGGCCACGGAAAGCGTCACCGAAAACTCGCGGAACAGGCGGCCCACGACGCCGCCCATCATGAGCAGCGGGAGGAAGACGGCGACCAGCGAAATGCTGATCGTCATTACCGTGAAGCCGATTTCCCGAGCCCCCTTGATCGCGGCCTGGAAGGGCGCCATCCCCATTTCCAGGTAGCGGGTGATGTTTTCGATGACGACAATGGCATCGTCCACCACGAAGCCGGTCGAAATGCAGAGCGCCATCAGCGACAGGTTGTCCAAGCTATAACCGAGCAGGTACATGACGCCGAAGGTGCCGACGAGAGAAACCGGGACGGCCACACTGGGGATGAACGTGGTGCGCGGGTCGCGCAGAAAGAAAAACACCACCAGGATCACCAGCATGACGGATATGATCAGGGTGATCTCCACATCGTGCACCGACCCGCGGATGGTGATGGTCTGATCCATTACGACGCGCATGTCGATGGACTGTGGAATGGCGGCCTTCAACTGCGGCAGCGTGGCGCGAATGCGGTCCACGGTATCGATGATGTTGACGCCGGGCTGGCGGAAAATAACCAGCAGCACGCTCGGCCTGCCGTTCATGTAGCCGGCATTGCGCAGGTCTTCCACAGAATCGATTGCCGCGCCCACATCGCGGATGCGGACGGCCGTGCCGTTGTGATAGGCGACGACCATGGGGCGATAATCGGCCGCTTTAAAAATCTGGTCGGTGGCGCCGACCTCCCACGTTTGCGTGCCGTCGGAAAAATGGCCCTTCGGGGTGTTGGTGTTGGCGCCGTTCAGGATGGTACGCACCTGCTCGAGGCCGATACCGTAATCGGACAGCTCGTGCGGATTGAGCTCGACGCGCACGCTGGGCAGGGCGCTGCCGCCCACGAAAACCTGGCCTACTCCCTGAACCTGCGCCAGCTTCTGCGCCATGATGGTGGAGGCTGCGTCGTACATTGCGCCTTTGTCCAAGACCTTGGAGGTGAGCGCCACTAACAAGATGGGCGCGTCCGCCGGATTCACCTTGCGGTAATTCGGGTTGGAGGGCAGGTTGGTCGGCAAATAGCCGCGGGCGGCGGCAATAGCGGCCTGTACGTCGCGCGCGGCGGCATCGATGTTGCGGTTTAGATCGAACTGCAGGGTGATGCTGCTGGAGCCGAGGCCGCTCGACGAAGTCATCTCAGTGACCGAGGCGATGCGGCTGAACTGGCGCTCGAGGGGCGTGGCGACCGAAGTAGCCATGGTCTCCGGGCTGGCCCCCGGCAACTGGGCGCCCACGTTGACGGTCGGAAAGTCCACTTGCGGCAGCGGCGCCACGGGAAGCAGGCGAAATGCCACGCTGCCTCCCAGGGCGATGGCAATGAGCAGGAGAGTGGTGCCAATCGGCCGGCGGATGAATGGCTCGCAGATATTCATGGCTTACCGGGCCGCCACCGGCTGCTGGCCGGCTTCGGTCTCGTGCTCACTCTGGTGCGAGAAACGCCGCGCCAGCCGATCGAACCAGAGGTAGACCACCGGCGTCGTGTAAAGCGTCAATAACTGGCTGAAGAGCAGGCCGCCGATGATGGTAATGCCGAGCGGGCGGCGCAACTCCGAGCCGGTGCCGGTGCCGAAAGCCAGCGGAACGCCCGCCAGCAGCGCCGCCATGGTGGTCATCATAATCGGCCGGAAGCGCAACAGGCAGGCCTGGTAGATGGCATCCCGCGGCGCCATGCCCTCTTTGCGTTCCGCATCCAGCGCGAAATCGATCATCATGATGGCGTTTTTCTTCACGATTCCAATCAGCAGCACAATGCCGATCAGCGCGATCACGCTGAAATCGCTGTGGCAGACATTGAGCGCCAGCAGTGCGCCCACGCCCGCCGAGGGTAACGTGGAGAGGATGGTGACGGGGTGGATGTAGCTTTCGTACAACACGCCCAGCACGATATACACCGTCGCCAGCGCAGCCAGGATCAGCACCCACTCATTGGACAGCGCCGCCTGAAAGGCCTGCGCGCTGCCTTGAAACGCTGCCTGAATGCTGGCCGGCAGGCCCAGCTCGTTCTTCAGCTTGTTCACCCCGTTGACGGCATCTCCGAGCGAAGCGCCGGGCGCGAGGTTGAAGGAAAGCGTCACCACGGGGAACTGGCCCTGGTGGTTGACGGTGATGGGCACGGATTGCATTTCCACCCGGCTGAAGGTACTCAGCGGCACCTGGCCGCCGGTGGGAAAGACGCTTGCCGATGGGATTGCGGCGCCGAACACGGAGCTCGATCCGGCGGTGGAGGCGGCGAGGGCCGCGGTCGAGGCGGCTGCGGTAGGGGCCAGGTTGGAAGGCCCGCTGGGGACGGAGGCGCTGGATGACCCTCCCGACACCACGCCCGTCGATCCCGATGGATAACCAGTGCCGGTGCGGATGTAGAGCTCGTTCAAGTTGGCGGGGTTGCGCGCGAAGTCCCGGGCCACCTCCAGAATCACATGGTACTGGTTCAACTGCGTGAACATGGTCGAGACTTCCCGCTGGCCATAGGCGTCGTACAAGGTCTGGTCGATGGTGGAAGGCGTGATGCCGACGCGCGCGGCGGTGTCGCGGTCGAACACCACATTCGCCCGCAGCCCCTGCACCTGCTGGTCGCTGGCGACGTCTGTCAGCCCCGGCAGCCGCTTCATGCCCTCCAGCATGCGCGGGGCGTACACGTTCAGCTCATCGGCGTTGGGATCTTCGAGCGTGTACTGAAACTGCGTGCGGCTCACCCGGTCGTCCACCGTGATATCCTGCACCGGCTGCATGAACAGCGTGATGCCGGCCACCTGCGACAGCGCCGGCTGCAAGCGCCGGATCACCTCGCTGGCAGAGGCGTCGCGCTGCTCCAGCGGCTTCAGATTGATCAGTATGCGCCCGCTGTTCAGGGTGGTGTTGGTGCCATCGATGCCAATGAACGAGGACAGGCTTTCCACCGCCGGGTCCTTCAGAATCACGCTGGTGAGCGACCGCTGAAGCCCCGACATCTCGCTAAACGAAACCGTTTGCCCGGCCTCGGAAACCCCTTGAATCACGCCCGTATCCTGGATGGGGAAGAAGCCCTTGGGGATATAGATAAACTGCACCACGGTGATCGCCAGGGTGGCGATGGCCACCAGCAGCGTAATGGTCTGGAACCGCAGCACAAACTGCAGGGTCCTGCCGTAGAAGGCGATCACCGAGTTAAAGGCGTGCTCGGAGGTGCGGTAGAACCATCCCTGCTTCGCCTCGGGAGCGTGCTTCAGCAACTTGGAGCACATCATGGGCGTGAGGGTGAGCGACACCACCGCCGAAACCAGGATGGTCACGGCCAGAGTGACGGCGAACTCGCGAAAGAGGCGGCCCACAATGTCGCCCATGAACAGCAGCGGGATCAGCACCGCGATCAGCGAGATGGTCAGCGATACGATGGTGAAGCCGATCTGCGCGGAGCCGCGTAACGCCGCCTGGAGCGCGCTCTCGCCCTCCTCGATGTAGCGCGAGATATTTTCGATCATGACGATGGCATCGTCTACCACGAAACCGGTCGAAATGGTGAGCGCCATCAGGGTCAGGTTGTTGAGGCTGTATCCGAGCAGGTACATCACGCCGAACGTGCCCACCAGGGAAAGCGGCACCGCAATGCTGGGGATCACCGTGGCGGACAGATTGCGCAGAAACAGGAAGATCACCATCACCACCAGGGCCACCGTCAACATCAGCTCCAGTTGCACGTCCTCGACGGAGGCGCGGATGGTGTTGGTGCGGTCGGTCAGGATCTGCACGTCGACCGACTTGGGCAGCGTGGCGGTGAGTTGGGGCAGCAACTTCTTGATGCGGTCCACCACCGCGATGATGTTGGCGCCGGGCTGCCGCTGGATATTCATGATCACCGCCGGCGTCGAGTTCATCCACGCCGCCTGGTGCAGGTTTTCCGCCTCGTCCTTCACCACCGCCACATCCGAGAGCTTGATGGGCGCGTTGTTGCGGTAGGCGATGACCAGCGGCTTGTAGTCGGCGCTGGAGAGCAACTGATCGTTGGCGCCGATCTGGTAAGACTGGTGCGCCCCGTCGAAGTTTCCTTTGGCGAGGTTGACGTTGGCGGCCAGGATGGCGCTGCGCAGATCCTCCAGGTTCATGCCGTAGGATGCCATCTGGGTGGGATTGGCCTGAATGCGCACTGCCGGCTTCTGGCCGCCGCTGATGCTCACCAGGCCTACTCCGGCCAGTTGCGAAATCTTGGGCGACAGCCGCGTGTCCGCCAGGTCCTCCACCTTGGTCAGCGGCAGCTCGTTGGAAGTGAGCGCCAGCGTCAGTATGGGTGCGTCGGCCGGGTTGGTCTTGCTGTAAATCGGGGGCGTGGGGAGGTCGGCGGGCAGGAAGGTGCCGGAGGCGTTGATGGATTGCTGCACCTCCTGCTCGGCTACGTCGATGTTCAGGCTGAGGTTGAATTGCAGGGTGATGACCGAGCTGCCGTTGGAGCTGGTCGAGGTCATCTGCTGCAAGCCGGGAACCTGGCCGAACTGGCGTTCGAGCGGCGCGGTCACCGACGAGGCCATCACGTCCGGACTGGCGCCGGGGTAAAAGGTCACCACCTGAATGGTGGGGTAGTCCACTTCGGGGAGCGCCGACACCGGTAACTGTTTGTAGGCGACCGCGCCTGCAAGCAGGATGGCGACCATCAGCAGCGAGGTTGCGACCGGACGAAGAATGAATGTCCGGGACGGATTCACTGCGCCTTGCCTCCGCCAGCCTTTCCCGTGCCGCCGCGGCCGCCCTGGCCGCCGCGTTCCGCCGCCGGCGGCTCGCCGGCGATGGTAGCGATTACCTTGCTGCCCTCGTTCAGCTTGTCGACGCCTTGCGTGACTACTTCGTCGCCGGCGTCAAGGCCCGACACTACCTCGGTGTTTTCGTTATCGGTGGTGCCGGTGGTGATGTCGCGGACCGTCACGGTCGAATCCGGCTTCACCAGGTATACGTATTTCTTTTCGGTTGTAATTTGCACCGCACCGTTGGGAATCAGCACCACGCCGTGCTTCTGTTCCAACAACAGCCGTACGTTGACGAACTGATTGGGAAACAGAGCGTTGTTCGTGTTGGGATAGATCGCCCGCATGCGCAGCGTGCCGGTGGTCTGATCGATCTCGTTATCCATGGTAGCCAACGGGCCGGTCGCGATTTTCAAGTGCGGATCGCTGAACGTTCCGGCGTCGCGCTGCCAGGCTTCGACCGGCAGACTCTGGCCAGCGCGGTAACGGCTCAGCACGGCTTGCAACTTGTCCTCGGTGATGGTGAAAACGACGCTGATCGGCTGAATCTGGGTGATCACCAGCAGGCCCGAGGTATCGGCGGCGTGCACGATGTTGCCGGGGTCCACAAGCCGCAAGCCGACACGCCCGGTGATGGGCGACGCGATATGACAGTAGACCAGGTTGAGCTTGGCGGCATCGATCTGGCCCTCGTCGTTCTTGACCACCCCTTCGTACTGCGCCACCAGCGCTTTCTGGGTGGCGTACTGCTGCTCGGGGATGGCGTTTTGCTTTAACAGCCCGGCGTACCGGCTTAGGTCCACGTTGGCGTTGGCTAGCAGCGCCTGGTCGCGCAACAGTGCGCCTTCGGCCTGCACCAGCGCAGCCTGGTAGGGCCGGGTGTCGATCTCCACCAGCGGTGCGCCCTGCTGGACGATGTCGCCTTCCTTATACTTGACCTCCATCAACTGGCCGTCCACACGGCTTTTGATGGTGACCGTATTGAGCGGGATGACGTTACCGAGCGCCTCCACGTAAACGGAAATATCGCCCTTCTTGGCGCGCACTGCGACTACCCGGGTGATGCCGCCACCGCGGCCGCCTCTGCCCCCGGCACCGGTTGCGGGCGCCGCGTTCTCAGGGCCCGCATTGCCGCCTGCGCCCGATTTGGACCAGTAGTAGTAAACCGCCGCCGCTGCCACCAGCAGTACCAGCAGCCAAAGCCAGCCCTTGCCGGAACGAGGCCGCTGGGGAGGTTCTTCCGCTGGCGGCGTGGGAACGCCAATCGCAGGCGCGGAGGAGGTGGATTCACTCATCGAACGCTCGATCTCCTTGCGGCCAAAATTGAGGCATGCTTCATCATCATCATATCCAGTACACCACTTCGAAGATGCGCAAAGCTATCCCGGTAGGGGCCCGGCACGCGGGGGCCCCGCCATTCGCCGAGGTGGCGTTGTGAGCGGAAACACTAAAGATAACATTGGACCGGTTCGCTGTTTGAGATGGCGACAGGGCGCCCCGGCGAGGTTACCGCCAATTTAATGGCCCTTTTGAGCCGGTGCCGGCCGGAGTGAAGCGTGCGCATCCATCCACGGCGTGCGGAACCCGTCCCCGCGGGGTGCGGACGCAGCGGGTAATATGGATCTCATGCGAATCATAGCCGCTCTGCTGCTGGCTGGTTGCGCTGCCGCACAGCAGCCATTCACCCTCGACCGTGTCCTGAGCGCCGCCTTCCCGAGCGGGCTCACCGCCTCCCCCACTGGCGGCAAATTCGCCTGGGTGGAAAACGCGCGAGGCGTGCGCAACATCTGGGTGGCCGACGCGCCGCGCTACCAGGCGCGGCAAATCACGGACTACACACAGGATGACGGCTACGAGCTGTCCGGTCTTGTCTGGACGCCGGACGGCGAGGCCATCGCCTATGCCCGGCTGGATGGGACGAACCGCACCGGCGAGTATCCGAACCCCGCGCTTAATCCGAAGGGCACCGAACAGGACGTTTGGCTGGTGAGCCTGGCCGGCGGCGCGCCGAGGAAGATCGGCGAAGGCGATTCGCCCGCCGTGGCGCTGCATGGCGGCCGCATGGCGTGGATTCATAAGGGCCAGCTCTGGCTGGCGCCGGTTGATGGTAGCGCGCCGGGTGTGGCTCTCAAAACGCGCGGCGAGTGCGCCAACCCAGTCTGGTCGCCGGATGGAGCGCGCATCGCGTTCGAGAGCGACCGCGGCGACCACGGCTTCATTGGCGTTTACGATGTGGAGCCGGCGACCTTGCGCTACCTCGACCCGAGCACCGATCGCGACATCCAACCCGCCTGGTCGCCCGACGGCCGCAGCCTGGCCTTCATCCGAATTCCCTCTTCGGGCGTACGCTCCCCACGCGAGGCTCGCCGAGCAGGAGAACCCTGGTCCATCCGCATCGCCTCCGCCGAAACCGGCGAAGGGCGCGAAATTTTCCGCGCCCGCCAGGGCCCGGGCAGTGTTTTCCGCGAAATTACCGCCGTCAGCCAGATTCTGTGGGCCGGCCCGCGGCTGGTTTTTCCCTGGGAAGCCGATGGCTGGACGCATCTGTACTCGATTCCCGCCGCCGGAGGCGAACCGCTGCTGCTCACACCCGGCGCCTTTGAAGTGGAGGAGGTTGCGCTCGGGCCGGACGGCCGCGACATCTATTTCAACTCGAACCAGGGCGATATCGACCGCCGGCATCTCTGGAAGGTGGCGGCTGCGGGCGGTAGGCCGGAACCGGTCACCCAGGGAGAGGGCATCGAATGGGCGCCAGCCCCGGCCGCCGATGGCACATTGGCGTTTCTGCGGTCCGATTCCGAGCGCCCCGCGCGCGCCGCCATCCGGCTCGGAGGCGAAGTGCGCGACCTGCATCCCGAATCCATTCCGGCCGATTTTCCGCTTGACCGGATGGTGACGCCGCAACAAGTGATTTTTTCGAGCGCCGACGGTCTCGCCATCCACGGACAGCTTTTTCTGCCGCCGAACCGGAAACCCGGCGCGCGCGCGCCCGCGGTGGTCTTCTTTCACGGCGGCTCGCAGCGGCAGATGCTGCTTGGCTGGCATTACATGTACTACTACGCCAACGCCTACGCGATGAACCAATACCTCGCCAACAGCGGTTTCGTGGTGCTGTCGGTGAATTACCGCAGCGGCATCGGTTACGGCCTGGATTTCCGCGAAGCGCTGCGCTACGGCCCTTCCGGCGCGAGCGAGTATAACGATGTGCAGGGCGCCGGCGTGTACTTGCGCACGCGCTCCGAGGTCGATCCGGACCGCATCGGCGCCTGGGGCGGATCTTACGGCGGCTACCTCACCGCAATGGCGCTGGCGCGCGCTTCCGATCTGTTTCGCGCCGGCGTGGATCTGCACGGGGTGCACGACTGGGCGGCCGAGCTGGGAATTCCGGTGACCGCGCCCGACTACCAACTGGCGTTCGAATCGTCGCCGATGGCGTTCCTCACCACCTGGCGATCGCCGGTGCTACTGATTCAAGGCGACGACGACCGCAACGTGCATTTCAACCAGACGGTGAGATTGGCGGACGCCCTGCGCCGCCAGCACGTGGAAGTAGAGGAACTGGTCTTCCCCGACGAGGTGCACGATTTCCTGCTTTGGCACACCTGGCTGGCAGCTTACCAGGCCGGCGCGGGTTTTCTGGAGCGCAAGCTGAAGTAGGTGAGCCAGGTGGCGCGGGCTGTCGAGCCTGCTGTGTCGGCAGTCGTGCCGACATTTCTTGCTCGACGTGTCAGGCGCCTCAGCGCAAAGAAAAAAGAAAAAGAAATGTCGAGATGACTCTCGCCACAGCAGGCTTGACAGCCCGCTCCACGGCAGCAGGTGCGATATTTACAGCAGCCGCACCAGATGCGAGGCGCCCAAGGCCAGCAGTGCGCCGATGGCGGCGCCGGCCAGCACGTCGCTTAAGAAATGCATGCCCAGCAGGATGCGCGAAGCCGCCACGCTGACCGCGCAAAACAGCAGCCCGATCATCAGCTCGGGGTAGAACGCGGCCAGCGAAAGCGAGACGGCAAACGCGGTGATGGTGTGGCCGGAGGGGAAGGAGAACTGGTCGGGCGGCAGCAGGTCGGCCCAACAATGAGGCTCGCAGGGACGCTTGCGGCGGGCGGTCTTTTTCAGCTTAAGAAAAATCGCGATGCCGATGCCGGCCGCCAGCCCAGCCGCGCCCACTGCAAGGAACCGTTGTTCGCCGCCGAACACCAACAGCATCGCACCTAGCGCGTACCACAGCCAACCATCGCCGCCGCGCGTGGCGCAGATCATCCAGACGCGGATCCAGCGCGGCGCGGGCCAGCGGTTCACCCGCAGCATCAGCCTGTGGTCGCGAAGGGAAATGAACGTCCGCATTGCCTCCCCGGAGAACGTCATGCGGCCACCTCTGCGGTGGGAGTGGCGCCGCAACCGGTTCCTTTGAGTGTCCGCAGCCGGAGGTAGCGCGCCATCCACCAGCGCGCAAACACGTTCTCTATTACATAGTTTCCAAGTATCGCCGCCGGAACCGCAACCCCCAGCATCGCCACCGGCGCCGTCCTGGGGTCTTCCCGCACCATGGAACGGCCGATCGAGAGCACGTCGCGGGTCAATTTCCAAAGCCCGCCGGTTTCGCCGCGCACCCTGCCCTGGCCCATCCGCAGCGCATCGAGGAATTCGTCCTTGGAGCGCGCCCGCGGCGCCACCGTGTAGGTGCAGCCCACCGAGCCCATGGCGTGCGCGTCGCTGCCGCCCACTTCCGCCAGCGCCGCCCGGTCCGCCAGCGCGGCGGCGTTGGCGTTAGCGCGCGCCAGCATGTGGCCGTTACGGGTCTCGAGAGCGGGAAAGGCAGATTCGAACAGCAAGAAATCTTGTGGCGCGCGGCGACCCGTCAGGCTGGAAAAGACGTGATTGGCGCTGAAAAACAGGTTGCGGCCATCCAACCACCGGGCCAGCGACTCGAAATCGTCGCGGCGGCGCTGCAGTTCCACGTGGTCGCGCTCCGTGATGTCATAAACGCCGATATGCAGCTCGGTGCCGCTTGGCAGTTTGCAGGTGACTTCTTCGCTCAGGAAGAAATCAGGCTTAGAGCGCAGCGTTTCGGCGGCATCGATGGAATCGTGATCGGTGACCGTCACCAGGTCCATGCCGAGCCGCTTCAGCTTTTCATACACGGCGAGCGGATCGTTGTAACTTTCCCGGCAGACCTTGCGCAGCACCGGGATGGTGCACATGCCGGAGTGGCGTGTATGGACATGCAGGTCGCACCGCATACTTCTTATGTAGAATTGAAACGGCTACAACTCGGTGACACGGACAAAAAACATTGGTTAATCGCCATGTTTTTGTCACGGCAGTTGTGCAGCGTGACACAATCGAAATGGTGAGACGGCTGGAACTGGTGTTTTTCGATGCCGGTGGCGGGCATCGCGCGGCGGCTGACGCCTTGCGCGAGGTGATGGAGCGGGAGCGGCGCCCGTTCGACATTCGGCCGATGAACCTGCAGGAGCTGCTGGATTCGATGGACGTGTTTCGCCAGTTCACCGGGCTGCGCCTGCAGGATCTCTATAATCTGATGCTCAAGAAGGGGTGGACGCTGGGCTCGCCGCAGCTCATGACGGGAATGCAGTTCGTGATCCGCCTGTTTCACGGCAAACAGGTGAGGATGCTCGAAGCGCACTGGCGTGAGAGTCGCCCGGAGCTGGTGGTCTCGCTGGTGCCCCACTTCAACCGCGCCATCGGCGAAAGCCTGCGCCGCGCCGCGCCGGGCGCGCCGCTAGTCACCATCCTCACCGATTTCGCCGACTATCCGCCGCATTTCTGGATTGAGCGGCAGCTGCAGTATTTCATCTGCGGATCGGACCGCGCCGTTGAGCAGGCGCGCGCGATGGGCCATCCGGAGGAGCGTGTGCTGCGGGCTTCGGGCATGATCCTCAGCCCGCGCTTTTATAAGATCGCGCCACTCGGTGAAGCAGAGCGTGCCGCGGCGCGGCGGGCGCTGGGCTTCGATCCCAGTATGCCCGTGGGCCTGGTGTTGTTCGGCGGGCAGGGCGCGGAGGTGATGCTCGATATCGCGCGGAGCCTCCCAGACCGGCAGCTCATCCTGATTTGTGGCCACAATCAGAAGCTGCGCGGACGGTTAGAGGGGCTGACGCGCGGCGCCCCGGTGTTCGTCGAAGGCTTCACCAAAGAGATCCCCCGCTACATGCAGCTTGCCGATTACTTCATCGGCAAGCCCGGCCCGGGGAGCATTTCCGAGGCTGTGTTCATGCGCCTGCCGGTGATTGTCAACTGCAACGCCTGGACGCTGCCGCAGGAGCGCTACAACGCCGAGTGGGTGAAAGAGCAAGGGGTCGGCATCGTGCTCAAGAGTTTCCGCGATGTGCGATCCGCCGTCGACCAGTTGCTAGAGCCTGCCGCTTACGCAGCCTTCCGCGCCGCCACCGAGAGGCAACAGAACCGGGCCGTGTTTGAGATACCGCAGATGTTGGAGCGGGTGATGGGCCCAAGCCCCGCAGGGGCGTAAGAAAACAGCCCACGGCGCAAGCCGTGGGGAAAAGACGAGAGTAAGCCCAGCCCCGGAACGGGGCGTAAGACGTATCCGGGAGCGCTCTTCCGCCCCGTTCCGGGGCTGAGAGGAGAACGTCCAGTTTCCACACGGCTTACGCCGTGGGCTACTTTCTTCCGCCCTCCGGGCTGTAGGTGCCGGGCAACGGATATACAATCGAAGAGTCGTGAAGATGCCGAAGTTCCCGAGCGAGGACGAGGAAGCGAAGTGGTGGGCGCGTGCGGAGGGCCGGGAGTTTCTCAAGCGGCAATCTACCGCGGGAACCACGAGGAAGCGGAAGGGTTCCCCTCTTGTGTCCGGCCTGAGCCGCGCGAGTAGCGCGCAGAGGGGAGAATGATCGATGTCCCGTTTCTGGGTAATTGCTCCTTTCGAGTCGAGGCCGCCCGAAATATTTGATAAGGTCTGGCAATTCGACCTCGCGAGTAACCTAATCTCCATTGGCTGGAGCGCACTCGGCGATGTTTCGGGGTTGAGCCGGGAGCAGCTCTCCGCTGCCGTGGCTTCATCGTACGCCGATAAGCCCCCAGCAGCGAAGGCGCGCTGCGTCAACATGATTTGGCACTTCTATCATGACGTAGCCCCTGGCGACCTCGTTATCGCCCGAAGGGGGCTCAAGACTATTGCAGCGGTCGGCAAAGTCACCCGGTCGGCGGTCTACGCCCCGGGGAGGAATCCGGACGCGCCGCATCGCAATTTCCTGGAGGTCGCCTGGCAGGAGCAGCCCCGCGACAGAGTTTTCGCTACCCTGGTTTTTCAACAGCCAACCCTCATCGAGATTAAGGAGGATCAGTATCGCGCCCTCCTAGGACCCACACCTCCAGACCTTGTCCCCGAAGCTGAGGAAACGACCGATAGGAACGCGTTTGTGCTGGAGAAGTACCTAGAGGAATTCATCGTCAGCAACTTCAAGTCGATCTTCAAAGGGAAGCGGCAGATCTACGAGGATTCCGAGGGGGCCGATGGTCAGCAGTACGCCACCGACATTGGTCCGATCGACATTCTGGCTTTTGAGCCCGATTCAAACTCGTTCATCGTCATTGAGCTCAAGAAGGGCCGCCCCTCCGATCAAGTCATCGGTCAGATTCTTCGTTATATGGGGTGGGTCAAGAAGAACCTGTGCAAGGAGGGCCAGCGCGTAAAGGGTCTCGTCATCTGCCACAGTCCCGATCCCAAGCTGTCCTACGCACTCGAAATGACGGACAATATCGATGTTCGGTACTACAACGTGTCATTCAGCCTCAAGGAGACTCCCTAGCACGGCGAGAACAAGCGCTGCCCGCCCTTTTCACCACAACCCCACCACCTTCCACCACCAAAAACCCACTCCCAGCCAGATAACTAAGTTGACTACGGAAATGTAGAATCCTACGCTCCACCAATCGGGCTGACTTACATAGCCGGAGCCGAAGTAGACGGGGGCGGAGCCGGTGCCGTAGTGAGTTATACCGGCATCGAGGTTGGAAAAGTAGGCCAAGGACAACGCGGCTAACATGGGCGGCACGCCGCCGGCCAGCATGGCGACCAGGAAGCCGGGATAGAGCGCCATGATATGACCGGTCATACTGGCGAAGCCATAGTGCACGTAGAGATAAGTTACCGCCAGCGCTAATCCCGCGAGCATCCAGGGCAAGCCGGTGTAAGCGCGGAATAGCGAATGTGAAAGCACGCCGATGGCGCCGCCGCGCGAAAGCTCGTCCGACATCATGATCAGCGGCGCGAACCAGATGAGCGCGTCCCAGGCTTTCTTTTCATCGAGCAGATCGTCCCATTCGAGCACACGCGCCAGCAGAATCGCGCAAAGCCCGGCCAGCGCGACGAAGGTGTTGGAGACGCCGTGCCAGGGCGAGGTAACCCATCCGGCCATCACCGCCAGCATAATTGCCACCAGCCACTTTTCGCGGCGCGAGAGCGGGCCCATGCGCGCCAGCTCGGCGGCGGCGAAGGCGCGCGCCGGGGCGGTATCGTGGATGGCCGGGCGGCACCAACGCTCGAGCAGCCAGGGGACAATCGCCAGCGTCAACAGGCCGGGTACGATGGCGCCGGCGGCCCAACGCATCCACGTGAGCTCGACGTGGGCATACTGGCGGGCGAGATCGGCGATCAGCGGATTGGCGGCCATGCCGGTGAGGAACATGGCTGAGGCCACATAGGTGGTGTGGAAGCAAACCAGAATCAGAAAACCGCCGATGGAACGCGTGGCGCCACCCGGCTCGGAACCGAAATCGAGAGCTACGCTGCGTGCGATGGGATAGATCACGCCGCCGCCGCGCGCGGTATCGGAAGGAATGAAGGGCGCCAGCACCAGGTCCGCGGCTGCCAGCGAGTAGCCCAGGCTGAGCGGCGTGCGCGCGAACCGGCGGATGAACAAATACCCGACTCGCTTGCCCAGTCCGGTTTGGGTGAAGGCGCGGGAGAACAGGAAAGCGGTGAAGATCAGCCACACGGTGACGTTGGCGAAGCCGGAAAGCACTTGCGCGGGCGGCAGCGTGCCGCTCAATGCCAGCACGGTCATAGCGAGCACGCAGCTCACGCCCATGGGCACGGGCTGCGCCACCAAGGCAACGATGGTGGCCACGAAGACCGCCAGCAGATGGGCTTGCCGGGCGTCGAGGCCTGCGGGCGGAAAGGCCAGCAGCAACGCGGCAGGAACCAACACCGCCGCCCAGCGCGGCCAGAGGGCATTGCGCGTAGATTTGGCCATTACCCAGGGGCTAAAGAGGCTGCGGAAAAACTCAAACATTCGGACGCCGAAATGTTCTCGGAAGCGTCAATAAGGGTATGCGAACCGCTGACGAAACCCAGGATGATTTGTTTTGCACCAAGACCCTCGAGGAACTGGTTCCGGAAGGCCACCGCCTGCGCAAGCTGCGCCCCTTGGTAGACGAGGCCATGAAGGCGCTGAAGCCTAAGTTGGCGCGGCTGTACTCGGAGACCGGAAGACCCAGCATCGCGCCGGAGCGGTTGTTGCGCGCTCTGCTGATCCAAGTGCTCTACGGAGTGCGCAGCGAGCGGCGGCTGATGGAAGAGTTGGCCTGCCACATGGCCTGGAGATGGTTCGTGGGATTGTCGCTGAATGAGAGCGCGTGGGACGTGACGGTGTTCACCAAGAACCGGGAACGATTTTTGGAAGGGGACATTGCGCAGCAATGGTTGGCGTCGGTGGTAAAGATGCTCCAGCAGCGGCGCTTGATTGACGAGGAACACTTCAGCGTGGATGCGACTTTGATCGGAGCCAATGCCAGTGAGAAGAGCTACCAGCCCAAGGCCGACCCGCCGCAGACGGGCAGCGGGTGGGGTGGAGAGGTGCTCAAGCGGGACACGCACGAATCGAAGACGGACCCGGAGGCGCAGTTGTATCGGAAGAGCAAACGAACGGGATTCCAGTTGGCATATCTGGGGCACCTGGTGATGGACAACCGCAATGGGTTGGTGGTGGCCGCCGCGGCAACCCGAGTCAGCACGGGGGAACGAGGGGCGGCTCTGGAAATGCTGAGCAAGCTGAAGCGGCGCATGCGCCCGCGGACGGTAGGGGCCGACGGAGCATACAACGAGAAAGATTTTGTGCAGAGATTGCGCGACGAGGGCATCGCCGCCCATGTACCGGCCTATGTGCGCGCCAAACGAACGGACTGGGTGGAGACGAAGGTGCGCCGGACAGCAGCGTATCGGGCCAGTCAGAGGATGCGCAAACGAATTGAGAGTTGCTTCGGATGGCTGAAGGATGTGGGTGGGCAGCGGAGGACTAATTTTCGAGGGCAAGCGCGAGTTAGTTGGGCGTTCACCTTTGCCAGCGCGGTATTGAACCTGGTGAGGCTGATGGGGCTGGAAGCCGCATGAAAACGAGCGGCGAAACGAGCGAGGAGCGGCATGAAGACGGACCTGGAACAAACCGG
>JBAVEN010000107.1:0-3936 GCA_049587755.1 Bryobacteraceae bacterium | reverse complement strand
AGTGGCGGCTGACAACCCGGTTGCCCGGCATGATGGCCGTGCCCGTGTGAGGAATTTCTCGACAGGGGTTGTGGTTCGCAGAGAAGAGGTTCATGCTTGAGTTGAAAGGGAACCCGCGATGCGACTCTCAGCGAAAGCTGCGGCGATTGTTTCCGCCATTTTCTGGGGCGCCAGCATACTGCTGGTCGGGCTAATCAACTTGGCCGCTCCAACCTATGGCGTCAATTTTCTGCACGGGCTCAGCTCCGTCTATCCCGGATTTCATGCCTCACGTACGGTACTGGACGTGTTGGTCGGCACCGGGTATGGAATCGTCGACGGCGCTGTTGGCGGCTACTTATTTGCCGTACTCTACAATTTCTTTGTTCCGCGTGTAGAAAAGGCAAATCCGAAGGGTAACGCGGTAACTCTCTAGCCGTTTTTCTTACCTTCCCAGCTCCGGGTACGGCTGGTCAAAACCACGGGCGGAAGGCCTTTTATTTACGTCGGTCAGAGGCAGCGGAACCTCCGCCTGTTCCGTTGCCGGAGCCGACCCCGCCCGCCCACCAGGGAGTCCCGCCCAGTCTTTACGCGCCCTGTACCAGGACACGGTGGTGGATCTTCTTTTTCAGCCAAGCTGGAGACGCGGCGTCCCGAGGTCGGGCTCGGTTGGCGTATAGGAAGCGCAGGCCGCAAGGAATGAAAGGAATGCCTGATGAAAGAAAATTCTAAAATTCGCAAGATCGCTTTTGTCGGCAACCACTTACCGCGCAAGTGCGGCATTGCCACGTTCACGTCTGACCTGCTTGCGGCTGTCGCAACCGCGCATCCCCTAAGCCAGTGTTTCTCCGTGTCGGTCAATGACATTAAAGGTGGCTACGAGTACCCAGAAGTAGTTCGCTTCGAGATTGAGGAGCAGGACTTGCCGTCCTATCTACGTGCCGCGGACTTCCTCAACATCAGCAACGTGGATATCGTCTGCTTGCAGCATGAGTTCGGCATTTTCGGAGGGTCCGCCGGCGGCCACATCCTGGCGCTGCTGCGCGAATTGAGAATGCCCGTTGTCACAACGCTTCATACCGTTCTGCGCAAGCCGAAAACCGACCAACGGCGCGTAATGCAGGAGTTAGTCTCCCTCTCGACCCGGCTCGTTGTCATGGCTCAGCGGGGGCGACAGATGCTACAGGAGATTTACCAGGCACCGCCTGCCAAGATCGATCTCATCCCGCATGGCATTCCCGACGTAGGTTTCGTTGATCCGACATATTTCAAGGACCAGTTCGGGGTGGAAGGAAGGGTGGTGCTGCTGACGTTCGGCCTGCTTTCGCCGAACAAGGGCATCGAATATGCGCTCAACGCTCTGCCGCACATTCTGGCGGAGTTCCCCGAGGTTGTTTACATTGTCCTGGGCGCCACCCATCCAAACGAACTGCGCGAGCACGGTGAAGCTTACCGGCTCAGCCTCGAAATCCTTGCCAAAAAGAACAAACTTGAGAAGAATGTCATCTTCTACAACCAATTCGTGGACCTTGAAAATCTGAAGGAGTTCATCGGCGCCGCGGACCTTTACATAACGCCTTACCTTAACGAAGCGCAGATCACGTCGGGCACGCTAGCCTACACGTTTGGCGCTGGCAAAGCGGTGGTTTCCACACCGTACTGGCACGCTGCAGAATTGTTGGCGGAAGACCGCGGCGTGTTGGTGCCATTTGGCGATGCACCCGCCATAGCACGCGAGGTGATTGGGCTGCTGCGGGACGACACCCGCCGGCATGCCATGCGCAAGAACGCCTACAGGATAGGGCGTGAGATGGTCTGGAGCAACGTGGCACAGATGTATATGCGTTCCTTCGAGTGTTCCCGGCTGGAAGGGGCGGCGCTGTCGCGAAAATCTCTTGCCACCAAGACGCTCGACCAAAAACCGCGGGAACTGCCGGAGTTGAAGTTGAGTCATCTCTTGCGGATGACCGATTCGACCGGACTCTTTCAACATGCGATTTTTAGCATCCCGAATTTTTCCGAGGGCTATTGCACCGACGATAATGCGCGTGCGTTCATCCTCGCAGTGCTGCTCAGTGAGTTGGGAGAGGACCCGGAGCGCGTGCGGATACTGGCCACCACTTATGCGGCTTTTCTCCATCACGCCTTCGATCTCCAAACGAAACGCTTCCACAACCACCTGAGTTTCGATCGCCGCTGGCTCGATGAACAAGGGTCCGAGAATTGTCAAGCGCGAGCGCTCTGGGCGCTGGGCGTGGGAGTGGGGCGTTCCCCCTATCGGAGCTTCCAGACCATGGCTGGACAACTCTTCGCGCTGGCGTTGCCAGCACTGACGGAGTTCACATCGCCGCGGGCGTGGGCGGTCGGCCTTATTGGCATTCATGAATACCTGCGCCGGTTGCGCGGTGACAGCCTGGTCAACCAAACCCGTGAGACACTCACTTCCCGGCTCATGGAACTTTTCGAAAGGACCGCCCAGCCGGACTGGTGCTGGTTTGAAGAGGATCTATCGTATGACAACGCGAAGCTCGCGCACGCTTTGATTCTGAGCGGACGAGCAACCGGACAACAGGCGGTGTTTGAGCGGGGACTGCAGGCCCTACGCTGGCTGACGGAATTGCAAATGTCTGAGAAGGGTCACTTTCGGCCCATTGGCAGCAACGGATTCTACCGCCGTGGCGGCGCGCGCGCCAACTTCGACCAGCAGCCCATTGAGGCGCAAGCAACGGTATCAGCCTGTCTTGAAGCCTATCGCGCCACATCGGACTTCTGGTGGCACGAACAGGCGGAGCGCGCCTTCGACTGGTTCATCGGCTGGAATGATCTCGGATTGGAACTCTACTCTCCGAGAACAGGCGGCTGCTGCGATGGGTTGCACGTGGATCGGGTCAACCGGAACCAGGGGGCGGAATCCACCCTGGCCTTCTTGCTTTCGTTGGCGGAAATGCGCTTGGCGCAAAATATGCTGACGAGTTTTAAGGAACCTATCGCCGTCGAAGAGTAATCGCTGCCCATGAACACCAACTCAATTCACGTCAAACGCACGACCACGACCCTCAAGCCCGACCAGTCACGCGTTCTTCTGCGGTCATTCAGTTTTGGGTATCCCGCGCGGTGCCGGTATTTTTGCCATGCGGCGTAGGCCTTTCTCGACCTTGCTGCGGACCTCCTGGATCGAAAGAAGGTCTTTGTCTTCGAGCATCAGCCGTTATTTCTTAAGACCGCCAGTGGGGAGGACCTTCTCCACCTCCTCGTGGGGCCCTGGAATGACATGAACGCTGACCAACTCGCCGACGCGCCGGGCCGCGGCCGCACCCGCCTCGGTGGCCGCCTTGACCGCACCAACGTCGCCGCGGACCGTGACACAAACCAACCCGGCGCCTACGTATTCCTTGCCCTGCAAGATCACGTTGGCGGTTTTGACCATGGCGTCGGCAGCTTCGATCGCGGCCACCAAACCCTTGGTTTCAATCAGGCCCAAGGCCTCCATCTTTCCTCCAGTTCAGCTGCAATCCTAACGCTACCTTTCCGATTCGAGTGTACACCCGCTCGCCTCGGATTCCCGGACACCGCCCTCTTGAACTCGGATCTCGCATGGCGTAGGATCGTCGCAGAGGAGAGGTTATGCCGGGCGAAATCAGACGAATCGACTACTATTACACGAGCGTGCCGGATAAGCCTGGCGAGGGCGCATGCGCCGCACCGCCCGCCTGAAGCTCGATGCTATTCGCGGAGCCTAGTGCGTTTTCGAGCACCGATGCTGATCAAGGTGGTCCGCTCCCGGCCCGTTGAGGTTCGTGGTCTCCCAGGTGCCCGAATGCGAGGCACCTGGGGCACCCATCGGTAGAGGCTAGGTTAGCTTCCCGAGACGCTGGCCACCCGCCAACGTCTGAAGGAAGCGGCGGAAAAGGCCAAGATGGAGCTCTCCACCATTATGGAGACGGAAATCAACCTGCC
>JBAVEN010000106.1:0-62056 GCA_049587755.1 Bryobacteraceae bacterium | reverse complement strand
CTCCGTCCGGCTCGGTTTCATCTTAACCAACGAGCCAACTGTCGGGAAGCCCAACCGATGTCGCGGATGTCCTGATAACGTTTGTCGCAGATGTCTTGATCACGTACAGGTCTTGCCGCCGGTTCTTTGCGAGCCACGTCGGCAGGAATGCCGGCGCTGACCGGGCTCACGCCCGGTTGCACCGATTGCCAATCGATGCGCGGGTTACTAACCCGCCCCACAAGGCCGCGGGTCAGGCCAATGCCGCCGCGGGCCGGGCATGTCCGCCCGCTGCGAGTCTGTTGTCGGGGCGCGGCGCGCCTCGCCCTCGCGCCCGCGCGAAGAAACGCTACCGCGAAATGACGCACTTGGCCATTCAAGCCGACGACGTCCGCCAAGCGGCGGAGCGCATAGGCCCGCTGGCGCGGCGCACCCCGGTCTTCACCTCCGCGGGATTCGATGCCCGCGCTGGGGTGCGAGTCTTCTTCAAGTGCGAAAACCTACAGCGCGGCGGAGCCTTCAAAATTCGCGGCGCATCCAACCTGATTCTCTCGCTTTCCGCCGCGGCGGTGGAGCGCGGCGTGGTCGCGTACTCGTCGGGCAATCACGCCCAGGCGGTGGCGATCGCGGCCAAGCATGTGGGCGCCCGGGCCACCATCGTGATGCCGGAAGACGCGCCGCGCGCCAAGATGGAAGCCACCCACGCCCATGGCGCCAACATCGTGACGTATGACCGCCGGACGCAGGTGCGTGAGCAGATCGCCGCCGGCATTTTGGAAAGAACCGGCGCTACGCTGGTGCCGCCCTTCGACCATCCGCTGATCATGGCCGGGCAAGGTACGGCGGCTCTCGAACTGCTTGAAGAGACCGGACCGCTTGACGCGCTGATAGCGCCGGTCGGCGGCGGCGGCCTGCTTTCCGGCTGCGCCACCATCGCCAAGGCCATCCATCCTGCGATCCGCATTTTTGGCGCCGAACCGGAAGGCGCCAATGACACGTTCCTGTCGCTCCAGGCCGGCGAGCGTGTCATTGTGCCGTATCCCGACACCATCGCCGATGGGCTGCGCGCGCCGCAGCCGGGTGCGCTGACCTTTCCCGTGCTGCGGCACCTGGCGGAAACCGTGGTGCTGGTGAGCGACGAAGAGATTCGCCTGACGGTGAAATTCCTTCTGCTGCGGCTCAAACTGCTGGTTGAGCCGAGCGGCGCGGTTCCCGCCGCCGCCGTCTTGTTCGGCAAGCTGCCTCCGGCCATTGGCTCGGTGGGCGTGATCCTCTCCGGCGGCAACGTGGATTTCGAAGAGCTGGCAAAATACTGAGCGCCGGTGCAAATCAAAAGGAAATATCGAGACGATTCTCGACACGGCAAGCTTGACAGCCCACGCCACGCCTGGCAGGCCTGCCTCGCGGCGTCGTGTCGTCATGAAATGCGAGACAATCCGGGTTAAGCCATGAAACTGACAACCATCGCTGTTTTCGCGGCGACCTGTTACGCCACCGCGGCCGCGGCTTATGCGCAGACCGCCGCGGACACTCCGCACCTCCGGAAACAGGGAACGGCAACGCAGTTGATCGTGCGCGCGCCGGGGCGCCGGCCATCGACATTCTAGCGCCCGATCTTTATTTGCAGTATTTCGACCGGGCAGGGAATTAACGGGGCTTCCTGGAAAGGCGCTTTTCCGCGCCCGCTCAGTGCAAAGTGAGCCACGTGCGCCAGATGGTATCGACCAGGGCGTGAGTCGTAGCGGAAGCCATCAGGCTTCGATGTTTCCTGTAAGCCCAGCCATAAAACCATCCCGCTATGCTGGCGAGGATCACATAGCGCCAGTTGGGATATGGTGCGTGACGAAAATGACTCAGTCCGAAAAGAAGCGAAGCACAGGCCTGCGCCCATTGGCACGACTGGAAAGAGCCTTCCAGCAGGTTCTGCAGCAAGCCGCGAAAGAACAGCTCCTCGGCAATGGCGACGAAAAGAAATAGCGTCAGGTAGTCGAACGCAAAAGCTCGCGCGCCTCGCCAGTGCCAATTCCAGCTTATGAAGTGGAGCACGAATCCGAGCGGAATCGCAATTACCGTGAAGCAGCCGAGGGACACGAGCGCGTCGCGAAGGATGACTCTCGAAAACTGAAAGTTATACCCTGAGTTACTGAGGCCCCGAATGACGAGGAACGACCAGGACCCGACGGCAGTCAGGAATAACCGCGACATGAAGTCCAGGTTCACTGGGATGTTCCATATGCCGCCGATCCGGCCGAAAAGAACTGGCGTCAAAATCCAGAGCAGGACCAAGGCATCCTGCCAGTTCATTCGATCCGCGTGGCGGACAGGAGCCGCGGCAAACAATCCGAAGGGCAACACGGCGAAAGCGAACAGCCGGGCGCAGGCCCACCAGCGAAAATCACCCGTGCCCGCGCAATAGATGAAATACGGGACTAAGAAGACCGCCACGCCGACCGATGCACCCCAAGGCCCGCGAACGCGCTGCGACAACCACTGGCGCGAGACATCGAATCCGGGCGCCAGACAGAGAATCAATAGGAGCAACAGACAGATATAAATAGCGACAGCCGGCAGCACGCCGATCGGATAACGCGGAAACTCGAGGATTTCATACCAGGCAAAGAACAGCGCCAGAGCGGCGAAGAGGAGCGCAAAGCGGAGCCATTGGCGCCCCACTGCCGAAACGTGCGCGGTTATCTGCATGCCGCACTAACTGTGCTAGATTGCCAGGTCCGCGAAAAGCGCGGTGCTGAGATAGCGCTCGCCGAACGACGGAACGATGGCCACAATCAGCTTGCCCGCATTCTCCGGGCGGCGCGCTACCTGCACCCCGGCCCATAGCGCGGCGCCGGAAGAGATTCCCACCAGCAGGCCTTCTTCGCGCGCGGCGCGCCGGGCGGTCTGCAGGGCGTCGTGGCTTTTCACGCGAATGATCTCATCGCAGATTTCGCGGTTCAGCACTTCCGGAACGAACCCTGCGCCAAGCCCCTGTATCGGGTGCGGGCCTTTTGCACCGCCCGACAAAACAGGCGATGCGTCCGGCTCGACGGCCACGCAGCGAAAGGCCGGCTTGCGCGCCTTGATCGCCTCGCCCACCCCCGTGATGGTGCCGCCGGTGCCGACGCCCGCAATCAAAATGTCCGCCTTACCCTCGGTATCGTTCCAGATCTCTTCGGCGGTGGTGTGGCGATGGATGGCGGGATTAGCCGGGTTCTTAAACTGCTGCGGCATCACGTAGCGGGAGTCGGATGCGGCCATTTCTTCGGCCTTGTGGATGGCGCCGGCCATGCCCTCCGCGCCGGGCGTCAGCAGCAGTTCCGCTCCGTAGGCCCGCAGCACCTGGCGGCGTTCCTTGCTCATGGTTTCCGGCATGGTGAGCACGCACTTGTAGCCGCGCGCGGCACACACCATAGCCAGCGCGATTCCGGTGTTGCCACTGGTCGGCTCGACGAAAATTGTGTTTGCGTGGATCAGGCCCGCCTGTTCAGCGGCCTCGATCATCGACAGGCCGATCCTATCCTTCACGCTGTGCGCCGGGTTGTAGAATTCCAACTTGGCAACCAGGTCGCCGGCCGCGCCCGCGGCGAGGCGCCGGATGCGCACCAGTGGCGTGTGCCCGATCAATTCCGTGACGTCATTGGCGATCCTCATAAGCTCGGTTTCAGCGCTGAATAGTAATGGTAACGCGGGCAGCCCAGGATCGGCGCCGCCCCTTTGATAGAATCAAGGTACCTTCTGGGTATCTCTGGTCATGCAAGCCGCAACGTTACTCGACGGCTTCGGCCGCGTTCACGATAATCTGCGCCTCAGCGTCACCGACCGCTGCAACATCCGCTGCTTTTACTGCATGCCGGAGAGTGGGGCGGAGTTCGTCGAGCGGCGCGAGATTCTGGATTTCGAGGAGATCGAGCGCTTCGCGCGCATCGCGGTGGGACTGGGCATGACCAAGCTGCGTGTCACCGGCGGCGAGCCGCTAGTGCGGCGCGACCTGCCGGTGCTGATCCGCCGCCTGGCTGCCATTCCGGGCGTGCGCGACCTAGCGCTCACCACCAACGGCGTGCTGCTGGAGGCGCTGGCTGGACCCCTTTACGACGCCGGCCTGCGGCGCCTGAACGTGCACCTCGACACGCTCGACCGCAAGCGCTTCCGCCAGATCGCGCGGCGCGATGAGCTCGACAAGGTGTTGGCCGGGCTGGAGGCGGCGCGGCGGGCCGGCTACACGGCCATCAAGTTGAACGTCGTCGCGGTGAAGAACCTGATTGAGCCCGATATCGTGCCGCTGGCGCGTTTCGGCCGCGAGCGCGACTTCGAGGTGCGCTATATCGAGTTCATGCCGCTCGATGCGCAGAATTTGTGGGACCGGAGCAAGGTGCTGCTGGCGGATGAGATCATCGCCATGCTCTCGCGCGAAATTGCGCCGCTCAAGCCGGTGCCCGACCCCGATCCGCGCGCGCCGGCCGCCGAGTATGCCTTCGCCGATGGCGTCGGCAAAGTCGGCTTCATCGCTTCGGTCAGCCGCCCATTCTGCGGCAATTGCAACCGGCTGCGGCTCACCGCCGATGGCAAGTTGCGCTACTGCCTGTTTGCGCTCGAAGAAGACGACGTGAAAAAGCTGATGCGGGCAGGCGCGTCGAATGAGGAAATCGCTGCCCTGATCCGCCAGAACGTGGCGCGCAAGTGGGCGGGCCACGAAATCAATAGCGCCCAGTTTGTTGCCCCGCCACGCCCCATGTACGCGATCGGCGGGTAGGCAGCGGCGGCTTCTTGGGGTTGACTGGCTCCCGAGGTCTCAGGATGCCGTGAAATCATGCGCCTGCAAGCGGGAGTTGGCAGGTCGAAGACCGCGTCACCAATTGCCGTTATATCGATTCCTGATTATCATGAAACGGAGCTCGCCATGCAGCGGCTAACTCTTCTCCTTCTGCTGGCCGCACCCGCCTGGAGCGCCGGCCCGTTCTTCAACATCCTCGACTACGGGGCCCGCAACGACGGCTCCGCGCCTGCCACGGAAGCGATCCGATCCGCGATCCAGGCGGCCAAGGTTGTCGGTGGTGGCACCGTGCTGATTCCGGCCGGCACTTATATCAGCGGCCCCATCGAGCTCGTCAGCAACCTGACCCTGCACATTGGCGCCGGCGCCACGGTGCGATTTCCCGCCGCGCGCCTCCCGTTTACCGAGGGCCGCCAGCAGGGCGTGGAGGCGTTGACGCCAGTGCCGCTGATCGGCTGCCGCGGCCTCGAGAACGTCGCCATCACCGGGCGCGGCGTGCTGGCCAGCGATAACGCAGAGTGGATGAAGCTGATGCCGCGCGAGAAAGCTTCGGCAACCGGCCCCGGCAGCGCCAACGGGCCGAACTGGGAGCGCCTGCTGCAGCTTCTCGAAATCAAAACGCCCGCGCCACGGGAGGCGTATCTCAAGGCCGCGCCGGAGCTGCGTCCATCTTTCGTCCGCTTCATGGATAGCCGGAATCTGCTGATCGAGGGCGTGCGCTTCGCTGGCTCGCCGATGTGGACCATCCATCTTCTTTACTCCGACAACGTAACGGTGCGAGATGTCACCATCGAAACTTATCCGGGCGTTCACACCGACGGCATCGCGGTGGATTCCAGCCGCGATGTGCGCATTTCGAACTGCTATATCGACACGGGCGACGACGGGATCGTCATCAAAGCCGGCAAGGATGCCGACGGTTTGCGGGTCAACCGCCCGAGCGAAAATATCTCGATCACGACCTGCACGGTGCACCATGCGCATGGCGCCGTCACCATCGGCAGCGAGACCTCTGGCTGGATTCGCAACCTGGTGGCCAGTAACCTCACCTGCGCCGGCACGCAAATGGGCGTGCGCATCAAGAGCAGCCGCGGCCGCGGTGGCGGGGTGGAGAACGTGCGATTCGATAACTGGGTGATGGATGACGTCGGCCAGGCGATCAGCGTCACTAACTATTACCTCATGGAGGGCGAGGTGAGGCACGAGGGCACGCAACGGGTATCGAACCGCACGCCTGTGTTTCGCGACATCGCCATCAGCAACATGAGCATCCGCCGCGCGCGAGTGGCAATCAATGTCGAAGGACTGCCCGAGATGCCGATTTCCGGCCTTCGCATCTCGAACGTCGTGGCATCGGCAAAGGTGGGCATGAAGGGGTCCAACACCGCCGCCATGGGACTGCACAATGTCGAGATCGACGCGGAAAGCGGACCCGCCTTTCTGGTGCGGGATTCCCGCGAACTGGAATTTGACGATGTCTCGACGCGCCTGCCCCATGCGGACGCTCCGGTGGTGCGCCTGGACCGCACGCCCGGAGCCATCGTGCGCGCCAGCCGCGCCTTTGCGGGAACCGGTACCTTTCTCTCCACCGGCCCCGGCGAATTGAACGGTATCTTCCTCGAAGAGAACGTCTTGGCCGGCGCCAGCCAACCAACGAGCGAAACCAAGGCCGACTACTGGAAGTCCGCCGAGCCACCCACCGAACCCCAGCCGGCGGCATTTCCAGCCAGGTAGGGGGCCGGTCGAACGCGTCACCTGCGTCCGATCCCCTATCATCTCCAGGTAGCGCCGCAGCCACCCGCGACCGGCGGGCTGCAACTCGCCATACCTCTGCTCCTCCAGACGCTCCAGGCTCATCCTGCATGCGGCAAGGGCCCGGATTGACAACCCTATCTTAACCGGCGTATATTTGCTAACATACTGATCTTTCAATGGTTGTGGTAGCTGGCGCATGGTCTCGGTCGATCGTGTTTCGGGGGAAAGAGTAGCGCAGTCGCTGCCACGTGCTTTGAGCTCGCCGCAGCGGCATCACCTCCGGCAACCACCAGCGAATCAGCCACGGGCGGAGTCTTAATGGCCGACGAGCAGCATGAAGGGCAACAGGACCAGGCTATGCCGGGCAGCTACGAAGAACTGCTGGACGACTACAGCCATTTTGCGCCGCCCGCGGCCGACGAAGTCTTGCAGGGAACCGTTCTCAGCCTGACCGCCAAAGACGTCATCATCGATTTCGGATACAAATCCGAAGGCATTGTTCCGCTCGAGCAGTTTCAGGGTCCCAACGGCGAAGTAACCGTCCGGCCCGGCGACGTCGTGGACGTGATGATCGACCACGGCGAGCAGATGGAAGGATACGTTTTACTCTCCCATTCGCGAGCCGCGCGGCTGCGCATCTGGGACAACCTGGAAAAGGCGTATCAGGAGCAACTGGTCATCTCCGGCCGGGTGCTGGGCCGGGTCAAAGGCGGCTTGTCGGTGGACGTGGGCGTCAAGGCGTTCATGCCGGGATCGCAGGCCGATTCGCGCCCGGTGCGCAACCTGGATTCTTTGGCAGGCCAGGATGTGCCGGTGAAAATCGTCAAGCTGAATCGACGCCGCGGCAACGTTGTGGTTTCCCGCAAGCTGGCTGTGGAAGAAGAAATCCAGGTGCGCAAGAGCGCCACCCTCGACCATATCGAGGAAGGATCGGTGGTAACCGGCGTCGTCAAGAATCTGGCCGAATACGGGGCCTTCATCGACCTGGGCGGCATTGACGGCCTGCTGCACGTCACCGATATTTCCTGGGGGCGCATCGCTCACCCCTCCGAAGTGCTGCACGTCGGCGAAGAGATCACGGTCAAGGTGCTTAAGTTCGACCGCGCCAAGGAACGGGTGTCGCTCGGCATGAAGCAATTGGCGCCCGATCCCTGGGAGTCGGTGGCCGAACGCTACCTGGTCAACAGCCGCGTGCTGGGCCGGGTTGTCAACGTGACCGATTACGGCGCGTTTGTCGAACTCGAGCCCGGCATCGAGGGTCTGATCCACATCAGCGAAATGACATGGTCGCGGCGCATGAAGCATCCGTCGAAAGTGGTCAAGCCCAATGACCAGGTGGAGGCCGTGGTGCTCGAAGTGCATCCCAAGGAGCGGCGCATTTCGCTCGGCCTGAAACAGCTCGAGCCTAACCCGTGGACCACCATTGACACCCGTTACAGCGTAGGCTCCGTGGTGGAAGGCCGGGTGCGCAACATGACCGATTTCGGCGCTTTCATCGAAATCGAGGAGGGCATCGACGGTTTAGTCCACGTCTCGGACCTGTCCTGGACCAAGCGCGTCAAGCATCCTTCCGAGGTGTTGAAGAAGGGGCAAACCGTGCAGGCCGTCATCCTGGCCATCGATTCGGCGGCGCACCGCCTCTCGCTCGGCATCAAGCAATTGCAGCCGGACGCCTGGGAGAGCTTTTTCCAAACCCATCAGGTGGGCGATACCGTGCACGGCAAGGTAAGCCGCCTGGCCAGCTTTGGCGCTTTTGTCGAGCTCGCCGAAGGCGTGGAAGGGCTGTGCCATTTTTCTGAAGTGCCGGGTTACGCCGGCAAGCGCGCCGCCGAGCCCCCGCTGGCGGCGGGCCAGGAGTGCGATTTCAAGATCGTCAAGATGAGCGAGGCTGAAAAGAAGATTGGGCTCAGCTTGCGGGCGGCGGCGGACGACGAAGAAAAGACCCGGTTGGTGGACTACCAGCGGCATGCCGCGGCCGCCACCACTACCATCGAGGAAGCGATGAGTCTCAAGGAACCTGAACCGAAGTAAACTTGCAAATGGACTGGAATCACGAGATACTGCGGTTTCGTAAACGATTGAGACCCTGGAGCATGGGATGACGAAAGCTGATTTGATTGAAGAAGTCTCCCGCGTCGTGGAAATGACGCGCAAGGAGTCCGAGGTCATCGTAGAGGCCATTTTCGACAGCATTGTGCGCTCCTTGCGCACTGGCGACAAGATTGAGATTCGCGGCTTCGGCAGCTTTCGCACTCGCCAGCGGCAGCCGCGCATCGGCCGTAATCCCAAGACGGGCGCCCGCGTCGAAGTACCGGCCAAGAAAATCCCCTATTTCAAACCGAGCAAGGAGCTGAAGGACGTCGTCAACCTTTCCGCGGCTCCGGTAGCGCCCGCCGCCGGCGCTGACCCGGCGCCGGAACAGATCCATAATCCGTAAGCGCGCGCCCGCACCCCAATGGACTATCTGTGGACTCCCTGGCGCTATCAGTACATCACGGGCGCCCCGGCAGGGCCCGGCGTGTGCGTCTTGTGCCAGGCCGCCGCCGCGAATGACCGCGAGGTGCTGGTGGTCCACCGCGCCACCCACAATTTCGTCATTCTCAACCGCTTCCCTTACACCAGCGGCCATGTCATGGTGGTGCCCTTCGCGCACGTTGCCACCATCGAGGACCTGCCCGAGCCGGCGCTGGCCGAAATGATGAACCTGGCGCGCGACGCGGTGAAGCACCTGCGCGCCGTCTATCGCCCCGACGGATGGAACCTCGGCATGAACCTGGGCCAGAGCGCCGGCGCCGGCATTGCCGCTCACGCGCACATGCACGTGCTGCCGCGCTGGACCGGCGACACCAGCTTCATCACCACCGCCGGCGAAACCCGCGTGGTTCCTGAGGCGCTCGAAACTACCTGGGAGAAACTTTCAGCCGCTTTTGCGGCGGGGTAGCGGGAAGGAGCGCGATCAGCGTTGGGACAATACTTTGACTGGACCGGCATTGGCTGACAGATTACGCTTGCGGGTGTTGCTTTGCGCCTCACCCGCGCTTCTGCTCGCCGCCGCATGCCTTTTACCTTACCTCGACAAGGCCTTTACCATCGACGACGCCATCTTTCTCCAGGAAGCCCAGCAGATCCTCAAGACACCCTTGCATCCGCAAGCGGTAGAAATCTGCTGGATGAGCACCGTTCCCACCCGCGCCGCTGAGATTGTGCCGAACAACGCCCTGTTGCCGTATTTTCTGGCGCCCGTGGTCAGATTCGGAAGCCATGAGTGGTTCGCCCACTCGTTGCAGATTGCTTTCCTGTGGCTTGCGATTTTGGCGACGGTTTCCCTGGCATTCCGGTTCGGCTGTAGTTCGTTCGCCGCTGTTGCTGCGGGCCTGATCTTCGCTACCACGCCTCCCGTGCTGGCGATGGCCAGCACCGCCATGCCCGATGTACTGGCCATGACGCTGGGAGTGATCGGCATCGAGCGCGTGATGGCCTGGAAGCAAAACCGACGGCTTTTCGACGGTCTCACCTGTGCGGTGGCGCTCGGCCTCGCCCCATTTGCCCGGGTGCATCTGGTCCTGTTGTTGCCGATCGCCGCCCTGCTATTGCGCGGCGACGTTCGCATCTTCGACGTAAGTAGCTGGTTCACGTTGCCCAAGCGGCTGTGGTGGCCTCTCGGATGCGCGGTGCTGGTCATGATCGCCGTAAATCTGCTGACGATGGAACCGGCAAGCGGCGGCGTATTGCCGCGCCATATTTATATCCAGCCGGAAAACACCTACCGGAATCTCCGCTCCTATCTGATCGATTGGATGCTTGCCATGCCCTTGGGCCTGGCGTGGATTCTATTAGCAGCTCGCCGCGTAAGGTTGCTTCTCCTGTTGATTTCGGCGCTTGCCGCCTTGGCGATTTGGAAAAGCTGGATGGGGCCGGCCCACGTGATATGGGTAACGCTGATCGCCGCTGCGGGCCTGCTCGCGCTGATCGATTTTCTCGCCTGCGCGTGGAGAACCGGCGACTACAGATGGGTCGCGTGCGGGCTCTGGATTCTGCTGCCGTTGGTGAACATCGTCTATCTCCATCTCCCCGTCAAGTATCTGACCGCAAGCGCGCCCGCTGCCGCCTTGCTGATTGCCAGCCGGCTGGAAGGTCGCCGCTGGAGAAAAGCATTCCTGTGCGGAATCGTCGGCGCTGCCGTCGCTTTCAGCGGCCTGGTGCTTCATGCCGACTACGCATTTGCGAACATGGGCCGGGAAGCGGTGAGACGGCTGATAGTGCCGCACTTGGCCGAAGGCGATCGCGTCTGGTTCGCCAGCATGTGGGGATTCCAATGGTACGCCTTGCAGGCCGGAGCCCGGCACATTCACCAGGGTGAGACGCCCGCGTCCGGGGACTATCTGGCGCGAGGCGAATTGGAAGGATACCTGGCGACTATGAAGCGCTTGCCACCGGCGGTCTTGGTCGAGACCTTCGTAGTCGGCGGTCCCTGTGGACGCACTATGAGCCGGAAGGATGGCGCCGGGCTGTACTCAAACTTCTATGGCGACCTGATGTGGGCCTGGGGCTCGGGGGAATGGAATCGGTATGAGCTCTGGCGCTTCCGCTGACTTACTCACTCGAACGCGACTTCAGAACTCCAAACGAGCCTGAAAGGCAATCATTCTCGGGGAGCTGTCGCCGCCCAAGCCAACGCCGAGCAGGCCGGTAGGCGGCGAAGTCGGGTAGCTGAGCGCGCCGAATCCGGTCTGGGTAGAAGGCTTTCCTGGAATTCCCGCGTAGCCCAAAACGGGAAGGCCAAAATTCGGATGATTGAGCACATTGAAGAATTGACCGTCGATGCGCAGCTTCACATGCTCGGTTAATGGAAACCATTTGGTCAGATACACATCGCTCCAAAAGAAATCCGGACCGCGCAAGGCGTTCCGGCCCAGATTGCCGAACTGGCAGTTCTGCGGGCTGTTGCCGCCGGTGCAGGCGCCGGTGCTCGGATCGACAACGGAAACAAACGCGTCGGGGTTGAGCCACTGGATGGTGCCGGGCTGCGTGACACCGGGGATCGGCTTGTGTTCGTACAGCGGCACGCCGGGGATCACGCTGGCGTACTGCAGGCCGCTGCCCTGCACGATGCCGTCTCCGTTGGCCGTATACGGCGCGCTCAGAACCGAAAACGGCAGGCCGCTATGCCAGAACATGGTGCCCGATACCTGCCAGCCGTTCAGTGCCCGCGCCAGCAGGCGGTTTCGAAATTTGATTGGCAACTGATAAACGTACTGGGAGGTCAGGTTTTGCCGCACGTCGTAATCGCACGGGCCGTATTGGCGGCCCAGCTCGCCCGGCAGCGGCGAAAGAATGGCGCCGGCGGCGAAGGGCAGGAATCCGCCGTTCGAGACCGTGTCCATGCAGCGGCTCCAGGTATAATTCGTCTCGACCTGTATGCCATGACCGAGCCGCTTGTCAACCGTCAACTGAAGGCCGTTGTAGTGGCTGTTGGCGCCGGTGTTCAATTGCGTGACCGGCCCGAAACGCGGATCTGCCGGCTGCTCGTATGGGAACGGCGCGAAGCAGCCGTCGCAGACCGTCTGATACCCGTTAACCTGCGTCTCATACGGCTGATTCACAGCGCGCGTACCCACGTACTGAGCGCGAAGATTGAGCGCGTTGCCCACCTGGTGCTCCAGCGCGAGGCTCCACTGCATGAAATAGGGCGCGTGCAGCTTGCCATCGGGTACGGCGGTGATCGAAACCGGCGGCAGACAGGCGTTGGGATTCGCGAGCCCTGACGCGCAGGAAAACTGGCCTTCGGCGAAGCCCGAATTGAATTCGAGATTCGCCGCGGCGGTCGCATCGATCGCGCTGTTCGGCACTCCCGGTGCGACCGCCACCCCTCCCACAGTGCCGAGGAGCCCGCCCTGAAAGGTCGTCGAGTAGGGAGGATTCGTGCCCACGAGATCGACCACGCTACCCGGCAAGATGTCGCTGAACAAGCCAAACCCGCTGCGCAGCACCGTCGCCGGCGCCATCTGCCAGGCAATCGCGGTTCTCGGCTGAAGAATCGCGGCAGGCGTAGCGGCGAAAATCGTGCCCTGCCCGGTCCGGACGACCTGGTTCAGCGGCTGATTCACATCGTGCGAAATGGAATCGAACGAGCCGGCGAGGCGCGCCACCGCGTTGTGCGGATTCTCGGGATTGGAATTGTAAGTGTCGCGGACGCCGAAGGTCCAGGTCAGCGTGCGGCTCACCCTCCATGTGTCCTGCGCATAGAAATCCACATTGAGGAAGTTGTACGGCTGCGAATTGGCCAGAGGGAAGGTTTCTGACGCCGTCGATGCCACGCCGTAGATGAATTGCGGCAGCGTGTTATAGGTGACTAGCGGGACCGCGCCCTCGCCGAAATCGTAATCGTTCAGGCGGAAAATCCGGCTGTTGGTTCCGAACCGGAGTTCGTGCGAGCCGGCCGTCCAGGCGAGATTGTCATTGATGAAGAAGCGGGAGGCGCGCCGCCCCTGCACCCAGGTATTGTCGAGCCCGCCGAGCGTGGTGAAGGGCGCATTAGCTCCGCTGCCCTGGAGGACGATAGGCAGTGCCTCCAGCGTTTTCTGAAAATCGGCCGGCCCGAACAGGCTTTCATACCACGAGAACGCCGGGTTAAAGTAATTCACCAGATGCCCGGAGAAGATATGCGTGTAGCCCGATGCGAACGAATAGAGGGGCTGCGGAGACACGGCGTCGAACAACGAATTGATGGGATCCGTGTAAGCGGCTTGTAGTCCGGTGTCGGACTGAAGCCGGAACCAGGTAATGTCGCTGGGATCGATGTTGTAATCGATGCGTGCGGTTTGCACTTGCTCACGATCGTCGCTGGAATGCGAAACGCTCTGGCGGTTGGCGCAGCCGTTTCCATTGGGCGGATTGCCGCCCGCGGCAGTCCCGTCGCTGTTAAATGGACAGCCGAGAACCGCGAGCGGCGTTCCCGCCGTATTGCCATACAGAGAAAAAAGCTTCTGGTAGAAGGGCACCAGTTGCGGCGCTGGCTCATAGGCCGATCCGGTGACGGAGTCCGCACCGCCGCGCGGCAATTGCTGCAGGACATAGTTCTGAAACGCCGGCGTCGGCACTGTAGTGGCGGTGACGATCGGCAGCGCAATCCGCACCCATTCGGAATCGAAGAAGAAGAACAGCTTGTCGCGCAGGATCGGACCTCCCAAGCTGCCCCCGAAATGATTCACCGTGGAGCGCGGCTGGTGATTCCCCGCGGTGGCGTTGGTAAAAAAATCCGCCGCATTGAACCTCGATCCGTTCCACAGCTCGTACAGGTTGCCGTGAAACCGATTGGTGCCGGATTTCGTGACATAGTTCACCTGCGACGCGCCGTACCTGCCTTGATCGACCGAGTAGGACACCGTATTGACCGTCACTTCCGCGATGGAGTTCAGCCCAAGGACGAGATTGGTCGACAGGCCGCTATTCAGATTGGTCAGCGGGTCGTTGGTCTCCAGGCCATCGACAATATAGCCGTTGGATAGAGACGGCAGTCCATTGAACTGCACGTTACCATAGCCGTTCGTGCCGCCCACGAAATCGTTCCCGCTGCCGGCCGTGTTGATGAGAGCGCCGGCGGCAAATTGCAGCGGATAAGTCATATCGCCGCCCGGATTCGGCAGATCCTCGATGGATCGTGCCGTCAGGCTGCTCGAGGTGTTCGGATTCTCCAGATTGATTAGCGGCGCTTGCTCGGTGACGAGAACCGTTTCGCTGGCGGATGCGATCTCGAGCTCGAAATCGACGGTTTGTTTTTGCCCAAGCTCCGCGGAGACAGAGTTGTTCTGCTGGGTGGCAAAACGGTCCGCTTCGGCTTTCACCGAATACGTGCCAGGCTGGAGCTGCGGAAAGCTAAAACGTCCGGAGGCGTCCGTCTTCATGGACCGCGTCAGGCCATTGGCGAGATTGGTGATGGTCACGGCGGCGCCCGGGATCGCTCCGCCGGCCGGATCGGAGACCGAACCCACGATCCCGGCGGTCGTCTCGCCTTGGGCCATGAGCGCAAGGGGCAGGGCGCATGCCGAAATCAGAAATGCGGCGAGCGGCATCAGCATCGTGTAACGCCCTTTCCTGAATTTAGGCATACCTAAAATTGTAGAGGACTATCCCGGCTCCGTCAAGCCGCCCGGTGAGCCTGGGTGAGGGGCCTGGGCGTTAAGCTGTGCGTTCCCAATTCTTCTGGCTAGGCTAAAGCAAGCTCCACCCAGTAGCCGGCGAGCCAATTGCCCGCATGCGGCGAAGAGAGTACGCTAAGATTTAGTGACACCTAGAAGCCATGGGCCGTCCCACACGGAATCTGTCGACGATTATCTGAAGGCGATCCTGGAGCTGGGAGGCTCCGAAGAAGATCGGGTCACCGGCAACGCCCTGGCCGGGCATCTTGGCGTCCGCGCCGCTTCCGTCACCGGCATGCTGCAAAAGCTGGCGGCGCAAAAGCCGCAGTTGGTGAAATACGAGAAGCATCGCGGCGTGCGCTTAGCGCCGGCGGGGAGGATGCGCGCCTTGGAGGTGCTGCGCCACCACCGTTTGCTGGAGCGCTTCTTGCACGACTTCCTCGACTATTCGTGGGACGAGGTCCACGACGAGGCGGAACGGCTGGAGCATTTCATTTCCGAGCGGCTGGAGGATCGCATCGCGGCGAAATTGGGGGACCCGGAAACGGATCCGCACGGGCACCCGATTCCCGAGCGAAGCGGCGCGCTTCCAGCCCGCACCGAGGTGCTGCTTTCCAATTGGGCATGCGGCATCCCGGCCGTGATCAGCAGCGTATCGGATCGCGACCCCGCCGCCTTGCGCGAAATGACGCGCCTCGGATTGCAGCCCGGCGTGGCCCTCACGGTGGAGACCGGAACGCGCAACGCCTCCCTGCGGGTCCGAATTGGCGGGCGCGCGGATTTGGTGCGCCTGAGCCAGGGTCTGGCCTCCGAAATCTCGGTCACCGGCGGCCGGAATCGCCACCTCGGTTCGCGGAGCGCGCTACTGCAGCCACACGGTAATCGCCGGTGAGCTTGCCACTCCCACCGTCAACTGCACGGCCACCGGCCCGGAGGGGACGAAACCGCCGGGCATGACGGCGTTGACTTGCAGCAAGCCGGCGAAGGTTGGCGCCTCGCCCGCGTAAAAAAGCTGCGCTGCGATTCCGTCCACCGTCAGCGTCACCGGCAGAATGGGACTCGGGTACGGCGCCGCGGCCGCCTGGCCGGCGATGTTGGCTCCGTTGGTGAGTCCTTCTCCGGTGCCGAAGAAGGTCACCACGTTGCCGCGGGCGGCGGGTGCGGACGGTGAGTTGACGCTGCCATCCTGATTGAGAGCCGCCGTAAACAGTGCCGGCGCCGAAGCCGCCACCGGGACGCTGAGCCCTCCAACCAACTGGCCCTGATCATACACCTCGACTTGAGTAAAGCTTTCGCCGGCGACGGTGTAAGGCACTTGCGCATTGATCTGCGAAGCCTGGGCGTAGAACAGCGGCGCGGGCACGCCGTCGAAGCGCACTTCCGCGCCCGCCAGCAGGTTGCCGATCGAGCCAGACGCGTCGAACGATCCGGCCACGCCGGATGCGGGGCCGATGCTGGCGCCGTAGAGGGTGACGATTTCGCCGGGCGCTACGGGTCCCTGGGATTGGCTGGCGGCGTTCACCAGCGCCAATGCCGCGCCCACAGGCGCCGGACCAACCATGACGGTGCCGGTCTCCGGCGCCAGGCGCCGCACGCGGTTGTTTCCGGTATCGGCAAAGTACAGGTCGCCGGCGCCATCGAGCAGCATGCCGGAAGGCGAGCTGAGGAAGGCGGCACTCGCCTCTCCGCCATCGCCGGAGAAGCCGGCCGTGCCTTGTCCGGCGATGGTGTGGATCGTGCCGTCCGGCGTTACCAGGCGGATGGCGTGGTTACCGGTATCGGCGATGAAGATGTTGCCGTTGTCGTCCACCGCCACGCCGGCAGGCGCGAAGAGCGCGGCTGCGGTGGCGGCGCCCTCATCGCCCGAATAGCCCGCCGTGCCGATGCCCGCCACGGTGGCGATCACGCCGGTCGGGGTCACCTCGCGGATGCGGTGGCTGAAGGTGTCGGCGATGAAGACATCGCCCGCGTCGTCCAGCGCGCAAGCGCTGGGCAGGTTGAGTTGCGCCAGGCGCGCTGGTTCGCCATCGCCCGCGTCTCCCGGGCTGCCATTGCCGGCGAAGGTCGTCACCATGCCGTCCGGCGGCGCCACCAGCACGCGGTGATTGTCCGTGTCGACGATGTAGATGGAGCCGTCGCGCCCGGTGCAGACGCCGCGCGGGCCGCGCAGCGGCATTAGCGCCGGCGCCAGGCCCTCTTGTCCGGTGCCCGCTACCCCTGTCCCGGCGAACGTGGAGATCACTCCAGCCGAAATCTCGCGCACCCGCTGGTTGTTGGTGTCGGCCAGAAACAGGTTGCCCGACGGATCCATGGTGAGGCCCGTCGGCGCATTGAGTTCCGCCGCGGTGGCCGGCACTCCATCGGTGTTATAGCCCGCCGTTCCGTTGCCCGCCAGGGTCTGGATGAGGCCGGTGGAGGGGACCACCCGCACGCGCTCGGTCCCCGTGTCGGCGATAAAGAGTTCGCCTGCTGCATCGAGCGCTACGGCAGAAGGCCGGTAAAGGATCGCGCTGGTAGCGGGCGTGCCATCGCCCACGGCGAACAGGTATCCGTCGCCCGCTACGGTCGAGATAAGGCCGGTCGCATCCACCTCGCGCACGCGGGTGCCGTCGGCGATGAAAACGTCGCCGGCCAGGCCAGCCGCCAGGTCGTGCGGCGCCGTAAGCTGGGCCATGGCCGCCGGGCCGCCATCGCCCGCGTATCCCGGCGCACCCGTACCGGCGAAATTCGACCAAAGGCCCGCAGTGGTGTAGGAGCGAACCAGCGCGCTCGAATCGGCCACGTAAATGGTAAGCGACTGATCCACCGTGACCGCGATTGGCGTCGCCAGCGCCGTGGAAGCGCTCGCGCCCAGGACCGTGGACATGACGCCGCCTGGCAGGATTTTGCGCACGCGGTTGTTGCCGGAATCGGCAATCCACAGAGCGCCGGTGCGGTCCACCGCTAACCCGGCGGGAAAGTTGAGCTGGGCCAGGGTGGCGGGGCCGCCATCGCCGCCCAGGCCGGCCACGCCGGTGCCCGCCACGGTGGCGATCGCGCCAGCGGGCGTCACTTGGCGCACGCGGTGCCCTTCAAACTCGGCAATATAGAGATTGCCCGTCGCATCGACGGCCACGTTGCGTGGCGTGAAGAGTTGGGCCGCGTTGGCTGGGCCGCCGTCGCCCGAGTAGCCCTTCACGCCCGTGCCGGCGATGGTCACGATGGTGCCATCGGGGCCGACCCTGCGCACGCGGTCGCTGCCCAGGTCGGCAATATACACGTAGCCGGCGGCGTCTACCGCCAGGCCGTAAGGAAGGTTGAGTTGAGCTGCGGTCGCCGGGCCGCCATCGCCGCTGAAGCCGGCAGTGCCGGTGCCGGCGAACGTCGTGATGATCCCCGTGGCGTCCACCTTGCGCACGCGATTGTTGTCGGTATCGGACAGGTACAGGTTGCCTTTCGCATCGAGCGCCACGCCTTGAATGGAGCCGATCTGCGCCGCAGTGGCCGGGCCGCCATCGCCCATGAACGAACTGCCGGCCACGGTTTGGATGGTGTAGGCCGGAACGTCAGCCGCTGGCAAGACCGATGCCCAAGCCAACATGAGCCACGCACAACTGTGTTTCATAGCGAACAAGAATTAGTGGCCCGCGCGACGGCGAATTCTCAGTCGAGTAGCCAGGCGCTTTCGCCGGCCAACCTCTACAGCGGCCGAGTAGCGCGCGCGGAACCGGCTGAATGCCAACCTACAAACAGGAGGTCGTCTGGTGTATAGGCATGGCACTGGAAGTACTGCGGCAAGAACGTGCGGCGGTTGGCAGGCGGCAGCGCCTGCCCCTGGAGCTCTCTCCATGAACTTCCTGCGCCGAGGCGCGGACAAGTTCTAAGGTCCTCTGGACCCGCCAAAGCGCGGGCCGCAGCTACATTTTCTCGCCCAGAATCGAGCCCGAAGGGCGAAAGATAGCAGCCCACGGCGCAAGCCGTGCGGAATCGCCGTCTTACGATCGCCAGCCCCGGAACGGGGCGTAAGACCCGCCTCAGCCCCAGAGATTTCGCTCGTCATAACTGATGCCGTGCCTCCTCAAAAAGCTCAGCAGCTCATCTTGGAACGAGACCCGTCGATGGTGCTCCTGCTGCCCCGCGATGTAGTCCTTCACGGCAGCCGCTCGGGAGCCGCTTACGGAGAACGCGGCGTATCCGGCCTGCCAGGCGAACCCTCTCTGGGCTGGGAACTGCTCGTGCACCCAGCGCGACGAATTGGCTTTCACCACTCGCAACAACTCTGCCACCGACTCATTAGTCGGAACAGACACGAGCAGATGCACGTGATCCGCCGGACCGTTGATGATCAGTGGAACACCATTTCGCTCTTTGACAATGCCACCCATGTACGGGAAGAGGCGGCTGACAATCGCGGGCGACAAGGCAGACGCACGATTCTTGGTCGAGAAGACGAGGTGAACCAAAAGGGAAGCGAGGGTGTGCGCCATAAGACTTACGCCCCGTTTCGGGGCTCTTTGTTGCTGCGTTTCGATTCCACACGGCTGACGCCGTGGGCTACTGTCTTTCGCCCTCCGGGCTTGCCGCGCGAGCCGGCCCAGAAAGAAGTGCGCCACCGCGCAGAGAACTCTCGGCTTAAATGTAGCTGCGGCCCGCGCTTTGGCGGGTCCGGAGAGCCTTGAACTTTGTGTGTGTCGAGAGGTTTTCGTCAGACTCTGGATGTGACCATTCATAAGTGCCCAGGGACAGGGACCTCCTCAAAGCAGGCGAAGTTCATGTAGAGAAACTCGGTTGGCAGGCGGCAGCGCCTGCCCCACCTCTTAGCCTGTTAGGAGTTGGGCAGCACACATAAAAAAGGGGGAGCCCGAAGGCTCCCCCGGTACTGCGGGTTAAGCTGGGCAGGCGAGGTGGCCTGCCAGCTCCAAAGCGAGTTGTATCTAAAATATGAACTTGGCGCCGAGTTGGAGGTTTCGGTTGCCGCCGAAATAGCCATCCGCAAACGGGCCTTCCACTTCGGTGTCCGCACCGTAGATGTAGAAGTTGGCGTGGTTGAAAGCGTTGTACAGCTCCAGGCGAAGCTGGAGCTGGGTTTTCTCGGTAATCCTGGTGTTCTTGTAGAAACCAAGATTGAGGTTCCAGTTGCCCGGCGCACGGTAGGTGTTGCGGCCGATCATGTTATTCGGCCACGGACCGTCATCGCTGATGCCGAGTTTGGGGTTGTAATACGACAGCGGGCCGGTGGCGAAATTGGTGAACTGGTAATACTCGTAATCGTCGGGCACACCGGGGGCGGGCATATTAGTGACACCGCCGGGCGGGGTGGCGCTGACCTGCTGCGCGCGGGGGCAATAGGAGTATGCGTTGGTGCAGTCGTAAATCGTGAATGGGTTGCCGGTATTCGCTGTGAAGATGGGAGCCAGTTCCCAGCCGCCCAGAATCTTGTCGGTCAGCGAACTCCCCTTAGCCACCGGAATCGCCCAAACGGCGGAGATCGCCACCCGCTGCGTGGCATCGAAATCGGAGTTGCCGTAATCGAGCATGGGGTTGAAGGGGTCCATGTAGCCCAACTGGAAATTGCCCTGCTGGCCGTCGGTGAAGGCGCTGCTCAGGTCGTCCATGGCGTGAGACCAGGTGTAGTTGGCTTGCAGCGTCACGCCGGTATGCGCGACGTCCCTATACGTCAACTGGCCGATCATCGAGTTGTAGGCGGAAGTGCCGTTGCCGGCGCGCAGGTTGATCGCAGAGTATTGAGTGTTCAGGCGGGCGGTGCAGGTGCCTGGGTTGCCGTAAGTGCCCGGCGTGCAGGGGACGCCGAGGTACTCATTGCCGTAGCCGTTGTCGTTGGTATGGGAGATATCGTAAAGGTTCTCACCGCGCGAGCCGGAATAACCCAGGCTGGCCAGCAGGTTGTTGGTAACCTGCCGTTCCAGGGTGAGGCTCATGGTATGCGCGTAGGCACTCTTGATATTCGGGTCCACTCCGCGGAGGCTCACGCCCGGCAATGTCTTGCTGCCGGTGTTGCCGGCCAGCGGGCCGGCGTTGTTCACACTCACCGGAATGGTCGGCAGGTCAGAGCCGGCGATCAGCGCCAACACTGCGTAGGCGGGCGGGTTCTGGATGACGTTGAAGGTCACGTTGCCGAAGTTGCGCTCGTAACCGATGCCATAGCCGCCGCGCAGGCTGGTCTTGCCGTCGGCGGTCAGCGCGTAAGCAAAGCCGATGCGAGGAGAGAAGTCCTTATAGTCTTTATCCCATAGGCCGCCATTCGGGTTGGTGGGCGTCGGATCGACCACCGCTCCCTGGATCAATTGCGGCAGATTGCTGAGGCTGTAGGGCCCGGTAAACACGATGTTCGAATCGAGCGCGTCGTTCTTGTTGTGCTGCACGCCGAAGTATTCCCAGCGCAGGCCATAGTTGATGCTCAAGCGCGCAGTCACTTTGAAGTTGTCCTGGCCGTAAAGCGCAAACTCGTTGTAGCGGTTGCTGCGCGAGAAGTTCGGCGGCCCCACCGGCAAGTTCACGGTCTGGCCGGGGTACTTGCCCTGCGGATTGACCGCTGCTTCGAACTCATGCAACTGGCCGTTGAGGAAGTTGTCCATCGCGTTGCCGGTGTTGCTGCCCAGGCTCTCCACCGCCTCTTCGTAAGCGCCGAAGGTGCGGTTGTCCTGCTCGTAGTTGACCATGCCGCCGAAGCGGATGTTGTGCCGGCCGCGGACCTTGGTCACGTCTTCGGAGAGAACGCCGAAATTCTGCGGGCCGCCAAAAGGAATGGCGCTGCCCGGCGTGTACTCGTTATAACCCGGGAACCCGATCAGTTGGCCGTTGATGCGCGGAGCCGAGCTGGCGTTCATGTACAGCGTCGGGCCGACCGGCGCCGTGCCCAGCGGCTGCTGGCTGTTCAGCCGGTTAAAGCTCAAACGGGTCTGACTGACCAGGCTGGGCGAAAACGTGTGCGTCAGCGACAAGGTGGCGTGGTTGTCAACGTTGGTTTGGCCGGTTTCATAGCCCGCGTACGGGCTGGTGTTAACGACGCCGGGGAAATCGTCCTCGTTATAGAGTGCGTACTTGAACGACATCTGCGTTTTTTCGCTGAGGTTATAGTCCACGTTGCCCACGATGTCGTAGGTGTTCTGCGGAGATCCACCGCCCGCATCCGACGGGGTCTGGTAAGCGACCTCACTGAACATCGGCGTGCTGGCGGGCAGCGCGGCGCACGGGCCCGTTGCCGAGCCGCCGGTGCAAATGCTGGGGATGTCCGCCTTGGTGAAAGTGGCAAGGGTGGACAGGTCGCTGCGCAACTTGCCATAGGCGCTGAAGAACGCCTGCGTGTTGGCATTGGAGGCGGCAATCAACTGCGGCGTCGGAACATTCGCTACTTCGTTGGCATAACTGCGAATGCGAGTCCACTCCGTGTTCTGGAAGAAGAACAGCTTGTTCTTCTTGATCGGCCCGCCAATCGCGTAGCCGAAGTTGTTGCGGGTGTAAATGCCCTTGGGCAGATCGTTGGCGTTGTTGAAGTAGCCGTTGGAAGCCAGCGCCGAAACCCGGTTGAACTCATAACCCGAACCGTGGAAATCGTTGCTGCCGCTCTTGGTCATCACGTTGACCACGCCGCCGGAGGCGCGCCCGTATTCCGCGCTGAAGTCGCTGGTCACGACCTGGTATTCCTGCACCGAGTCCAGCGGAACCTGCTGGCCCACGGTTGCCGTGAAATCATCGTTGTTGGCCACGCCATCCAGCATCACGTTGGTGCTGGACGAACGCATGCCGTTGACTGCGTAACCCACGCCGCGTCCGCTTTGCATATCGGACGTTACGTTGGGCACCGTGGCCACGAAATCGTACGGGTTGCGGGTCAGCGAGGGCAGCTCCGTCACTTGCTGAGTGTTAATGGTATTGCTGACCGTCTGCGATTCGGTGTTCACCTGCACCGCTCCGGCGTTCACCTCCACGGTGGTGCTGGTCTGGCCCACTTCCATTTTGGCGTCCATGGTTACCTTAGAGCCGACGTCGACCGTCACGCGCCTCTTCTGGGTGGAGAAGCCGCTGGCGGAAAGGGTGACCTCCCAATCGCCGGGGGAAAGGTTCGGAAGCACGTAGACGCCGGCGGTGTTCGTCACCGTTGAGCGCATCGTGCCGGTCGTGACACTCTTGGCCGTGACCGTCACGTTGGGTACAACGGCGCCGGTAGCGTCCTGAACCGTTCCGCTGATCTGGCCTGTTTCCACCTGGCCCCAAAGCATCAGGGCGGCTAGCATCAGGCCGAAAATGATCGCGAACGATCCTCGAAATCTTTTGAGATTGCTCATATCGTCTCCCAATTTGAAAGTTGAGAAGCTCGGGCGTGTTTTTCCCCGGTTGGCTGAGAAACACACTCCGCTCTTGCCGTACGTTCCAACACTCGTGGTGGGGCTACTGCCCGCACGCGTATTACCAAATATAACGTGAGCTTAATCTCTTTGAAAGACAAATCGCTGTCTACTTTCGGGTTGGGATGAATCTCCCGAAATCGGGCATCCGGCCGTGCCAGGATTCAGCTATCTCGTTATGGCAGAACACCTTAGCTATCTATGGGAATGTGGACACGAAATACGTTTTTGTGGATTAAACTGACGCAATGTGGATAAATTCAGCCAAGATGGGCTGAAATCACCCGGGCGCGAGAGGCGGCTTGCCCCACAGCGCCACTTGGACTGCGCAGTTTGGCGCACACCGGGACTTTTCCGGGCTTCGGATGGAGCCTGCGAAGCGGTGTGCGGTACCATGTTCCCGAGGCTGGCCGGCAGGCGTCTACGACTAGTTGCCGTCGGCGTCGCGATCGCGGCCGCGGCGGGCGGCGAATTCGGCGCCGGCCAGCACGATCAGCGACGCTACGAAGCTACCCAGCACGATGGTCACGGAGTATTGAAACATGTGATACTCCCGATCCAGTTTTTCCATCAGCCAGGGGCGGATCAGGATGTTGAGGTACTTGAGCGCCTCCAAAGCCAGGCCGACCCAAATGGCGGCCGGCGCCACTTGCATGGGATCGACCTTGCGGTTGGGCAAGAGCCAATAAATTAGAAAGAGCATGAGGATGGACACCGGCACCGCCGCGACCTTGAACATTAGGACGGTTAGCCAGGCGGCCATCTGGCCCTTTCCGGCCCAAGCCACGACCCACTGCCGGTTGTAGGCGGTAAAGACGAGCGATAGCAGGACAAGCGCGCCGCAGGCAAAAACCATGCCGAGACTGACGAGCTGGTTTTTCCAGTAGCTGCGGTTCCTGGTGACGCCCCAGGCGCGGTTGAGCGCTACTTCGAGCGGCTCAAAAATGCCGTTCGAAGTGACCAACAGGAGAAAGATGGAGGCAACTGGGAGGTGCGGTATCATCCAGGACTGCAGGTTCTGCACCACGATATCGCCCGACTTGCCCGGAAAGCCGTCGCGAATAGCAAGATAGATCGCGGTGATGGCGGCCGGCCAATGCAGAACGTCGCGGAAGAAAGAAAGCATCACGGTCAGGAACGGGAAAAACGCCAGCAGCACGCTGGCCGAAATTGCCAGCGCGTAGACGTGGGCTTCGGTCTGCATCAGGTAGCGGACGGTGGGACGCCAGCGGAACCACCAGGGGTCGAGCGTCGCGGAGCTGGCGGTGAACAGAGGGCGGCTTGGGACCAAACTACAGGTTAGTACAGCGTGCAGGCGCTTGATCCGCCAGCCGCGCGCCCAGGCGCCTCATTTCATCACTTCGCGGACTTTGGCCGCCAGCTCGGAAGGGGTGAACGGCTTTTCCAGGTAGTTGATGGCGCCGTTCCCCAACCCGTGCCGTAGCAGCACCTCATTGGGATAGCCGGAGATGAAGAGCACCTTTATATGCGGCCAGCGCACGCTGAGTTCCTCAGCCAGAGTTTTGCCGGAGATGCCCGGCATCACCACATCGGTTACCACGAGCTGGCACCGCCCCTGCAGCGCTTCAACGAGGCGCAGCGCCTCATCGCCGTTGGCGGCTTCGAGCACGTGGTACGCGCAGACCCGCAAAGCGTGAGAGACGAGGCGGCGCACGTTGGCCTGGTCTTCCACCACCAGCATGGTCAGATCCTTCCGGTCTTCAGGCAGTTCGAAGGCCGCGGGGGGATCCGGTTCCGCCGGGCCCTCGGCACGCGGCAGATGAATTTCGAAGGAGCATCCCTTGCCGGGCTGATTGTGTACCAGGATGGAGCCGCGGCCTTGTTTGACGATTCCGTAGACGGTAGCCAGTCCGAGGCCGGTTCCGAGGCCGCTAGGTTTGGTGGTGAAGAACGGCTCGAAGAGATGCTCGATGGCTTGTTCGTCCATGCCGGCGCCGGTATCGGCCACGGTCAGCTTGACGTAGGCGCCGGGCTGGCAGTCCGGCGGTGCGTTCTCGCCGTCGAAGCGAACGTTGGTGGTGCGGAGGATGAGCCTGCCGCCGTCGGGCATGGCGTCGCGCGCGTTGACCGAGAGGTTGAGTAGCACCTGGTTCATCTGTCCGGGATCGGCCTCAACCAGCTCGAGCGCCGGATCGAGGCTGGTTTCGAGCAGGATATCTTCGCCGATAAGCCGCTGCAGCATGCGCTCCGCGCCGGAGATCAGCGCGTTGAGATCGAGCGGGCGTGGCCGCCCGATCTGGCGCCGGCTGAAAGTGAGCAACTGCTTGGTGAGCGCGGCAGCGCGCTCGCCCGCGCCGCGAATCTCCTCAATCGCCTGCCGCTGCGGATCGCCTTCCGGAAGGTCCTTGATGAGCATGTCGCTGTAGCCGTTGATGACGGTCAGCAGGTTGTTGAAGTCGTGCGCGACCCCGCCGGCCAGGCGGCCGATGGATTCCAGCTTCTGCGAGTGCTCCAACTGCTGGCGAAGTTCTTCGCGCTCGGCCTGGTCCCGCTTCTGCGAGGTGATGTCGATCATCATCGCAAACGCGCCCCGGAACTGCCCGCCTTCATCCAGGACGGCCGTGCTCGAAGCCAGCGCCCACACCGGGGTCCCATCCCGCCGGCGGAAGCGCTTCTCGCTGACGCTGCCCTCGCCGCGCCGCAGACCGGCAATGCGCTGTTCGAAGAGCGGGACGTCTTCCGGAAACACAAATGAAAACAGGCTCTGGCCGAGCATCTCCTCAGGCGCGTAGCCGAGCATCTCGGCCATGCGCCGGTTGACGAAGTTGGTGATCCCCTGCTCATCCATCGCCCAGATGCCTTCGTGGGTGGTGTCCACGATGCGCCGGTAGCGGGCCTCGCTTTCCCGCAACGCGGCTTCCGCCTGTACTCGCTCAGTGATGTAATTGACCGTGGCCAGCACGTACCGCTGTCCCTGCAGCTCGATCGCTCTGGCCGATACCAGGGCGTGAGCTACGCTGCCATCGCCCGAGCGAAATGTGGCCTCGTGCTGCTGGATGGAGCCGCCGCCCTGCCGGAGCGCCTGGCTCAGTTCGTCGTACTGTTGCTGGTCCACCTGGCCGAGCTCGATGGCGGTCTTGCCGATGACTTGGGAGCGGGGAAGCCTGGCTTGGGTACAGAAGTTTTCATTGACGTCGACGTACTTGCCGTCTCCATCGGTGAGGGCGACGGAGAACGGGCTTTGTTCGAACAGCGTGCGGTAGGCGGTTTCCCGCGCGCGCAGGGCATCTTCGGCTTCCCTGCGCCGGGCCAGTTCCCGGCGCGCATTATCGAGCGCCCCGCCGAGGCGCACCAGAACATAGTCGAGGGATGGCGCGGCGAGGGCGCACGCTCCGAAAACGATGCACCACGATACCGCCGCTGGTATGGGAAAAATGGTCGGCGGCGGGTGGCCCACCGCCGCCGCCACCACATAAGCCAGATCCAAGGCTAACGTGGGAAGCGACGACGCCAGTGCTCCTCGGCGCCCCAGCAGCAGCGTCGCCTCCTGGATCAGTACGATCTGCAGGAGGCAACCGGGGCTGCGAACGCCTCCGGAGAGGAAAACGTAGATGGCCGCCAGCAGGGTTCCGCCGAGCACCAGCGTCCACGCCGCAACCCGCACCCTGCCTTTCCGGCGCAGCCACTCCGGAATCAGCAGCAGCAGGATGGCGCCGGCTACGCCGAGGATCAGAGCACCTCGCTTGTTGGCGAACAGGAACAGCTCGCCTACGGCGAAATACAAAAAGCCCACCACTGCCACTACCTGCAACAGCCGCTGCAAAAGAGACGCGGTGAGGGCCCGTCTCGGATCCTCCGAGGCGGTTTTCGGCGCGTCTGGGTTCACCAACCCCGACGCATGAGGTTCGGGCATGTGTAAGCCAGGCTTCCGGTGGGCCAATTGCAGCCACCCCACTTGAGCTACTCAAGGTATATACCGGATTCGGAACGCGAACAAGCGTCTCCTTCGCGCCTGTTCACGCCACGGAAACCGAAGCCGGGCGTTCCGCCTACTTCGCCTGGATCTGCCGAAGGTAGACCAGCAAGGCGTCGACGCGCTGCCCGACGGTGTTCGGATCGCCGATTTTGGTGAAGACTTTTCCCCAGATGGGCATCGCTTCTGTGCCATGCGACGGCATCATATCCAGGCCAAGGATGACCTTCCTGATATTAGTCTCGGGGAATTTGCCGGAATGATCGTGGCTGATCTGAGTCAGATCGATGGGCGGGGTCTTGAGGGCTCGCGCAGCGGGGCCGTCGCCCTTGCCGTCCCGCCCGTGACACACGGCGCAGTAGTCCTCGAAAATCGCCTGCCCGTTAAAGGCCGCCTTGCCGGCTGGGGCTTGCGCCGTACCGAGAGGCGCGATAGCGGTGGCCGCAATCAGCAAAACCATTAGTAGAAGACAATGAATTGCCAAGTCTCTCTTCATGGCCAACATGGTAAGCGATTGTTGGCAAAATGGGAAGGCCGGTATCGTTCCAGCCGCCGTCAAAGCCGCGCTCCCGCCTCGGCCGCTTGAGTGACAGACACTCTTCCGGCTCCATGGGGCGGAGCCTACCGAAGGGTCGGGCAGACTTCCAGCGCCGGAGCGCCAAGGACGGGCTGCCGAAAAGGCTGCGGTGAGGGACGTTGGCTGAAAGCGGCGCCAGGAACCTATGATTTAGATTACTATTCCTTTGGGAGGTCATAACTCCAGTCGCATGGACGGATCGTCGTTCACTTGGCAACGTAGCGTCTCAGCCTTCGAAGGCTCAATCGGCATGTTGCGGCCGATTGTCCCATGGATTTTTGTTCTCATATATCTGTGGATAGCACTCGCGGTCATTCCACTGCCGCCTCAGGTACTTGGCACTGGTCTGGATCCGAGCTGGGCCTACGCCCTCAATTTAGCGCATGTTGACAGTTTTGTTTTTGGAAGAGATGTAGTCTTTACCTTCGGCCCACTGGGTTACTTATTCTATCCGGTTCCCGGCTTAGTCGCGCCTGTGCCCGCCTTCGCGCTTATTTGGACGGTGTATGCATTCTTTTTATTCGGGCTATTCTTAATCTGGCGGGCACTTGGTAATCGCTTGATTGTTCTGGTAAGTTGGGTCATTCTTTGTGGCGCGATGTTATTCACTGACCTTCCGTTCGAGCGGATGCAGCTATCATTCCTGGGCGCGGCGATCGGAATCGTCGCATTACTCGTCGTCGAGGCCGATGCCAATTCTGTCTATCTGGCGATTGTGGGCGTTGCTGCCGGCCTGATCCCGCTGTTCCGAGCGAGCGAAGGAATTGTCGCCTGCGCGACTTACTATGCTCTACTAAGTCTACTGTTCTTGATCGGCCGGGACAAACCAAGGACGCTGCACAAATTGTGGGTGCTTGGGTTAGTGCCTCCCCTGCTTTTTGTACTTGGATTCGCGATCGTGGAACGGAATATTGCGAGCCTCTGGGGTTTTGTGACGCGCACCGTACATATTGTGCTGGGTTACTCCGAAGCCATGGGGGAAGCCGGACCGATGTATCAGGCCATTTTGGCGATCTTCGGCGTCGTGACCCTGTGTGCGATTGTCCCGCTGCTTGCCGAGCACCCGGGCGCCCTCCTGAGCGGACTTCTACCCGCCGCGCTGTTGAGCTTTTTTGCGTTCAAGAGCGGCATGGTTCGCCAGGATCCACATCACGTGAGCCTCCTGCACGTTCAGCTCGCAGTGGCTGGCTTGTTTCTCCTGGTCTGCGCTAAGACCGCGCGGGATCGACTGCTGTTGGTTGCTTACGTCGCGGGCAGTTTCGTGCTGGGCGTGAGTCTGTTCGGGGCGGCATTCCCCGGTCAAGGTGCGCTTCCGGGACGCCGCGCGCTTCTTCAGGACGCTGCGGAGAATCTGTCGGCTAACTGGCATTACTCGGCAACCTGGGGACATGTGGCCGCGCAAACCCGGCAAAGGCTGGAGAAGATGCGGCTGGATGCAGCAATTTCCAGCATGATGGGCGATGGGACGGTGGACGATCTTCCTAATGAGATCGATATTGTGGCGGCAAACGGCTGGCGTTGGAGTCCCCGCCCGGTCTTCCAGTCCTATTCGGCGTACACGCCCGAGCTGGACGAGCTCAACGCCAACCATCTGGCGAGCCCGGGAAGCGCTGATCACATCATCATGCAATGGGGGGCGACTGACGGCAAGAATCCGCTCCTGGACGATGCGGCGTCCTGGCGCGCTCTTTTCGACCGTTATGATGTCGAACTGGCGCGAGACGACTTGCTGGTGTTGCAACGGCGCGACACGTCAAGAAACCTCGCGCCATCGGAGGCTGCCTCGGTTACCGCCGCGTGGCGCCGCGACATCGCGGTCCCTGAAATGGACCCGGCCCAGTTCGTAATGATGAGGGCTGAGATCGACAAAACCGTTTGGGGGTCGCTGCGCGGCATCCTCTTTCGCAACTCCCCGATTTACCTCACGGCGAATCATCTTTCGGGCAAGCAATCCCGATGGCGGGTGACGCGCGCGAATCTTGCAGACGGCGCCTTCGTCGGCCAGTTGCCGGAGAATTTGGGCGAGACACTGCCGTATTTCGGGCAACCGGGCAATGGCCCGCCGGACCGCGTGGTCTCAATCCGATTCGAGACTTCCGGCCAGGCAGAATTCTCACCCGCGATTCGAATTTCGTGGTACCGCGTTGCGTCTCGTCCAGTGGAGCCCCGGTCCGACACGTCGCCAGTGGTTGCGATGGCGTCTCCAGGCTTGACGTTCCGGGCCTTTGGAAGCGCTGGCAGGGGCCGGACGCCGCTCGCGCCACGATGAGCGCGAAACATCGCGCCGGCTTCCGCGTGCTTGCGCGCCGCCGCCGCCATATATTTAATGATTGGATATGGACATCAACCGCTTTACCGAAAAGCTGCAAGAGGCCATCCGGACGGCGGAGAGCACCGCCGCGCGTTACAGTCATCAGCAGATCGATGTCGAGCACTTGCTGGCGGCGTTGATGGCTCAGCAAGGCGGCCTGGCGCCGTCGATTCTCCAGAAGGCGGACGTTAACCCGGAAGCGCTCGCGCAGCGCCTGGAGGCGGAGCTCGACCGGATGCCCAAGGTATCCGGGCCGGCCGGCGCTCCCGGCCAGGTCTACGTCACGCCGCGCCTCAACAAGCTGCTGGCGCATGCCGAAGACGAAGCCCGCAAGCTGAAGGACGAGTACATCTCGGTGGAGCACGTGGTGCTGGCGGCGCTCGATGACCGCGGCGTGGCCGGCCGCTTGCTGAAAGAGCTTGGCCTCACGCGCGAGCGGCTGATGCAGGCGCTGCGCGAAGTGCGCGGCAGCCAGCGCGTGACCTCGCCAAATCCGGAAGCCACGTATGAGGCGCTGGAACGGTACGGCCGCGATCTCACGCGCCTGGCCTCGCAGGGAAAGCTCGATCCGGTGATCGGCCGCGACGAGGAGATTCGCCGCGTCATTCAGGTGCTCTCGCGCCGCACCAAGAACAACCCCGTGCTGATCGGCGAGCCGGGCGTGGGCAAGACGGCCATCGTGGAGGGGCTGGCGCTGCGGATTGTGCGCGGCGACGTGCCGGAAGGGCTCAAGAACAAGCGCATCGTGGCGCTCGACATGGGCGCGCTGATCGCCGGCGCCAAGTTTCGCGGCGAATTCGAAGAGCGGCTCAAGGCGGTGCTGAAGGAAGTGCAGGACTCGGCGGGTGAGGTGGTGCTGTTCATCGATGAGCTGCACACCGTGGTCGGGGCGGGGAAGGCGGAAGGCTCGATGGACGCCGGCAACCTGCTCAAGCCCATGTTGGCGCGCGGCGAGCTGCACTGCATCGGCGCCACTACGCTCGATGAATACCGCCGGCACATCGAAAAAGACGCCGCGCTGGAGCGCCGCTTCCAGCCCGTGATGGTGGATCAGCCAACGGTCGAGGACACCATTTCCATCCTGCGCGGCCTCAAGGAGCGCTACGAGGTGCACCACGGCGTGCGCATCAAGGACGCTGCGCTGGTGGCCGCCGCGGTGCTCTCCAACCGTTACATCACCGGCCGCTTCCTGCCCGACAAGGCGATCGACCTGGTGGACGAGGCCGCGGCGCGTTTGCGCACCGAGATCGATTCCATGCCGGCCGAGCTCGACGAAACGCGCCGCCGCATCATGCAGCTCGAAATCGAGCGCGAGGCGCTGCGCAAGGAAACCGATAAGGCGTCAAAAGAGCGGCTGGGGCGCCTCGAAAAAGAGCTGGCCGATCTCAAAGCCGAATCCGACGCTCTGGCGGCGCGCTGGCAGCGTGAGAAGAGCGCGGTCGAGCGGCTGCGCCAGTTGCGCCAGCGCGTCGAGCAGACCAAAGCCGAAATCGAACAGGCTGAGCGGCAATACGATCTCAACCGGGCCGCGGAATTGAAATACGGCACGCTGGCAGGCCTCGAACGCCAGTTGAATGAGGAATCCGGCAAGTTCGCCTCGCCGCAGGCGCAGTCCCGGCTCATTAAAGAAGAGGTGGATGAGGAAGACATCGCCGAAGTCGTGAGCCGCTGGACCGGCGTGCCGGTGACCAAACTGCTGGCGGGCGAAATGGAGAAACTGCTGCACCTCGAAGACGAGCTGCACCGCCGCGTGATCGGCCAGAATGAGGCCGTCACCGCGGTGGCGGAGGCGGTGATCCGCGCGCGCTCCGGCCTGAAAGACCCGGCCCGTCCCATCGGCAGCTTCATTTTTCTCGGGCCCACCGGTGTCGGCAAAACCGAATTGGCGCGCGCCCTGGCCGAATACCTGTTCGACGATGAGCGCGCCATGATCCGCATCGACATGTCGGAATATCAGGAGAAGCACACCGTGGCGCGGCTGGTGGGCGCGCCGCCCGGATACGTGGGCTACGAAGAGGGCGGGCAGTTGACCGAGGCCGTCCGCCGCCGGCCCTTCGCCGTGGTACTGTTCGACGAAATCGAAAAGGCGCACCACGATGTGTTCAACGTGATGCTGCAGATCCTGGATGACGGCCGCCTCACGGACGGCCAGGGCCGGACCGTCGATTTCAAAAACACCATCGTCATCATGACCTCGAACGTGGGCAGCCAGCGCATTCTCGACCACCGCGGCGGTTTCTCTGGCGCCGCCTACGAGCGCATGAAGGAAGCCGTGCTGGAGGAAATGCGCGCTCACTTTCGCCCCGAGTTTCTCAACCGCGTGGATGAGATCATCGTGTTCCACGCGCTGGCCGAAGAGCACCTGAAGCAGATCGTCGAAATTCAGCTTGGCCGCGTGCGCGCCCGGCTGGCCGACCGGCAAATCAAGCTCGAACTGACCGATCGGGCGCGCTCTAACCTGGTGCGCACGGGCTACGATCCGGCTTATGGAGCGCGTCCCCTGAAGCGCGCGATTCAGAAAAAAGTCGAAACCCCGCTGGGCCGCCTGCTGGTCGGAGGCAAGGTCCTCGACGGCCAGGCCATCTTGGTGGATGCCGATAGCGACACCGGCGAATTGAGTTTCAAGCCGGCAGCGGCGGCGCGCGCATCGTCGTAGCCGGCGGCGCTCAGGCGCGCCGCTGCGCTTTGGGATGCGCCGTCGATTGGCGTCTCGTGGAAGGCGGGTAAACCTTCGACAGCATACTCTATCGGGCGAAGGGTATGGGACCCGGAGCGAATTGGGTGGTTTACCCTCTGGAAATCGGGTTTCCGCCCACCGGGCGCGACAAATATCACGTTCCGCTCAAGAAAAATGGGACGATTCGGTGTGAAACCCTTGACGGAGGGGTGCTTTACGTGGTTAAATCAGGCGAAACTTGTACGAAACGCAATCGAATCGCGCGAGCGGCGGGCCCTTGGGTGTTGAAGGGAAAGAATTTCTCTTGACACCGGGTTGGCAATCAGTTACTAATAAGACTTACCGCGTCCGTTGTTTGTGTGCAATTTTTCGTTCGTGCCCGGTGAGTACACAATTCGTTTAAAACAAAAGATGTACCACTTGGCAAGAGTTCAATAAAGGCCCGGCGGTCAGCTTGGTGGCCACCGGAAATCGAATCTCCGCCCGACACGGAGAAATCCCGGGTTGTGTGAACGGTTTGGAAGCTGGAGTCAAGAGGCTCAGGTTGGAAGAGTACTTCGACCGATTCAACATTTTGTAAATTTACAAGGAGAAGGAAATGGCAGATTTTCGCAAATGGATTCTTGCGTTGTCCGTGCTAGCCCTGGTGTTCACAGGGGTAGCCAACGCGCAGGTCTCAGGTGTGGCGGCGCCCATGACTTGCGTGGCCGGCACCGCTGTACCTCCACAATTACGCACAGAAGGTTACACGGAGCTGGTTGGCGACATCACACTGGACTGCACTGGCGGCACCGCTCCCCTCGATGGAGCGCTGATTCCGCAGGCCAACATTGTGGTCAACCTCCAGGGCATTGTCACCAGCCGGTTGATCGGCAGCGGCGGCGCATCAGAAGCGTTGTTGCTGATTGACGAGCCGGGCAGCGGTTTGACGGGCGTTGGCCCAGCCGAACCTCAGTACCTCTGCACCGCCCCGGCTACTGGCTGCCAGGCGTACGTGGGAACGATCGACGGTTCAACCGCTCCGGTAACCCTCTCGGGCGGAGACGTCTACGCGCAGAACGTGTTTCAGGGCGTCGCCAACGGCAGCCAGGTGACATTTTTCGGCGTGCCGATTCTGGCCCCGGTCACTACCGGCACTACGCGCGTTTACCGCATCACCAACCTGCGCGTGAATGCCAACGGCATCACCGGCGGCGGGTCTGGCTTCCAGAGCGTTCTGGCCCAGATCTCCGTCAACAACGTCCAGGTTTCGGTCACCAACCCGACCGTAACCGTGGGCTACATCCAGCAGAGCTTCGCGGGTTCGTTCCGCAACGGCGGGACTGGTTCCAACGGGCTTACGGGCGCGAATACGGGCGCGCTCACTACCGACAATGAATTCCAGTGCGACCCAATAACCAACAAACTGGTGGCTGTCTTGCGGTTTAGCGAGCTGTTCGGTACTGCCTTCAAGACACGCGTCAACGCGGGCGGCACGTACCCCGGGACCGTGGGGACGGCAATCCAGAACATTCCGGGCGCGATCTACAACTCTGAGTCCGGATTTATCAGCGGGTTCAGCGGTAACGGTGCCACCAACCCGCTTCCCACTGCCGGCTTGGCAGACTATGGCACCCGCCTTAAAGCGGTGTTCGCCAATCTCCCGGCTGGCGTTAGTGTCTATGTCTCCACGGTGAACCTTACCGGCGGCGACGGGCCAGGCGGTGGCGCTCCCGCGCTCCTTGGCACAGGTGCCGCTGACGCGACTTCACCCGAACTCGCCGAACTGGTGAACACGGAGGTTGGGGTCGATCCAGTTACAGCCGTTGCCGCCACTACCGGTACCGAGTGGCTGCTGCCGGTCTCTGGCACTGGCACATCAGAGGCGATCTGGGAAGTCGTCCAGACGCTTCCGAACACGATCGAAAACTATGACTTCGGCGTGTACGTCACTTTCCCGAACAACGTCACTCCCTCTCAGGGAATCAGTGCCACTCTGAGCTATGCTCCGACGCCGACTGCGCCATTCTCAGCGGCTGCCGCCGGCGTAGCTTCGAGCACCCTGACGATTCCGCGGTTTGCGATTGCTGCCGCATCCAGCGGGACGCCGTTCCTCAACATCAACCTCTGCACCACGGCGCTGTTGTTCCCGTATGTGACGACGGCGTTCCTGGTTCCTGGCCAATCCGGCTTCGATACGGGTATTTCGATTGCCAATACCACGCAGGATCCGTTTGGCACCGTCAATCAGTCGGGCACCTGCACGATGTATTGGTATGGAGGAACCCCTGGGGCCACTACCGCCGCCACTCCTCCTGCTCCCACGGTTTTGGGCGCGGGCGGGGTCGGCAGCAGCGTGCCGATCATCTATGGCACTACTGCCCTAACGCTGGCGTCGCAGTCGGTGCCGGCTGACTGGTCTGGTTACATGATCGCCCTCTGCAACTTCCAGTATGCTCATGGCTATGCGTCCGTCACCGATGTCGGCGTGCGCAATATCATGGCAAGCTACCTGGCCTTGGTGATCACTGATCGCACCAGCAGCACTTCGGTTGGCCTGTACGGCTTCGCCGAGGCGCTGAACAACTAGTTCAACCTGTTGTTTTTAACCGAGAGGGGAGCTTCGGCTCCCCTCTTTTTTTGTTCGCCCGCCTCACAGCGCCGCCCTGGCGCGCATTTCGGCGCCGATTCCCGCAGCCGGAACCCCAACTGGTGCGTCTAACACAGCAGGTGGATTACACTGGGTGTGCGAGGGGATCATTCGAAAATGACAGTTAAGCGGTGGACGCTGTTTGTGCCGGCGGCATTGATCCTGGCCTGTTCCCTGGCGGGCGGTCTCCATGGTCCGGCGGCCGCGGCCGAGCCGGGATTCAGCCAGGACGTGGGCCGCGTGGTTCGTGCCTACGAGCTGGTGGAAGAGAATCTGGCCACTGTTCCGGATTCGGACCAGACGATCTACCGGGGCATGATTCCGGGGATGCTGCGCACTCTCGATCCGCACTCCACTTTTTTCGATCCTAAAGACTTTGAGGCGCTGCGCGAGGAGCAATCGGAACACTATAGCGGCGTGGGCATGACCGTGGGGCAGCGCGGCGACCAGACGGTGGTGATCGCACCGTTTCCAGGTTCGCCCTCTTACCGTGCCGGCATACGGCCCGGCGACGCATTCGTCGTCGTCAACGGCCTGTCCGTTGGCGGCATGAATACCAGCCAGGTGGTGGACCTGTTGAAGGGCCCGCGCAACACGCAGGTGACGGTGACGGTCGAGCGCGAGGCCGCCAACGGAGGCAACGAGCGCCTCACTTTCACACTGACCCGCGAGGACATCGCGCGCAAAACCGTGGATGACGCTTTTTGGCTCAGGCCCGGCATTGCATATCTCCGTATCCTGAGCTTTGGCGACTACACCGGGCGAGAGGTGGAGCAGAACTTGAAGCGTCTGGGCGAGGACCGCATCGAGGGCCTGATTCTGGACCTGCGCGACAATCCCGGCGGTTTGCTGAACCAGGCGGTACGCGTGGCCGGGCATTTTCTGGCGAAGGGGCAGAGCATTGTCTCGCAGCGCGGGCGGGCTTCCCGGGAACGGGTTTACGTGGCGGAGTACGGTAACCAGGGCCGTCGGTACCCGATTGTCGTGCTGGTAAATCAGTACTCGGCATCGGCCGCGGAAATCGTCTCCGGCGCACTGCAGGATCACGACCGTGCCTGGATTCTCGGCCAGACCACTTTTGGCAAGGGCCTGGTGCAAACCATCTTTCAGCTTCCCGACCGCACCGCGCTGGCGCTGACCACGGCCCACTTCTTCACCCCCAGCGGCCGTCTCATTCAGCGCGATTACGCGCATGAAAGCTTGTACGATTACTACTTTCACGAAGGCCGTGCCATCCCCGATGCGAAGGACCGGCGCACCACCGATGACGGCCGCGCCGTGTACGGCGGCGATGGCATCGCGCCCGACGAAAAGTACATTCCGCCGCGCGAGGACCGGCTCGAGTTTTCGCTCGATCGGATCGGGCTGTTCGACTTCACGCGCGCATACTTCGCTTCGCATCCGTCCAAACTGCCGGCTGGCTGGATGCCGAGTAACGATGTGATCGAGGAGTTGCATGACTACCTGCTGGCCCATGGCTACCAATTCACCGAGGCCGAGTTTACCCGCGATCACGATTGGATCAAGCGCTACCTGGCCAGAGAGATGTACATCTGGGCGTTTGATGTGGACCAAAGCGACCGCGTTTTTGCCATGACCGATCCCGAAGTCGCGCAAGCCGTGGACGCGTTGCCGCAAGCCAATGCGCTGCTGGAAAAGGGCGGGGTAGTGGTGGAGCGCCGCCCACCGCCGCCCGGGGCGGCCGGCCAGCAGTAACGCCTCCCGCGAGACTCCAGCCCCTATCCGCCCGCGTAGCCGTCTAGGGCCATCCGTTTTCCACCCTGCCGGTGCGCTTCGTCCGACATGGAATGGACGCCGCTTGCATCCACCCACCGGTTGTAGAAGTTGAATAAGGCGCACACGGTGATCGCGAAGTAGAGCGCGGCATCGTCCCAACCGGCTTCGTAGAGCGGCTTCATGTCTTCGGCGGTGATCCGCGAGGAGTTGCGATTCACCTTGTCCACAAAGCGGAACAGCGCCTTGTGTTTCGCGTCCAGTGCCGAGCTCTCCAGGTCTCGCAGCGCTCCCCAAACCAGCTCTTCGCTACCGAGCAATTCCACCGCGACCGCGGCGTGAGACTTGAGTCAAAACGGGCACTGGTTGTGGTATGAAGTGTATGCCGCGATCAGCTCGCGCATTCCCGGCGACAGCGGCGAAGGCCCGCGCATAATCTCCTGCGTGAAATGCGCCAGGTGGCTTGTAGCCTCGGGAAGAAAGCCGAACATGTGCCAGATCTGGGGGTACTCGGCGCCGGCCTTCTGCATCATGCGGATGTTCTCGCAGTAAGCCCCGGGCTTTGGGTTCGCTTCTACGCCTGGGAGAAACATCGGGGACATTCCAGGCTCGCGCTCACTCATCTGGGGTACCCCTCAAAAAGTTCAGGCGTTAGGGTAAGCACCGGGGGGCCGTGTTCGCCAGTGCGCGGGGTGTGCGAACCGGCTCATTCCGGGATCCAGAACTTGCTTACCTTAACGCCTAATCCGTAGAAGATCTCGCTTGTTGAATAGAGAATAGCTGGAAAAGCGGGTCTCTACAATAATTGGAATATACTAACGAAAAGGCATTATTGCCGCAATCCACCGGTTTCCATAGAATCGGTCTCAGAATCCGGCTGCCAAGAGGGCCGAAATGCCGCGAGGGGGGGCATTTCTGATGAAAATCACGACACCGGGATGTAGATTTCTGCTATACCTCGTTCCCTGCCTCTTGGCGTCCTTCCTCCTGCTTGTGTATCCGCTATACGTCATCCGTCCGTTCCGAGCGCAAGGGGTCGGAGAGTTGAGTCTGGCGCTGGCCGTGATACGGTATCGTGCGCCTCTTGTGGTGGCCTCGGCCGTTGCCGCTTTTGTGGCCCTGGTTTGGTACTGGCGCCGGGAGCCGCGCTGGTTTCGGCGGACCGCCTCCGCGGCGGCCGCGCTGGCGGTGGCCGCGATGGGATTGGCTTCACGCGTCAACATCTACGAGCTGATGTTCCATCCGCTGGGGCCTCCTGCCTTCATGGCCGCCGGCCAGAGCAAGCTGGATGGCGACGAAATGCTGATTGCGATCCGCGTGGGGCCGATGGCACGCGCCTATCCGATCCGCAACATTTCTTACTACCACATCGTGAACGACCTGGTGGATGGCGTTCCGATTGCGGCGACATATTGAACGCTCTGTCACACCGGTCTGGTGTGGAGAGCTGAAGTCGACGGCCTGCGGCTGCGGTTTCATCTGGCCGGCATCAACGATCAGAACTTTCTGATGCGCGACGAGGAAACCGGCAGTTACTGGCAGCAGATCACCGGAGCCGCCATTTCCGGGCCGCTGGCTGGCCGGCGCTTGGTGCTGATCGCCTCCGATGAATTGACCTTCGCCACTTGGAAAGCCGAGGAGCCACAAGGCACGGTGCTGCGCGAGATCGCCGCGGACACTCCACTCTATGCGAAGAAGGACTGGGACGTGGAGATGCTGAAGGCGCCCACCGTCATCAGCTATCCCGAATCCAGTTTGGCCCCGCGCGAACTCATGTTGGGATTGCACGGGTTCGGCGCTAGCCGCGCTTTCCGGTACGAAGCGCTGTTAAAAGAGAAGCTCATCGAGGACCACCTGGGTTCCGAACCTGTCTTGCTGGTGGTCGCCCAGGACGGACGCTCTGTGCGGGCCTTCCGGCGGCGCATTCCGGGTGTCGCGGCGGTGCCGGATTTCTATCGTGTGCTGGCCGGCCAATCCGCTTCGCCGGCGGCACTGCTGATGGATAGCGATACGGGCAGCGAGTGGAACTTTCAGGGATGTGCGGTCTCCGGCAAATCTCGCGGCGTCTGCCTGGAGCGCGTCGAGTCGATCAAAGACTATTGGTTCGACTGGCGGCACTTCAACCCCGCGACCACGGTGTACCGTGAGAAACGAGCCTTGTAACGCCGGCGGTCTTTTGCCGCCGGTGTTTTTCCACGTGCGCGGCTGACCACGCCCACTCTGAAAAACACCGGTGGCAAGACCGCCGGCGTTACTCCAACACTTTTCCCGGCCAGCCTTGCTCTTGCTACCATCGGTACTTGAATCCCAATCAACAAATCATTGTGCTGGACGCCGGCGGGCAGTATTGTCACTTGATCGCCCGCAAAGTGCGCGACCTGGGCGTGTACGCCGAAGTGCGCCCCAGCGAGACTCGGGCGGGCGACCTGGCCGGGGCCAAGGGAATCATTATCTCCGGCGGGCCGGCCAGCGTGTACGACCCGGACAGCCCCACCGCCGACCCGGCCATTTTCTCCAGCGGGCAGGCCGTGCTCGGCATCTGCTACGGGCAGCAACTGATGGCGCATCTCCTCGGCGGCACGGTCACGCGAGGCGAAAAGGGCGAATATGGCCTGGCCACGCTCGTGCTCGATGAAGCCAACGACTCGCTGTTCGCTGGCCTCGCCGGGCGCCAGCAGATCTGGATGAGCCATCGCGACGTGGTGGCGGCGGCGCCGGCCGGCTTCACCGTGACCGGCCGCACCGAGACGTGCGCGGTGGCCGCCATCGCCGCCGCGGACCGCAAACTCTACGGGCTGCAATTCCATCCGGAGGTGGTGCACACGCTGCGCGGCCAGGAATATCTGCGCAATTTCGTTTTCGCCGTCTGCGGCTGCGAACGGGATTGGGAGCCGCGCGGCCGCGTGCCCACACTAGAGCAGGAGATCCGCGATGCGGTGGGCGGGCGCAGCGTCTTCTTCTTCGTCAGCGGAGGCGTGGATTCGAGCGTGGCGTACACGTTGTGCAAACGCGCGCTCGGCGCCGGACGCGTGCGCGCCGTTTACGTGGATACCGGCCTGATGCGCGAAGGCGAAACCGATTTCGTGAGCCGCCTCGGCGTCACCGTGGAGCAGGCGGGCGAGCAATTCCTCGGCGCGCTCGCCGGGGTCACCGACCCCGAGCGCAAGCGCCACATCATCGGTGAAGAATTCGTGCGCGTCCAGGAACGCATCATCGATGCGCGCCATATCTTCGAGGAGAACTGGATCCTGGGGCAGGGCACCATCTACCCGGACACTATCGAATCGGGTGGCACCGCCAAGGCAGCGGTCATCAAGACGCATCACAACCGCGTCGCCGGCATTCAGAAGCTGATTGAAAGCGGGCGCATCGTGGAGCCGCTGAAGTCGTTTTACAAGGATGAGGTACGGGAGGTGGGCCGCGAGTTGTGCTTGCCCGCCGAGTTGTTGGAACGGCACCCGTTTCCCGGTCCTGGCCTGGCGATTCGCTGCCTTTGCGCGGAATCGGGCGCGGCGGTCGCCGCCACCGCAGAGGGCTACGTCATCCCGGTCCATTCCGTCGGCGTGCAAGGCGATTCGCGCAGCTACGCGCCGGTGCTGGCGCTGGATGGACACGCTGCGCTCGACCATGACCGCGCCACCGCGTTGATCAACCGCCTGAGCGGCGTCAACCGCGTCATCGCCGCCGTGGCCACGCGCGCCCCGCTTGCTTCAATGCGAGTGCATCGCAGCTCCCTCACGCCGGAGCGGATTGAGCGCCTCCGCCGCGCCGACGCCATCGTGCGCCGTATCTCGCACGAGAGCGGTTTTGACGCCACGGTGTGGCAGTTTCCGGTGATCCTGATTCCCCTGGGCGCAGCCGAGGCGCCGGATTCGGTGGTGTTGCGCCCGGTCGATTCGGTGGATGGCATGACCGCGCGCTCGGTCTCGATGCCGCCTGAGCTGCTCGGCCAATTGTGCCGGGAACTGATGGCGATATCCGAAATCGCCGGCGTCTTCTACGATCTCACCAACAAACCGCCGGCCACCATCGAGTGGGAATGAGATCGATTCGGAGCCGCGGCCCTCAGCGAGCGGTTGGCACAGTCGTGATGCAGTTCCCTAGCGAACCGCCCCTTACTTCCCCACTGGCAGGTGCACTTCCACGTTGGATTCGCGATTGAGGCGCTCGGTCAGGTCGCGGTCCACCAGCGCCAGCGACACTTGATTGTGGGTGTTGCCGGGAAGGAAGTAGTGCAGCGTGTCTCCCTCCACCCAGTACGCCACGGCAAGGTACACGTGGTGATCCTTGAGGGCGATGTAGTAGTGCGCCGGTTCGCCGGGAGGGTTCGCCTCGGTATCTTCGGGGTTCGCTTCCATATTTTCCATGTTGAGGATCATGGAGTGCGGTGGCGGCTCGGGCGCGCTGGCGTACTGCGGGCCGGACCACCCGCTGTCGCTGGCTTCGACGGCTGCCGGTTCGTATGAATCCGCGTACGATTGGTCCGGCAGCGGCGCGTCGTAGCCGTAAGCCAAGGGATAGGCGTAGGGAGTCATCATCATGCCGCCTCCGCCTGCGAAGTGGGAAGTCGGATGCATCCTGTGCCCCCGAGCGCCGTGCGATACTGCCCCCGCGTGGGCAGGCGCCGAACCGCCATGGTGTTGCGCCATGAGGCTGCCGGAAACCAGGAGGGCAAATCCCAACCCGCAAAGTAGCCGCATAAGCAAGCCTCCCAGCTTCGATTGTACAACCGGGTAACTGCGGCTGGAATGGCTCTTTAGGGCCGGGTGCGGAGAAATTCAAAGACAGCATAGCCGACGAATGCGGCCATAATGGCGATCGCAAAATTGACAGGCGTAAAAACGTCCGTCAGAGCCCAGGCAAGACCCATCCCCCGTGCCTTTCCAGTGCGAGTGAACTCACCCATCAAAAGGTTGGCATAAAACAGGAAGACAATAAAAGCTGTCTCGACGATTACTCTCCAGATTGTCTTCTTCATTATCTGAAGTCTAGCAAAGCTGCGAAAACGTCCGCAGGAACAGCGTTCCCGCCGGAAGTCGGTCCGCCGCTATATTCAGGACGGCCGTTGAGGGCGCAGTTGCGGCGCTTGAAAAGCTCCATGGCGCTATTCGTAGCGCAGCGCTTCAGTCGGGTTCAGATGCGCGGCCCGGTTGGCGGGGAGGATGCCGAAGACCAGGCCCACCATGCAGGAAACGCCGAACGCCACCACGATGGCTACCGGCGAGACCGGGATGCGGATATCGGCGAAGAGGGCGACGCTTAACGGGATCGCCACTCCGGCCAGGATGCCGACAAAGCCGCCGGAAAGGCTGACCATCATGGCTTCAACCAGAAACTGGAGCAGAATATCGCGCGCCGAAGCGCCGACCGCCAGGCGCAGGCCGATTTCGCGGGTGCGCTCCGTCACCGTTACCAGCATGATGTTCATGATGCCGATACCGGAAATCACTAGCGTGATGGCCGAAACCAGCACCAGCACCAGCGATAGAATCAGCGAGATATTCTTGGCGGCGTCCAGAATAGCGGTCAGGGTTTGCACGCGGTAGGGCGCGCCGGGGCGGTGGCGGCTCTCCAGAATCTGCTGCACCCGCGCAGCCACCAGGTCGACCTGCTCGGGCGTCTTCACCTGCACATACATGGGGTCGATGCGCTCCACCGGGGTGAAGAAGCGCAGCACGGTAACCGGCATCAGGATGGTGTCGCGCTCGATTTCCGACTGGCCAAACGTCTCCACGCGTTCGTGAAAGGTTCCGATGACGGTGAACTCCAGGCCGTACAAGCGAATCTTCTGATTCAAAGCCGCTGCGCGCGCGCCGTGCATGCGTTGCGCGAGCGGATCGCTGAGCAGCGCGACGTGCTCGCGGAGAGACAGATCGCTCGCCTCCAGAGGGCGCCCGGCGCTGATGGCGATGTTACGCACCGCAGCATAGGAGTCGTCAGTGCCGATGACCTTCACATCGCGCACCTTGCCGCCAATCAGTAGAGGTTCTATATCGGACATCACCGCGGTGGCGGCGACGATATCGCCGGCCAGACTCTGGCGGACGGCATCGATGTCGGCGAGCTTGACGTAATCGGCGTCGGCGGTGGCCACGGTCGGACCGCTGTTCACATAGTAGGCGAAGATGATGTTGGAACCGATGCCTTCGATCTGTTCCAGGATGTAATCGCGGCTGGTGAGGGAAATCGTCACCACCAAAATCACCGAGGCGGTGCCGATCACCATCCCCAGTCCGGTGAGCAGAGAACGAATCGGATTGACGCGCAGCGCCTGCGCGCTGAACCGGAGGGATTCGCCGAGAAGCATGCCCGGCTTAGCTGCCCGCCTGGCGCAACAGGCGCAGGGCCTCCGACCGCGGCGGGTCGTCGGGCGTTAGCCGCTCGCTCAAGTAATGTTGCAGGATTTCGCGCGCCTGGCGCTTGCGGCCAGTCTGGATGTAGAGATCGGCTTTGGCGAGCATCAGCCTGGGGTTGTCAGGAGCGATTTTCTCGGCGCGGGCAAGGCTCTGGTCCGCCTCCTCCACGCGGCCTTCCTTCACCAGAAAGCGCGCCAGCTCAATCAGCTTGCCGATCTCTTGCGGCGCGGCTTCGACGGCGGCCCGCAGGTGGGCCTCACAGGTCGAATACTCCTTGCGCTTCTCCGCCAGCTTGGCCTCGGCCAGGTAACCATCGGCCGGGCTGACACGCTCGATTCTGGCCGCCGTGCGCTCTGCTTTCTCCTCCCCGCCGCCCAGAAAACCGGGTGCCTCCAGGTAGTAATCGAACAGGTCGGCAAGAGCGTCGAGGTTGCGCGGGTCAAGCTCGACGGCCCGCTCCAGGTACTGCCGCGCTTTTTTCGCGTAGCCCGGCGCCGTGAACACGCTGGCGCTTTCGGCGCGGCGCCCGTATGCCCGGCCCAGCCAAAGGGCGTGGATAGCGTCGTACGGTTCGGCGCAAAGAGCCTTCTCCATGGCCTCAGTCGAGTGCTTGTAATCGCCCAGCATGTAATAGTCGCGAGCCATCAGATCGTAAACCGCCGCGTTCTTGGCGGGAATGGCTTCGAGAACCCGCAACGACTGGTCGAAGGCGGTGAGGTTGTACAGGCTGCGCGCCCTCTCCAACTCTGGAGATCCGGCCGCCAGCACGCCGGCTATTCCGAAGATAAGGAAGAATCCCTTCACTCGGTTTCCATCCCGATGATTCTACTGTCTCTTTGGTCACCATTATAGATGAGCCGGAGTATTCCGTGGTTTCCACAAAATAGTTCCAAAAAGTTTTCGCGTCCGTTTCAGCACCGTCCGCGATAGAATCGGGCCAGAATGGTCGCCGGAGAACTCCAGCGATACCTGCGACTTCTGGGTATTCGCACGCCGATTGCCAGGCCCGCGCGGTTAGGCGAAACCGGGCTGAACGAAATCGTCCAGCGTCACCTGTGCCGCGTGCCTTTTGAAAACGTCTCCAAGCTGCTGCTGCTGGGACGCGAGGGCGCCGGCCGGGTGACCACGCTTGCCGAGTTTCTGGATGGCGTCGAGCGTTACGACCTGGGCGGGACCTGTTACACCGCCAATCCATTCCTTGCCTCCCTGCTCAGCGCGCTGGGCTACGACGCGGACCTGCTGGGCGCGGACATGAGCAAACCCAACGTGCACACTTCGATTCGCGTGCGCTTGTCCGGCGTCGCGTACCACGTGGACGTGGGCTACGGGGCGCCGTTCCGCGGCGCCATTCGCCTGGATCGGCTACCCTGGGAATTCGAGCAGGGCTGCTACCGCTTCGTTTTCGGCCGTGCCGAGGCGCCCGAAGCGTACCAGGCCAGGGTGTACTCGGGCGGCCAGCGCCTGCATGGTTACATCGTGCATCCGCCCGCGCGGGACGCCGGTTTTTTCGATAGCGTGGCGATCGAATCCTATCGCCCCGGCATGACCTTCACCAGCATGCTGCGCATCATCCGCTTCTTCGACGGCCACGCCGCCGATCTGCAGGATACAAAGTTGAGCATTCACCGCGGCCGCAAAACCACATCGAGGCTACTGCGCACTATGCAGGAGCTGCGCGCGGCGGTTGCCGACGATCTCGCCATGCCCCGCTGCCCCATCGAAGAAGCCGTCGCCGTGCTGGAGCAGCAAACAGGAAGGAGTGTGTTTGAGGAAAAGGGGAGGGCAGGCGCGTGTTGAACCTCACCGGCGGCCCGCCCAATTCATGGGTGGATGTCACGACCGCCCGCATTGCATCTATCATGAACATTTGAGAGCCGTTGTGGGGCAGGTTGATAACCTGCGCGCCGATTGTCAATCGGCGCAGCCGGGCGTAGCCTGGCTCGCACCGCAACCCATCGTGCGCTAGGTTGCGCTGCGTCGCGCCGTGTTCATCCGCGGCCAGTTCTCTTCCGGCTCCGTCGCCAAGGGAAGTCAGCCACGTGCTTCGTTACTACATCACCGACCGGCATTCCGCGGGCGGCATGGAGCCGCTGATGAAGTTTGTGGCGCGCGCGCTGGCGAACGGCGTGGAACGCATCCAGATTCGCGAAAAAGACCTGCCGGCGCGCGAGCTATGCGCGCTGGTGCGCCGCGTGCTCGCGTTGCCGAATCCGCACGGGTCGCGCATCCTCGTGAACGGGCGCACCGATGTGGCGCTGGCCGCGGGCGCGCACGGCGTGCATCTGCCATCGGGGTCCTTTGCACCCACCGTTTTGCGCGCGATCGCGCCGGCGGGCTTCCTGATCGCGGTCTCGACTCATTCGCTTGACGATTTGCGCGCGGCCGAGGCAGAAGGCGCCGACTTCGCGGTCTTCGGACCGGTTTTCTTGACTCCCTCGAAGGCCGCTTACGGGGCGCCGCTCGGTTTGGACGCGTTGCGCGAAGCCGCCAGCGCCGTCTCCATCCCGGTGTTCGCGCTGGGAGGTATCGGGCCACAAAACGCTCCGCTCTGCCTGGCCGCCGGCGCGGCGGGCATCGCCGGCATCTCCTTCTTCCAAAGCTGAAGCGCCGCTGAAAGCTGCAGCTCCCAGGATCGAAGGACGGCGGTCGGGTGTATCCTGCTCAGTCGATAGGAGCCACGGCGAACGGCCGCGGCGGTTCCCCAGCCAGATGCATGCGCCACATGGTTTCGAACGCGGATTCCAGGTGACGCGTGAACCGGCGGCTGTCGAACAGCGCCCTTGTCAGCCGGTTCGCCTGCAGCTTTCCGCGGACTGCCTGCAAGCGGTCCGGATCGAGCGCAAGCTGGAATGCCAGGGCCTCGTAATCAGCCGGCGTTTGGGCCACCAGTTCCGGCAGCCCGATGGCCCGCAGCAGGCTCCCCGCCACGCGCCCTGGAAATGCCCGGCCAGCGCACGTGATCACCGGGCATCCGCCCCAAAGCGCATCGCTCGTGAGCGTATGCGCGTTGTAAGGGAGGGTGTCGAGAAACAGGTCGGCGATCGCGAAGCGGGCCAAGTGCTCCGGATTCGGCAGCGACGGCGCGAACACCAGCCGCGCGGCCCCTCCAGCGAGCCTCGATTCCGCTTCGCGCCGCAGGTTCGCCATCGCCGCCGGGTGCGGCTCGAGCAACCATAACACGCTTCCCGGCACGCCGGCGAGCAGCCGCATCCAAATGTCGAACATCGCCGCCGTGATCTTGTATGTTGCATTGAAGCAGCAGAACACGAACCCCGCTTCCGGCAGCCCGCACTCCGCTCGCGCCGGTATGCGCGGCGCGATCGGCCGCCGCCGGTCGTTTACCTGGTAGCAATCCGGAAGCTCGACCAGCCGTTCGCTAAAGTACGGCTGCTCGTCCGCCGGAACCACCTGCCGATCCACCAGCACGAAGTCCACCGCGCCGCTTCCCATCGTGCCGGGATAGCCGAGGTAGCTCACCTGGACCGGCGCCGGCCGGAGATGAAGTATTTCCGGCCGCGCATCGGCCGTGTAGCCCTTCAGGTCCACCAGGATGTCCACGCCGTCCGCGCGGATTCTGGCGGCAGATTCCGGGTGCGAACAATCGAGCAGGTCCACGAATTCGTCGAACGACTCCCTCAACTGGCGGCGCGCCGCGCTGCCATCGTCCCGCCCGTAGGAATACCCGATCACCCGAAACCGCCCGCGGTCATGCAAGCGGAACAATTCCGCGATCAAGTGCGCGGTGGCGTGCTCCTGGAAGTCCGCCGACAGGTAGCCGATGGTAATGCGATCTTTGTTTTTGGACGCCGCCGGCCGTTCCTGGACCGTGCCCAGTTGCTCAGCCGCCCACCGTCTCGCGCACTGCAATTGCTGGCGAGGCGTGGTGTCCAGGCTCAGAAATACGAACGGATTCACCGCCGCAGAGCCCGCCTCGACAAGCTCGATCAGTTGCGCCGCCAGTTCGTCCAACTGTCGCCACTCGCAAAGGTCTTGCAACAGGCGCACTAAGTGGGAAATCGCCGCGGTGAATCCAGGGTCGATCGCAAGCGCGGTGCGGAGCGCTGCCACAGCTTCGTCTGGCCTGCCGAGCCGGCGCAATGCGCTGCCCAGGTTCCGGAAGGCCTCGGCGTAGCCAGGCCGCAAGGTCACCGCGGTGCGATAGCGGGCCACCGCTTCTTCGAGATTGCCCGTCATCTGCAGTAGATTGGCGAGATTGTTGTGCGCCTCGGCGTAGTCCGGCGCCGCGGTGATCGCCTGGCGGTAGCTGGTGGCCGCTTCGGCGAGCATGCCCTGTAACGCCAGCAGATTGCCGAGGTCGTTCGACGCTACCGCGAAATGCGGATCGCTCCGGACCGCCCTCCGCAGCAACTCCAACGCCTCGGCCGCATGGCCTTGCTGCAAAGCGGCCATCCCGAGCAAGTGCAGTGCCTGGGGCTGATCCGGCGCTGCACGCAGCACCTTGGCGCAGATCCGGGCGGCGTTGGTCAAGTCGCCCGACCTCGCCACATCCCGCGCCAGAGCTATGGCTTCTTCGATGGTGAGGGGTTGCGGCACCGGATCAGTATAGCTGCTGCCCCCGTTGCCCGTTTGTGCGAGCGGTCCGGAGCTTTGTGCTCGGCTGCTCGCGCTCCTCAGACCCCGCCCTGCGTAGCAGCGGCCTTTTGGCGTGCTTTCTTCTCCCGGCGCGGCAACCGCGACTTGTTCTTTTTCTGAAGCTTCGGTATTTTCGTCGACTTCGTCTGTGGCCTCGGTGGGGCAGGTTCGGCTACTCTCGTCGGCGATGCTGTCTTGCCTGGAGCGGCGCCTGCAGTCTTTGCCTCGGCGGCCGAAATGGTGTCTTTGGTGTCCGGTTCGACGACTTTTTTTCGCTGTTTGGGCTTCTTTTCCTCTGCCATAATTCCCTCAAAATGGCGTTCGCACGCCAGTGGCCATGATAGTCTACTTTGAAAATGAAAGACTACATGCCCGGTTCTCAGCGCAAATCGCTTCCGCACACACACCGCGGCCGACCGCTAATCGATGCTGGCCAGGATGGGCAAAGAGAAATCCTGGTTAATATCGGCGGTGGCCGGCCACCGCGTGCTCGTGCTCGTGCTCGTGAACCTCGCGCATGGCTTCTTCGTAACCCCGGACCACATAGTAGATCATACGGTCGAAGAGGTCGGCTATACGCTTTTCCAGTTCTCCTTCCGCGTATAGCTGGAAGGAGGTTTCGACGAAAGCGTGATCGCGCACGAACTCAATCAGTCCTTCCTTAATGATGAACCGTGCCAGAACCGCTTCGTGGAGGGGAATCCCTTCCTCGAACCGTTCGCGCCCCAGTGCCTCGGAGCGTCGAGCCAGAGGCTCGTCACGCGAAACCTCCAGCCAGTCGCCGATATGGTTCAGGACCTCGCGAGCCCGCCCGCGGAGCTCCGATTCCGACAGCCTGTTGATGTGAGGTAATCTCGGATCGCTCTGGATTCTGTGCAGGATCCGCGCACCGATCTGCTCCCAATGCGTTTCAACCAGTTGCACCAGCTTGACGGAGAGCATATTCTGCCTCCCAATCCACCTCACACTATATACCGCTTCCGTTAAACCTGCCAGCTACAATCGCAGGCTACTGAATCGAGACAGTTTCGCTTTGGACAGGTCGTCGACGGGTTCAACAAGTTGTGGCGCGGGAAGCTCGAGAACCTGATTTTCGGGACCTGCTCGGGAACTGACCGTTGCCCGGCTGTCAACTGTTCTAACCTATCATCATGCCGCCGACCGACGTCACCGGCCTGCTGCAGAAGTGGACAGCGGGTGACAGGTCCGCCATCGACCAGCTCACGCCGCTGATCTACGCCGAACTGCGCAAGCTCGCTCACCGCTATCTCCGGCGCGAGCGCCCCGGTCACACCCTGCAAAGCACCGCCCTCGTCCATGAAGCCTGGCTTCGCCTCATCGATCAGAAGCAGGCCAAGTGGCGTGACCGCGCTCATTTCTTCGCCGTCAGCGGCCAGATGATGCGCCGCATTCTGGTGGACCACGCCCGCGCGCAACAGCGCGAAAAACGCGGCGGCCGCGCCCAACTGCTGGTTCTCGACGAAGCCATCGATCTCCCCCGCCAGCGCAGCCTCGAACTGATCGCCCTCGACGATGCCCTTCGGGACCTGGCCCGGCTGGACGCCCGGCAAAGCCAGGTAATCGAGCTGCGCTTCTTTGCCGGCCTCTCGATCGAGGAGACGGCCCAGGCGTTGGGTATCTCCAAAGCCACCGTCAACCGCGACTGGGTGACCGGCCGCGCCTGGCTGCTGCGCGAGCTCGGCCGCCGCGGCCCGATCGAATAATTCGATTTTCCGTGAGACTTTCCGTTGCGCGGTGTCGCGTATCCTTGACGAGGGGATTTGTGGTAGCCTTGACCCACATGGGGGACCCGTGCGCCTCCGAGGGGCTGAATGCTGGGCAGTGGGACCGGATCCGCGAGATTCTCGAGTCCGCTCTCGGGCTCGCGTCTGATCTGCGCGCCGCCTACTTGGCCGAAGCTTGTGCCGGCGACGCCGCTTTGCTGTCGGAGGTCGAATCGCTGATTGCCGCCTCTGAACGGTCCGCCTTACTGGATCACGCTCCCCTGGCATCGCTCGCGCCCACCATCACTCTGACTGCAACCGCCGCGGGCCGCACCATCGGCAATTACAAAGTGGTCGACCGCATCGGCGAAGGCGGCATGGGTACGGTCTATCAGGCCGTAGACCCGCGGCTCGGCCGCACGGTTGCGCTGAAGGTCATATCCCGCCTCGGCGGCGCCGCTGACGAGAAACGGCGCTTTTTCCGCGAAGCCAAGGCTGCCTCTGCCCTCAATCATCCGAACATCGTCACCATTTACGAGTACGATTCGGACCATGAGGTCGACTTCATCGCCATGGAGTACATCAGGGGCGCCACCCTGCACGCCCTGCTCGCCGAGCGTCGGCTGCCCATCCAAACACTTCTGGAATACGCGGTCCAGGCCAGCGGCGCCGTTGCCGCTGCGCACGCCGCCGGTATTATCCACCGCGACCTCAAGCCGAACAACATCATGGTCACCGATACAGGCATAGTGAAAGTCCTGGACTTCGGCTTGGCCAAACAGGCCGGAAGCGATATCGACGTTACACGGGCCGGCGCCACACTGGGCACCCCTGCGTATATGTCGCCGGAGCAGGCCCGGGGAGAGCCGGCCGATGCGCGCTCCGATATCTTCTCGTTCGGCATCATTCTCTATGAGATCGCCTGCGGCCGCCGGCCTTTTCACGGAGTCGACCTCCCCTCCACGCTCTACGCCGTAGTGCATGAAGTTCCGCCGCCGCCCGACGAGCTGAATCCCACCGTTCCCAAATCGCTGGCGTCGGTGATCGAGCGCTGCCTGCGGAAGAACAAAGAGGAGCGGCCGCAGTCGATGGAATCCGTGCGCGCCGACCTCTCGGCGGTGCTGCAGCAGTTGCGGGACGGCGGCCCGGCGCGGCGGGAGATGCCGCGCCGCAAGCTGATGGTGGGCGCGGTATTAGCCGCTGCCGCAATCGCCGCCGGCATCTGGCTGCCCCGGTTGCACCACCAGCTTACGTTCACCTGGACCATCCTGGCCCAGCAGATGCAGGGCGGCCAGCCGCTTGGCGAAGAGTACGTCGCATCGCCGGCCGATACCTTCCAGGCGGGATGGCGCTTTCATTTTCGCGTCCAGTCTCCGCAGCCCGGCTTCTTCTACCTCATCGACCACGGCCCCGGTGCGGACGGTACCGAGAAGCTCTGGATCCTGTACCCCCGCAACTCCGCCGCAACCGCCGGGCAACAGCTTGTCACGGGGTGGTACGTCTTCGACCAGAATCCCGGAACCGAGCGCCTCTGGGTGGTGTGGTCGGAACATCCGCTCGATCCGATCCGCAGCGCTCCCCGCGATCTGGCCGGAGAGGTCCGCGACCCCTCCGCCATCCAGCGGATTCTCGATTACCTGACCCGGCTGCCCCGTGTCTCATCCACTTCGACCCGGGACGGCGTCCAGTTGCGTGCCGCCGGAGACGTGCTGGGCGTCCCATTAGGGCTTCGGCATCAATGAGCAAGAGAAGGAGAACGTATGTTTACCTCGTTCGGACCGGTTAAGTTCGACATCACTCTGGGTAAAACCCCTATCCAGCTCTGTATGAAGCTGGACGCCACCGCGAACCCCAACGAATTCGACATGTACACTGGCGATCGCGGCGCCGCTAGTTGCTCGGGCGTAAGCCTGACACGCAAGGTTGCCACCATCACGTTGGATGACACAGGCAAGATCACGGGATCTAACTTCGGTAACACCTTCGGCGGTCACAGTTGGTTGTCCATGTCCGGCTCGTTTAACGAGAGCGAAGGAACCGGCAGCGGTTCCATCGCCAGCAGCGACAACCCCAAGTTAACCGACGGGCAGTGGGCGGCAAGCGGAAGTGGCGACCCCTTCCCGCAACATCAGAAGGCCGGGCACGGCCATCACGCCTGAGCTCGCGCGCGCCATGCTCCACATTGCCCGATTCCCGCCTGTTTTCGCTACCCTGGCGATGCTGCCGGGGATCGTGTTGTCGCAGACGCCAGGCGGCGATGTCGCCTGGCGCGTGGGCGCGCGCGTCGAGAAGCGGATTGAGGGGACTGCGCCGGATACGCTCCGCCTTCCACTTTCCGCGCGCCAGTTCGTACGCATCGAGGTAATCCAGAACGGCGCCGACCTCGCCGTCACACTGCGCGATCCCCAGGGGCGAGATCTTATCGATGCCGATTCGGCTAACGGCCGGTATGGTCCCGAGACCATTGTTGCCGTCACCGAGTCGGCCGGGGATTACACACTCGAAGTGAAGGCCGGCGATCCAGCCGATCTTCCCACCTGCTACGGAGTGCGACTGGTGGAGCTTCGCGACGCAAAGCCGGGTGATCTGGGTATTGTTGCGGCGCATCGTGCTTATGCCGAAGCCGAACAGCTTCGGGTCCGGCACACGACGGAGGCGCGGCGGGCCGCCATCGAAAAGCTCCGGGACTCATTGGCTTGTTTCCGCCAGTCCGGTGACCGCTACATGCAAGGGCTCGCACTATTCAGTCTGGGAACGGCGCTGGCCGAGTCGGGCGATTATCGTGACGCCTCGCCTCTGTTCCGGGACGCGGCAGATCTGTTTCAGGCTCTATCCGCGACGCACGAAGAAGCGGACGCGATCAACAGCCAGGCGGGCACATTCGATGTTCTGGGCGAACCGCAGCCGGCGCTGCGTCTCTATGCGCAGGCGCTCGATCGATTTCGTGCGGCTGGCGACCTCGGAAGCGAAGCTCTCCTGTTGAGCAACATCGGCTGGACGCAAAGCACGCTGGCGAATTTGCAGGCCGCGCTGGAGAGTTATCGCCAGTCGCTCAGGCTGCTCCGGCAAAAGCGGAACGATCGAGTCGAGGCGCACGTGCTCGTGAACATGGGCGTCGTATATGGCCAGCTTGGCGAACCGGATCAGGCCGAGCCCTTGCTCAATCAGGCCCTCCCCTTGTGGAAAGGCCTCGGAGACCGACGGGGCGAGGCAACCACGCTGGGTGCGCTGGCCAACCTTTACCTGACCGAAGGCCAGCCTGCCAAAGCACTGCCCGTTTTAGAGGGCGCGCTGCTGGCATGGCGCGCATCCGGCGATAAGCGCGGTCTCGGCGACGCCCTGGCCCGCACTGCCCGCGCCCAGGCGGAGCTCGGCCGCTTCGATGCCGCCCAGGCTTCGCTCGCCGAGTCGCTCGACCTCGCCCACGCCATCCACGATCGCCGCGGCACCGGTATCGCTCTGGCCGAACTTGGCCGTACCGATCTGCTTTCCGGCCACCCGGATCAAGCAGTCGAGGCAGGCGAGCGGGCGCTCGCCGAATTTCGCGCCATTGGTGATCGCTCCTCCGAGGCTCTTTCGCTCGAGACTATTGCGCGTGCCGAGAGTGGCCTGGGCAACCTCGCCGCCGCCCGCTCGCCCATGGAAGAAGCGCTGCGCCTCACTGAAGAGAACCGCGGCGCGACGAACAGCGAACAGCTTCGTGCCTCGTTCTTCGCCACCCGGCAGGATTCGTATGCGTTCTACATCGACCTGCTCATGCGAATGGGCGACACCCAGGCCGCGCTCCAGGCCAATGAACGCTCGCGCGCCCGCAGCCTGCTCGATATGCTCGCCGCGTCCGGTACGGACATCCGCCAGGGAGCCGACCCGAAACTTCTGGCCCGCGAGCGCGACGTCTCCGACCGCCTGAACGCCAAAGGAGCGCGGCTGCTCCCGCTCCTCGGCCGCGACGATCCACGCGCCGCCGCCCTTACCGCCGAGATTCGCGATCTCCAGTCGGAATACCAGGATGTGGAAGCGGCCATCCGCGCCGCCAGCCCGCGCTACGCCGCCCTCACCCAGCCTGCCCCGCTCACGGTCGCGCAGATTCAACGGCAGGTGCTCGATCCCGATACCTTGCTGCTCGAGTACTCGCTCGGCGAAAAGCGAAGCTGGCTATGGGCCGTCAGCACCGACCAGTTGCACGCGTTCCAGTTGCCGCCCCGATCTGCCATCGAGGCGCAGGCGGCCCGCGTCTACGAACTGCTCACCACGCATCAGGATGCCGATCTCGATCCGGCCGTCGGCAAGCTCGGCCAGATGGTGCTTGCGCCCGTGGCATCCCTGCTCGGCAACAAACGCCTGGCCATCGTCGGCGATGGCGCTCTCCAGCGCATCCCGTTCGCCATTTTGCCCCCATCGGATGGCATTCGCGAAGTAGTCATGCTTCCCTCGGCGTCCGCCATCGCCGCGCTGCGCACGCAACTGGCAGGCCGCACCCCCGCGCCGAAGCTGCTGGCCGTCTTCGCCGACCCGGTATTCGACTCTTCCGATCCCCGCGCCCATGGTGTTCCCTCGGCTCCCACCCCGCTGCTGGAGGCCAACGGCTCGCGTCTGCTTGAGCAAGTTGCCGTCACCCAGGGCGGAACCACCGGCGCCCGCTTGCACATCCCGCGCCTGCCCTTCACCTCTTTGGAAGCCGACGAGATCCTCCGCGTCGCGCACAACTCCTCCGACCTCAGAGCCACCGGCTTCGCGGCCAGCCGCGCCGAAGCCCTCAGCGGCCTGCTCGGCCAGTATCGTTATCTCCACTTCGCCACCCACGGCTACCTCGATACCGAGCGCCCCGAGCTTTCCGCCCTGGTGCTCTCTCAGATCGATCGGGACGGCCACACCGTGGACGGCTTTCTGCGCGTCAACGATATCTCCAACAGCCGGCTGTCCGCCGACCTCGTGGTCCTCAGCGCCTGCCAGACCGGACTAGGTAAGGAGGTGCGCGGCGAAGGACTCATGGGTCTCACCCGCGCCTTCATGTACGCCGGCGTTCCGCGCGTCATCGTCAGCCTGTGGAGCGTCAACGACCGCGCCACCGCCGCCCTCATGGCCGATTTCTATCGCAACATGCTTCGCGGCGGCAAGCGGCCGTCCGAGGCGCTGCGCGATGCCCAACTCGAACTGCGGAAGCACAAGGAATGGCAATCGCCTTATTACTGGGCTGCCTTCGTGCAGCAGGGAGACTGGAGATGACTGTCGCCGAACCTCGCAGCATGGCAATGGGAATGATGCTCGCCAGTATCGCGCTCGCCGCCACGCAAACCGGCGAGCGCGGCATCGTGCCCGAAGATGTTGTCCAGGCGCGGCCTGCCGCGAGCGCCGCCGCGCTGATGAAGGCCAAGCCGGAGTACCAACCGCTCGATCCACGAATGGTCAACTCCCTGCGGCGCTCGCCGCTAGCCAGCGAGATCGGCGTCACCATTTGGCGCCTTCGGCCGGCCGCTGCCAACGATGCCGGCGCCCGGATTCTGGTCCAGGAGGCAAGCGAGACCACCCAGTGGACCCCCGTGCGCGTGTCGTCCACCACCCGGCTGCATGCGGGCGACCGCGTCCGGCTCACTCTGGAATCCCCGCAGCGCGGCTATCTGTACGTGATCGACCGCGAACGCTATGCCTCCGGCGAGCGCGGCAAGCCGTACCTCATCTTTCCAACCACGCGCACCCGCAACGGCGACAACAAGGTGATGGCCGGCAGGCCGATCGACATCCCCGCCCAGAGCGATCAGCCTAACTTCTTCACGCTCCGCCGCAGCCGTCCGGACCAGGCGGAGGAGGAGCTAACCGTGCTGCTCACGCCCCAGCCTCTCCAGGGAATCGCCATCGGACCCAGCGCACTTACCCTCCCGGAGGATCTGGTCTCAGCCTGGGAGAAGCAGTGGGGCGGCAGCAAACCCGAAGTGTTCGAGCTCTCCGGCGGCGCCGGCAGGCCCTGGACGCCGGCCGAGCAGAACGCCGCCGCCGGGGGAACCCGCCTGCTGACCCAAGACGATCCACCCCCGCAGACCGTATATCGAGTCGCCGTCAAGCCGGGCGCGCCCCTGGCCGTGCAGGTCCGCTTGCGCTACAGCCCACAGTAATCCCGAATTCGAAGCTGGCCCCGTTTGTAGGCCTATGGCCGGGAACCGGGGTTTCGCCTGGAAGCCCTTCTGTGCCGCACCAGCCATCCGAGGTGTTTCACAAGAGGCTGCACACGCCCGCAGGTCGACCGCAGCGCGAAGCCCGCAGCTACGACCACCTGACTCTATCGTGCTGGCCGCCTGACCGCGCCGCATAAGGACGCCTTGTCTGGGTCTGCTTCATCCTCGGTTTCCTTTTGGGGAGTCAGCGCCGGTGCCCAGTTCACCAGTTCATTCTGAGCGCGTTGCGCGGATCATCGCGCCGGCAACGAGGGGCCGCCTGAGCCCGTCACCCGCCTTGGGCGTCAACCTTTCCAGTGCCGGCCAGATCCTCAATCTTTGTCCCGTGGCAGTCCACGCGCTGCGGCAGCGCTGCCCGCATATTCACTTGGTCCTCGGTCGGCTTATGCGGTTTCGTGACTGACGCGGCGGAAACAGCCGCGCTCTCGATCACGTTCCGCAACCGCTCCTCCAGTCGCGTGGCTAGGGCTTCCAGGTCCAACCGGTGCAAATCCCTGCAGCACTCGCGGGGCGAAACGGATTCCAGGAATATGCCCCCGGCCTTCTCGCACACCGCCACCCGCAGCGGCAGGAACGCCGCGAAACGAATGTCGGCCGCCAGCAGCGCTGCGTAGAGGTCGGTGAAACACAGCGTCAATGCCGTGGCTGCCGCCGGTTCGGCCATGCCTTGGCCCGCATCCATGCGCAATAGGGCGCCCATATCGGTGACGGCCAGAACAGTGCCGCCGGCTTGTTCGGTGGCCGCTTGCAACCGGGTTGCGGTCGCGTGAAATCCGTGCGTCGATCTGATCTGCAGCATCTTCGTTACCTCGCAACGCGCGTAAGCTGAAGACATCCGGCAACGGCGTGGGCGACATCCATGGTTCCCGCGTTGCCTCCCATGTCGTATGTTCTCGGCGTGCCCTTAGCGATGACGTCTGAGACCGCGCGTTCGATCTCCCTTGCCTTGTCCGCTTCCCCTAACCATTCCAGCATCATCCCGGCGGCCAGAATCGCTGCTAGCGGGTTGACGCGGCACTGCCCCGCGTATTTCGGAGCCGACCCGTGCGTCGGCTCGAACACTGCATACGCGTCTCCAATGTTCCCGCTGTAGGCGAACCCCATGCCGCCCACCATCTGGGCGCAGAGGTCCGAAAGTATGTCGCCGAAAAGGTTGGTGGTCACGATGACGTCGTAGTTCAGCGGGTTCTTGAGCAGCCACATGCTCATGGCGTCCACGTTGGCGGTGTCGAAGTCGATTTGCGGATAGCGCGCAGCCACTTCCTTTGCCGCCTCCAGAAAGACCCCGCACGTGGCGCGCAGCACATTGGCCTTGTGCACCGCGGTCACCTTGCGGCGCCCGTGCTTCTGGGCATGTTCGAAGGCCGCCTCGACGATGCGGCGTGAACCTTTGTGTGTGACGCTTCGTATCGAGATGGCCGCGTCGTCGGGAAGCGTGGCCATCGCCGGAACCGCACGGAACTCCGGCGGAATCCTGGGGAACTCCACGCCGATGTACATGCCCTCGGTGTTTTCCCGGAACACTACCAGGTCGATATCCTCGCGGTAATTGAGCGGGTTCCCGGGAAACGCCCGGCAAGGGCGCAGGCAAATATACAGGTCCAGCATCTGCCGCATGCGGACAATGGGGCTGCGATACGTGAGGCCGCGGTCTCGCAGCTCGGGCGCCAGCTCCCGCACTGCCTCTGAAGCCGGTTTCGAAGTGATGGCGCCGAAAAACGCGCAGTCCGTCTGGCGAAGCAGCTCGAGCGTGCGTGCCGGAAGGGCATCGCCTTCCCGCCGCCAGAACTCCCACCCGATGTCCCCAGGCAGGTAGTCCGCCTCGAACCCCGCCGCGTCCAGCACCGCGCGCGCCGCCTCGCACACCTCCGGGCCGATTCCGTCGCCCGGCAGCCAGGCAATCCGGTATTTGCGCATTCCATCCTCCCCCGCGGCTCTCAGGCCGCGTGTTTCCGCTTCAAATACGCAATCAGCCCGCCCGCCGTGATTAGCTCGATGGCGCGCGGATCAAGCTTGGCAGCCGCGATCGCGCGATCCCGCGTCACGTTTCGAATCTCGCCCGCAGCCAGGTCCAACTCCAATTCGTCACCCACTGCGCATGCCAGTGCGGCCTCCGGGGCGATCATCGCCGGCAGTCCCAGGTTGATGGAATTCCGGTAGAAGATGCGCGCAAACGAGCCCGCGATTACCGCGCCCACACCCGCGAACTTTAGCGCCGCCGCTGCCTGTTCCCGGCTCGACCCACAGCCGAAGTTCTTGCCCGCTACAAGGAACTCGCCGCGGCGGATCGCCGCGCGGATCTCCGGATACGCCAGTTCGAACAGGTGCTCCGCCGTCAACTCCCGGTCCGTAATATTCAGATACCGGCCCGGATAGATGATGTCCGTATCGATGTTGTCCCCGAGCACCGCCCGCACCGCTCCGCGCAATTTCAGGCTTCCACCAGACATGGTTCGCTCTCCTTCACAATCGACCCTGGATGCTCCAGCCGCCCCGCCACCGCCGACGCCGCCACCACCGCCGGGCTGGCCAGGTACACTTTCGAGTCCTTGCTGCCCATCCTTCCGATGAAGTTCCGGTTGGTCGAAGAGACGCAGACCTCGCCCGCCGCCAGAATCCCCTGGTGCACTCCAACGCACGGACCGCAGCCCGGCGGTGCGATCATCCCGCCGGCCGCCACCAGTGTGTCCAGGTACCCCAGGCGCATCGCCTCGCGATAAATCGGCTGCGACGCCGGGACCACCACCAGGCGCGTTCGCGGATGTACTTTCCGCCCCGCCAGGATGCGCGCTGCAATCTCCAGGTCTTCCAGGCGCCCGTTCGTGCACGATCCCAATACCGCCTGGTGCACCGGGACTTCGCCCAACGCCGACAGCGGTTTCACATTGTCTACGGCGTGCGGGCAGGCAATCTGCGGCTCCGGCACGTCCTCGCCCGCGTCGATGTCAAGCACTCGCTCGTAGCGCGCATCCGCGTCAGGCCCGATCTTCTCCAGCCGCTCCGGCGTCCGTGCGCGCAGCCAGTCCAGCAGCGTCTCATCCACCGGCGTGAACGCCACCTTCGCTCCCATCTCCATCGAGAGGTTGGCCAGCACCATGCGCGATGCCACCGTCATGCGCCGGATCGCCGCGCCGTCGAACTCAACCGCGCGGTAATCCGCTCCGGCCGCTCCGAGCCTGCCGATCGTATACAGAATCAGATCCTTCGCGGAAATCCACGGCCGCAACGTGCCTTTCACCTCGATGCGCAGCGTGGCTGGCACCTTGAACCATAGCGCGCCCTCGGTCCAGACCCCAGCCATCTCCGTGGCTCCAATGCCTGTGGCGAAGGCCCCGAACGCCCCGTGCGTGGTGGTGTGCGAATCCGTCCCCACCAGCACCATTCCGGGCTTGACATGTCCGTTCTCCGGCAGCACCTGGTGACAGATGCCGCCGCGGCCTACATCGTAGAAGTGCTGAATTCCCTGCGTCGCCGCAAACTCGCGCACCGCCTTGTGCGTCGCAGCGGTCTTCTCCGATTCGGCGGGCACCCGGTGATCGAAAATGATCACGATCCGCGACGGGTCCCAGACCTTCGGCGCGCCAATTTCGAGGAAGCTCTTGCGCACAAGGTCGGCGTTTTCGTGGCTCATCGCCAGGTCCACGCGGGCCACCACGATTTCATCCGGTGTTACTGTTTCCCGGCCCGATGCGCGGGCCAGAATCTTTTCCGCCAGTGTCATGCCCATCGCAACCCCCTACTTCGTTGCAGCCGCAGCCGGCAGGTATTTGCCTTCCATTGCGCGATACTCCAGCAGCCCCACAAACCTGGTGTAGTCCGCAAAACTGGTGAGGCGGTGCGTCTCGCCCGCCAGAATGCCGGTTGGCGAGGCCTTGAGCGTCGCGAAGAAATCCGACAGGGCTTTGTGCATCACCATGATCGAAGCCACCGGGACGCTCACTCGCGCCACGCCCATGGCCGCCAGCTCCGGAATCGGGATCAGTTCCGTCTTCACCCCCGTAACCGCGTCCATCAGGTTGACGGAAAGAAGGCCACGAATCTCGCGCACCGCGCGTTCTATGTCTGCCCGCGTTCCGATCCCGTCCAGAAACACCATATCGGCGCCCGCTTCCAGGTACAGGTTGGCGCGGAAGATCGCCTCCCGGAGCCCGCTCACCGCGTAGGAATCCGTGCGCGCGTTGATGACGATGTCGGCGCCCAACCGTGCGCGCGCGTCGGCCATGGCCCGGACCTTCCCCGCCATCTCCTCGGCCGGGATCACCTGCTTGCCTTCCATGTGCCCGCACCGTTTCGGGAACACCTGGTCCTCGATGTTTACTCCGGCGACATTCATCTCGATCAGCCGCTCGGTGATGGCCGCCGCATTGACGGCATTGCCGCCGCCCGTGTCGATGTCGGCCATCACCGGAATCGCCACCGCCCGCGCGATGTGTCCGGTGATCTCGAGGACATCTTTCATATCCACCAACCCGACATCTGGCTTGCCGAGAAGGCTCCCGGCAACCCCGAAGCCGCTGATCTGTGTCGCCGCGAATCCCGCGCTTTCGACGATTTTCGCGCTCAGCGCGTCGTGACACCCCGGTACCACCAGGGCCTTCCGCTGCTCCAAGGCGGAGCGCAGAACCGATGCTTGCCCGCTCATCGATTCATTCATATCAGATTTCAGATGGCACGGCCTGACTGTCGCCGGGCGGCCCGCGGTGCCGCGTTCACTCCGCGCGTAGCGCCGTCCGCGGAGGTCATGAATCGCGATCGCTACTGACTGCGAATCGCCAGCAGAGGATCAAATCTACTGAATTGAGATGATTTCCCTTTGTTTTCAGTTGGAGGCGCGGGTCGGAATCGAACCGACGAATAAAGGTTTTGGAGACCTTGGGATCACGTCTGTAACCAGCTTATTTCCCGTTGGCTCACCGGCGGGAGATGGATTTCTGCCCGGCGTGTGCCCGGAGAGCAAGTCAGCCTTCTATGGCTTTTGGGGCCACCCCCGGTGAGGTCATTGGATAGCCGGTTTTGGCGCAAGACGCGGCACAAGACGATCGGCGCGTGATCCCACTTAGAACGCCACCGGACTCGATTGTGCGTTCTCCACCCTTTGATCGTAAGCCCGGCGCGAGAACATTCTCGTTGAGGTGTATGCTGAGCTGAGAGAAAATTCCGAGAATCATTGCCCCGCTTAGTTACCAGCGCCGGAGGAGCCAACATGGTCGCGTCGCCGAAGCATTGTAACGGAAGCTCGGATGGGCGTTGACACACAACGTGCCGAGCCGGTCGGCGAGCCGGGCGAAGATTCTCGGAATTTCGCCAGAGAAATGTGCCACAGTTAACGGGAATCGAACCCGGTGACCGCCAGTTCAGTTCGGTTCAGTTGGGTCTAAGTAGTTGTGTTTTCGGTCCAGTTCAGTTCGCCACCTGGGCGTGAAGGGCCCTACGGAGGGCTGACGTGCTGCCCCGGTGCTGCCCCGCGGCCATCAATCAGTTGATCCGATCCGCGGCGCGTGCCCGCAACTCGTGTTGGCCGTCGCCCAGACGCAGCTTCCGATAAGAGATATCGCTCGCGTGGATCGGCGCCGCCCATGGCTGAGCGAGGCTCATTCGACGGTTTGGCACCCCAGAGAAGGCTCTGCCGTCTGCACCGATGTGTGCCCGAGAAGGAATTGGATCTGCTAGTTCGCCACCCGCAGCATGACAGAGGTGGGCACGGCCTGCTGGCGCTCTGAATGGTGCTCCGTTCCTACGCCTCGGCCACGCGGACGACCGGCGCACGCCGGCCGGGTGCACTCCTGCTTGCAGGGTGCTGCCAGGAATCGCCGCGAAGGAGTCGTCGCCGTTCAGAGCGGGCACCGAAGGCGTCGAGCTGCTCTGAGCTCTAGCCGGTACCGTCGCACCGCAAACCGACGTTCAGTCCGCTGCGCCCACCACATCGAGAAATAGGCGTACAGATTAGCCAGTAGCGAATCAGCTGTTCCGGTCGCCATACGAAAAATGTTATAGGAAGCAGGGGCTGATTAATAGCTGGATGCCGGAAAAATCGGTACTGGAAACGTACTGCGTTCCACACCCCGCAAGCGCGTGGGTTGGCCACGAACGGTTGCCGATATTGGTACTTAACGCTCGCGTGGATCGAGCTACTCCGCTAGCAGGTGCAGTCGTGAGTCCGGCTTATAGAAGCAGCCGTTAAAGCGAGCACTGTTTTGCTTGGAAACGGTACGGCTTCCGCTTAAGCTATAGGTACAGTACCACATCTGTCCAAGATATCCGTGGGGGCCGATTCGACCGCTGTGAGCGTTGGGGATAACTGTACCGCTGCGGTTTTCGCCTGATGAGGTTGGAGGGCGAAACCGGCCAGTGTTACTCGTCGTTTTC
>JBAVEN010000105.1:0-3969 GCA_049587755.1 Bryobacteraceae bacterium | reverse complement strand
GGCTACGGCGGCCAGCGCGCCGGGACCGCGCGCGGCGGCGCAGGCAGCCAGGCCGGCGGCGGCGCGCATTCGCAGCGAGGAGTTCCATCCGGTGCTGCATTCCAAGAACCCGGAGGACCGGATCGATCCCAACACGGTGGACCCGAAGATCCGGCTCGACCTGCTGGCCAAATTGCAGGACGTGCCGCCAGCGGGGAACGGGCGCAACCTGTTCCAGACAGGCCCGCCACCGCCGCCGATACTGAAGGGGCCGGAGCCGAAAATCGTGGTGGCGAAGCGGCTGCCCGGGCCTCCCGACGTCTTCGACAAAGCGCCGGCCGTGGCCCACGGTCCGCCGCCGCTTCCGCCCATCACGTTTAAATATTATGGGCTGACGACAGTGCGGCCGAACGGCAAGCGCACCGCATTCTTTATGAAGGGCGAGGAGATCCTGATCCGGGCGGTGGGCGACATGGTGGCCGGCAGCTACCGGCTGGTGAGCATCGGCCTGACCTCGGCGGTGGTCGAGGACACGCAATCGAAGCGCCAGGAGACGGTGCCACTGGCCGAGGAAAAACAGGTATGAGGATGCGCGCGGGAGGGAGCGAGGCGTGCGCGACACCAAGGTGGGGTGGAGGTTCCAGCGGCAGCGTGCGAAATCCAGCTCCGGAGGAGCGAAAGATCGTAGCCCACGGCGTGAGCCGTCGGGATAGGATCTCAAGGCGCAAAGCCCCGGAACGGGGCGGAAGACTCCTCCCCACCGCTCTTCCGCCCCGTTCCGGGGCTGCGAGGGGAAGCGTCGGGCTTCCACACGGCTCACGCCGTGGGCTATTTTCTGACGCCCTTCGGGCTGGAGGGGTGGCGCCGTGCGCCTCGAGGTTGGGACGCAGGCGGATTTCCCCGGGATCCAAGAACTTACCATTTTCATGTCGTGCATCCGGGAATGACTCTGCAAGAATGCGCCCGCAACCAGGCGTTGGCAGGCTGAAGCCTGCCCCACCAGAACAGGGCGCACGCGGCGGGGAGCGCGGCTTCGCCCTGCTGCTGGTGTTTCTGATGGCGGCGGTAATCGGCATCATGCTATACGCGCAGCTTCCGCGGGTGGCGATGCAATCGCAGCGCGCCAAGGAACAGTTGCTGATCGAGCGCGGCGAGCAGTTCAAGCGGGCGATTCAGCTTTTCCTGCGGGCCAACAAGGGGACGCGGTATCCGGCGGACATCGACGATCTCGACCGGGGATACAACAACCTTCGCTTCCTGCGCCATCGCTACAAGGACCCGATGACGGGGAAGGATGAATGGCGCATCATTCATGTGCAGGGCGGCGTGCTGACCGATTCGCTGCTCAACAAGCCGAAGGACAGCGGAAAGCCGGAAGATACGACGCTGGGGCAGAACATCAGTGCGCTGCCGGGGCTGGGAGAACTGGCTAACCAGGGCCAGGCGTCGCCGAACGCGACCAGCCGGCGGCGGGCGAGTGAAGGGGGCACGGGTGGCGGAGTCGGCCCGGACGGGCAGCCGATCCAGCCGGGCAGCCAGCCGAATGGGGCGCAGCCGGGCGCCGGGCCAACGGCGGGATTTTTCCAGCCGGGCGGGGCAACCGGTGGAACAGGACAACAGCCGCCAGGGACTCCCGGCACGCCGGGCGGGCCGGTGATGCCGTTTGGCGCCGCGCCGGCCGGAACCGGGATTCCAGGAATGCCAGGGCAGTTCCCGGGCCAGTTCCCGGGACAGCCGCCAGGCCTGCCGGGGCAACCGGGAATGCCGGGGAGCAACCCGGGCGCGAACAACGGGGCGAACGGCCAAAATGCCGGCAACACGGGCGGCGGGTCGTCGGTGGGCGACTATGGGTCGACGGTGGGCGGCGGCACGCTGGCCGGCACCCAAGGAAACGCGGCGGGGCTTGCCGGCGGCCAGAATCCGGCGAATGCGGCCAACCCGATGGCACCGGGGTTCGGCCTGTCGCCGAGCAGCCCGGCCGGGAACATGCTCAACGCCCTGCTGGGTGGTCCGAAGCCGGGCGGCTTTGCGGGGCTTGGGCAAACGCAAGGCACGGTGATCGGCGGCGGCATGGCGGGGGTGGCGAGCAAGCTGGATGCCGAGGGCATCATGGTCTACAACGACCGGACCAATTACAAGGAGTGGGAGTTCGTTTACGACCCGAGCAAAGACCGCCCGCGCCAGGACCCGCGCAGCATGCTGGTGGGCAACCAGATGGGCACGCCTTCGACGTCTGCGGCCTCCTCTTCCTCTTCGCCTTTTTCGTCGCCAGGTATGACGGCTTCCACCGGCCAGGCTGGCACGTTCAACCAACCGGCACAGACCGGGACGAGCGGACAGATCGGTCCGGGCGGACAGACCGGAGCGAACGGGCAGACCGGCACGCCCGGGATCGCGGGCGGCTACGGCCAGGGGGGAACACCCGACATCCGGCCGGGGCGGCGTTGAGACGGATCGCGCGCGATTTGAAGTGGCGGGCGCGCGCTTCCCGATGACAGGGGCAAGCGTCCCCACCAATACCTCGGCCGTTCCGCCTCGCCCGCATCCCGCTTACACTGGTAGCGAATGCTCCATGAAACAGGAAGCTGAGTTTTTCGACGGCCACGAGCCCGTGCTGATCTACATCGCCAAGCGGCTCCGCGATGCGCTGAAGCTGGAGGCGCTGCTCACCGAAGCCGGCGTGGATTACGGCGTGGAGGCCGACGAATACCGCGGCGGCATCGTCTTCGGCAGCACCCGCACTGGGGCGTTCTTCTATGTGCTGCCGGACTCCCAGGCCGCAGCGCTCGAAATCATGCGGCGCGGCGGCTACAAGCCGTACGTTGGCGCGGCGGCGAGACCCTCAGCTTAATACGCCCATCTCCAAAGGCTGGCGCCTACGGTGTAGCCGGCGCCCACGGCTGCGAAAAGGACGAGGCCGCCTTTCTTGAGCCGTCCCTCGCGGATGGCGTCGCGCGTGGCCAGGGGAATGGTGGCGGCGGTGGTGTTGCCGTACCGGTCAATGTTGATGACGATCTTCTCCGGCGGGATGCCGAGACGCTCGCCGGCACCCTGAATGATGCGCAAATTGGCCTGGTGCGGAATCAGCACCGCCAGGTCCGCCACGGTGAGGCCGTTGCGCGCCAGGATATCGCGGCAGGCTTCGTACATTTTGCGCACGGCGTATTTGAAAACCTGTTGGCCGGCCTGGTGCACGTAGTGCTGGCGGTTTTCGACGGTTTCATGCGAGGCCGGCAAGCGGCTGCCTCCGGCCGGCATGATGAGTGCGTCGCCGCCCGAGCCGTCCACCTCGCCAAGAAAATCGAGGAAGCCAAGCTGGCCGTCGCCATCCTCGGCCGGCTCGATGAGCACCGCCCCGGCGCCATCGCCGAACAGGACGCAGGTGGCGCGGTCGGTGTAATCGATGATGCGGCTCATGGTGTCGGCGCCGATCACCAGCACCTTCTTGTGCGTGCCTGCCATCACCAGGTTAGCGCCGGTGGTGGTGCCATAAACGAAACTCGAGCAAGCCGCGATCAGATCGAACCCCCAGGCGCCCTTGGCGCCGAGCCCATGCTGCACCAGGCAGGCAGTGGAGGGAAACATGTGATCCGGCGTGACGGTGCAGACGATGATCGCCTCCACTTCCGAAGCATCGACGCCGCGCTGTTCCAGAGCGCAGCGGGCGGCGGCAATCGCCATATCGGAAGTGGCCATGCCCGCATCGGCGATATGACGCTCGCGAATGCCGACGCGTTCCATGATCCACTGGTCGTTGGTGTCGACCATCTTTTCCAAATCTTGATTGGTGAGGACGCGGGGAGGCGTATAGCATCCGAGCGCCGTGATTTTGGCCCTTGGCAATGTTCTATCCCTTAAGCTGTTTTGTTCCTTAAAGAGTTCAGGGTAACCCATTCGGGTATGCCGCGCGCAAGCTGGACGCTGGTGCGGCTCGCGCGGGCTTGCCTTACCGCGCGGCGCGGGCGGCTTTGGCGCGCACGGCGCGGGCGG
>JBAVEN010000104.1:0-74723 GCA_049587755.1 Bryobacteraceae bacterium | reverse complement strand
CCGCTGATCCTGCACATCCGCCTTCTTCCAGGGCATGATTTCCTCGACTCTCGGCCGAGAATCCTACCCCAAAAATGTCGCAGATGTCTTGATACCGAATGTCGCAGATGTCATGATTCCGTACAGGCAAGACCGCCGGCGCTACAGTGGCGCTTACGAAAATGTAGAAACTCCAGGGGCCGGGCATGCCCGGCCGGGCTCGGGCGCGCACTGAGGAGCAGCCCGGAATATGGCTTCGAATTCCCGAAAGGACGCACCAGATCCATTGGTTCCAGAATAACCGCACGCGGCTCGCGCCGCTCATTCCACCGAGATCGATACCACCACTACGCCGCGCTCGCGCGAGTCATGCTGGTCGGCGGCCAGGCCGGGCCCCACGCGGAAATGCAGCACCATGTCTTCCACGCCCAGCGGCAGCGGACGTACCAGAACCTGCGCCCCGGAGCGACGGAACTCGGCGGGCTCCAGTGGGCTGCCATTCACAGTGCCGGCCAGGGTCACCGCGCCGTTGACGGCAAAGAGCGAGTCGGGAAGAAACAGATCGATCGCCACGGCGCGCGCCCGAGTGGCGCCGGTGGCACGGATGCGAAAGGAAAACTCCCGCCCGGTCCAGCGCCAGCCGGTGCCCTCGGCCTCGTGCCAGCCATCCAGCAGTTCCACGTTAGCCAGCCGGTCGAAGCGGCTCCGCAGAAAGCAGAAGGCGCGCTCATCGCGGTCGGGGCGCACCGGGTCAGACCGGCGCGTTTCGCCCACCGAAAGGAAGTCGAGCACGTCCCAGTAAGTGCGTTTCAGCGCCAGCCGCAAGCCCGGCTCGGAAAATACGAAGTAGTTGCTCTCGTCGTTGTTGAGCTCAGTCTCATCCAGCAGGTATGCCAGCGCAACGTCTTTCGGCATCGGCGCCCCTCCCGGAAAGCGGCGCGCGATGCGCGTGCTCAGAAAGCAGAAGGCGGCGTGCTTCGCCAGTTCCTCAAGAACGTGAAACGGGTTGCGCAGATGATAGAGGATGCCCAGCAGAAACGCAAAATCGTACGGCCCACCCGGCAATTGGAAGGGGCGGTCGAGATCGAGCTCGACCAGTTCCACCGCGGACCCGAGCGCTGCCTTCAGGGCGCGCGCCCCACGCATACCGTTGTGATTGTAAACCCCATGGTCGACTGCGGTTACCCGGTAGCCTAGCGATTCCAGAAAGAACGCCAGCTCGCCATCCCCGCAGCCCAGGTCGAGGATCTTGCGCCCTTCTCCTTTTGGCCCGAGCATCGCCCGATTGGCGCCGCGCAGCAGGTGGTTGCAGTGGGTGAGGGACGACAGCGTGTCGTAGGGGTACCACTCGAAGCCTGGGCTCCGGATGCTGAGCCTGGCCCGGCAGAGAGCCTCGCGGTATTGTTCCGCCAGGCCGCACACGGCCTCGATCCCTTGCGTTGCTTCCTGGGTCCCGCCGGCGTCTGCCACCCGCACGGCGTCCATCATAACGCGTTCGCCGTCATTTGCAGGAAACGGGCTGCGGACCCTACCTTTCGTGGTAGGCCACCCTTAACCAAAGTTGGTCTTGGCAGCACTGCCCCTAGCATGGTACTAGTAGCACTAGAAATTAAACTAGTACTCTGATAGGTACTCTAGGGACTTGTATTTGGGCATTGGGTTTCGCTGGGGCAACCCAGCCAAGGATGGGCCAAGGAGGCTCGGCTTACTATGTTGATCTTCAGAATCCTCTTCAGGGCAGCAATCCCGGCCACAATCGTCTGCTCCACGCTGTTCGCGCAAACCACCATTTCTCCCGCGAGCAACAGCGGCCGGCTCGTAAGCACCATCGCTCTCGATCGCAGTATATATTTCCCAGGTGAGGACGCAGTGTTGACCTTGACCGCGCGCAACGCGGGCTCGGCTCCGTTGGAGGTTACCGCGCCGTTCTCCGCCTTCGGCTGTTTCGAGCTTTCGCGGCTGACGCCGACGGGCTCCCTGGTTCCGCTTTTTGCGCGGCCTGTGTGTCCGCTGCGGATGGTCGAACCGGCCGGCTCGAAAATGGTATTAGCGGCGGGCGAAGAGAGCCGCGTCACCGCCAGCGGTAATGACTTGTGGCCTGGTGCCAGCGCCTCCGCCGTGTCCGGCACGGCCGGCTACTACCAGCTCGTGCAGAACGTTTCCGGCGCATCGGCGGTTTTCCGGATCGCCATGCCGCGCCTGGAAGCGGCCACAGCGGTCCGCGTCCACGACATTACTTACAACGATCCGGCCACGAACCGCGAGGTTCACCTGACGGCTTACATGCACGTCTTTTCACTGCGCTGGAACAACCAGAGCTTTCTCTGCGTGGCGCTTTCCCCCAGCCTGCGGGATAAGGCCGTCGCCACCGATCGCGCTGGAAACGTAACCGCCGTCGGCGTCCCCTATCGGCGCGTGGCCACGTTGCCCGGCCCCGTATCTTCGGTCGCGGGCACGGCTAGCGCCGAGGACAATCTCGCGATCACCTGGGCGGATGCGCACGGGCTCAAACAGACCATCCTGGTGGCCAGCAACCGGCGCGATGGCGCCGTTGAGGCCGTTCAGGTCGGTCTGGACTCCACTTTCGAGAAACTGAGCTCGGCGGACACGCAACAGTTCTCCGCCACGGTCGCCGGGGCAGTCAACCGCAACGTGTTCTGGAGCGTTTCGGTGGCACCCGGAGCGCCGGCCGGTGTGCGGCCCGGCGCGGTGACGGCCGCAGGAGTCTACACTGCTCCGGCGGGTATTGCCAAGCCGTATGCGGTGATCGTCACCGCGCAGAGCCAAGCGGATCCATCCCGGTCCGCCGCCGGCGTGGTTGCCCTGCAGCCTCGGAGTCAGGGTACTCTAGCGGCAGCCGGTGGCGGCGGCTTGAGCTTAGCGGCCAAGCCGCCGGCCACTATCTCGTCCAACTTCGGCCCGGGCCAATAGGCCCGGCTGGGCCACACGAGACAACGGGATTCGCCGGGTTCTTCGGAGTGGACCCAGTATAGCCCGCGGACGAGCCGCCAATCCTCTCGGCTCGGCCGCGGGCTTCTTTTTTTGGGCCTGCCAGCCTGCCCACCGGCAAACTATACCAATTAGTAGCGTTTCAGATTTGTAATGTCGTGAATGGCATGAGGCTTGCAGGTAAAGGAACCGACCATTTCATGGAGGGTTCCAGTGTCCAAGGGTTTTGTTGCCATCAATGTAGAACGCTGTAAAGGCTGCGCTTTCTGCGTGGAGTTTTGTCCCACCCACGTGCTGGCTCTTTCTTCTGCTTTCAATTCCAAGGGTTACCACCCCCCCCATGTCGTAGCGTCGGACAAGTGCAGCGGATGCGACCTGTGCGGCATGTACTGTCCCGACTTTGCGATCTATGGAGGGCGCTATGCACGCTGACCCGAAAGGCGTCTTAACGGGTGTTCATTTTCTCGACGGTGACCATGCATGTTGTGAGGGAACCCTCGCAGCCGGTGCGCGATTTGCCGCAGGTTACCCGATCACCCCTTCGACCGAGGTAGTTGAGCGCTTCGCGTTGAGGATTCCTACAGTCGGCGGCATTTTCGTCCAAATGGAGGATGAGATGGCTTCCTCCATCGCCATTCAAGGAGCGGTATGGGGCGGCGCGAAAGCGTTCACCGTCACCTCGGGCCCCGGTTTTTCACTGATGATGGAGCACGTCGGCTATGCGGCCATCACCGAAACCCCGTGTGTGTTTATTAATGTGCAGCGGGGTGGGCCGTCGACGGGTCTGCCGACGCTGCCGGCGCAGGCCGACATGATGCAGGCCAAGTGGGGATCGCACGGCGACTACGGCGTGATCGCGCTCTGCCCGAATTCCCCGCAGGAGTGTTTCGATCTCACCATTACCGGGTTCAACCTGGCCGAGGAGTTCCGCGTGCCGGTGATGATGATGCTCGATGAGTGCGTGGGCCACATGACGGAAAAGGTCATCATTCCGCCGGCCGAAGAGATTGAAGTGTCGCCGCGGCGTTACACGCACAAGCCGCCCGCGGAGTTCCGCCCCTTCGAGCCTGGCGACGACCTGGTGCCGGAAATGGTGAAAGCGGGGGATGGTTACCGCTTCCACATCACCGGCCTGACGCACGATGAACGCGGCTACCCCAGCATGAACGTGGCGACGCAGGACCGCCTGGTGCGGCGCCTGCTGGACAAGCTGAAACCGTTTTCCAACCGCCGCGCGATCTGCGACACGGCCGGCCTGGAGGATGCCGAGGTTGTGGTGGTTTCCTACGGCATCACCTCGCGCGTGGCGCAGCGGGCGATCGAGCTGGCCCGCAAACGGGGCGTGCGCGCAGGCAAGTTCCGCATTATTTCGGCCTGGCCGTTCCCCGAGCAGCACATCGCCGCCCTTGCCGGCCGCGTCAAGGCATTCGTAGTACCCGAGTTGAACCTGGGCCAGATGGTGCGAGAAGTGGAACGCGCCGCGGCCGGCCGTGCCAAGGTGATCCCGGTCACCCACGCGGGGGGCACCGTGCACGACCCCGAAGTGATTCTCAAGGCGATTGTGGAGGCGGTGAAGTGAGCGAACTATCACTCGAAGTCGAATGCGAGATTCCGGAGGGCGCCTTTAACCCGGTCGAGCCGTTTCTGCGCACCGAACGCATCCCTCACATCTGGTGTCCGGGATGCGGCATCGGCACTACCGTCAATTGTTTCGTCCGCGCGCTGCTGGCGTCCAACGCTGACCTGGATAAGGTGGCCATAGTATCCGGCATCGGCTGCACTGGCCGCGTGGCCGGCTACGCGCGCCTGGATTCCTTCCACACCACGCACGGCCGCGCCATTCCGTTCGCCACCGGTTTGAAGCTGGCCAACCCGGAGCTGCAGGTGGTGGTTTACTCCGGCGATGGCGACCTGTTCGCTATCGGCGGCAACCACTTCATCCACGCCGCGCGCCGCAACATGGATATCAAGGTAATCTGCGTGAACAACCTGACCTATGCCATGACCGGCGGGCAGACCGCTCCCACTACGCCCAGCCACGTGGTGAGCACCACGGCACCTTACGGCGTGTTCGAGCCCGCCTTCAACCTGGTGCAACTGGCCGACGCTTGCGGCGCCGCATACGTGGCCCGCTGGACCACCTTCCACGTCAAGCAGCTCGCCCGCTCCATGGAAGAGGTGATGAAGAAGAAGGGCTTCTGCTTTATCGAAGTCGTTTCGCCCTGCCCCACCCTTTACCAGCGACGCAACAAGATGGGCGACGGGCTGGACACCATGAAGTATTACAAGCAGGCGAGCAAGACTCGCCACGGGGCGCCGACCAGCGAGTGTGGTTTGACGAAGAGCGGCGAGATCATCGTCGGCAAGTTCATCGACCGCGAGCGGCCCGATTATTACGACCTGCTGCAGGCGCAGATGCACGAAAGCCTGGGCGAGCGCTATGCCGAACCGGAAGTGGGGTGCGCGGAATGCTGACGGAAATTCGTATTGCCGGTTTCGGCGGCCAGGGCGTAATTCTGGCCGCCATCGTGGTGGGTAAAGCCAAGGCCATTTTCGAGGGCGGCTACGCCACCATGACGCAGAGCTTCGGCCCGGAGGCGCGCGGCGGATCTTCCAGCGCGCAGTGCATTCTCTCCGACGATCCGATTCTCTACCCGTACATCACCCGGCCCGACGTCCTGGTAGTGATGTCGCAGGAAGCGTACACCCGCTTTTCGCCCGACCTCAAGCACGGCGGACTACTGATCGTCGAGCAGGATTTGGTGCACCTCGGCAACCTGCCTGCCGGCGCTCGCGTCTACGGCGTCCCCGCCACACGCCTGGCCGAAGAGCTGGGCCGCAAGGTGGTGCTCAACATCGTCATGGTGGGTTTCCTCGGCGCCGTCACCGGCGTGGTGGCTGCCGACGCTCTACGCAACGCGGTCAAGGACTCCGTGCCGCCGGCCCTCGAAAAGCTCAACCTCGAAGCCTTCGATAAAGGCTTCGAGTATGGAACGCACCTCATGCAGAAGCTCGCCGAAGAAGGTCAGGCCGAGCCCGTACTCTCCTTCGAATCCGAGTCGTAAGTGGCGCCGGCCGTGTGATGTCGCGCGATTACGGCGGACGACTCTCCTACGGTCGTGGCTCCGTTCGGAGCCGGGCCCGGAGGGCACAGCGTCAACCCGGCTGATCGAATCCCCGCGCGCCCGGAAAATGTGGAGACCTCAGGGGTCGGCCGAAGCCTGCCCCACCTTTATTGCACCGGAATGGTCACCGTGCCGTAAGGCGTGCTCGCAGGCGATGTTACTCCGCCGATCTGAATCGTGATCGGGACGTTGCCGGTTTGCGCGTTCGTCGGCACCTTGACGTTGACCTGGTAAAGAGAGGGGAAGCCGGGAGCCAGGCCGCTGAACAGCACATCGCTCGAGGGAACGACAGCGCCGCCGATGGTCACCACCGGCGTGGTGGTGGTTTCGGAGAGCGGACTTGCCAGGGCCGCCACACCGTCTCCGGGCGGATTCGTCACCGGACCCAAACCGTTGGCGAAAAGCTGAATGTAATTTCCCCGCGTGGCCGGGTTGGCGGTGGAAATCAGCTTATAGCTGAGATCGAGCGCGCAGGCGGCGTTGCAGCTCTGGAAGAACGAGGGGTTGTAAGTAACGATCGGCACCGTCACTACGTTGCTGTACAAGTCGAAATCCCAGGACACCTTGACCTGCGCTGAAGTCTGGCCCGCCAATTCCCATGGCACAAGGAGATTGACCTGGCCCGGGCTGACGAAGTACGGGAAGCCGGGATAAGTGGCGTTAGGCACATCGAAGCTGACGGTTACGTAGTTGAAGCTGATGGGATACACGCAAGGGCCGGCCGGGCATTGTTCCGCAAAGGGGATCTGCGAGACTGGATAGTTCGCGTTGGTAAAGTTGCTGCCAAAAATCGCGGCGTACGAACCGGGCACGAGCGTTGTCTGGTATGACGCGGCATCGGCCACTCCTCCAGCAAGAATGGCCGGGGGCGCTTGTATGTTGGCATAGAAGAAATCCTGGAAGCCGGCGGCGCTATAGTTGATTTGCGGCTGGCCAGCGGTGTTGCCCAGCACAACGTCCATCCAAGCCCAGCCAAACTGATCGGTGGGGCAGGTGATGCTGCTGCTGCTCGAGGCCGGTGAACAAGCGGGATGGCCGGAAACGCTGTTCATGGTCAGGCTGCGGGAAGGCGATACCGAGAACGTCACCGGAGCGTTGGCAACCGGCACGCCGAACGCGTCCGTCACTTGCAAGTACGCCCAGGCGCCAGTGTCCATGCCGGGCGGGCCTTCGAGAACCGTTCCTTCCCATACGAAGTTCGGTTCGATGTTGTAAGCCGTTCCCGAGCCCACCAGCAGCATGAACGGAATGTGCAAGCTTGAGCCCTGCAACGCCACGCTGCCGGAATACTCGCCTGGAGCGGGCAGCGAGCCGACAAAGGTGACCGTCAAAGTGGCGGTTCCGCCGCCGGCTAACGTATTGCTGGAAAGGCTCGCCGTGACCGTAGCTCCTGACAACGAGCCTGAGACGCCGTTCGCGGTGCAGCAGGAAACCTGCGGAGTGAGCGTCACCGAACTGGCTGCGATGTTGGTCACGGTGACGGTCTTCTGAATCGAAAGCGAACTGGATTGCAGAATGCCGAAAGAGATAGTGGCCGGCTCGGCGGTGACCGTGGCGTTGGTGGCTGCCCCTGCGTCAAGCAGGCCGGCGCCGATCCATTGCGCATCCACCGGGACAGCCGGACTGGAATCGTCCGTGCCCACAGCCTGGGCCGCGGAGGCATTGACGATCAAAGATCGGATCTGGGTGCCGCGGAGGCCGGGGTGGGCCTGGACCGCCAGTGCCGCGGCGCCGGCCACTAGGGCGGAGGAGAAACTCGTGCCATCCTCGGCCATGAATCCGTTGGCGCTGTACAGCTCCGAGTCGTAGGCATCGAAGCTCTGCGTGGGCACATAAAAGCCGCCATAGAAACTGTCGGAAGGATCCCAGCCTCCGGTGGCCACGATATCGGGTTTGAGCTGGCCGTCGGGGGTGGGACCGAACGAGGAATAACCTGCCACCATGTTGGCGGTGAGCGCGTCATAGCCCGCGGAAATCGAGAACTGGCTCAGCGCGCTGACATCCAGTTCCTGTCCGCCCAGGTCAATCGTGACCTCTTGGCCGGGGTTCGCATCGATGTCGTTTTTCAGGTTCAGACCGTCGCCATTGGAGATCGAAACCGAAGGGCCGTATTCCGCGATGCCGGACGGGGCAGAAAGATAGTCGAAAGGAGCGACGGCCGTTCCGGCGGGCATAATGTAGACGAAACCCACTGCGCCCGCATTTTGCGCGTTGAGGGCCTCTGTGTCCCAACCGCCCGAGGAAGACCCGCACGTGCTATAAGCAATCAAGGCAAAAGAATTGTTCAACGACCCGGCCGGAAGAGCGGTGCAGGCCGTGGGGTCGCCGATTTTTGAAACATCTACCAGTGGGGCGATATTGGCGCCCGCTATGGACGGGAAGAAATATGAGTCGCCCGCCAGCGCAACGATGTTCTTGAGGTTGGAGGGCGCGCCCGCGGCGGTGACGCTCACGTTGGGCTGCATGATGTGCGAGTTGGTGGTGGCGCCCACGGAAATCACGTCCGGCGCGTTTGAAGGAGTGCTGATGGTGTTGAAGCTGGGGTAATCGTAGCCGTCCAAATACCCGTCCGCTCCGTCGTTGCCGGCGGCCACCACGATAATCGGAATCGGGATTGTGCTGGTGAGAGAACCGGCTGGCCGGGCGCTGATGGCCGCCTGTTCGAACGCGGAGGCCACGGGATCGCCGGTGCAACTGGAACGGGTACAGCCAGCTAGCGCCAGCTCTCCGTATGGCATGAAGATCACGTCCATGCCATCCTTTACGGCGTCGTTGAGCGCCTGGATTTCGGTCTCATCGTTGGCGTAACCGAACGTGCCGGCGATCTTGTAGACGCCGATATAGGCCTTGGGCGCCATCCCAACCATGGTGATAGGCGACCCACTGGTGGAAACAGCCGGGCCGGTTATGGTCTCACCTGCCACAATCATCGAGGTGGCAGTGCCATGGCCATAACGATCGTGAGGGAACGGATCGTCGGGAGCCGAATTGGCGGCCGGGTTAGCGGGGTTGGTCCCAGCGCCGAGCAACTGCATGTAACTGCGCGCAGCAATCACCTTGCTGTTGGTGTAACTGCTGCACGAAGTGCTAGAGCCGGGAAAGCCGCTGCACAGGGGGAAGCCGGACGGCGCCGTAAGGGAAGAATCCTGGAATGCGGGGTTGGTGAGGTCGATGCCGGAATCGAGAATGGCGATTTTGATTCCCTTGCCCGCGTTCGATTGGCCGCCGACCGCGTTCCATGCGGTCTGGGTGTCCATCAACGGCACGGCGCGGTTTAGCATCGGCTTTGCGCGGCGCATGGGCGTCACCGATTTCACCCCCGGAATGGCGCGCAGTTCGTCGATGCTGTGCCCGGGCGCTGAAACGAAGAGGGCATTCAACACGTGCGATACCCGGCTGGTGACCTGGATGTGGCGGCTGGCAAGTTGGCTCGCCAGCGCCGCCTGCTTGGCTTCGATTTGCCGGCGGTAATCGGCGGCGGCGGCGGACCCGACATCTGCCAGCGACGGAAAGCGGGCCGCCACAGGCGGGTCATCGAGGACCACGACGTAGCGGTCGGGCATAAAAGGCCGGAAGACCGGCGCTGCCTTAACGTGGCGGCCGGGGATAGAAGAACGGTGCACCGGCGCCGCCGCCGCGGCAAACGCGAGCAGAGCGACGCAAGCCAATCTCAGTGTGCAAATGGACATGCTGGAAAGATGGAACCAGCGAGTTTCAGGTTTCGCGCGATTGAGTTTCACCCTTCCATTGTAAGATGCAAAACGCCCGGACGGACAGCTTACGAAAGTCGAACTAACTGGCGCGGCAAGGATGGCTGGCGGACAGCAGAGCGCGGTTACGACGCGGCTAGAGCACGAGAGGCCGACAAACGGCAGAAGGCTATCGTCTGTCCTGCCGTCCTCCACTCCCTTATGGTCGTGGCTCTGTTCGCAGTTGGGACCGGTGATCGAACTAGGCTTGCCCGCCGCGGCCGAGCAGCTTCAACGCAGCATCGGTAACGCGGTCCGCGGTGAAGCCGAAGTGCTGGAGCACGTCGCCGCCGGGAGCGGAGGCGCCGAAGCGATCCAGGCCGATGATGACGCCCTCATCGCCGGCGAAGCGGCTCCAGCCGAGGGTGGCGCCGGCCTCGACGGTGACCCGCTTGCGGACCGCCTTGGGCAGCACGCTTTCGCGGTATGTGGCGTCCTGCCTATCGAACAGCTCCCAACTCGGCAGGCTCACCACGCGCGCCTTTACACCGGAGGCTTGAAGCTTCTCGCGAGCCTGGACGCAGAGCGCCACCTCGGATCCGGTGCCGATCAGGATTACGTCCGGCGGGCCACTCGGCGCCTCGGCCAGAATGTAGCCGCCGCGCGCCACGGCGGCGTCCTTGGCGTTGCTGCGGTCGAGATGCGGTACGCTCTGGCGCGTCAGCGCGATCAGCGATGGACCGTCGTGCGCGATGGCGAATGCCCAGGCTTCGGCGGTTTCAGTGGGATCGGCGGGCCGCAGCACGGTCAGGCCCGGGATGGCGCGCAAGCCGGCCAGTTGTTCCACCGGCTCGTGGGTGGGGCCATCCTCGCCGACGCCGATGCTGTCGTGGGTGAAGACATAGATGACGTGCAACCGGCTCAGCGCGCCGAGGCGGATGGCCGGTTTCATATAGTCTGAAAACACCATGAAAGTCGCGCTGAAGGGCAGCACGCCGCCATGCGCCGCCATGCCATTGACGGCGGCGCCCATGGCGTGCTCGCGGACGCCAAAAGCCAGGTTACGGCCGGCGTAGGCCCACTCGCCGCCCACGGCGCCCTGTGTGCCGGGGCCTTCGGCCTCGGGCGGCTGGAAATCGCCCAGCCCTTTGAGTGCGGTTTCGGTGGATGGGTTAAGATCGGCCGAACCGCCCATCAGGTTGGGGATGCGCTGCGCCAGCGCGTTCAAAGCCATGCCGCCGGCGACGCGGGTGGCGATAGCCTTGTCGCCCGGCTGCCATTTCGGCAGGCCGGCCGCCCAGTCCGCGGGCAGTTTGCCGGCGACCATCATCTCCAGCTCGGCCGCCTCGCCTGGGTAATCCTTGCGGTATGCCTCGAAGCGGCTTTGCCAGCCGCGTTGCGCTTTGGCACCGCGGTCCACGGCCGTGCGGAAAAACGCGAGCGCCTCGGGCGGAATGAAAAACTTGTCCGTGGTTGGCCAGCCCAGCGCCTTCTTGGTGGCGAGCAATTCGTCTTCGCCGAGCGGCGAGCCGTGCGCGGTGAAGCTGTCCTGCTTCTTCGGACTGCCATAGCCGATGTGGGTGCGCACCAGGATCAGCGAGGGCCGGCTCTCGGCCTGCGCTTCGGCGATAGCGGCGGCGATGTCAGCGGTGTCGTTGCCGTCGGGCACGGCGCGGGTGTGCCAGCCATAAGCCTCGAAACGCCGGGCGACGTCTTCGGTGAAGATCAAGCCAGTGGCGCCGGCCAGCGAAATGTGGTTGTTGTCGTAAAGATAAATCAGCTTGCCGAGCTTCAGGTGGCCGGCCAGCGACGCTGCTTCCTGGGTGACGCCTTCCATCAGGTCGCCATCGCCGCAGATGGCGTAGATGTAATGATCGACGATGCGGTGCCCGGGGCGGTTAAAGCGCGCGGCGAGCCACGTTTCGGCGATCGCCATACCAACGCCGTTGCCGAAGCCCTGGCCCAGCGGGCCAGTCGCGACTTCGACGCCGGCCGTGTGCCCGCGCTCCGGATGGCCTGGCGTCTTGCTGCCCAACCGGCGGAAACGCTTCAACTCATCGAGCGGCAGGTCATAACCGGTGAGATGCAGCAAGCTGTACAGCAACATGGAGCCGTGGCCGGCGGAAAGGACGAAGCGGTCGCGATCGAACCAGTTCGGATCCCTGGGATTGTACTTGAGAAACCGCGTCCACAGCGTGAAAGCCATAGCGGCCGCGCCCATCGGCATGCCGGGGTGGCCCGAGTTCGCAGTTTGAACCGCGTCCGCGGAGAGAATGCGGATGGTGTTGATGCACAGGTCTTCGAGTGTGGTAGTGGCGGTCAAGCGGATGATTCCTTTCCTGCGATAAATCTTATCTTACGATGCCGTGGGCGGGGCATGCTTTAGCTTGCCTTAAACTGAGATTGAATGAATTTGCTGATACCGAACCTTGGCTCGACGTCGCTCAAGTACCAGATTCTGGAGATGCCGGGCGAAGCGGTGCTGGCCCAGGGCAAACTGGAGCGCGTGACGGACTACGGCGAGGCGCTGGCGCGCATCGCCACCGCTGGCATCGGCATCGATGCCATCGCGCTCAAAGCCGTGCACGCGGGGCCGGATTACGGGGGAACGTTTCTGGTGGATGCGGGCGTGCTCGCGGCGATGCGGCGCTATCTGGCGGCAGCGGCCCTGCACAACGCGATCTACCTGGCGGCCATTGAAGGGTTCGAGAAAGCGATGCCGGGCGTGCCCATCGTGTGCGCGTTCGAAACGGAATTTCACTCTACCATGCCGGAGCACGCCCGTCTCTACGGCGTGCCTGCGGACTGGCGGGCGGAGGGCGTCGTCAAATACGGGTTTCACGGCGCCTCGCACCAGTTCATCGCCGGGCGCGTGCGCGCGATGTTGGGCCGCGACCCGAAGCTGGTGAGCTGCCACCTGGGCGGCAGCTCTTCGATCTGCGCGATTGCCGGAGGGCATTCGATCGACACCAGCATGGGTTTTTCGCCGCAATCGGGCTTGGAAAACGCGACGCGCTCCGGCGACGTGGACGTGTTCGCAGTGCTCTACATGATGGAGCGCCGCGGCTGGAGCGTGGAGGAAGTGCGCCGCCAATTGGCACAGTCGGGCGGCCTGGCTGGGCTTTCCGGCATTGCCGGCGGCGACGTGCGCGATCTGGAAGCGGCCGCTGCGGCCGGCAACCACGACGCCGCGCTCGCCCTGGCGGTGTTCGTCTACGAGGTGAAGAAAACCATCGGCGCCTATGCCGCCGCGATGGGCGGAATCGAAGCCCTCGCTTTCACCGGCGGCATCGGTGAAAACTCCGCGCGCATGCGCGCCGCGTGTTGCGAGGGCCTCGAGTTCTTGGGCATCAAGCTGGATCGCGAACGAAACGAAACCGGAGCAGGCGACCGCGCCGTCTCCACCGCAGATTCCGCCATCACGGTGCTGGCGCTGGCCACCAACGAAGAACTGATCGTGGCGCGGCGGGCGTGGAGAGCGCTGGAGGAGCGAAGGGGGGGACGCTGTTGACTTGGCGCGCGACGAGCCGCGAGCCTGCGAAGCAGGGGGCTTGTGGGGCAGGTTGGTAACCTGCGCGCCGATTGTCAATCGGCGCAGCCGGGCAACGCCTGGCCTGGGCAGGCCAGGTCGTCTGATGATGGTATTGTCCGCTGCCGGAACGGATTGAGGGAGATCATCTGAGGACGCTGACACGCCGAGAAGTCATCGCGGGCATGGCTGGAGCTAGTGGGTTGCCGTTGGCCGCAGCTAGCGGCGGCAAGCTGGACCGGGCGGCGATTGTCAAACGGCACAACCCCGTGCTGCGCGCGCCCGACATCACCTCAGCCGTGCAGGTGGGGAACGGAGAGTTCGCCTTTAGCGCCGATATCACGGGTCTGCAAACGTTTCCCAGCGCTTATGAGAAAGGGATGCCGCTCGGCACCATGGCGCAGTGGGCCTGGCACACGTTTCCGAATACGGGAGACTTCGACTTGCGAGACGTGATGCGGCCCTTTGATTCCCACGGGCGAAGCGTCCTTTATGCGGACGGCATCAGCGAATTCGACAGTCCGAAGGCGCCGGAGCGCGTGCGGCGGGCCGTGATCTGGCTACGCGAGAATCCGCAGCGCATCCATCTTGCGCGAATCGGCCTTGCGCTCGCGGATCGCGGCGGCAGGCCGGTGACCATTGCGGATCTGAGGGGCATCAGGCAGGAACTCGATCTCTGGAGCGGCCTGATTTCGAGCGAGTTTAGGATTGGAGACTCGCCGTTGCGCGTCGAGGCCGTTTGCCACCCCGAGCGCGACCTGCTCGCCATTCGCGTCGCTTCGCCCCTGCTTCGGCAACCAGGATTCGGCATTGCGATCGCTTTTCCCTACGCCTCGACTTCGTGGGCAGTGGGCTATGACTGGAACTCGTCGGCGCGCTATGAGACCAGAGTTACCAGGAGCGATCGCGGGGCAACTTTCGACTGCATTCTCGATGAGACGCGGTACACGGCAACCGCAGCCTGGCCGGCTGCGGCACGGTTAGACAACGTGGAAGCTCATCACTTCCGCCTAGTTTGCGAAGGACGGGACGAGACGGAGTTGGCGATTGAGTTTTCGCCGAACGGGAACACGGGACCGATACCGTCCTTTGCAGAAGTCCGGGCATCCGCCGCCAGGCACTGGTCCGCATTCTGGACTATGGGTGGCGCAATCGATTTCGCGGAATGCACCGACCCGCGCGCCCTCGAGTTGGAGCGCAGGGTGGTGCTCTCTCAATATCTGATGGCGGTGAACTGCGCCGGGTCGATGCCGCCGCAGGAGACCGGTCTCGCGACCAATAGCTGGTGGGGCAAATCGCACCTGGAGATGCACTGGTGGCACGCAGCGCATTTCGTGCTGTGGGGCAGGCCGGAGCTTCTGGCGCGCAGTATGCCGTGGTACCGCTGCGTTCTGCCCCGAGCGAAGGACACCGCCAAATTGCAGGGCTACCGGGGAGCACGCTGGCCGAAGCAGGTCGGCCCGGATGGCAGAGAGGCGCCGAGCGACGTGGGTGTTTTCCTGATCTGGCAGCAGCCGCACCCGATTTACTATGCCGAGTTGCTGTACCGCTCAAACTTCGGCCGCGAGACGCTGGAGGCGTATCGGGAGATCGTCTTCGAGACGGCGGAATTCATGGCTTCCTATGCGTCCTGGGACGAAGCAGCCCGGCGCTACGTGCTGGGACCACCGCTGATTCCCGCCCAGGAAAGTTACTCGAAGATAAGAAGAAGAGTTACTAATCCCACGTACGAGTTAGCCTATTGGCATTGGGGCCTGTCGACGGCCCAGCGCTGGCGCGAGCGGTTGGGGTTGCCGCGCCAGCCGGAGTGGGACAAAGTAATTCAGGGACTCGCCTGGCCGCCAGTGCGGAACGGCATCTATACGGCGATAGAAGAAGAACCGTTCACCGTTTACAACGACCACCCATCCATGTTGTGCGCCTTGGGCGTGCTGCCAGTGACGCCGCTGATAGACGCCTCGATCATGCGCTCGACGCTGGCGGATGTGCTGGCGCACTGGAACTGGGGCGCCACGTGGGGATGGGATTATCCGGTGATCGCGATGACGGCCGCGAGGCTCGGCGAACCGGAGAATTCGGTCAATGCGCTGCTGATGGATTCGCCTAAGAACCAATACCTGGTGGGCGGACAGAACCTTGGGACGAAGGGCCGGCTGCCGCTTTACCTGCCAGGGAACGGCGGCTTACTCTACGCGGTGGCGACGATGGCTGCGGGTTGGGTTGGCGCAACGGGACACGCGCCGGGCTTTCCCGCGCGCGGTTGGAATATCAAGTGGGACGGATTGCAAAAGGCGCTGTAGCGAGAGACTCACCCGCGTTCATTCACCGCTGGCGTGCCAGACGATGAAATCGGCGCGTCACGCCTTCGTGGTGACCGCTACATTGGCTGGTCTCAATCCTGGCGAGGTAGCGGTGACGCGAATCTGTCCGGCCCGGGCGGTGGATTGCACAATGGCCAGGCACATTCCGTGAAACGCCTTTCTGACCTTGCCTTTGAAGTCCGACATGTCGGTCATATCGCCATTGTCCACGCCGATCAACTTGCCTTCGCCCTGAACTTCAAACGTGACCTCGTTGTCTGCGTTCGGATGCATCCGGCCTTGCGCGTCGACCACCTTCACGGTGAAATGCGCCACGTCGCGCCGGTCCGCGCGGATTGCGATTCGGTCCACGGAAAGGTCGATGGCCGTGGGATCTCCCGTAGTGGCAATCTCCGCCTCAACGGTCTTGCCGCCTTTCATGCCGACCGCCTTGAGAGTGCCCGGCTCGAAAGGAACGTCCCAGGCGAGGTGAAGATCATCGGTGGTTCGAACTGCGCCTTCGGGCGCCGGCGGGTAATGCCCATAGTGGCCGACCATGCCGTAGCGCGGGAAAACGTAGCCCTTGACGCCGAGAGACCGGCCATTCAGGAATAACTCGACGCTGTCGCAATTGGTGTAGCAGGTCACCGGCAGAATCTGGCCTTCGCGGCCCTTCCAGTTCCAGTGTGGGAAGACGTGCAGCACCGGTTTCTCGGTCCACTGGCTCTGGTAGAAGTAATAGCCATCTTTGGTGAAACCGCAACTATCGATAACACCGGCGGCGCTGCCATGCCCCGCGCCGCGGGCCTCGCCCAGGTAATCGATGCCGGTCCACATGAAATCGCCGGCGACGTAATCGTAATCGCGCACAAATTTCCACAATTCCTCGGTGTCCAGTCCGCGAGACTGGCCGAATCCGCGCCCGCCCATGAAACCACCCGTGGCTGGCGGATTGGCGCCAGCCGCCGTTTCGACCGGCGGCGGCGGAAGCAGGCCGCGATAGTCGCCGCGCGGCCCGCCCATACCAGAGCTTTCGGTGCCGATCATGCGCCAGTCCGGATGCGCGGCTTTATCGATGCTGTAATACAGCTCGCGGCGCTCGCGCCAACGGTCCACGTAGTTGTAGCCGACGATGTCCAGCAGGTGGAGAAATTCGGTGGAGACCGCCCTGGGTTGGGCGGCGATCTGATCGCAGGCGGCCGTGACCGGGCGCGTTGGGTCCTCGCGGTGAAAGATGGCCAGCAGCTCGCGCAGCAGCTCCACGCCGTTCGCGCTGAGCTGGTCGCCAATTTCGTTGCCGCAGCTCCACAGTGCGACGGACGGGTGATTGCGGTCGCGGCGCACGAAATCGGTGACGTCGCGCACATGCCATTCGTCGTAATATCTCGAGTAGCCGTTGCCGTGGACCTGCGGCTTGCCGACCTCCCATTCGTCAAACGCCTCGTTCATCACCAGGAAGCCCATGCGGTCGCACAGGTCCAGGAACTCGGGCGCGGGCGGATTGTGGCTGGTGCGGATGGCGTTCACGCCCATGGCGCGCAGGATCTCGAAGCGGCGTTCCCAAACTCGCTCGGGCACGGCAGCTCCCACCGAGCCGGCGGCGTGGTGCAAACAGACTCCGTTGAGCTTGACGTGTTCGCCGTTGAGCAAAAATCCGCGGTCGGCCTCGAAGAGGGCCTGGCGAATGCCGAAGGGCGTCTCGTACTCGTCCACCACGCGGTCGCCCGCACGCACGGTGCTGCGCAGCTTGTATAGATATTGCTCGCTCACGCTCCACAGGTTGGGCCGATCGACTTGCTCCTCCTGGACAAATTTGTACTCACCGTTGGCGGCGATTTCCTGGGACGCCTCGACACTCTGCACCACCTTGCCATCGCGATCGATCACGGCCGTCGCCAGCGTGCATACCGCCGCGGCGCCGGTTTCGTTGCGAACCCTGGTTTCGATTCGCAGCGCGGCGGCGTCTTTCGCGACTCGCGGCGTCATCACGAACGTCCCCCAGAGGGCCACATGAACCGGGTTCACCGCGGTAAGCCAGGTGTGGCGATAGATGCCGGAGCCGGAATACCAGCGCGAGTTAGGCTGGCGGGAATTGTCCACCTTGACGGCGATCACGTTTTCGCCGGCGGCGTGCAGATGCGGCGTCAGATCGTAGGCGAAGCTGTTATATCCATAGGGCCGCTTGCCGAGATAGTTGCCGTTGATCCAGACTTCGCTATTCTAATACACCCCGTCGAATTCCACGGAGACCTTGCGGTTCTGGTGCTCCGGGGGGAGGCGAAAACGTTTGCGGTACCAGCCGATGCCGGTGGGAGCGTAACCGCCGGCGCCGCCGCTCGACTCGTTCAGCGAAAACGGTCCCTCGATGCTCCAGTCATGCGGCAAATCGAGGTTGCGCCAGCCGGCATCGGAAAAGCCCGGCTCTTCGGCACCCGTAGCGTCGCCTTTGAAGAACCTCCAGCCGAAGTCGAAGCTATCGCGGACGCGCGGCGGCGCGCCGATAGTTTGGGCTGCCGACTGGTTGACGGAGTCCAGCGCCGCAACCAGGGCTGCTGCCGGGACCACGCGGCTCAGCAGGCCGCGGCGGGTTATGGAATCGTCGGAATGCGCCATGTGTCCCCCTTGTCGCGGTAACAGTTCCAGCATGTCGTCCGGCCAGGTGGCGTGTCAACCGAGCAGGCGGGAGGAACAGTCCGCACGCTAGCGACGGAAGGTGTGATTGCTCACAGCTTGCCGGACCCAGTCCGGGAAGACTACTTCACTGCCAGCGTGACGCCCTTTTGGCTGGAGACGCCGCCGATGGTGATGACGACAGGCACCGCGTCGCCTGGGGTAATCGACTCGGGAACCTGCGCGTTCACCTGCACCACGCCGGCTGTGAGATCCGGCGCTTCGCCACAATAGTTCACCGTGGCGGGCTGGCCGCCAATAGTGGCCGAGCAGGTAACGGTGACCGGCACCGTTGGCAAGGGTGTTCCCAATGTGTAGGACAGACGGCCGTCCACGCCCGGGGGCGTGGTCACTCCTTCGCCGGTCCCGTAGATGAGTATCCACTGTCCGCGCGAGGCCGGGTTCGTCGTGCTGTTAACACTATAGTCCGGGTTCAGGAGGATGGCGCCCTGCCCGTGGTCGTTGGTGAAGATGCCCGGTTTGACGGCCGTGATGGGAATCTGGAACGGCGCCGAAGCGTTGCCTTGGTAGACCACGACGACGTTGGCCGTCTTCGCCTGCGCCACTTCATACGGGACCACGGCGTTGACTTGCTTATTCGCCGCGTAGGTCAGCGGTGAGGGAAAGCCGTTGATGAATACCTGCGTGCCGCCCAAGGAAGTGCTGACCAGGCCGTTGGAATCGTACTGGAGGTTTACGCCCGTGGCAGGTCCCAGATCCTGGCCCCAGATGGCCACGATCTCTCCGGGCGATATGGCACTCGCATCGTACGACGCGGCGCTGGTGACCGCGGCGATTACAGGTTGCGGCACGCTCATGACGCCTTGCGACTGCGGGATCACGAACAGTGTCATCGAATATGCCGGGAAAGTAGCGCTGATGTTGCTGCCGGACACGCCGAGGTCCGCCTGGCGCACGATAGCGTTGAGATTCGGCTTGCTGTACTGCCACACCTGGGCCATTCCGGCGGGTGTGAAGTCTCTCAGGCTGATGCTATCGGTGATCGCGGAGGCGGTCTTGTTCAGCACCAGCACGGTGAGCGCGGAATCGTGGCGCTGGGCGGCGAAGATGGAAAGCACATCGGCATTGTAGGTGGTCGCGGAGACACTGGTTTCACCGAACTGGTTGCCATTGCCATCGTAGTTGAGGAAGATCTGGAAGGCGTAGGAGCCGGGAACGCCCAGCGTGAAGCTGCCATCCGGCCACATGGTCGCCATGTCGAGCTGCTCGCGGCCGAATATGCCGAGAATGTCCGCCTGGGCCACCGCGCCGGTAATGTCTTCGAGCGCGCCCCAGTTGTATTCGGTGATCGCGAGCTTCGTGTTGGGGTAATTCGTGTTCACCCACCCGTGCATGGTGGGGATCAATGCCGGGGCGACCTGATTGCCGTTCGCGTCGGAATAACCCGAACAGTTGGTGAAGCCCGGCACGATGTAGGTGGGATCCCAGAAAGCTCGTGTGGAAGTCAGCCGCAATGCAGTGTTCGCGCTGCTGATGGTGTTGTCGAAGCCGACGCCAGGCGGGGTGATGTAACCATGCACGTCCAGGTAATCCAGCAGGCGGTACCCATTCTGCTGCTCGAACTGCTGCATCTGCTGCAAGAAGTAAACGATCCAAGGCTGTTTCCCATGGGCGTTCTGATCGACGGGGTTGTCCCAGTAACAATACGGGTTCTTGCCCCAGCCGGCGTCCATATCCTTCTTGGAAAAAAGCATGCCGGACCATCCCCCGGGCACCGGACCGGTAATCAGGGCGGTCGGGTCGGCCGCCTTTACGACCTGCGCCGTGGCAATATCGCGGTTCAGCATATCGGCATACGTGGCGGGCTGATGGTAGATGTCCATGTGGACGTTGTCCCACCACTCCGGCTCGTTATCGAGGCTCCACATCTGCACGCCGCCCTGGTTAGCGGGTCCGTATTTGTCCAAGATGGACTGCACCCACTGCGCGGCGAAGGCGGAAGTGATCGGCTGGTACACGTCGTTCGGATCGTTGACGATTTGGGTGCCATTGGTGAGCACGCCCAGACCGCAATCGGGATCGTACGGATCCGTTTGCGTTTGCGCGCCGTACTTCGCCACGCTGTAGCTGCAGCTCAGCGGCACGTTGAACAGCAGGGGCTGGCCCGAAATCAGCTTCGGCGTCCAGTCGAGCACAGGGACAGTGCCAAGGCTGAGCGTGCCGGTCCGCAGGTTCTGCTCGTGAAACAGGTCGAATGTCGAGTTGACGCCATCTCCCACCACGTAGGTGGTGAAGTACCAGTCGCTGTCGTTGTTCTTTATATCGAGCTGCCAGTTATAGCTGGTGGCGTTATCGCCGCCCCAGCGGCGCACGCCGACGCGCATGGCTTCGGACATTCCGCTGTCGGTCCACACGTGGGTAGTATCGTTGTAAGAGGGCCACTCATTGATGCCGTATATCAGCGGGCTGATCGGATGGCGGCTGACAGTGGCATCCACGGCGAGTGTCGGTGCGGACTGGGCCCATAGCGAGGCAGCCGCCGAAAGGGTAAGGACGATGAATCGGGACTTCATGAAGGGTCACCTTCATTTTATTGCGTATTCTCCGGCTGTAAATTGCCGGCGGCCTGTTTCACGTAGCCGACGCTTTGGGCAAGGATGATCCGCTGGTCGGAACGCATCTGCTTCTCCATGCGCAGTATGGCTGATGGCTGGCGCGCGTGCCGCCGTCAGAGCGTCACAAAGCGGGTGCGGGCCGTCTCAAAACTCAGGCTTCCCAAATGGCGGTCGCTGGCCAGCTTCAAATATTCGAGCGTGCGCCAGTCCAGGTCCCAGTAGGCTTTGGCGGCATAGGCGTCCAGCATCACCGGGTCGGTTCCGGCAATCAGGGTTTTCTGCAAACCGACGTCCGCAAGACTTCCGCCGCTGGGGCCGTTCCACAAAAGCACGCGATAGGCATCGATGAGCGTCAAGGTGGGCCGCATGAAGTCGGCGAGGTCCACCAGGCTTTCGTGAATGTGCTGATGCAGTTCCTGGCGCCGGCCGCCCAGAATGCCATACCAATTCTTCATTCCCAGCGTGGCGCCGGTGAGGCTGTGGTGCTTGGCAATGGGGATGTTGATCATCTTGTCCGCGCTCAGAAAGGGCTCCAGCACCGGCCAGGAGTGCAGCACCTGGCCGCGCAAATCGACTTCGCGGAACAGGCGGTCGTCGGGGAGGATCACCTCGGCTCCCGCCGCGCGGGCGGCGGGGCCAATGCCGCTGCGCGCGAACGTGGTCTGCGGGTCGTTGATGCTTACATCGGTCACGATTACACGCCGCGCGCCGGCCTCGAGGCAAAGCCGGCACACTTCGGCGACCACTTGGGGGTTGGTGTTGGCGGCTTGTTCGGCGGTGCGGTCCCAGGCGGCGTTGGGCTTGACGACCACCACGTCGCCGCGCGAGATAAAGCGGCCGATGCCGCCCAATTCCTGGATTGCCCGTCGCGCCAACTGCGGTGGCTCGCCGCCCTGGACGACTGCCATTTCGGGCAGCGCCACATCCGCTGGAATTTCGAAGTGCAGCCGCACCGTGGCTGCGGGCGGAGGAGCGGCGTGCCGGCTGGACCGGTTAAGCCACACGGCAACGCCGGCGGCGGCCCCGGCCACCCCGCCCAGACGAAGCAGCCGGATCATCGCTTCGCGCCGGCCGGCCGGTTTAGCTTCGGGATCCATCGCGGATGCGCCTTTGACTTCAAGACCAGTTTACGTCTAATCCTGAAGATGTGAAGGCTGGATTCGGAGTTCGCGCGGTTCTTATCCTGATCGGCTTCACGGCCGCCATCGCCCAGATTGTGCTGTTGCGCGAGCTGATGGTGGTCTTCTACGGCAACGAAAGCTCCATCGGGCTGATGCTGGGAAGCTGGCTGTTCTGGACGGCAGTGGGCAGCGGCCTGGCCGGACGTTTCGCAGCGCCCTCCTCCGGGGACGCCCAGCAGCCGCGCCGCCTGATGGCCGGCATCCAAGTGCTGATCGCCGCCATCCTGCCGTGCACCATCTTGGCCATGCGTGCCGCAAAAGGCCTGCTGCAGACGGTGCCGGGCGAGGTGCTGGGGCCGGGTTCCATGCTGCTCACATCGTTTTCCATCCTGGGCCCGCTCTGCATTCTCTCTGGAGCGCTCTTTACGGCAGGCAGCAAGGTTTACGCAATGGCGGCCACCGCGTCCATCGGTGAGTCTACAGGTTCGGTTTACCTGTGGGAAGCCGTGGGGTCGTCGGGCGGCGGCATGCTGGCGGGATTGATACTGATCCGATATTGGAACTCGCTGGAGATCGCCTGGTGGCTGGCCGTGCTGAATCTGGTGGCTGCATGCAGCCTCGCCACACCCAGCCGGACGCTGCGCCGCGCGGCAATGGGCGGCCTGGTTGGCATTGCCGTGCTGGTTAGCTTTTTCAGTTGGCCGCAAAAACTGGAAGCCATCTCCCAGACGCGCTTCTGGCGCGGCTTACGCCTGATTGCGACGCGCAACTCGGTTTACGGAAGCCTGGCCGTGGTAGGGACGGAGGGAAGCCGCAGCGTCTACGAAAACGGCGTGGTTCTGTTCACGGTGCCAGATCCGCCCGCCGCGGAGGAGGCCGTTCACTACGCGTTGCTGGAGCATCCGTCGCCGCGCAGTCTCTTGCTGATTGGCGGAGGACTCAATGGAACCATTCTCCAAGCTCTGCGGCACCCCACGCTCGAGCGAGTAGACTATGTGGAACTCGACCCCGCCATTCTGGATCTGGCGCGGGAGTATTTTCCGAACCAGTGGCGCGCCCTGCGGGCGGGCCCTCGCGTGCACGTACACGTGATGGATGGGCGGCTGTTTCTGAAAACCACGCGGTCCGCCTTCGATGTCGTGATCGTCAATCTGCCGGAGCCGCAGAACGCCCAACTGAACCGGTTCTACACGGTCGAATTCTACCGCGAGGTGTCGCGAAGACTCACGCGGACGGGTCTGCTCTCTTTCCAGTTGCGGTCTTCGGAAAACTACATCAGCCCGGAGCTCGGGCAATTCCTGCGCTCCATCAACAAGAGCCTGCTGGCGGTGTTCCCGGAGGTCACGGCCATTCCCGGCGAGACGGTCCATTTCTTCGCGGCGAAACAGGCGGGCGTGCTGGCCTCGGGTGCGGACGAGCTGCTGGCACGGCTGCACGCGCGTCATCTGGAAACCAGCTACGTCAGCGACTATTTCATCCCGTTTCGCATGACGCCGGACCGCATGGCCGACCTGGAGGCGCAGATCCTTCCGCTCGCTTCGACGCCCCTGAACCGCGATTTTGCGCCGGTGGCTTACTATTTCGATGTGGCGTTGTGGAGCAGCCAATTCAACCAGGGCTACCGCCGGCTTTTCCGTGCCATGGCCGGAGTTAATTTCGGAACCTTACTGGCGGCGGCCGGGCTGGTGCTGGCGCTGCTAGTGGTGGCAGGGCACTTTCTGACTAGCTCCGCGACCGCGAGGTTCGGATTCACCTCGATACCGCTCGCTGACGCTCGCGGCTCTGAACGAAGCCGCGACTGTGAGGGAGCGGTTCAGGGGAAGAGTGCAACGTCACGCGGTCGGGCACGTGGTGATTCAACATCGCGATTCACAGCCGCATTTTGCGCGTCGGCCACGGGGTTCACAATGATCGGCCTCGAAATGCTGCTGCTCCTCGCGTTCCAGGCGGTGTACGGCTATGTGTACCAGCAGCTCGCCATATTGATTGGGGTCTTCATGGCGGGAATGGCGCTGGGGAGCTGGCTCGATCTGCGGCGGGCCGCGCATGGCGGGATGCGCGCTCTGGCGGTCTTGCAGATGCTGGCCGCGGCGGCGCCGCTGGTTCTGCTGGCCCTGTTCGCCGTCATCGGGCGGGCCCACACCACGCTACCTCTGCTCGCGAGCCAGATCGCATTCCCCGCGCTCGCGCTCGGTTCCGGCATGTTGGGTGGTTACGAGTTTCCGCTGGCCAGCCGGATCTTCTTCGGCGCAACCGGGATAGGTGCTCCGATGACACATCGCCCCGGCACGCTCTACGCGCTCGATCTTGCCGGCTCGTGCCTGGGCGCGGCTTTGTTCGGCGTCTGGCTGGTTCCGGTGTTCGGTTTTCTTAAAACGGCGGTGCTGTCGGCGCTGGTGAGCCTGGCACCGGCGGCGATGGCCATGCTTGAGGCTTCCGGAACAGATCCGGCGCAGCGAGCGCCGCAGCCGGCTGGCTCTCGCCAAACACCAGCGCCGTAAAACGGAAGAGATCGGCGTCGGCATCCTGCCAGGCACGTCCCGGCAGGCCGGCCTTGTGACAAACCTGCTCCAGGAACATGGCCCGATCCCATTTTTCTTCGCTCGCGACCTGCGGCAGCAGCAAGCCCTCTTGGCCGCGCGCGCGGATCAGCAAACCGTCCTGCCCAACGCGGATTTCCCGAGTGTCCATCACGCGCCGCAACGGGGACAGAACGGAGATCTCGTACTGCAGGTCTCCCAACTCGCTGGCGGTAACCGGGCGGAAGCGGGTGTCTCTGAGCGCTGCCAGCATAGCCACCTCGCGCACGATCAGGTACAGAGGTTTGACGGGCGCCACCGATCCGATGCAACCGCGCAGTTCGCCATTCTTGGTTATGGTGACGAACGCGCCGCGCTCCTGCTCGAGCGCCTCCATCCGGCCGGCAGAGCACTGGTAAGTCTTGCCCTCGCGCACAGTGGTCTCGACCGATTTGCGGGCGATCTTGAGGAGCGCATCCTTTTCCTGCCTGCTGAGCGAGAACGGCGGCTCAGCGGCCGTGGCACCGCCTGCAGACTTCACCAGCGCAACGGCGCCGTAGCCCACCACGCGGCTGCGATCGCCGGTGACATCGCCGGTATTGGCGTAATGGAGAATCCTGGCCTGGTTGGCTCCCAAGCGTTCCGCGGCAATCATGGCGGCCACGATCGGCCCTCCGCCGCATGCCTCCCAAACCCGCAGATCGAGATTCCGCGACAAGTCGAGGTAATCGTATTCTCCGATGGCTTTCAGTGTCTTGTGATCGATTCTTTCCGCTTCGTCGTAAGTGTGATAGTGCGAAAGGTCGGAGCTGGCTACGATGAGCGTGTTGGTACCGGCGACCAGCTTCGCCAGCGCCACGCCGAGAGTCCGGCAGGCGTCGTAGCTTTGATCTCCCATGATGATCGGCACCAACTCAAACTGCCCAAGCACCCGCTGCAAGAAGGGCAGTTGGACCTCGATGGAATGCTCCGGGCGGTCCGGGGACGGCGTATGGCCCACGCCCGAAAGCTTGATTGGGAAACTCGAAGTGCCCATTTTGGCAAGCTTTGCGGCGAAAGCCTGGTCAACGGGAACCTGGCCGAATGGGGTCGCATAGGCGGCGCCGTCGAACACGGATGAGAAGCTGACCGCTTCGTAATGCGAGGGCGCAATCACCACCACGCGGTCGAATTTGCGGCCCTTCAACAATGCATACGAGTACGCGGCGACCGGACCCGAATATTGATAGCCGGCGTGCGGGGCCACCAGCGCTACCAGATTTTCGACCGGTGGCGCAGCGGCTTTCGCAAGGAAGCCATCGATCATCCCCGCCAGTTCCTTCGGGTCGGCGGGATAGAATGCTCCCGCCACCGCCGGTTGCCTGATTGTGCGCGCTTGTCCGCCGCTTCTGGAAGCTCCTTTAACCAGGAAACCTGCAAGCAGGAACAGCGCGGTCATGCCGAAAGAGAGAATCTTCATATGCGGGACGCTCCGTCCCAGATGCCGGGAATGGCTTGCCGGCAGAAGCGGCACTTGCCGCCCTCAAGATGGATCGCTCGAACGGTGAAGCCGGCGCGCTCGATCACGGCGCGATGGCATTTCGGACACCAGGTATTCTCGGCCGGATTGTCGGGGACATTGCCGATGTACACGTAATGCAGGCCCTCGGCGTCGCAGATGGCTTTGGCGCGCTCCAGCGTCGGCAAGGGTGTGGGCGGAAGGTTCTTCAGCAGGTACTCTGGATAGAAGCGCGAAAAGTGCAGCGGGACATCGGGGCCGAGTTCCGTCTTGATCCAGTGGGCGAGTCCGCGGAACTCCTCGTCAGAATCGTTCAAGGTGGGTACCACCAGGTAGACCACTTCGCACCAGGTGCCCAGCTTGCGGATGGTCGCCAGCGCGGTCAGAACCGGCTTCAGCTCGCCGTTCACCACGTCTTTGTAGTATTTCTCGGAAAACGCCTTGAGGTCGATCTTGATGGCGTCCACGCAAGCGCACAACTGTTTCAGCGGTTCCTCCTGAATGTAGCCGCCGCTGATCACCACGCTTCTCACCCCCGCGGCGCGGCCGGCCGCCGCGGAATCCAGAACATATTCGGAAAAGATCACCGGTTCGCTGTAGGTATAAGCGATGGAGGGGCACTGATAGCGGCGGGTCAGTGCGGCCAGATCCTTAGGCGGCAGGAAAGTGCTGTTTACCTGTTCCGGACGGACCTGGGAGATGTCCCAGTTTTGGCAAAACTTGCAATTGACGTTGCAGCCTGCCGTCGCCACGGAGAATGCCATGCTGCCGGGCAGGAAATGAAACAGCGGCTTCTTTTCGATGGGATCGACGTGAGCCGCGCACACCCGCGCATACACCAGCGAGTAGTAAGTGCCGCCGCGGTTTTCGCGCGCACCGCAGTAACCGCGCTCGCGGTCGTCGATCACGCACTCGCGCGGGCAAAGCTTGCACTTGATTTTCTTGTACGGCAGTTTCTCGTAGAAGCGCGCCTCGATGATGAACCGCGCGTCGGACTCCGCCGCGTGCCCCGTTACAGCCGGCAGCGCGAGCAACTGAACGAATGCCCTGCGATCCATCAAGTCACACCTCCACCACGCCGATCCGGTTCGGATCGTTGGTTCCGAGCCGGTGGCGGGCATCCGCCGCGGTGGCGATGTAGACCGGCTCGCGGTGCAGCTCGCGCAGCGGCTTCATCCCCTTCTCGGCCCGCTTGCGCTCGATGATCTGCCAGCCCGTGTAGTCGAGCGCCACCGGGTCGCGCGCCACGATCAGGCCGTTGTACGGCCACGACCATTGCGGCATACATGAAGGTCCGCCTTCATACTGCGCCGTCAGGCCGTCGCAGATGGTCAGCCGCACCTTGCGCCGGATGGCCGGGAACATGTTGACGTCCGCGACGTAGGGGTCGCCGGCATCGATGTGGTACTTATTCGGATTGTGGATGGCGCCGAATAAGTTCTTGAGCGCGAGCGTCACGCCCGCGATGCCGTGGTCCTTGAGCACCGGCAGGTTGATCACCGCGTCGCAGGTGTGTGCCAGCGTATTCGAGAGCAAGCTGCCCGCGCTTCCAAAGACCGTCAGCTCGTTGTCGTATCCGGCGGTATCGTTGCCGACGCACCGTATCCGATCCTTGCGGGAAGCCACGCGGTAGCCGGCGCTTTCCAGGTCGGAATTCAGCCGGTCCCAGATCACGATGTCGTTTTGCGGAATTCCGGCTTGCTGCAAGCGCTCGCAGATGGCTTCGACCAGGACGGTGCTGGTGGCGGCGCCCTTGCCGGAGAGGCAGTTCACTTTCAGGCCAACCACTTCGCCGGGCCGCGCCACGTTCCTCCAGGCGTCGATGGAAGAATCGCCGCCGTAGAACGACTGCATGGCCCGGTCGAGTATCTTCAAAACCCGTGCGGAATCGGGTGAGCGCCCGCCGCCGCGCAGACCCGGATCGCGCCCAATCACGACCTTGGATTTTTCCGCCGCGGCGGCCCGGCCTGCCAAAACGCCCGCCAGGCCGACTTGCAGAAGCCCCCTGCGAGTGATGCCGTATTGTGGCCCGGCGCGCATGCCTCTTGCCCCAGGGGATGCCCCGCTGTTTCAGGTATTCCGATTCCTTTATAACACTGGGCGCCAGTGCAGGCCAGGGGTCGCTACTGCCCCAACTTTCGCTCAATGGCCTGCCCCAAACTCACCAGCGCAGCCTCGGTTTGCGGCGTGTCCTGGTAGGCCGTCAGACGAACGAAGAAAGCGCCTTGGTGAAACGTCACGCTCTGGCCATAGCTCCTGCCCGCATCGCCGAGCGCAACGGGCCGGCTTCCGGCGGATGGCTCGGATTCGAAGACCGACGCGGCGCCCTGCGGCGCATCCATCAAGTAGATGTCCGCAACGGTCTCCACCGTGTCCCTGTACCGGTAACTCGCGGTAAGGGTGCGGCGGACGCCCGCCCGCAGATACCGTTCGGCGTCGCCATCCACATATTTCCAGAGATCAGCGGCTTCAAACAGACGTGTTTCGCCCACCCTTGTCCACCCCGGTGCGTCGCCGCTCTGCGGGAGCCAGGACGCGAGTTTGTGCGGTTGTTCCAGCAGGATCTGATTGGTCTTCGACCGGCTCTCGCCGGCGCTGGTTACGTAAACGGCCGGGCGATCCTTTATTGGGCACACAAACTCACATGCGCCGCAGCCTACGCAGCGCTCGGGATCGATGTACGGCTGCCGCACCTGCTTCGTGTTCCCGGCGGCATCGGTCACCTCGGCGGGCTGGAGGTAGACAGCCTTGGGCGAGGTCGGGCACCATTCCTCGCACACAATACAGTCGGTGGCCATCGCCCAAGGCAAACATCGGCCGCGGTCGTAGAAAGCCGTGCCAAGACGGATCGGCTGGGTGTCCGCTCCGGGCCCAGAGGGCACCGCGGCCCAGCCTTTCACCCGTGACGTAAACTCCCCAATCGCGCCGGTGGGGCAGACCTGTCCGCAGAGCGTGCAACTGGGCTCGCAATATCCGATGCGCGGCACCACCACGGGAGTCCAGATGCCTTCCCAGCCGGCTTCGCTGAATGCCGGATGCAAGGCGTTGTTCGGGCACACCTTCATGCACTCGCCGCAGCGGATGCAGCGCGCCAGGAACCGCTCCTCGTCGAGGGCCGCCGGAGGCCGGATCAGCCGCTCGCTCGGTTCGGTGCTGAGGCCGGTATTGGCGCGGAGCAGAGGAATCGCAACCGCGCCGGCTGCCAGCCCGGTCAGCACCTTTCGCCGCTTGAGATCCGCGCCCTCAATAGTTTCCGAGGCGGCGGCCGCCGGGAAAAAGCGGAATTGAATCCCGCTTTCCGGGCAATCGGCCACGCAGTTCATGCACAGGTGGCATTCGGCTTTGCGCCAGGGCGCGCCGGGAATGGGATCGTCGCCGCCCTGGCAATGGAGCAGGCAACGGTTGCAATCCTCGCAATGGACCGGGTGCTTCTCCAGCCCCAGAATCGCCCAGCGCGAGAAAAGCCCCAGCAGCGCGCCGAGTGGGCACAGCGCGCGGCACCAGAAGCGAGTGATGCGCAGGTTGAGCGCAAGGATAACAATGAGGATCGTTCCCAGCAGGAAACCCTGACGGAAATGCGCTTGCTTGAAACTGAGGAGGGCGTTCAGCAACGCAGAATGACCGTGGTTCGAGCCCACGAATGCGTTCAACGCGTAATTCCATGCCGGCAGAATCGAGAGCGCGAACGATCGCACGGTCAGCGCTACGGGATCGAAAATCCCGAACAGCGCGGCACCGAAAAGAGCCGCCGCTAGCAAAGCGAAAAGCAGATAGTATTTCAAGCCTTGCCACCGCTTGTAGCGGTTGGAAGCGATGAGCTGCCGGCCCGATTTCTTCTCCGATCGGATGTTGCTGACCAGGTGATTTAGCGTCCCCAGCGGGCAGATCCAGCCACAGAAGAACCGTCCCAGGAATAGCGTCGGGATGAGGATCGCCAGGCTCCAGAGCAATCCGCGATACAGCGCGCGCGTGGCCAGCGCATTGGCGATGGCGATTAACGGGTCGGCCTCCAGAAAGGCGCGCACCGCGGGCGGCAGATGGAACTCGAGGTCGCCTGGCTGGAACGAACCGCGCAATCCGGTTCTCCAGAGAAGGACCAGGAACAGTCCTAGAAAGAGAGTCTGCGACAGCCGGCGCAGCCTGGGCAGGGTCAACCCACTCCGAACAGTCGAGCGGTTGCGCGCGGTTTGTAAACTACGAGACCCGCGAAACAAAGCTTTCAACTCAAGTATACCTTTTGGCTAAGAACCTCTCTCGCTAGTCCTCTGCGCGGCCGGGCCGCTGGCTTTAGGATGGCTTCTCCGCCTGCGAATAGAGCGCCCACGCGGCCGCCAAATCCTGTACCACATGGCCAAGGGATTTGTAGACGGTGATCTCCTCCGCCGAGCGGCGGCCTTCGATCTCGCCCGCTAGCACCTGGCCAATCTCGGCGACGATGTGGCTGTCATCGACTAAACCCGCTGCGTTGGCCCTGAGAAACTCCGCGCCTTGTCTCAGTACGTTCTCCCGGCTGTCGGCAATGAACCGCGAGCGGACGACCAGGTCATTGTCAACCTCCGCTGGCCCCGCATAGCTGGAGCCGACAAGGTTCAAATGCGTGCCGGGCCGCACCCAGGCGCCCTTCAAGATGGGCTCGGCCGCGGCGGTGACAGTGCAGACAATGTCGGCCTGGGCGACGGCTTGTTCCCCGTTCGCGGCGGCGGCGACCGGCACGGTGAGTTCTGCCTGCATCCGTGCAACGAAGGCCCGCGTGCGTTCGGGCGAGCGTCCCCAAATCATGATCGATTCGAGGTCGCGAACCTTGCCGATCGCCCGCGCATGGGTTGCGGCCTGTTCGCCATAGCCCAGGATCGCCAGGCGGCAGGCGTCTGCGCGCGCCAAGGCATCGGTGGCGACCGCACTGGCCGCGGCGGTTCGAATGGCTGTGATCTCGCCGGCGTGGACGGCGCAAACCGGCTCGCCTGTGCCGGGATCGAATAGAACGACGAGACCCTGGTGCGACTGTCTCCCCTTCGCGGAGTTGCCTTGGAAGACGCTGATCAACTTGGCGCCGAATGGCGCATGCGCGCCCAGCGCGCCCGGCATGATGCCGAACAGGCGGCCCTCCGACAGTGTGATGATCGGCCTTGGAACTTGCTTCGTTTCGCCCTGCGAGAGGGCGATCATCGCATCGCGCACGATCGGAATGCAAACATCGTAGGTAAGGCGCCGGGCAACTTCTTCGCGGTCTATGAATCGCATCGAACGCGTCTTTCCGTTTCGAGAGATATGTAATTCCCAGCCTGCCCCATCGCGGCCGGTGCGGAAATCGTCAAGAGGAAGGTGGCTCGCTGCATCTCTACATTATGGTCCCGCGGTGGCGCAGGCCGGCGGCGTTTTCGCGAGCTGTTTTCGCGCCTTGCCTCTCAGCGGCGCGGCGCTTTGCAAACCGGCACGCAGGCTGCCCAGGAATGCGGCTACAATCCTAAGAGTTCTTATGCGACCATCTCTGACTACCCGGCGAACCACGCTCAAAGCGGCGGCGATCGCGGCGCCCTTCTTCAACCGCAATCGCTACGCTCTGTTCGCGCAATCGCCGCACGAATATTCCGAGCGAGCGGTGCGGCTGGTGCGCGAGTCGCTGGTGATCGACATGCTCAACCAGTTCCTCTATCGCCGTGACATGCAGCCGAAGCTGTGGCAATGGCTCACCGAGCCGGGCGCATTCACGCGCGCCGATTTCGACCAGTTTCTCGGCTCCGGGATCAACGCGATCAACTTCGGCAACGCCGCCGACAATTATGAGGACGGTATCGAGCTGTTCGCCCATTGGAACAGCTTCCTCGCCGCGTATCCGGACTGGCTTCTGCGCATCGGCTCGGCTGGCGATTTCATGCGCGCGAAAACGTCGGGGCGTTACGGAATTCTGTTTGGGCTCCAGAACGCGACGCACTTCCGCAAACTGGACGACGTCGATACGTTTTATGGCCTCGGGCAGCGATCCAGCCAACTGACCTACAATTATCGAACCTTGATCGGCAATGGCGCCTTCGAGCGGCACGACGACGGCATCAGCGAATTTGGAGTCCGCATCGTAGAACGAATGAATCGCATCGGCATGGCAGTCGATTGCGGACACGCCGGCGATCGAACCATGCTCGATGCTTTTGAGCTATCGAAAAGGCCCGTAATCATTTCTCATGGCAACTGCCGTGCGCTTTATCCGGGCTATCCTCGCTGCGTCACCGATGAAGCGATTCAAGCCATGGCCAAAACCGGCGGAGTGATGGGGTCAACTTCATTAGCTCGATGGTTAAAGTACACGAACCCACCAGCGTCGACGATGTGATCGACCATTTCGACCACGTGAGAAACCTGGTCGGAATCGAGCACGCCGGCGTCGGCAGCGACATCGGAATCGAAAGCAACGACTTCATGCCGCCCGATCAGTTGGCGCAAATGCTTGCCGGAGTGGACGCGAAGTACCACGCCCATCATCGCGAAGCCGTCGAACATCTGGACCATCCAAAGCGAATCTACGATCTGACGGACGCGTTGATTCGCCGAAAATACACGGATGAGCACATCCGTCTGATCCTCGGCGAGAACTGGCGGCGGGTTCTGTCCGAGATCTGGATACCGATTGCATAGGTCCGGAAGCCGGGGTAAGGCGCTCGACCGATGAACCTGGGCCGGGTTCGTGTATACTCATTGAGAATCTCACGCAAGAACTGGAATCCCGAGGTGATTATAGACGGGGAGAATTCAGATCCGGAGCAGATCTTGAAGAACGGAGAAATCCCGATGCTGACGAACTCGAGCCCCTGCGGTTTCCGGTTGCGCTTGGAGTTAACGCCGAAACGCCGTTCCGCAGTCTGGTCTATCGTCTGCTGCCTGATCCTGGCCTGCGTATTTGCTCAAGCACAGACGCCACCGCTGGTAATCAAGGCGGGCCGGATTCTGGATGTCCGTACCGGCCACTACTTGACGCAGCGGACGATTCTGGTTGAGGGCGGACGCATTGTTGCAGTGGGCGGCACGCAAGAATTGGAGGCGAAGCTTCCCGCCGGAGCGCGAGTCATCGACTTAAGCAAGCAGACAGTGCTGCCGGGGTTGATCGATTGCCACACGCACCTGACGTTTTCCCCCAACCTGATCGGGCCCGCGCGGCTGCACTTGTCCGTGCCGCGTGAAGCGCTGCTGGGAGCTCGCAATGCGCGCGTGACCCTGGAAGCGGGCTTCACCACTGCGCGAAATCTCGGCGCCCACGGTTTCGCGGATATCGCCTTGCGTGACGCCATAAACGCAGGGGACGTACCGGGGCCGCGCCTGGTGGCTTCGGGTCCGGCGTTGACCATCACCGGCGGACACTTCGACGAGAACTTTCTGGCGCCGCAGTTTCACTTTACCAGCGACGGGGTGGCCGATGGCGTTGCCGGCGTGACAGTGAAGGTTCGGGAGAACATCAAGTTCGGTGCCGACGTGATTAAGTTCATGGCTACTGGCGGGGTGTTGTCCGAAGGCGACGATCCGGCACTGGAGCAGTATTCCCCCGAGGAGATGCGCGCCATCGTGGCGACGGCGCATGGCCTGGGACGGAAGGTCGCGGCCCATGCGCACGGCGCCTTAGGAATTCGCAACGCGGTGCTGGCGGGCGTGGATTCTATCGAGCACGGTACATATATTGACGAAGAGTGCATCCGCCTGATGAAAGAGCGCGGCACGTACCTGGTGCCCACGCTCTACCTGCTCGAGTGGTTTCCGGCACACGCCAGCCAGCTTGGCATCACACCCGGCGTTCTGGAAAAGGCACGGGTGGTGATGCAGCTTGCCGGCAAAAATATCGGCCTGGCAATGCGATCGGGAGTCAAGGTGGCGTTCGGTACAGATGCAGCCGTGTATCCGCACGGCCTGAACGCGCACGAGTTCGCAGCCATGACGCGGCTCGGGCTGACGCCCCTCCAGGCGATTCAGGCGGCGACCATTAACGCCGCCGACTTGCTGGGCTGGACGAATCGGGTAGGCACGTTGGAAGCGGGCAAGTTCGCCGATTTGATCGCCGTCGACGGCGACCCGCTGGCGGATGTCACCGTGTTGGAGCACGTCACCTTCGTCATGAAGGACGGGCAGGTAGCGAAGGACTAGCGGCTACATTTCTCACGCCCAACTCGACTCCGGTGCGTGGCGCGCGTATCAAGGAATCCAAAGAAAGGTCGAGACGCATCTCGACACAGCGGGCAAGACAGCCCGCGCCACGTCGCGGCAGCGGTGCCGCCGGCTACTGCCGCGTTTTCACGTCCACCAGGCTGATCTTCTGCTTCTCGGCCGCGCGATTGAAACGCGTGAGATCCTGGCTCAGGATCTGGTTCCAGACGTCTAACTCCTCCTGCAGCCCGGCGCTGAGTTTCGCGAAAAGCTGTTGCTGGCCTTCGGTGGGCGCTGCGTCGGAGGAATCCACGCTCCAGTTGAGAGAGATCAACTGCTCGTCGATCATGGTCGGATAGCGCAGATCTCCCTCCGTGCTTTTCATCTTCACCTGCATTATCTTCCCTTCAACCGACGCGATCTTGCTGAGCAAATCGGCGGCAACCGGCTTCAACGGCTGCCATTCGGGCGCGTTCTTGTAATGCCGGTCCAGCGCGGTGAGTTGCGCGCGAAGGTCGCGGATTTCATTGACGGTCCGGTGCAGCGAGGTCAGGCTCTGCGCGATCCGCTTCTCCAGATCCGCCTGCTTTTCGAGGTCGGCAAGCGAGACGTGGATGCGCGGGTCCTCACGCAGTTCGAGGTGCGCGGTCTGGCTCTGACCGCCGGCAGTGAGGCGCACCTGGTAGGCGCCGGGAAGAGCCATGGGGCCTTTGGGCGCTATATCGGATTCGTAGAACGCGCCCGGAACCTTGACAGGGTCTTCGTAGCGAAGATTCCAGAAAAAGCGGTTGAGACCAGCCTCCGCGGGCAGCACTTCGCTGACACGTTGGACATCCGGCCACTCCGCGGGACCCAGGTCCTCCTCCTTTTTGGCGCTGGAATAGGTTTTGACGACGTTGCCTTGCGCGTCCAGAATCTCCAGTTTTATCGGTTGCTTGGGAGCGGACTTCAGATAGTAATAAAGGACTGCGCCCGGAGGCGGATTTTCGCCGGCCGGCTGGCGCCGGTCGAGAGAATCAGGAAAGCGGAGGCGGTAGGCGGGGCGGGGCGCGAAGAGTTTGGCCGCGGCATCCACATCGGTGGGCGCCATCTGGCGCAGCGGCGTGAGATCGTCGAGAATCCAAAAGGCGCGGCCGTGCGTGGCCACCACCAGGTCATCATCTTTTATGACCAGGTCATGGACAGGGACCGTGGGCAAGTTGAGCCGCAGCTTTTGCCAGTGGGCGCCGTCGTCGAAAGAAACCCAGACTCCGGTTTCCGTGCCGGCGTACAGGAGTCCCTTGCGTTTGGGGTCTTCGCGCACGGCGTGCACGTAATCGCCCTCGGGAATGCCGGCGGCGATCTCGGCCCAGGTTTTGCCGTAATCGGCGGTTTTGAAAATGTAAGCCTTGAAATCGTCGAGCTTGTGGCGATCCACCGCAACATAAGCTGTGCCGGCGCTGTGGGGTGAAGGATCGATCAGGCTCACCAGTCCCCATTCCGGCATAGAGGGCGGGGTGACGTTCTGCCAGGAGCCGCCGCCATTGCGCGTGATGTGAATCAGCCCATCGTCGCTGCCGGCCCACAGCAGGCCGTTTTCTACCGGCGACTCGGCCAGCGCGAAGATCGTGTCATAGTATTCCACGCTGGTGTTGTCCTCGGTGATTGGGCCGCCGGAGGCCTTCTGCTTGGACTTATCGTTGCGCGTGAGATCCGGACTGATGATGGTCCAGCTCTTTCCCTCGTTGGTGGTTTTGAAAACAACTTCGCCCGCCGTGTAAATGACGTTAGGGTCGTGCGGGGAAAACAGAATCGGCTCGGTCCATTGAAGGCGGTGTGGGAAGTCGCCGGCGCCGTGCCCGGCGAAATCGACCGGCCAGGGTGAGATATCGAGACCCTGGTCGTTGTGCTTATCGAAACGGGCCACGCCCTGGCCGGCAGAGTAGACGATGTTGCCGTCGCGCGGATCGGCGGCCATGAATGCGCTTTCCGATCCCGCCACTACGTACCAGTCCTGCGTGCCGATCAGTCCGGAATCGCTCCAACTGGCCGTGGCCACTGGGGTGTTGTCCTGCTGCGCGCCGAACACGTAATAGGGGAAGCGGTTGTCGGTGGTGACGTGATAAAACTGCGCGGTCGGCTGATTCATTTGCGGCGTCCAGTTCTTGCCGCCGTCGATGGTGATAGTGGCGCCGCCATCGTCGCCGTTGATCATGCGCTGCGGGTTGGCAGGGTCGATCCAGAGCCCGTGATGATCGCCGTGAGGCGCTGGAAGCAGGGTGAACGTCTTGCCGGCGTCGGTGGAGCGAAACATGCCTGTATTGAGAACGTAGACGGTGTCGGGGTCTTTGGGATCGGCAAACACGTGGCTGAAATACCAGGCGCGCTGGCGGTAGCGTTCATCGCCGTTCACCGGTTCCCATTTGTCGCCGCCATCATCGGAGCGGTAGAGCCCGCCTTTTTCCGCTTCGATGAGCGCATACACGCGGTTCGGGTCCGCGCCAGAGACGGACACACCGATCCGGCCCAATATGCCCTGAGGCAAACCGTTGCCTTCGAGGTGACTCCAGGTTGCGCCGCCGTCAGTGGAACGGTAGAGGCCGCTGCCCGGACCGCCGCTGGTGAAGGTCCAGGGTTGGCGCTCCACCTGGTACATAGCTGCAAACACGATATTGGGATTGCTTGGGGCGAAGGCGATATCGGTGGCGCCGGTTCGATCGTCGACGTACAGCACCTTGGCCCATGTCTTGCCGCCATCGGTGCTTCGATACACGCCGCGCTCGGCGCTGGGCGCGAACGCATGGCCCATCGCCGCTGCCAGAACGATTTCCGGGTTGCGAGGGTCGACCAGAACGGTCGGGATATGCCGGGAGTCGCGCAATCCGAGATTCTTCCATGTCTTGCCGCCGTCATTGGAGCGGTAGATCCCGTCACCATAAGAAAGGTCCCCGCGCAAGCAGCCTTCGCCCGTGCCGACGTAGACGATGTTTGGGTCGGAGGGAGCGATGGCAATGCTGCCGATAGAGGAAACCGCTTCCTTATCGAATAGAGGAGCCCAGTGAGCACCGCCATCGATGCTCTTCCACACGCCTCCCGATGCTCCGCCGAAGTAATAAGTCTGCGGGTCGCCGGCGATGCCCGCGACCGCCAGCACGCGGCCGCCTCGGAACGGTCCGATCAGGCGATACTGCATGCCCTTCAGCAGCTTTTCATCAACCTGCGAGAACCCAACCTGCGACAAGCACAAAAGCGCGAACAAGAAAAGTCGTACCCGCATTCATACCCCCTGGGAGCATCGGCCCAGACACGTCCAAGAACTGGAATTTGCCAATCAGCCGGAACGATGGCCGGTTCTCCGCTTGCATCATTGTATATTAACGAGAACGGCACCTATCCTCTGAGAGTCCGATTCTCAAAAGGACCCGTCGCGCGGCTCGGGCGCCGGGCCGAGACTGAGCGCGATCTTCCGGGCTATTTCCTCGGAGATGCTCGGAAGAAATGTCACATGACCGCTGCAGGTGCCGTCCTTTCCAGGCACGCTGACGCTGTAAGCATTCGGATTGTCTTGATTCGCGGAGATCTGATCCTGATAAAAAATGCGGCTGGCGCTGTTTTCAAACATCTTCTCCTTGCGAATGTGGAGCAACTTCTGCACTGCTTCCGTCATCGGCTTAAAGGCCTGTGCAGGCTGGCTGGTGACCGCCGCTATCGCTGTCGTGACATCGTGGAAAAAGGCCGCGCCGGTATTGTCGCCAAGCAAGGACCAATCCGGTGGAACCGCTATCTGGCAGGAGTTCCTGGAATCGTTCTTGGAATCTTTGACGATCTGCCACCCCGCGGGCACCACCTGCGCCGAAACAGATGGTAGGGACAAGAGAATCAGAGTGGAAACTATGTATTCTCTCATGGCTGGAGTTTAGCGCCGGCAGCGGTCCAGGACAAGCACGCTGCATCCGCGCCGCCGGCGATTGGATTCTTCGAAGTTATTTCACGGTATTCCCGGTTCCGGCTGCACCGCACCGCCGAGTTCCGCTTCCAGCAGGCCCATGTCCTCCAGCAGCCGGTAGGTGCGCGCGGCCTCTTCCGCATCCACGCGGCTGATGGCAAAACCGACGTGCACCACGACGTAATCGCCCACTTGGGCTTCGGGAACGAAGTTCAGAAACACCTGGCGGGCAATGCCGCCGAACTGCACCGTCGCGATCCGGTTGCCGTCGCGCTCTTCGGCCTCGATGATTTTACCCGGCACTGCCAGACACATAATTCATTCCTTCCCATTGCTCTCCCGAATGGGCCGCTGCCGCGACGCCTTTCGGGAGCGCTGGTAAAAACAATTGCGCGGGACAAGCTGGCGCACCAGGCACCGTTCCCGGAAATAGATTCCACACTTAAGGCAGAGCTCCTCCGGATTCGAGGTGTGATCCACCAGATCCGCCGACAGCCGGTCCAGCAGCTCCGAGGCGCGCTGCAACTCTTCCGGCGGGAACTGGACGAAGATGCTCTGGAGCTTGCGCTGGCGGGCGTTCTCATAAGCCGCTAACAGCCGGCGGCCGGCGCGGGTGAGGTGGAGGTGCAGAACACGCCGGTCCCGCTGGTCCTCGGTACGCCGCAGCAGGTCGCGCCGTACCAGGCGGTCCACCGTCTTGCTGGCGGCGGCATTGCTGACCCGAAGAAAGGAAGCCACATCGCCCAGCGTGTAGGAATCCGTCGTGCCCACCAGCTTCAGCAGCTTCATCTGCGAGGCCGTGACCTGGCCTTCAGCGATTTTCTCCAGCAGTTTCTGCTCAATGATGTCCGTTACGGCGGACGCGAAGATATGCGCGCTTCCCAGAAAGTCGTCGATCTCTCGCAGGCTGCGGTCGGGCAACATATAGATCCTTTTATCGAGAAATAGTTTCTTCAGTTAAACAAGTCGCCGGGCGCAAGTCAAGCTCGAACAACCGCATCGATTTCATTCCCCCGCTTTGCCGGACCCTGCCACGCGGGCGGTAGCCACCGGTTGGCGGTCCAGGCGATGGCGGATCACCCCGTGGCACCAGTCGCAGCCGATCGCGGCATCGCGTACGTGCTGGCGGTGAATGGCGGTCTCACCGGCGCGGAGCAGGTCCTGGGAACGCTCCAGGTGGCAATGGCGGCACTGCCGATCTTCCACCGCCATGGATCCGCGCGACAGGTCCGCGTGGCAGCCGGCGCAAACGGCGTCATCGGGCGTCACCCCGGCGGCCGCATGGTCGAACTGGCCGGCGCCGGCCCCGGCGGGCGCCCCGCCTTGCGGAACGGCATGGCAGGCGACACAGCCCACTCCGGCAATCGAGGGCTGCGGAGACGGCGCGCTGGAACCGGCGGTCTCAAAGTGGCAGGTGAAGCAGGCGTTGGTGTCCACGGCGACGTGGCTTTCGGGGCCCACGTCGGTATGGCAACTGGTGCAGCGCAGCTCAGGACCGCGCCAGTCCTTGGCGGGGCTAGGGCCCCCTCCGGGCCCGTCGAAGCTGGCCGCTGCGAAGGTGCTCCCGAGATGCTTGGCGTGATTGAAATAGAAGAGGCGGCGCGCATAGAGGACGCCGGTCAATTCGCGGGTGCTGTGACAGCCGCCGTGCAGGCAGGTCGCGTCATTGACGATGGCGGCGGGTTTGGTTGCCGGCGCCCCGGTCAGTGAGACGACCAGTTGCGAAAAGCCCTGTATCTTCGCCTTGGCAAAACCGCGCACCCCGGGCTCATAGTGGCAGGCTGGACAACCGATTTCGGATTTGGCGTGCGGCGACGATTGCCAGTTGCTGAAGTAGGCGCGCATCTCGTGGCAGCTTCCGCAGAAAATGGGGTTGGAGCTGGTGGAGACTCCCCAGCTTCCGAATGTCGCCACGCCCAGCAGGCCCACGGGAAACGCGTAGAGGAACCGATGCCGCCATTGGGGAGCGGGCAGGAACAATGTGGGCCGGCGGAACCGTACGACATTGCGCGCCACGGCGGCCACAAAGATCAGCCCCAGCAGAGCTGCTCCCCAAAGGAAAAAACCCACCAGGTGGCGACCAAACAGATCGGTCGAATTCTGTACGAAATGGTAAGCCAGAATTGCCAGGGTGAGCGTGGCGCAATAAATGAAGATCTCGCGCTCCGTCGCGATGAGCAGCGCGAGCCACACTGCCAGCGCCACCAGCAGCACCGTGCGCGCCGCGGCCGGAACCGCCACCGGTCCCAACACGAAAAAGCTGGCTGCCACGGTGACGGCGATGGCAGCGGCATAAAGCGCCCACGCGGCTCGCTTGTCGCGGCCGGCCTGCCGCCAGCGGCCGAGGAGCACCAGGACCAGCGCTATCGGCATCAGGAAGGCGATGCGGTTGCCCGCTGTGACCGGCGTTAAGAGCGGGAGAAATTCGTAAATCGCAAAAGCTGCCGCTAGGCCGGCGCCGGCGAGGAAGGCCTGCCCGCCGCCGTATTGGCTCAGGAGCAAATACAAAACCAGATACGCCAGGCCGCTGACCCACCCTACGTCGGACATTTGGCCGAACGGCAGCGCAAGCAGGATTGCGAACCCGGTCAGCGCGCCCGCGGCAGCCGAAAGATCCAGCGGCGGCGCTTCGCGTCGATATCCGCGCCGCCTCAGCCACATCGCAAACAGGGAGAATGCCGCTGCCACCACAAAGAACAATGGCAGCGAGAATAACGCCCAGCCCGTCGCCAACAATTCCAGATGGAAGGCCGCGACGGCGCTGGCCGCGGCGGCATAGACATACAGCCAAGCGCCGCGACGTGCCGCCACCCAGGCATACAGCAGGGCGTAAATCAGTAACGCGAACGCCGCCGGCGCATAGAGGTGCTGCCAGAGCAGCGCGCCTGCGGCGCACATCGCCAACACGCCGCCGATCGCCTCTAATGCCCAGGCGAAAGCGGGATCGCGCCGGCTGTACGATCCGCGCGCCACCAAGACGAATGCGACCGGCCACAATGGCGCTAACCAGGCGCCCACCGCCTGGTAAGGCCAGAACAGCGCCAGAGACACGCCCACCGAGAGGAACCACATGAAGTAAAAGAGCGCAGACCAGCGGCCGGCACCGTGCGACAGCCGGTACCCAACGGCAGCCCAACCCACCCCCAACACCAGGTAAGCAACGCCCAGCCACTCGCCGCGTACGCCCAGCAGCCATTCGGCGATGTAGAGCCAGAAGCCAAGGGCTACGGGAATCGAGAACAGGACGGAAACCTCTCGAACCGCCAGGAACGCGATCACGCTCGCCAGCATGAGTGGCAGCCCTAATTTCGCGGCCAGCAAGGGATCGATCGGATTACCCAGCGGGCAGATCAGAGCGGCGACGATCGCGCCCCCGCTGGCCACCTCATACAGAGAAAGCCGGCAGGCCTCGGTCACGCGCCGGCGCAACAGCCAGGCGGTGGCCAATACGGCCAAAACCGCTCCGGCGCCGGCAGCCAGATCCACGGGCGAGCCGGCCGCCACCAGCCGCCGTTCCGCCAGAAAGTACGCCAGGATGAGAAAAATGCCGGCCTGGTAAGCGTAGTAATTGCGCCGGACGAGCAGCTTGGGCCGCTGCCGGTAAGCCCAGAGCAAGCTGACGATCCCCACGCTCAGAGCGCCCAAGGCCAGCCGCAAGCCGGCGGGAGATCGCTCGGCGGCAATATAAGCGAAAGCCGCGAGCGGCGCCACCCGCCCCAGCCCCGCGATGAGGCGCGCAGCCGCCACACCGATGAGACTTCGACTGCCCTGAGCCAGCCGAGAACCCGTGGCCGCGAACACGAAGGCGAAGACCGCGAGATAGCCAACTGTAGGAGCGATCGGCGTCCGCGGATGAAGCAGCGCAGGAATCGAAAAGCATCCCGCCAGCGCCAGCACGATTCCGCCTCCGAACAATGGCAGCAGGCAGGGCAGCACCGTGGGACGGGGTCCCAGGATATCAGGCTGCTCCGGGCGATTCAACGCCAGCGCCAGTTGCAGCCAGATGGCGGCGGCAACCAGGTACCCGAAAGGTATCAGAGACGGGCCCAGTGTGCCCGCCGCCGCTCCCATATACAGGAGGTAGGCGCCCGCCGCCAGCAGGGCTCCGGTTTCGAGGCGTGGCAAGGCCGGCCCATCCGTACGGCGGTAAAAGAAACTCAAGATCAGAAGCCCGGTGACCGTCGCCAGCACCACCGCGAGTTGCGGCCGCCAATACAGAAAGACCAGGAAAGCCCCACTGCCCAGCAGCACCACGGCAAGCGAATGCAGGATCTTTTCCGTGGCGCGGAAACGAAACCACGCGTAGACGCAGAATCCGGCGAGCGCCAGCGCGGTGGCCAGTGGCGACTGCTGGTAGAACCACGCGAGCCGAACCAGGATCCACAGCGCCATGACGCCGATCAGCACTCCGTTGGCGCCGTACAGAGCTTGGCTCGCACCTTCCGGCCGGTGAAGTAGATTCTGGCTGGCGATGGTGTAAATGAAGGCGACCGGCACGAGGGCAAAAAGCGGCTGGAGCGCCGGAGCGATCCCCGCACCATACAGGAGAAGGTGATATGCCAGAACCAGCAGCAACGCCGCAGGATACAGAAACCGGCGCTCGCTGGTGATGCGGGCCGCGGCGTAATACGGAACCGCAAAAGCCCCCAGCAGCAAGCCCGCGATGAAAGGATGCGCGCCCAAGTATTGGTGCGCGCCGGCCAGCAGCAGAGTGACAAAAACCATCGCCAGAAGATGACCGGCTTCGATCACGCGCTTATTGGGCATGGCGTGCCTCCAGGAAGGGCTCCAAGCCTGCCGGATCGAAATACTCGCGCGCCACCCAGCGAGCGGCCTCCGGCACCGCGCGCCGAACCGGTTCGGACAACCCGGGACAGATTTCCGCGGGCAAGGGGCCTGTCTGGCAGGCAAGCACTCGCACTTCGACGCCGGTCTGCTGCTGTAGTTCACGGAGCAGGTTGGATGTGGGCAACTGGTGCATCGAAAAATCATCCAGTTTGACCGCGGGGATTTCGGCCGGGTCGATTTCGAACCACGCGCCCGGCTCTCGGCCGAAATCCGCCGCGTCTACAATCAGCAGCCGGCGCGGGCGCACCGGACTGACGCAAAGCGTGAACAGCAGCTTGCGCACTCCCGTTCCGGCATCCAGGAGGCAAACGCCGCCGGGCACGTCGAAATGCGTCTCGAGGTATTCGGCCAGCGCGCACCCGAAGCCGTCATCGCCGAAGAAGACGTTGCCGCAGCCGAGGATCAGCGCCGGCTTCGAGCAAAAGTCTGGAATCGCGTCTTCTTCAATGTCTGCCATGACGGCCTCCGGCGGCGCGCGGCGCTAGTTTACGAACGTATCGAGCAAGCTGCCCTTCGCATCGATGATGTCCAGCTTCACCGAGAGCTTTCCATCCAGCCGGTGTGTGGCGCATGAGAAGCACGGGTCATAGGCGCGGATGGCCATTTCTACCGTGTTCAACATCCCCTGATCGTATTTCCCGGCGTGGATCAGGCTTTTGGCGGCCTGCGTCACCGATAGGTTGATAGGAGCGTTGTTATGAGTGGTCCCGACGATCAGGTTCATGTTGGTGATCATGCCCTCGGCATCGGTCTCGTAGTCGTGAATCAAGGTACCGCGTGGCGCTTCCGTGCAGCCGACTCCACGCGCCGCGCGCGGCGTCACCTTCACGCGGGTCTCCAGGCTGGTGATGTCCGGATCGTCCAGCAGGCGGATGGCGTTCTCGGCGTTATAGAGCAGCTCGATCAGGCGCGCCCAGTGATACAGCAGGGTGAGCTGCGCCGGCCGGCCAAACTTCTGCCGGAATTCTTCGAGCTCCGCTTGCGCCAGCGGCGTGTCGATGAAGTCGCAAACGTTGAGGCGAGCCAGCGTGTTGGCGCGGTACAGGCCTGGCGCGTTATCTTCCAGCGAGAAGCCGCCGCGCTTTTTGGCATACGGAAACTTCAGGTAGCTCCACGGCTCGATGTGTTCCCCGATGTACTCGGTGTACCGGTCATACGGAAAGTCTTCGAACGAGCCGTCGCTCGCCATCAGGCGCAGCTTTCCGTCATAGAGATTGAGAGCGCCGTTGGCCTTGACCGTTCCCAGGAACCCGCTGGTGATCACGCCCAGCGATTTGACCACGTCGAGGTATTTGGGGAACACGTTCTCTTTGGCAAAGGCGATGGAGAACTTGGCCAGTTCCAAGGCTTCATCGGCCATCTTGCGCAGGTGGTCGCGTTCGTCCTTAGCCAGCGGCTTGCTGAAGCCGCCGGGAACCGCGGCCTGCGGGTGGATGGGCTTGCCCGCGAGAATCTCGAGCATTTTGGCGCACATGTGCCGCACGCGGACCACGCGCCGGGCCACATCCGGCGCGGCCTGCAATACGCCGATGACGTTGCGCACCGAATAATCGGCATCCGGGCCCAGCAGGAAGTCGGCCCCGGCCAGAAAATAGAAGTGGAGGATATGCTCTTCCATGTAAGCGAGGCTGTTGCACAGCTCGCGCAGCTTGGCGCCCGCGGGCGGCGGTTCGACCCCGAAGACAGCGTCGCAGGCTTTGGCGGCCGCCAGGTGATGCGACCACGGGCAGACGCCGCAAATGCGCGGGGTAATGCGCGGCATGTCTTCCACAGGCCGCCCCATGCAGAAGCGCTCGAACCCGCGCAACTCGATGACATTCACCCGGGCCAGGTTTACATTGCCGGCATCATCCAGTTGGATGGTGATCTTGGCGTGGCCCTCAATTCGCGTCACAGGCTGAATGACTACAGTCTTTCCCATAGTTCACCTCTTGGGCGCTGGCCGCAGGCGGCCCGCACCGGAAAATCGATTGAATGTTGCGGCCCGGTCCGGAATTTGTTTCGGATCGAGGCCAACCGTAGAAAGCGCGCCCATCATGTCAACCATGGGATTGGCCTTCTCCGACAGCGGTCCGAAGCACCCTTCGCATGGCATATAGGCGCGGATGCAGCGCGGCGTGCCCTCGCTGCCGCCGCAGCCGGAGCGCGTCGCCGGACCGTTACACAGAAATCCTTGCTCGATAAAGCAGCGCATCTGGTTCAGCGGAGCGCCGGGAGTGAACTCGGGTGGCTCCAGCCGCCGCCTCAGCGCCGAGACGGCCTTCTTCTCACGGATGGTCGGGCATTCGTCGCATACGCTCTTGGTGGAGAGCGTGAAGGGGCGGCCTTCCAGCAGCGCCGTGAGCGCGCCCGCCACCATCTCCGGAGTGGTGGGGCAACCGGGCAGCATCAAATCCACCTTCACAACTTCGCTGAGGGCGTACACACGATCGGTCAGGACGGGGACTTCCTCGTGAGGGAATCCGTTCTTGTCGGTGGTGACGCTCTCCCGATATACCTTGGTCAGCAATTCCTCGGTGCTGCACAGGTTGGCCAGCGCGGGGATGCCGCCATAACAGGCGCAGGACCCCAGGGCGATGAGCGTTTTGCATTTTTGGCGCATCTCCTGCGCCAGATGCTTGTGCTCGTCGCTGCGGATGCCGCCGGAGACGAGGCCTACCTCCGCCTCCGGAATTTCCATTTCCGCCTTTTCGCCGGTCTGGCCGTACAGCTTGTGGTCCATCAACACCGGCATGTGGACAATCTGCACTTTCTCCAACAAGTCCAACAACGGTTCGCCGATATCGAGGATTGTCACCTCGCATCCGCCGCAGATCGCGAACCACTCTTCGGCTAAACGGGCAGCCATGCTGCGCCTCCTTTTCTCAGCTTCGATACGGGCTGGGCCCCAGTTGCCTAACCTGCTCCACCATCTCGGTGACTACCTGTGCGAAGCGCGGTCCTTCGGAAGCCGACACCCACTCCAGACGGAAGCGCTCCGGCTCCAGTCCGAAATCTTCTAACATCAGGGAAATGGCCTCCGCGCGCGAGCGCGCGCGCAGGTTGCCTTCCAGATAGTGACAATCGCCCGGGTGACAACCGAGCATCAGCACTCCATCGGCGCCCTTGGTCAGCGCCTCAATCACCAGGTTCGGATGAACCATGCCGCTGCACTGCACGCGGAGAATACGAATGTTGGTGGGATACTGCAATCGCGAAGTGCCGGCCAGGTCGGCGCCGGTGTACGCACACCAGTAACAGCAGAAGGTCAGAATCAGCGGCTCCCACCCTTCGCCGCCGCTCTCGCCCGTAGCTTGTGCCTCACACAATTCGGTTTCGCTCATCTGGCAAGCACCTCAAACGTTCAAAGCCGCGTGGATCTGCGCCGTCAGTTGCTCCGGTCGGAAATGCCAAACGAAGATAGCGTTCTTGGGACAAGTCGCCTGGCACGTCCCGCAGCCTTTGCACACCGCCTCATCCACTTCGACGCGTTTCTTGGTCGTTCCATTCGTGTCGTACTCCACCAGCCGCAGCGCATGGAAGGGACAGGGATCCACGCAATACGCGCAGCCATCGCAGTTGTCTTCGACCACGTGCGAGATCGAGGGCTCCAGCTCGATGGTGTCGCGCGCCAGCACGGTAGCGGCGCGCGCGGCAGCGCCCGCCGCCTGCGACAATGCCCCGCGCAAATCCATCGGCGCCTGGGCCGCGCCACACAGGAAAATACCGTCGCTCGCGAAATCCACCGGGCGCAGCTTGCGGTGCGCTTCCAGGAAAAAACCCTCTTCCCCGAGCGGCACTTTCAAAAGCTGCGCCAGTTCCTTGTTTTCCGGGTTAGGAACGGTGGCCGAGGCCAGCACCACGGTGTCGGCTTCCAACTCGACGCGCCTCCCGGTGAGCTGGTCGTCCGCAGCAACCGCCAGCCGCCCGTTGTGGGCGGCCACTTGCGGCGGCTGCTCGTCCGCATAGCGGATAAACCTCACGCCCAGATCGCGCGCCTGCCGGTAAAACCTCTCGCGCAGGCCATAGGTGCGGATGTCGCGATACAGCACCGAAACCTGGCTCTCGGGATTCAGTTCCTTGATCCGTAGCGCGTTCTTCACCGTATCCGTGCAACAGGTTCGGCTGCAATAGGAGCGGTCAGCGCAGCGCGACCCCACGCACTGGATGAATACCACGGAATCCGTGGGCAGCCCTCCGCCGGCGATTCGCCCTTCCACGTCGTAGTTCAGAATCACGCGTGGGTCGTCGCCGTGAAGATATTCGCCGGGCTGGTAGCGCTCCGCGCCGGTGGCCACAATCAGCACGCCGTGCGCCAGCGTGTGCTCCACTCCGTCCTGCACGATGGTCGAATGGAAATTCCCCAGTGAGCCGGAAAAGTCCTTCAGACGGCTGCGCAGCAGCACCGTGATCTTGGGGTGCGAATGGGTGCGCGCCAATAATTGCGCCAGCCCGCCCCTCGAGTTCTCTTCGGCGCCCAGCAGGTAGCGCTGATCGCGCGCATGGCCGCCCAACTCCTTGTTCCGTTCGGCGAGCACCACCGGGAAGCCCTGATCGGCCAGTTCCAGTGCGGCCATCATGCCGGCCGGGCCGCCGCCCAGCACCAGCGCCGCCTGCGTCACCGCCAGCGGGCGCTTATACAGCGCCGCATCGAGCCGCACCTTCGCCACTGACATGCGCACCAGGTCCATGGCTTTCCGCGTGGCCTTCTCCGGCTCGCGCATGTGTACCCAGGAGCACTGGTCGCGGATGTTGGCCAGCTCGAAATAATACTGGTTGAGGCCGGCTTCGCGGATCGTGTCGCGGAACAGAGCCTCGTGTGTCCGCGGCGTGCAGGAGGCCACTACCACGCGGTTCAACCCCAGCTCCGCGATCTTCTCCCGGATGCGCTTCTGGGTGTCGTCCGAACAGGTGTACAGATTGCGCTCGGCGTAAGCCACCCCGGGGATCGTGAGCGCGTATTGGACCACCCGCTCCACGTCCACCACCCCGGCGATATTGGTCCCGCAATGGCACACGAAGACGCCCACGCGCGGCTCTTCGCCGCTCACGTCGCGCTCCGGCGGATACTGCTTCGGCCGCACCAGCGTGCCGCGGCTGTCCGCCAGCAGGCTCATCGCGTGTGCGGCCGACGCACTGGCCGCCGCCACCGTCTCCGGAATATCCATCGGCTCCGCGAACGGTCCGCACACAAACACACCCGGCCGCGACGTATGACTGGGAGAAAACGCCGGCGTTCGGCAAAAGCCGTTCTCATCCACCTCCACGCCCAGGCTTTCGGCTAGTTTTCGGGTCTTTTCCGCCGAGTACCCGACCGCCAGCACCACCATTTCAAACTCCTCGTGGCGCGTCGCGCCGGCCGCATCGGCGTACTCGACAATCAGATCGTGACTGCCTGGGACCTCGCGTATGGCCGAGGGACGGCAGCGGATGTAATGTACGTCCTCGCCCTTGGCCCTGGCAATATATTGCTCGAAGCCCTTCGAGACCGCGCGCAAATCGATATAAAAGACCGTGCAATCGAGGCCGGGCTGATGCTCTTTGGCGATCACCGCCTGCTTGGCCGTGTACATACAGCACACCGACGAGCAATAGTTCCGGCCGGCCTCGCGCGATCCAACGCACTGGATGAACGCCACCTTGCGCGGCGCCTGCTGGTCCGAAGGCCGCCGCACCTTGCCCCCGAACGGACCGCTGGGGCTGAGAATGCGTTCGAATTGCAGGCTGGTGACTACGTTGGGAAAGCGTTTGAAACCGTACTCGGGCTTGCTCTGGGGGTCGAACATCTCCGCGCCCGGCGCGAGGATCACCGCGCCCACATTCACATTCCGATTCTCCAGCCGCGGAAGCAGGTGGTTGATGGCGTGCGCCTGGCAGGCGGCGACGCATTGCAGGCATTCCGAGCACAAACCGCAGTTCAAGCACCGGCTCGCCTCGGCCATCGCCATCTCCGCCGTATACCCGGTTTCGATCTCGTCGAAATCCTGCAGCCGCTCGGTGGCCGGCCGTTCGGCAATCGCCACGCGGCGTTGGTGAACGATTTCGCCCCGGCGCAGCTTGCGCTGCGCTTCTTCCCGCGTCAGTTTCGGCGGCTCGTGCTTCGCGGCGGGCTCCGGCCATGGCGCGCCCTCCAGGCAGCGGTGAATGGACTCGGCGGCCTTGTGTCCCGCGGCCACCGCATCCACCACGAAGGCCGTGCCGGTTACCACGTCGCCGCCGGCGAAGATGCGCAGTTGCGGTTCCTCGGCAATGATATCGCCGCCGGCGAATACACCCGGGTGCCCGGTGGCAAGGGTCTCCGGATCGACTTCCACCAGGCCGCGCCGCACGCGGATCGCGTTTTTCGGATCGAGGAAGCTCAGGTCGGGAGACTGCCCGATCGCCACCACCACCTGTCCGGCCGGAATTGCGAATTCGCTGCCGGCAATTTCATCCACGGTGAGCCGGCCATCCTTGCCGAAGGCCATCGAGCGGATGCGCTTCACTTCCGCGCCCGTCACCCGGCCGTCTTTCCCCAGGAAGCGCTTGAAGGTGACGTCGTTGATGATCTCGATTCCCTCGTCGAGCGCCTGCTGAATTTCCCACGCATGCGCCGGCATGGTCTGGCGGCTCTCCAGGCAGGCCATCGTGACCTTCCCGGCACCCATGCGCCGCGCCGTTCGCGCCACATCCATAGCCACGTTGCCGCCGCCAATCACCAGCAGCGGTCCGTTGAGATCCGGCAGCTCGTTAGCGCGCGCTTTTTGAAGAAAGTCGATATTGAAGCTGATGCCGGCGAGATCGTGCCCGGGAATCGGCAGCCGTTTTGGCTGGTGGGCGCCGGTGGCCAGAAAGACGGCCCGGTAGCCCTCGGCTTCCAGTTGCTCCAGCGTGAAGTCCCGGCCCAGCGCGGCATCGGTGCGTACTTCGAATCCCGGCCAGAGCAGATACTCGATGTCCCGATCCAGATAAGCTTCCGGCAGGCGGAATTGCGGCACGCAGGTGCGCAGCATGCCGCCCAGTTTTGCGGCGGCTTCGAACAGCGTTACCGGGTAGCCCAGCCTGGCAAGATCGTGCGCGCAGGCAAGGCCGGCTGGCCCGCCGCCAATCACAGCTACTCGCTTCTGGCGGGTTTTCTCGACCGGCGCCGGGAAGGGCGGCCGGTGCTCGAAATCCCAGTCCGCCAGGTACCGCTTGAGATGCATGATCGCCAGCGGCTCATCCACCGCGTTCCTGTTGCATTGCTGCTCGCAGCGGTGCAGGCAAATTCGCCCGCAGACGGAAGCGAACGGCATCCGCTCCCGCACCACGCCCAGCGCTTCGGCGAATTTGCCTTGCGCCGTCAGCGCCACATACGCCTGCACGTTGGTTCCGGCGGCGCACGCGTCCTGGCAGGGTGGCCGCTCGCGCTTGGAAATCGCGAACTGCGCCGGCACCGCCTGCGGGTACCGCTTGGCGATCGCCTTCCGGCCATTCAGCGCCAAGTTGAACTCGTTCGGCAATTCCACCGGGCAGGCCTGCGCGCATTCGCCGCAGCCGGTGCAGCGATTGGGATCGATGTAGCTCGTCCGGCGCAGCAATTGCGCCTGAAAGTTTCCGGCTTCGCCCGCCAGCGCCGTCAACTCCGTGTTGGTCAGAATCTCGATATTCAGGTGCCGTCCCACGCTCACCAGGCGCGGCGCCAGGATGCACATGGCGCAGTCGTTCGAGGGAAAGGTCTTGTCGAGCTGCGCCATGGTCCCGCCGATGCTGCTTTCCCTTTCGGCGAGGTAAACCTTATAGCCGGAGTCGGCCAGGTCGAGCGCGGACTGCATCCCGGCCACGCCCCCACCCACCACCAGAACGGCGCCTACTGTGGATTGCTCGCTCATCGTTTACGCCCTCACGGGCGCCGCACCTGCGCCCAGCAGAGGTTGAGGATCTACCACGTGCCGCCATAGCCCCAGCCCTTCGGCAGGCACTCCCAAGGCGTGGCCAAGAAGCTGGGTGAAGTAGAAGACCGGCAACGAGAAGTCCGTGCCATAAACCTGATTGATCTCTGGCTGCCGCGCATCCAGATTCAGGTGGCACACCGGGCAAGCCACCGCCAGCGCGTTGGCGCCGGCCGCGGCGGCATCCGCCAGGATGTCGTGCGTCAGCTCCAGCACTTGCGAAGGGTTCACCATGGCGTAGAACGCGCCGCAACAGGATGTTTTCCGCGGCCAGGACACGGTGGCGATGCCTACCCGCTCCAGCAAGCGGTCCATGCTCCGCGGATCTTCGCAATCGTCGAAGTTCACGACCTTGGGCGGGCGCGTGAGCAGGCAGCCGTAATAACAAGCAATGCGCAGATGGCCGAGATCGGCGTCGACTTTTAGTGCCCTCCCCTCCAGCTCCCGTTCCAGCATCTCCAGCGGGTGAAGCACCTCCACGCTATGGTCCAAGGGATACTCGATGACCTCTTCGAGCTGGCCCCGCAATTCCGGGTGTTCCGCCAATTCGTGCCCCGCGCGCTTGAACTGGCTGTAACAGGCGCTGCAAGGCGCAACCAGTTGACCGAAGCCGCTCTCGTGCGCCAGCGCCAGGTTCTTCAGCGGCGTTGCCAGGCCAAGCAGCGGCGAGAGGTTGCCCAGCATCCCCGCGCCGCAACAGAACCAGTCCCGCATCTCTTCCACCGCAATGCCCAGTTGGCCGCAGAGGTTGCGAAACGAGACATCGTATTCGCAGGCCATGGTTTCGAGCGAGCATCCCGGATAATAGGCGTAGCGCTTCATGCGATCTGGGCCTCCTGCTGCCGGACTCTCTCGTACAGCCGCCGGTAATGCGCCGCACCACGCGGGATGTTCAAGAAATTCAAGCGCCCGCGCGAGATCAAGCGCAGACCCAACACGAAATCTTGCAGATAGTTCTCGCTCTTCAGCTTGCAGATGACCGTCAGCGGCAACTCCGCCGCGCGGCCGTAAATGTAAAGGTTCTCGATGAAAGAAGCGAAATAGGTGGCAATCGCCTGGTCCGGCGCCACCCGGCCGGTTCGCCAAGCCATGGCGCGCGCCAGGTGAAACAGCTTGGAAATATCTACTTGCTGCGGGCAGCGCGCTGTGCAAGTCTCGCAATGCACGCACGCCCATATGGATTGCGATTGCAGAACCGTTTCGCGGTCACCCAGCAGCAGGTAATGGACGACCTCCGCGGGCGTCAGGTCCATGGCCGCCGCCAGCGGACATCCTGCCGTGCAGCGGTTGCATTGGAAACAGGCGTTGGGGGACACGGTCTGCAGGTGGGCGAGAAAGGAAGCTTTCCCAGCAATGGCCAGTTCCGCCATGAGCTGTCGCTCCTCTTAGGTCCCATCCGCCCCGTAGTGCCGGCCCACCCCGGGTCCCGGGTAATGTAATTACCCCGGTCAAAGGTTAACCTGATTAACTATTCCATGGGTTGCCCTCCCTGTCAAGAGTTTTGCAGAGGTTGACGGTAAATTCTACAAGAAGATCTTAAACTATAGAAAGTAAGGAACTTGATTCAGATGAAAACAGCGCGCCTTTCCTGGTTCCGCGATATTACCCTTGGTTCATCGTTGCAAGCAGGCTTGAGACCGAGGTCTGGCGGTCGATCGTGCCGGGTTGAAGTGCTACGGCTCTTTGATGTGCACCACGCGGTCGGCTTTAACGTTCTTCAACTGCTCGATCGCGCCGGACGGCCAGTGAATCTCGATCAAGTCAGCTGAAGAGTCGCCGCCCAGGCCGAAGTGCATCGGGCCAGCACTCGAGGAGGCATAGCCGCAAGTGGTGCTGACATGGTTGAACTGCGTCGTAGACTTACTGACCAGCTTGACTCTGGCGCCAATGGCGTCGCGATTGCTTTTGGTGCCCTCCAGCCGCAGCTCGATCCAGTGATTCTCGTTGGGGCTCCGGTTCATCCAGATCTCGGCGGGCGCGTCGATGGCGCTCACCACCACATCCAGCCGCCCATCGCCATCCAGGTCGCCCACCGCCGAGCCGCGATGCCGCTTCGGCGGTTGTGCCGCTAATCCCGCCTCCTCGGTGAGCGCCGCGAACGTCATGCCGCCGAGGTTTCGGAACACGGTATTGGGCTGCGCCACGGTGACGCGGGGAGGCGAGTCCAGAGACTCCACGTGCCCCCGCGAGACGAAGATGTCCTTCCAGCCATCGTTGTCGAAGTCAAAAACCGTGGGTGAGTATCCGGCCATGCTCATGCACTGGCGGGCCACGCGGCTGGACTGCGTGACATCGGCGAAGTCTCCCTTGCCGGTGTTGCGAAAAATCGGAAACGTTTCGTCATTGAGAGCCACGACGGCGATATCCGGGTAGCCGTCGTTGTCCAGGTCGCGAAAGTCCACGCCCATGCCGGAGATCAACTGGGCGTTCTCGCGCAGCGCGACGTTGGCGTCGAACGCGACCTCCTCGAACTTCCCGCCGCCCAGGTTGTGGAACAGCGAGTTGTACATCTTGTCGTTGGCGATGAAGAAGTCCATGCGGCCATCGAGGTCATAATCCGCCACGCCGATGCCCATGCCTTTGCCCGGATGCGCGCGCACCCCCGACTCGGCGGAGACATCGCGAAAAGTGCCGTCCCCATTGTTCAGAAACACCTGGTTCGGCGTGGGCTTGTACATCCTGGGATGGCAATAGTCGAGGCCGCCGCTTTGCATGCAGGCAGGTTCGGTGTCGATGTTCCAGCTCAGATAGTTGACGACGATCAGGTCCAGCAGGCCATCGTTGTTAATGTCCACCCACGCCCCGCCCACGCTCCAGAGCGGGCCGTATTGCGGGTCGGGCTGGTTGAGCGCGGCGTTGAGCCCCGCTTTGGCGGTGACATCGGTGAAGGTTCCATCGCCGTTGTTGTGGTACAAGGCGCTGTGGTGCACACCGCCGACGAAGATGTCCTCATAGCCGTCGTTGTCGTAATCCCCAATGGCGACGCCCGTATCGTAACCAACGCCCGCCAGACCGGCTGCCGCGGTCACATCCGTGAAGTGGCCGTTGCCGTCATTGCGAAATAGGCGGTTGTAATACTTCGGCGCGGTTTTTTTCAAACTGCGGATGTCGGCCCCGTTGGTAAAGAAGATGTCCAGCTTGCCGTCATTGTTATAGTCGAAAACCGCGACGCCGCCCGCCATGGTTTCGGGCGCATGGCGCTGCGGCGTCTCGCAACTGTCGAGCGTAAAGGCGATCGGCTGATATGCGAAACGGATCGCGCCGGGCGTGGTCGCGGGAAATACTACCAGGCACCCGCCGCAGACGGCGGCGATGCCCCCGATGAGCAGAACCGATTTTCGCAAGAGGACGATTCCAGATTTGATTATAAGAGACGGGAGAATTCTGGGGCGCTCCACGCGTCTCGCCCCAGCCGGTTAGCAACAGCGGAGCTTCGTGCCCAAGAAACTTCCGAGCCGAATCTCGGCACGGCTGGCGGGACTGCCGGCGCCGCCTACGCCACTTTGACGGTCTTGATGTTGACGAACTCGCGGAGACCGCAGGCTGACAGCTCGCGGCCATAACCGGAGCGCTTGACGCCGCCGAAGGGGAGGCGCGGGTCGGAGGCGACCATGCCGTTGACGAAGACCATGCCGGATTCGATCTCGTCGATGAACCGCTGCTGCTCGACGGGATCGGCGGTCCAGGCGCTGGCGCCGAGGCCGAAGGCGGTATCGTTGGCGAGGCGGATCGTGTCGCCGATGTTGCGGGCGCGGAAGATAGCGGCCACCGGTCCGAACAACTCCTCGCGGCAAGCCGGCGCATTTTCGGGCACGCCGGCCAGCACGGTGGGCGCGTAGAAATTGCCGGGGCGCGGGAGGCGATAACCGCCAGTCAGCAGCCGTGCACCCGCGACAATCGAGCGGCTCACCTGGCTTTCAAGCTCTTCGAGAATGGCGGGCGTGGCCAGCGGGCCGACGTCGGTGGCTTCGTCGATGGGGTCGCCGACGCGCAGCGCCTCCATGCCCGCCACGAAGCGGCGTTCGAATTCATCGGCGATGCGGACGTCCACGATGAAGCGCTTGGCGGCGATGCAGGATTGGCCATTGTTGATGATGCGCGCCTGGACCGCCGTCCGGATAGCGCGATCGAGATCGGCGCTGGGCATCACCACAAATGGGTCGCTGCCGCCCAGTTCGAGAACCGTTTTCTTGATCTGGCGGCCGGCTTGCGCGGCCACTGCGATGCCGGCCGGCTCGCTGCCAGTGAGCGTGACCGCCTTCACGCGCGGATCGTTGAGAATGCCTTCGACCGCCGCCGAGCCCACCAGCAGCGTCTGGAACACATCCGCCGGAAAGCCGGCGCGGCGAATGATGTCTTCAATGGCGAGCGCGCACTGCGGCACGTTGGAGGCGTGCTTGAGCAGGCCGACATTTCCCGCCATGAGAGCCGGCGCGGCGAAGCGGAAAACCTGCCAGAAAGGGAAGTTCCACGGCATCACCGCCAGCACGGCGCCGATGGGCTGATAGCGGATGAAGGCGCGGCCGGGGCCTGCTTCGATGGACTCGTCGGCCAGCAGGCGTTCGCCATGCTCGGCGTAGTAGCGGCAAGCCAGCGCGCACTTGGCAGCTTCGGCGCGCGCGGCGGCAATCGGTTTGCCCATCTCGAGCGTCATCAGGCGGCCCAGGCGGTCCTGTTCGCTTTCCAGAATGCCGGCGGCGGCGGTAAGCCAGCCAGCGCGCGCGGCGAACGGTGTGCGGCGGTACGAGCGCCAGGCCGCATCGGCGCGGGCAAGCGCGGCATCGATCTCAGCCTCGGTTGCAGCTTCGAACGTCCGTACGATTTCTCCGGTCGCGGGATTGATGGAGGCGATCATCAACCAACATTGTAGTAGTCCTAGTCCGGGGCCAGCGCCCGTCGGGCACCGGCATCCATTCGTCCAGGACGCACGGGTGAAGCGGATCAGGCTTCGCTCTCCAGGCGCCCGACGGCTATCTGAGGGGCGCTTCGTGTGCCCGGATAGGCATGTCGTGTCACCTGCCGACATATAATCTGGATATGAATCGCCGCGCCTTTTTCAAAGCTGCTGCTGGTAGCGCTCTACTGACAGACCAGGCGTCGCGCGTATGGGCTGCCTCCGGCATGGCGTCGGAGATACTCGAATATGGGAAACCCGTTTTCAACCTGCATAAATTCTTCGACGCCCCCGTCAGGATTGCGTCCATCGAGTTACTGCAAGCCCACAGCCATTTTTTCCTGCGCACGCGGTCGTCTGATGGTGCGGAAGGAATCGTCCAGACCAAAGACATCGTAGATTACATCCAGATTTTGGCGCACCGTGTCATGCCTTGCTTCCTCGGCAAGGACGCCCGGGATCTGGAACACCTAGTGGACGAAGTCTACGTGACAGACTCTAACTACAAACTGGCCGGGCAGGAGTTCTGGTGCCCCGTGGCATACATCGAGCAAAGTCTGTTCGACTTGATGGGGAAGGCCCTGAAGAAACCCGCCGGTGAGCTGATGGGAGGCGTGCTGCGGAAAGAGATTCCGGTCTATCTTTCGGGGTCGGGACGCGACACCACCGCCGAGGAAGAGGTCGAGATCTACGCACGCGAGGCGGAGAGGACAGGGGCCAAGGCCGTGAAGCTCAAAATCGGCGGGCGCATGAGCTATAACCGGGATGCCTACCCAGGACGTACCGATAAGTTGCTGGAACTGGCGCACCAAAAACTCGCCGGCAAGGTGACGTTAATGGCCGATGCCAACGGGTCCTACGACGCGAGAAGCGCGATCGAGATCGGAAAACGGTTGCAAGAGATGAATTACCTTTGGTTTGAAGAGCCGTGTCCTTGGGAGGAACTGAGCGAGACAAAAAGGGTGGCCGATGCTTTGGATATGAAGGTGGCGTTCGGCGAACAGGACTCCAGTTTGTGGCTATTCCAGTGGATGATCAACAACAAGGTGATGGACATAGTGCAGCCGGACTTGAACTATAACGGCGGTTTCATCCGCACGGCGCGGGTGGCGCGGATGGCACGCAAGGCGAACATGTGGATCTGCCCCCACGACACGCAGACGGGCGCTGCCGCGGTCAACATTCTGCAATTCGCGGCGACCACTCCAAATATTGGGCCGTGGATGGAGTACGTGTCGCGGAAACCTCCTAAGAAGGAATCGTGGTACTCGCCTAACTTCGACATCAGGAACGGCGTGATTCCCGTTCCGCCCGGACCCGGGATGGGACTGGAATTCGACCCGGATTTCGTGAAGAATGCCACAGCGGTCAAGCTTGCCTAAGGAGGCGTCCATTCCAGCCTCAGCCGGTCGGCCCTCACTCCGATCTGCGCCCACTTTGCATTGACGCTATCCTTCTTCTAACATCGGAAGTCATGAATGACTCGAGCGTCGTCGTGGCGGGAGCTACCGGTAATCTCGGCGGGCGGATCGTGAGAGCCTTGCTCGAACGGGGAGCCAGCATAAGAGCGCTGGTTCGCCACGGCACTGCGCGAGACAGGCTTGAGCCACTGCAGAAGCTCGGCATAACGATTGCCAGTGTCGACTTGAGTCGCGCTTCCCAAGTGGCGCCGGCATGCTCTGGTGCGTCCTGCGTAGTGTCTGCGCTGTCGGGATTGCGGGACGTGATCGTGGAAGCGCAAACGGTTCTCCTCGACGCTGCAATCAACGCTGGCGTGCCACGTTTCATTCCGTCCGATTACTCCATCGATTTCACCAAGTTTCCGCCTGGAGAGAATCGCAACCTCGACCTGCGCCGGGACTTCCACAAGCGGCTCGCTCAGAAGTCAATTTCAGCAACCACGATCTTCAACGGCGCGTTTGCCGATATGTTGACCGGTCAGATGCCGCTCATTCTCTTCAAACTGAAGCGAGTCCTCTATTGGGGCGACGCGGACCAGCGCCTGGACTTCACGACCATGGACGACACGGCCGCATTCACGGCGAGCGCGGCTCTTGATCCGTCCGCGCCTCGCTTTCTGCGAATTGCTGGCGATCAACTCAGCGCCCGGGAACTGACGGCGGTCGTCGGTGAGGTGACCGGGAAGGCGTTCCGCCCGTTCCGCGCCGGTGGTCTGGGGTTGCTCGCCACGTTGATCAAGGCCGCGCGCACGGTCGCTCCCGGAGAGAAGGAACTTTACGCGGCATGGCAGGGCATGCAGTACATGCGTAACATGTTCGATGGACGGGCAAAGCTGGAACCGCTCGACAACGATCGCTATCCCGGTATGCATTGGACACCTGTGCGGGATGTGCTCTCTGCGCGTCATGGTAGCTAGCCCGCGCCGCTGCAAGAGACCGTTGGGCGCCACCGGAGTCCGTGCCCCCCGGTGCCTGCGAACGGAAAGACCGCGACCGATAACCCGAAATAACACGCCAACATTGCAGGTGTAAGCCCCGCTTCGATTCGCGCGATCGACCCTTGCACTGTGCGGTGGCAGGGCGTAAAATCGGCACGACGCAGGCGGTGTCATACCGGCCAGCGAAACGGGAAGGAGCGAGATGGGCAAAATCAACCTGGGCAGGGTGATTCTCGGTGGAGTCATTGCCGGGGTGATCATCAACGTAGTCGAGGGTGTTATGAACGGCGTGATTCTCCAGCCGCAGTGGAGTGCAGCGGCCAAGGCGATCGGGCGGTCCGCCACAATGTCAACCAAGCAGATGGTGGCGTTCAACGTATGGGGATTCGCCGCCGGTATCATCGCAGTCTGGCTGTACGCTGCGATTCGCCCGCGCTTTGGAGCCGGTCTCAGGACGGCGATCACGGCGGGCGCGGCTGTTTGGCTCCTGGCCTATGCGATGGAAAACGCGATGATGGCTTTCCTGCACGTATTTCCGCTCGGCTTGCTGTTGCTCGTCACGGCGGTCGGCTTGGTGGAAGTGCTGATAGCGGCGACGGCGGGGGCGTATTTCTATAAGGAGACGTGAGGAGCCAGCAACTGCGTCTCCGCCGGTTTATCCCCCAGGATCTTCAGGCCGTCCCGGCGATTGCGCGTGCCCGTCGGACAATGGCTGTTCTTGCTTGGGTCCTTACTCGTAGCGCAACGCAACGATCGGGTCAATACTGGTGGCTCGGCGCGCGGGGATATAGATAGCTAGTGCGGCGGCGGCGAACAAGACCAGAGGAATGCCCAGGAACGTGGCGAGATCGCTGGCGGGCACGCCAAAAATCAGCAAGGCCAGCAGGCGCGCCATGGCATAAGCTGCCAGTAGCCCCACGGCCATGCCGCCCACCACGGTAATCATGCCGCGGCGGAAGACCATCCCAAGAACGCTGGGCCGGGACGCGCCCAAAGCCACGCGTACGCCGATATCGTGAGTCTGCTGCGAAACCAGATAGCTCATCACGCCGTAGACGCCGACGGAGGACAGAATCAGCGCGACGAGGCCGTAGAAACCCATGATGACGGCCACGTAAATCAACCCGAGGGTCTGATGCTTGGCCAGGTCCTCGAAGGGAAGCACTTCGGCGATGGGCTCCTCGGGGTCCACCGAATGAATGGCTTTGACCACTGCGGACTCGACCAGCCTGGGATCGCCGGCGGCGCGCACGCCGAAATCGGTGTGCACCTGCGGGAATTGTTCGAGCGGGACGTAGACCACCGACGCCGGGCCGCGTTCGAACGGGTTCTGGTGCACGTCCGCGGCAATGCCGACGATGGTGACCCACGAATTGTCGTGTGTGGGCGGCTCGAACCGAAAGCGCTTGCCGATGGGCGCCGGTTCGCCGGGCCACCAGCGCCGCGCCGTGCGTTCGCTGATCACGGCGACGCGCAGGCTATCGGGCCCATCGGCCGGGCCGAGGAACCGCCCGCGGAGAAGTGGAACGTGCATGGTCGAGAAATAATTCGGGGTCACCACTTGAAACAGGGCTCCGGGTTGGTTGCCGGGTTCGGGGACGTGATTCTCGATGGTAAATCCGGCGCCATAGCCGTGGCCGCTATACGGCATGGCTTTCACCGCGAAAGCGGCGCGAACGCCGGGGATGGCGTCAACGCGTTCCAGAACCTGCCGGTAAAATGCGGCTCGCTGGCTATCCTTCGGGTAGCGGTTATCGGTGATCGACAACCGCAGGGTGAGCAGGGTGGCAGGCTCGAAGCACTGGCTGTTGTTGAGCAGAGCCCCGGTGCCGCGGATCATCAGGCTGGCGCCCACCAACAGGACCACGGAGAGCGCGATCTCCGCGGCGACCAGGAAGCCGCGCAGGCGGATGCGTCCGCGGCCGGCCGACGCGCTGCGGCCGCCTTCCTTCAAAGCTTCCTGGAGGTTGGACCGCGTGCCTTGCCAGGCGGGCACCAGGCCGGCGATAACGCCGCTGGCCACGGCGGCGAGCAGCGTGAACAGCAGGGTGCGTTGATCCATCCGGATGTCGTACCAGCCTGGGATGTATTTCGCAATGTCGGCCGGCATTCCGGCGAGTACGGCCTGGATGTCCCAACTGGCGATCAGCAGACCAAGCGCCGCCCCGGCGAGCGAGAGGGTCAGGCTCTCAGTGAGATACTGGGCGATCAGGCGGCCGCGCCCTGCCCCCAGCGCGGCGCGGACCGCTACCTCTCGCGAGCGGCCGAGGGCGCGCGCAAACTGCAGGTTAGCGACATTGGCGCAAGCGATCAGCAGCACGAACAGCACGGAGACGAACATCATCAGCGAGTATTGATGGGTGTAAGTGCCGATCAGGTAGTCGTGAGCGCCCATCGAAAAGAAGCGGCGCCCCTTATTGGTGTCGGGATATTCCAGCGCCAGCCGCGAGGCGATGGTCTCCATTTCCGCTTCGGCCTGGCTCAAGGTCCGGCCCGGTTTCAGCAGGCCCATCACGGCGAGGGTGTGGTTGTCGCGCGAACTGCGTCCTTCGGGCGATTCCGCGAGCGGCGTCCACAACTCGGAGGTCATGGGGAATACGAACTTTTTCGGCATCACGCCGATTACGCGGTAGTCTTCGTCGTCGATGCGGATGTCGCGGCCGACGATGGCCGGATCGGCGGCAAAGCGGCGTCTCCAGAGCGCATCGCTGAGAACCGCCACATGCTCGCGTCCCATTTGATCTTCCTCGGGGGCGAAAGTGCGGCCCAGCGCCGGTTGGGCGCCCACCAGCGCGAAGAAATTTGGCGTCACCAGGTAGCGGCTGATGCGCTCGGGAGCGGCGCCGTTGCCGGCCAGATTGCTCAGGGCGTCATCCCAAGCCGCGACGCCATCGAAAACGGACTGCTGCCGGCGGATGTCTGCGAAGTCGGCGGGAGTCATCATGTCCCACTCGTTCGGATTGCCGGGAATTCGTTGCAGCACCATCGCCAGCCGGCTCAAGTTCGGCAGCGGTAAGGGCTTCCATAGCATGGCGTCGCAGACGCTGAAATTAGCCGTGGTGGCGCCGATCCCCAAAGCCAGGGTGGCGATGGCGGTGAGCGTAAACCCGGGGGCCTTGCGCAGCGTGCGCATGGCGTAGCGGACGTCCTGTAAGAGCTGCATCGGCTTGTGGTCGGCAGTGCAATTGCTTAGCCACCCGTAAGTCGCTGGAAATTTAGGAGCGCGACGCTGCCAACTGTCCGCAAATGGGATGGGCTGTCGCTCATTCGTGCTTCTCGGCTTCGCTTGAAGCCGCCGTCACCGGCAGGTAAGCTTCACCTGACCCAGGTGTTTCAGAAGCACTCCAGACACGCGCGCGCCCTCTGGGCGGTCTTTGCTTTCATGCCTGCGCCTCTCCTACGGCTTCCAGATGGCGGTATGCACGGAAGTACCGGTCGGGCGCAGTACGTCGAACTTCACCCGGACGGGCCGGGCCTGGGTGGGCTTAATCATGGCCGAGGCCTGCCCGCCCGGTTCGAGGTCCGCCAGTTTGGTCTCCAGGCGCTCCACTGGAATATCTCCGAAACCATATACAACGGCCCTCAGAGCATAACCCCGCAATGCATAAGCCGGAGCGACGGCCCTGGTCTTCAATTGAACCTTGAGTTCTGTGGGAGTGCCGCTCACACTGAAAACCTCCAACGGGCTGGATTCGGTCCGCAGCACTTCGTAGGACGGTTTTCGCTCGCCATACAGGTCTACGACGCCGTGAACGCGCTGCTTCAGCGCCCCCACGCCGCGGTCGCCGACGTGGGTGCGGTAATCGTTGTAGCAGAAGAATATCATTCCAGCCACGAAATCCCGTTGCCGAAACACTTTGTCCTGATTGAGCAGCACCGCGGTGCGGGCGCCATCGCCTTCGGGACGCTCCGGCGTACAGGCGCAATATCCGTACTCCGAAATGACCAAGGGCTTGCCGGGAAAAGCGCGATGGATCTCATCGAGGATGGCCCCGAGGGTTTCGATGGTTCCCGGTTGCCACGTCCCCACGTACTCGTTGCACATTACGTAGTCCATTACGGCGGTGACGTCCTTTCCCGGAGTTGTGAACAGCGAGTGGGAGGCGTAGGCGGCCAGCCGCCTGGGATCCAGCTTTTTGGCTTCTTCGTACATCCGCTTGGCGAAGGCATAGGCCGGGGGATTCTGGCCGCCGATCTCATTACACATTCCCCACGAGAAAATGCAGGGATGGTTGCGGTCGCGATCGATCATCTCTCGCAGTTGTTCCAGGCCGTTGTTCATGATGCCCGCAGAGGGCTCGTTGGCCATCCCGCTGAACGTGCCGGGGCCCCACGCCGGGACTTCGGTCTGAATGAACATGCCGTGGCGGTCGCACCAATCGAGCACCGCCCGGTCCTGCGGCCAGTGCACCCGCGTATAAGCGCAGTTCAATTCCTTCATGTCGGCGTAGTCGTGCTCTATCCAATCAACCGGCTCGGCCATTCCGTACTCCGGGTTGCTGCCGGCCATCCGCTCCACGCCCATCAACTGGACCCTCTCGCCATTGAGATAGAACGCGCTGTCCCGGATTTCGATTTTGCGAATGCCGAAGGTCGTGTTTAGCGAGTGTCCTTCTCCCAGTTCGACGTTGAGGCTGTAGAGGTCGGGGTGATCGAAGTGCCAGAGGCGTGGTTCCCGGATGATCGCTTCTGGGAGCGCGATGGCTTTCGTCTCGCCCGCAGCCAAATGCGCCACCGCCGCGTCCGCCAGCGCAAGGACCGGATTCCCGGAGGCCTCGTCGATAACACGGCACCCCACGCGGCCGTTCCACGTCTCCTGCGAAGTGTTTCGCACCACCACGGAAATGGCAATCGATGCGGTTCTCGCAGACAGGTCGGGTTCGGCGTCCACGGCTACCCGTTCCATGAATACCTTCGGTGTCACCAGCAATCCCACCGGCCGGTAGATGCCGCCATCGTGCGCCCAGTCGCTCGAGCGCCCACGCGGCAGCATGGACTCGCTGAAGGCATTGTCCACCTTCACCACCAGCACGTTCGGCGCGCCGTATCGCAGCAGGTGCCCAATGTCGAGCGTGAACGCCGTATAGCCCTTGCCGATATGCCGCCCGGCTTCCTTCCCGTTCACCCAAACCGTCGCCGTGTGAAACACAGCTTCGAATTCCACGCGGATGGCGCGCTCTCGCCATGCCGGCGGCGCATCAAACTTCCGGCGATACCACGCCAGTCCCCGATATTCGGTGTTCTCCGGCTCCACCTGCCAGGTGTGTGGGACACGGACTTCCCTCCAGCCGGCGGCCGGACCTTCCGGGAGGGGCCAACCCTTTTGCTCGCCCTTGCCGTCCGGATCGAGACGGAACAGCCACAAGCCGTTCAGAGAAGAGCTCTTGTCGCCGGAATCCGGCTCCATACCGGATGCCGGGGCAGCCTCCGGTGCGGAGCCAGCCAGGAACGGAACGGCCGCGCCGGTAGTGAAAAAGCGTCGTCGGGTCAACATGGGCCGAATTCTCCCCGTTCAACGTGAACGTTAGCACCTAAGGAAAACATGCAAACTGAGAACCTGTCAATTCCAATTCGTTCCCGCAGCCGAGCCGGCCCGGTTCTTGAGCGCGGACGCCACGTCCGAGTGGGTGGCCTGGAGTGCCGGCACCCGGCCGAACAGCAGCCAGGCCGCCGCCGCGGCGACCGCCTTCCGGCCGGAGGTTACCGATGTTGGACCTCGGGTTGCGAACCGCCCACGCGGAGGTATGTACTTGGAAGATGCGGGTGAGGTGCGTGGCGATCGCGGTCGTGCTGGCAACCGCCACTATGGCGCAGGATTGGGAACTCGGTGGCAGCGTGGGCTACGGCGCCTACCGCAGCGCAACCGTATTTGGGCCTAACTTCCAGACGGCCACGGCCGAAATTCTGAATCGATTCACCGCCGGCGCGGTCATCGGCCAAGAGCCCTACGACTTCCTTTCCGGCGAACTGCGCTGGACCTACCAGGATGGTCACGCTGTGCTCACCGCCGCTGGTGTGCGCGAGGAGATGGACGCGCATTCTCATACCGTGACGTACGACATGTTGTTCCACTTCCGGAGGCGGGAGCGCCGCCTGCGCCCCTTCTTCGCCGCCGGAATGGGAATCAAAGGCTACATCGCCAATGGACCTTCGCCTCAGCAGCAGCCGCTCGCCGCCGTGGCGACCCTGGTGGAGCGCGATGAATGGAAACCCGTATTCGACCTGGGCGGCGGCGTGAAATACCGCCTGGCCGACCACGTGCAACTCCGGCTCGATTTTCGCGATTACTTGACGACCTTCCCCAAGCTGCAGATCGTACCGTCGCCCAACAGCACCGCCCGCGGAATCTTTCAACAATTCACGCCTATGTTGGGTGTGAGCTACATGTTCTGATCCTGACGGCCGACGGTTTGCAGGCGCGAGCGCGGGAGCGGTTGCATAATCAATGTCACTTCCATTGCGGGGAAAATCGCGTCTTCACCGCTCGGTGCATATGCGGCATCGAAGTTCCCGCTGGAGGCTTTAAGCGAGGCGCTGGCACAGGAAATGAAACCGTACGGTGTGCGGGTTGCCATTGTGCAACCCGGCATTATCGACACGCCGATAGCGCATGCTATCGACGACCCGCTTCCATCGCATTACCGTCAAGGAAGGCATCTCTCTGCATTGTTTCGGGCGTCGCTCAAGCATCCGACGCCGCTGTCGGTCGTCGCCACAGTAATCAGAGACGTCATCGAGAGCGGCGCCTGGAAGCTGCGCCATCCCGCGGGACCGGATGCCGAACCATTTCTGAGCTGGAGAGCGGCCATGACGGATGAGCAGTGGATCGAGTTCAATTCGCTGGACGCCGAGAGTTTTAGGAGGCGCGTAAAGAACGACTTCGGTCTCGAACTCGATCTCCCAGCTGAAGGTGGGTCCGCCACCCTGGCATCAGCAGCCGACTGAACACGTTGCCGTTCGGGAGCCGGTGGTCGAGCTGCTCAGGCAAGGTCGAAGCGATCAAGGTTCATCACCTTGTTCCAGGCCGCCACGAAGTCATGCACGAACGCCTGCTGCGCGTTGCTGCACGCATAGAATTCCGCCAGGGCTCGGAGCTGGGAGTTGGAACCGAAGACGAGATCAACGACAGTTCCCGTCCACTTGAGCTCGCCCGTCGCCCGATCGCGCCCCTCCAACACGCCTTCAGTTGTGGCGGACTTCTGCCACTTTGTGTTCATGTCGAGGAGGTTGACGAAGAAATCATTCGTTAACGTCTCGGGCCGCTTGGTGAAAATACCGTGTTTGGACTGCCCGAAGTTTGCATTCAGGGCGCGCATGCCACCAATCAGAACCGTCATCTCGGGAGCGGTCAGGTTCAGCAGGCTCGCGCGATCCAGCAGCAGCTCAGCCGCCGATCCCTCGTCTCCCTTCCGGAGATAGTTGCGGAACCCGTCTGCGGTTGGCTCCAGTACGGCGAAGGAATGCACGTCGGTCTGTTTCTGCGACGCGTCCATGCGCCCCGGCGAGAAGGGAACCTTCACGTCGTGGCCGGCCTTCTTCGCGGCTGCCTCGACGGCTGCGCAGCCGCCCAGAACGATCAGGTCCGCAAGCGAGACCTTCTTCCCGCCGGACTGCGAGCTGTTGAACTCCTTCTGAATCGCTGCCAGCTTCTTAAGGACCTTCGCCAATTCGGCTGGTTGATTCACTTCCCAGTCCTTCTGTGGCGCGAGGCGAATGCGTGCCCCGTTAGCCCCGCCGCGCTTGTCACTGCCCCGAAACGTCGCCGCCGACGCCCAGGCAGTTGTGACCAGTTGGGAGATCGACAGTCCGGATGCGAGAATCTTGGCCTTCAGGGCAGCAATGTCCTGTTTCCCGATCAATTTGTGATCCACTGCGGGAATCGGGTCTTGCCACAGCAACGGCTCCGCGGGAACGAGCGGGCCAAGGTGCCGCGAAACAGGCCCCATGTCGCGGTGGGTCAGCTTGTACCAAGCCTTGGCGAACGCGTCTGCGAATGCCCGCGGGTTCTCGTGGAAGTGCTTCGAGATCTTCGCGTAGCTCGGGTCCACCTTCAGTGAGAGGTCCGTCGTGAACATCATCGGGGCGTGCTTCTTCGACGGATCGTGGGCATCCGGCACGGTGCCCGCTCCAGATCCGTTCTTGGGCGTCCATTGGTGAGCACCGGCGGGGCTCCTCGTGAGTTCCCATTCATAGCCGAACAGGTTGTCGAAGTAGTTGTTGTCCCACTTCACCGGGTTGGTGGTCCATGCGCCCTCCAACCCGCTGGAGATCGCGTCCGCGCCTTTGCCGCTGCCAAAGGTATTCTTCCAGCCGAAGCCTTGCTCTTCGATCCCGGCACCCTCGGGTTCGGGACCGACGTACTTGCTCGGATCGGCAGCGCCATGGGCTTTGCCGAACGTGTGTCCGCCGGCAATGAGGGCCACCGTCTCCTCGTCATTCATCGCCATGCGTGCGAACGTCTCTCGGATATCCCGCGCCGCGGCGACTGGATCCGGCTTTTGATTGGGCCCTTCCGGATTCACGTAAATCAGGCCCATCTGAACAGCGCCGAGAGGATTCTCGAGCTCACGATCGCCGCTGTAACGCTCGTCTCCCAGCCATTTGCCCTCAGGCCCCCAGTAAATGGCTTCGTCCGGCTCCCAGATGTCCTCGCGCCCGCCGCCGAAACCGAAAGTCTTCAATCCCATCGATTCCAGAGCCACATTACCGGCGAGGATCATCAGGTCCGCCCACGATATCTTCCGGCCGTACTTCTGCTTAATCGGCCAGAGCAACCGGCGTGCCTTGTCGAGGCTCACGTTGTCCGGCCAACTGTTAATGGGCGCAAATCGCTGTGCTCCGGAACCCGCGCCGCCGCGGCCATCGGCGATACGGTACGTACCTGCGCCATGCCACGCCATACGGATGAGGAACGGCCCATAGTGGCCGTAGTCCGCGGGCCACCAGTCCTGCGATGTCGTCATCAAGGCATGGAGGTCCTTGATCACGGCATCCAAGTCAAGGCTTTTGAACTCCTCGGCGTAGTTGAACGCCTCGCCCATGGGGTCCGACAGCGGGCAGTGTCGGTGCAGGATCTTCAGGTTCAGTTGATTGGGCCACCAGTCTGCGATTGTCGGGGCCCCGGCCATGGTGTGTTTCCGGGCGCCGCCCGAGACCGGGCACTTCGTTTCGGTTGACAAGTTTTGCTCCTGATTAGCGGGGACGGGCGTCCCCGCTGCGGTGGTGAGTTTATTTTCCATACGTTCATCTTCCTTCGAATTAGTTAAATAAACTGTGACGAACTACGAACCCATCCTGGCCTTCCCATTCGCGCAATCCCCGCCGGCCGCGCTTGCTGACGCGCGCCATTCATCCGGTATCCACACGCCTACGACACTTAGCCGGAAGCGTGCCGCGCAGCGCACCTCGTGCAGAGTCCCCGGAAAATGAGTTCGCATTCGCGAACAATCCGCTTACCGAGAGAGCCCGAGGCAGGCCTGGGCACCTCGCACCACTCAATGTCCTCAACATTGCCGCAGCCGTCGCAGATGAAGTGGTGATGCCGCATGCCTTTCGCATCGAATCGCGCGGCGCGGCCCTCGACCGCCACTTCACGCACCAAACCCGCCTGCACCAGGTCCCGCAGATTGTTATAAGTCGTGGCCCTGGAAGAGCGCGGATCCACGCGATTCACGGCTTCGAAGATTTCCGCAGCCGTGGGATGACTGGCGTGCTCCATCAAGAATGCCATCACGGCGTAGCGCTGCGGAGTGCACCGCAACCCGCTGCCTTCCAAGGACCGTTTAATCGCCTCGGCGTCCACGAACAATTTAGATTATATCTAATGTAAGACTTTGTCAAGACTCATGATCTTGGTTGCCGCTGGCCCAAAATCCGAAAACGAGACAGCGGAAAAATTGAGTCCGGCTCTTGGATGTGGTCCTCTGGACGAGTTTACACTAACAAGCTACTAGTCTCTCGATATTATGAACGGTTCCGTAAAGCTCCAGAATGTGGCCGAGTGGCACGAGGTGTCGTACCACCGTGAGGGCGACTGCGATAAATTCGGCATGAGGTTCAGGAGAAGTGCGGAGCCTCCTGATTCCGCAGGCCGACACTGCCGTCTCGCCTTGCTTGATGTCTATGCCACGCAGAGGTAGCTGCCGATAACGAACCTTATCGTTCCGCAGGCCGACGCGACAGGAGTGCAGCTCCTCGCTTCGATGGCGGCAGAGCGCTACCGTGCACTATCATCGTTCTCGTGCCTCCAGTTCAACCAAAAGCGATCATCTTCGACTACGGCAATGTCCTCTGTGCTCCCCAGCCGTGTCAGGACGTTGAAGCCATGGCAACAGTCCTCCAGGTTTCACCCGAGCAACTGGAAACGGTCTACTGGCCCTACCGTCTGCCTTATGACGATGGCAGACTGGATGCGATCTCCTACTGGCGGACGGTGGCGCACGACCTGGGACGGCCGCTCGCGGAGAACGACATTCAGCGCCTGATTCAGCTCGACGTTACCAGTTGGACCCACCTGGATGCTCGCATGATGGAGTGGGCGCGCCGAGTGCGAGCAGGCGGCGTTCGCACGGCGATCCTCTCCAACATGCCGCTCGAACTCCGCAACTGGATCGTTCACGAGAGCGGCTGGTTGGCCGATTTCGACTTTGCGACATTCTCCTGCGACCTGGGGATTGCAAAGCCGGACGCTGCGATCTACCAGCATTGCCTGTCTGGTTTGGGCGTCGCGGCTTCCGAGACGCTGTTCTTTGACGACCGGCAGCCGAACGTGGACGGAGCACGGCTGCTGGGCATCCACGCCGTCCATTTCACGACTCCACAAGAAACCCTCACGGCGCTGGATGGCTTGTATCGGCTGCCTGTTCTACCCCCGTGCTGAGAGCAACGTGACCCTCCGTCGCGCTCGTGTGACGAAGCGCCTCGCCGCGGGCATCTTGCTGGCCGGATAGAACCGATATTGGTAGTTAACGGTCCGGTTCGTTGATCACTCTTAGCCTTCCCCGCAAAAGCCGCTAGAGCACCACGACAACTCCCTGTGCGGCTGCGCAACGCTGTGGAGCGGGACGAATGGCCGGTGCCGATTTTGAACATTACTTTGCTCCTCAGCGTATATACGTGAGACGCTGGTGTTGCGGCTGGAAAAGCTGATGTTGCAAGTTGACGCTCTCAAGAAAAGCTACGGCAATTTGGTGGCCGTGAACGACGTTTCCCTGCGCGCCGGGGCGGGGGAAACGATCGGGTTGCTGGGGCCCAACGGCGCTGGCAAGACCACAACCGTCGCGATGATCGCCGGCCTAATCCGTCCCGACTCGGGTTCGGTGCAGATCGAAGACCGCCCCTTAGCCGGCGACACCGATCCGAACAAGCGGCGTATCGGGCTGGTACCGCAAGAGCTCGCGCTCTTCGACGAGCTGACGGCGCGAGCCAACCTTGAGCTTTTCGCGGCACTTTACGATCTCGATGGAACGGCCGCCAAGCGTGCTATCGGCGAGGCTCTCGAGCTCGTCGGCCTCGCGGACCGCGCGCAAGAGCGCGTCAAAAACTACAGCGGCGGCATGAAGCGGCGTCTCAACCTAGCCGGGGCGCTCTTGCACGACCCGCAGATCCTCCTTCTGGACGAGCCCACCGTGGGGGTTGACCCTCAGAGCCGGAATGCTATCTTCGATAACCTCGAGGTCCTCAAACATCGGGGCAAGACACTGCTCTACACCACGCACTACATGGAGGAGGCCGAGCGCCTATGCGATCGTGTCATCATCATCGACCACGGCAAGGTCGTCGCTGATGACACCTTGCAGGGTCTCTATCGTCTGCTGCCGGTAACCAACCTGCTCGCCGTGGAGCTCATAGATGGGCAGGACGGCCTCCGGGTGGACGAGTTGCTGGCCCTGCCAGGCGTCCGTTCCGCGAAACTCGAAGCCGGGACCTTACGGGTGGGTGTTCAGGATCTGGCCACCGAAACCCCGCGCGTCTTGCAGTGGTTGGTGGAGCGAGGCCACCTCTACCACCACGTGGCGAGCGAGCGCGCCAATCTGGAAACCGTATTTCTGACACTGACGGGAAGGAGCTTGCGCGACGCATGATGATCTCGTTTCGGGCCTTGGTCCGCAAGGACCTCCTGTTGTTCCTCGTGGACCGGCGCGCTCTGCTGATGAGCTTTGCCGTCCCTATCGCCATCGGCTCCTTTTTTGGATACGTTTTGGGAGGGTCAGGCGGTCAAGCGAACGCGAGCAAGATTCCCGTTTTGACAGTAGACCAAGACCAGAGCGCGATTTCCCGCGAGATCGTCAATCGGTTGTCCGGAGAAAAGGCACTCGATGTGAAGCCCTCGACCCCTGTCGAGGCGCGCGCGGCCGTGCGCAAGGGGACCGCCACGGTGGCCGTGATCATCCCCCCGAATTTCGGCCAGGACGCCGGGCGCGCCTTCTTCGGTCCCCAGCAGAAGCCCGAGATCGACGTGCTCTTCGATCCTTCCCATGCTGCCGAGCGCTCCATGGTGGCAGGAATCCTCACCGGTGATGTAATGCAAGTCGTGAGCAAGGAAATGTTCGCGGGCCAGACCGGACGCGAGATGGCAAAGACCTCGCTGGCCGAATTGGAGCAGAGTCGGGGTATTTCGGCGCAGGACAGGAAACCCCTGGAAGATTTGCTGCGGAGCGTGGACCGCTGGAACCAGCATGTGGATCAAGGCGCGGATGCCGGTCTCTCACGCGGCTTGACCATGCCCTACACTACGCGCGAAGAAGCCGTCACCGCGCACCAGAACATCCAGTACAACGGCTATGCTCACGCCTTCGCCGGGATGGTGGTTCAGTTCGTCCTGTTCCTGGGTATTGACGTCGGCATCGGATTGCTCCAGCAACGGCAGCGCGGCTTGTGGAAGCGATTCCGGGCGGCGCCTTTGTCGCGCGGAGTTTTGCTCGGCAGCCGCGCCGTCAGTGCGGCAATTCTTGCGTTTTTCGTGGTGCAGGTGAACTTCCTGTTCGCCCGGCTGATCTTCGGCGTGCGAGTGGAAGGCAGCATAGCGGGTTTTCTGGGAGTAAGCGCTGCCTTCGCCTTGATGACGGCAGGATTCGGAATGTTCGTTGCGACCATTGGCAAAACGCCGGAGGCTACGCGAGGTCTTGCCATTTTTGCCACCCTCATTGTGGTGATGCTGGGCGGTGCCTGGATTCCCATGTTCCTATTCCCGCAATGGCTGCAGAAGCTCACGGTGCTGGTGCCCACGCGCTGGGCTATGGACGGCTTGGAAGCTATGACATGGCGGGGGCTGGGCCTAGAAGCCGCCGTAGTTCCGATCGCCATGTTGCTTCTGTTTGCAGCAGTGTTTGGGGCCCTAGCAGTGGCGCGCTTCCGCTGGGAAGCGGAAGGCTAATCCACAGCCGACCGTTTCTTCCTGGACAGATGGAACCGATAATGAATAATATCGCCGTCTACAAAACCGATCGCAATCCGCCTCCACCAGTCACTATCCGGGTGCCCGACAATACCGGGATTGCCGCCTGAAGGTTCGGAAGGAGTGCCGTTTTAGCAGCCGGCACCTTCGATGAGCACGCAGAAGAGTCGCTAGAATTGCGGAAGGAGGTTGTTATGGAGAGGCACGATCTCCAGCGGAGTATGTATGAGCTTAGGGCCGCCTCCGTGGCGCAGCGGTTGACGTTAGCAGGGATTTCTGGCGTGTGGGTCGTACTGGCTTGGTGGTTGCTGTTTGGCAGGGGGCTCGAAACTGCCGGTGGTTGGTTCGGATGGGTCTGGAGAGCTGGTGACTCGGTCCGTCGGGTCTGTCTTGCGGCCGCGTTGTCCATTTACTACGTCCGGATTCTCTTCACCGAGTTCGTTTTTCTGAAACGGGGCGTGAGTTGGAATGAGGTATTCACGGTCGCTCCCTGGATGCTGTGTATCTATCTCCTGCTCGCGGTCGCAGGCGGGACGAACCTCAGCGCTTTCGGTGTGACGGGCGGCATCGGCCTGGTCCTGTTTGTGTTCGGATCATGGATGAACTCCTATGCGGAGTACGTGCGGCATGCATGGAAACGGCTCCCAGAGAACCGTGACCAGCTCTATACGGTAGGCTTATTCCAGTACTCAAGACATCCAAACTATTGCGGCGATCTCGCTTCGTTCTCGGGTCTATGCCTAATTGCGGGAGCCTGGGTGACGGCGGTGATCCCAGTGATGATGCTGGCTGGTTTTGTGTTCATTAATGTTCCGGTGCTCGATTCTCATCTGCATGACAAGTATGGCGCCGCCTTCAATGAGTATGCAAAGCGGACACGAAAGCTAATCCCTTTCGTGTATTGACGCAGGACGGTTCGGTTATCTACTTCATCACGGTGGGGTCTCAACATAATCCTCGCGGTGTCCGGCGGTTGCATCGTCGCCTGAGCGGACGTCGAATTGCCGCCGAACAGCGGGCGCACGCGCATGACGCGGCACTCGGAAGTTGAGCTAAGCGCCCGTTTCTCTGATGTTTCCCTCTCAGCGGTTTTCACGCAGTCGCTCGAAAGCGTGGCGATATCAGGTCTTAACGGCCTGCCTCATTTGCGTTCAGAGGCACTGCCGCGAGTCGGCTATGTGCCATGTGATCTGACCACTGGAGCGAGCAGCGCGCCTCAAATCCGACCGCTGTCTGCGGAAGCCCCTGCGGTTTGGAGTTTCGTTGCTTATCTCCGAATCCCGTATTGTAAGGAATCGCTTGCTGGAGCACCGCGTTGACGCGCGGGGTGGAGCGGCGGTTTCATCGGTCAGCTGGCTGTATTCCACGCGGCGGTCGCGCGACCGCCGTCGGCTTTCTCTCCGCGTGGACGCAAATTCCCACAGAATAGAACTCAACTGCGATAGCCGTTCTATATGGTGCCGGCGCGGGCCAGTTCGGTTTCGGAGACGATTAGGCGGTTCACCTCCCAAAGATAGATTTCGTTACCGTCAGGATCCTCCAGATGACTAAAACTCCCAGCCTCGTCGCGGATGATCGATCCTTTCATCCGTACGCCCTTTTCGCTGAGGTGCGCGATGACGCCTTCAATAGGCTCATCGAGCTCCAATCCGAGCATCATAGCTCCCTTGGTTCCGGGCGCGGGATACTTCGCTGAAGCCGGATGAAGACCAATCGTTAGCCCTTTGCCGGCCTCCACCGTCGCCCAGTTGTTACCGAAGCGATTGGTGAGCTTAAGCCCCAGGACTTCTGTATAAAACTGCACAGATGCGTCCATGTCTGAAACAAATACGGTTGCATTGCCGCCGGAAATCATAGGTTTCCCCCTCCTTAGCCCCCAATATTGGCAGAATCAACGTAAAATGGAAAGAGCCACTTTGGGGAGCCACTTGTGGTCCGCGGTCAGAAGCTTTTCGTGCCACCCATTCTCCTGGAGAGGATCTCGCGCGTTCCTCTACACCGGCAGATCTATCATCAAGTTGCGCAGAGTATCCGCTGTGGTGCAATTCACCACCAGGCCCGGTTGCCCTCAACGAGATTAATGGCAAAGCTGTTAGGTGTCTCCAGAAATACCGTGCTCGCTGCATACGATGATCTCGCTGCCGACGGTCTGGTTCGCGGAGAAACAGGCTCCGGAATGCGAGTTAATGGAAGTGCTCCGGCCCGCAGCGGTATGTTTTTCGGGCTTGGGCATGTGATTCGTGCGGCAAATTATCCTGCAAGTGTTTTGGCCCTCGCGGATCCAGACGGAAATCCGATCTACGTCAACCTTTGATGCCTGGCTCAGAAGCACGTTGTGTTTTCACGAGTCCTGCTCGGCTTGCACAAGTGGATTTCCATGTGAATGATGGCTTGGGCGCAGTTGTGCTACTTGCGCGCTGGCGGTCCGCCCATGCCGCCCATACTTCCAGAAGCCGGAAATCGCCCATTGGTGCTGATGCTGCCGATATGGCGCCTTAACGCCCACGTCGCTCGCGCCAGGGACGTCCACATCCCATGGTTCGCCTCAGCCAACTGAAGCGCCATAATGGGTCGTAAGCACTTCTATGGGTACCGATCCGGTCCCGCACGGGCGGAGTCGGTCGGTTGAGAGGGGGGTGTTCGAATTCCACGAACGGAAGGCGAGTTGCATACCGTCGGTCAACGAAGAGTGAGAGCGCAACATGGAACACGAACACGACCACGAGGCCATTCGCCTGCGACTCGCGTCCGGACCCCACCACAGCTATCTCAGGGATTGGGTCTATGGCGGAATCGACGGCACCGCCACGACATTCGCGCTCGTCTCGGGAGTCGTTGGGGCTCACCTGTCAACACGCGTCATCCTGATCCTCGGTAGCGCGAACCTGATTGCGGACGGTTTCGCAATGGCGGCAGGCAACTATCTGGCTACTCGATCCGAGCAGGAGGAGTTCCGCCACGCCGAAGCGGTTGAGCGCCGGCATATCGAGGCCTCTCCGGATGGCGAACGGCGAGAGGTAGGCGAGATTCTGCGGCGACTCGGGATTGTTGGCGACGTGCTTGACCAGGCCGTCGCAGCGATCACAGCGGATCGCGATCGCTGGGTGCGCATGATGCTCCGCTACGAGTACGGGTTGCCGGCTGCGGTGCGTTCGCCGTGGCAGGCTGCCGGATCGACGTTTTCGGCTTTTCTTCTTTGCGGTCTCGTGCCGCTGGCTCCATTCGTGGCGGGTCTGAACAGCGCTTTCTGGGTAGCTTCGACGGCAACCAGTGTGATGTTCGTATTGATCGGCG
>JBAVEN010000103.1:0-4108 GCA_049587755.1 Bryobacteraceae bacterium | reverse complement strand
TTGGGAACCGTTTAGACCAGATGGTTTCCGACTGGACTGCGGACCCTGGCAACCGTTGGGGGCGCAGCACGGCTTCGGGCCGGGGTCACGGATTATCGATTTGATAGGCGCATCCGCAAGATGCCGGAGCGCTACTCGCACATTCGCATGGCGCCTAAGCGCAGGGCATTGGAAGCGCTCTTCCTAAAGCCGGCGCCGGAGGCCGAAGAGTGCGCGTCGGCGGTCGCCATCGAAGAGCAGAGTTTAAATGGCGCCCCCCGCAAAAGTCCCCACAGTGGGCGAATCGAAGCTGATTCAATAGCCTGTATCCGATTGATTCGGGGTGGTGAGCGCGGTAGGAATCGAACCTACAACCTAGTGATTAAGAGTCACTTGCTCTGCCAATTGAGCTACGCGCCCGCGTTCGAAACAAGAAGCCCTTCGGGAAGCTCGCTGCGAACTCAAGCCGCGTCCCGAACCCGATTATAGCACTGGATTACGGCTCCCTTCAGGCTAATTCCGCCTGGACCTGTCGCCAGATCGTGAGCAGTTTGGAGATCGAAAAATGCCGCGCGCACCGCGTCCGCATGCAAGCGCCCTTTGTGGCCCTCGCACACTTTTTGCTACCCTCAACCACGAACCATGATCCTGGCTATCGATATTGGCGGCACCAAGTTCACCACCGCGGTTTTTGACGGCGCGCGCATGGTGCGGCGCGAATCACGTTCCACCGATGCCCAGGGTGGCAAGGATTGGATGCTCTCCCAGCTTCGGCAGATCATCGGCGCCTGGCGCAGCGACTTCACGTTCGACCATTGCGGCATCGGCTTCGGCGGCCCCGTGGATTGGGCTTCGCAGCGCGTCCTGCTCTCTACCCACGTGGGCGGCTGGCGCGATTTCGACCTGCCGGCGTACATCGGCGGGCTCGCCGGCGCACCAGCCGTCATGGACAACGACGCCAACGCCGGGGCCATCGGAGAGGCCGAGTACGGCGCCGGCGTGGGCTTCACTCCTCTCTTTTACATGACGCTCTCGACCGGCATCGGCGGCGGCATCTATGACAATGGCCGCGTGTGGCGGGGCGCGGATTCCTACGGCGGCGAGATCGGCCATCTCACCATCCGCCCCGACGGGCCCGAATGCCTCTGCGGCGCACGTGGCTGCTTCGAGCGCATGTGCTGCGGTTTGTGGCTTCAGCGCGACTACGGACGCAGCGCGCGCGAGCTGCTCGAAGACAGCGCCTTCGTGGAGCGCTACGTGGTCGACCTTGCGCTCGGTCTCAAGGCCGCCATCATGCTGCTCAACCCGGCTCGCATCGTCATCGGCGGCGGCATCGCCAAAGCCGGCGATCGTCTGTTCACGCCCCTGCGCGCCGAGCTTCGGCGCCAGATCACCAGTTGGTCGGCCGCCCGCATCGACGTTGTCCCCGCCGCCCTGGGCGACGATAGCGTCCTCTACGGTGCGCTTTCGCTCGCCCTCCATGCCGGCGCAGCGGCATCCTGACCGAAGCCTCTCCCCGAGACGCCGGCGCAACGAGTCACAGGCGCGGGCGTTTGCCGGCCGCTGAGATGCAAGCGGCTGTTGTTCAATGCCTTACAGCAAGATGCACCACCGGTTCCCTGACCCGTTGACGCCGGTTTGCCTCGGCGCCCGTGCTACCGTGGAATCGCCATGGCGGACCAGATGCCGGATCGAACGAGACGCTGCTTCGGCATCGCACTGTTTGCTACCGCCGTCGCCGTCATCGCCGTGATCGTTGCCCTGTGGCCCACCCAAGGCTCGGACCAATCGGTGACGATCCTTTGCGGAACGCGCCCTATGCCGAGCGAGGTGAACCTGCTGGTCCTGGTGCTGCTCTTCGGTGCTCTGGGCAGCTTCGTACACGTGGCCAAGTCGTTCGCCTCTTTCGCCGGTAACCGCGTCCTGGTAGCGAGCTGGTTGTGGTGGTATCTGCTGCAGCCTGTGGCCGGCATGGCGCTCGCGTTGCTGTTCTACGTGGTCATCCGCGGCGGACTCTTCGCGCCCGGCAGTTACTCCGGCGCCGTCAACACTTACGGATTCGCCGGCGTTTCCGGGCTGGCTGGCATGTTTTCCAAGAAGGCCACCGACAAGCTCGGCGAGGTATTCGGCGCCATGTTCCGGACAGTAGCCGATGCTCAGCGCAAGGACAAACTCTCCTCACCCGAAGACTGACGGAAGACGGCCTATTCGGAGCCGCGACCGTGAAGGAGCGGAGGCCATCCGGACCACGAAGCGAAAGCATGTATTCAGATCCGGCTCCATCATGCGCGTAACGGTCTACTCCAGCGCGTAGAGGTTGCCGTCGGTGCTGCCGAAGTAAATGACGCCGCGATCGACCGCAGGCGACGACACAATGGAGCCTAGTGAATAGAGCTTCTCGCCGTCGCGATACATCTCCTCGAAGAAATTCGAGCGGAAGATCACCTTGAAGTTCATGGTACCGTCCGGCGCGATCACGCCAAGTGCGTTCTTCTTTCCCGCCTCGGTCTGGAACTCCCACGCAATCTTGCCGGTCTTCAGATCCAGCGCGTGCAGCTTGCCGTTGTCCGAGCCGAAGTATGCCATATCGCCCGCAACCGCAGCCGATGAAAATACCGGGAACTGCACTTCGAGATAGTAGCGGACCTTGCCCGTAGCGAGGTCCAACGCGCCGAAGGCGGCCGGGATGGACGTGCCCACATAGAGTGTGCCCGCATGCACGGCCACGCTCGCGTTGATCCATGTCCCGTGGTTGTCGAAGTTCCATTTCTCCACGCCGGTTGCCGCGTCCACCGCATACAGGTGGGCATCGCGGCATCCAAAATACACCACGCCATCGATTACGGCTGGAGAGGCCTGAATTCCTACCTGGTTGAAATTCCTGGTATCCTCGCCGGTTTTGAATTTCCATCTCAGCGCGCCGGTCGCAACGTCCAGGGCGTAAAGATAGCTGTCCCAGCTTCCGAAGTAGACCAGACCATCGGCCACGGCGGGAGACGAATGAACGACGCCCGCGGTCGCGAACTTCCAGCGGAGGTTTCCGTTGCTGGCGTCGAGCGCGTACAGGTGGCCGTCCCCGCTGCCAAAGTACACAACGCCGCCGAACACGGCGGGCGACGACTGCCAGGTGTCCCAGAAATCCGGAACGGTCTGGCCGCGCGGCATGAAGCCATGCAAACCCTTCGCCTCGAATCTCTTTTCCCCCGCTGTTTCGAACTTCCACTTCAGCTTTCCGGTGCCCGCATCCAGGGCATAGAAAAGGCCGTCATAGCTGCCAAAATAGACAGTGCCCTCCACCATCGCCGGCGACGAACGGACCGGCCCGCCCGTTGCGAACATCCACAACTGCTTTCCGGTGGCCAGATCAACCGCATACACGCGCCGGTCGTCGCTGCCAATGTAAGCGGCCGAACCCGCGATGGCCGGAGAGGTAAGAACCGGGCCCCCGGTCTGGAAAGCCCACTTGACTCCCTTCAGGTTCCGAACGCCGGCGGTATCGTAGACCCCCGTATGGGTGAGGTTGGCGCGGAACATATTCTGCGAGAATGCTGCGGGCGGCACGGCGGCCGCCACCGCAGCGAGTGAGAGTAACTGTTGGATCAGTCGAAACTGTCTGGAGCGAAGCATCGATGGTCTCCTGGTTCAGCGGAGGGGCGCTGCGTTGACCTGCCCGCTGCGCCCCGCGATGCCGTAACCATTCCTTTTGCCCCGATATACTTTACCGCGTCCCGGCGGTGACAGAGATCGGGATCAACTGTGCCACTTCCCGCTCTTCGGCGGCGGTTCCGTGCTTGGGCTTGACCGGCGCATAATACAGGACTGCGCCGATATCCGGCAGGCGGATTTCGCGCACAGTGCAGCCGCCCTTGCCTTTATCGATCACCAGCGCGGCCGGGCCGGCCACTGCTGGATTATGACTCTGCGGCATCACCAGGGCGACCACTTTTCCGCCCTGGACCACTTGCAGCATGTTGCCGGTTTTTACGCCCTCTGAGCTGAAGATGTAGTTGCCCGCCTGCAGGGTCGCGGCGCCCCAGCGGACAGCAGTCGGCAGTGAGAATGTCCCGCGGACCGGTTGCGCGCTCGCAACTACCGCGCCCAGGCAGGATGCCAGAACGCCCAGTGCCAA
>JBAVEN010000102.1:0-17844 GCA_049587755.1 Bryobacteraceae bacterium | reverse complement strand
CATACTCGATTCATGGCGGAAATCCTCTCGGTTGAGATCGGTTCTGGACAAACCCAGATCTGAACCTAGCAGGATTTCCGTCAAGTCTTACGAAATTGTCTTGGACAGATGTGGTTGATAACCTGCGCACCGATTGATAATCGGTGCAGCCGGGCCAAGGCAGGATTCATCGTTGCCAAGCGCCGGCACCCGCGGCGGAGCACGGCGCCCGGAGCGTTGAGCCGTGCGTCCGCTACAATGAACTCCGTGGCTGAAACGCGCGCCGACTATGGGCGGACGCTGGCGAAGGTCGCCATCTTCTCCGGCCTGACGGATTCGGAACTTCAATTCCTGGCCGAGCGGGTTGTGCCGCGCCAGTTCAATCCCGGGGAAATCGTCTTCTGCGAAGGCGAGCCGTGCGCGGGACTGTATGTCGTAGAGCGCGGAAACATCCGCATCTTCAAGAGTTCCCCCGGCGGCCGCGAGCAGGTGCTGAGCATCGATGGTCCGGGCAGCTCTGTCGCTGAATTGCCGGTTTTCGACGGCGGCAACTACCCGGCCTCAGGAGCCGCTGTGGACCACGCCACCCTGCTTTTTGTCGCGAAGCAGGATTTCCAGGCTCTTTGCCTGGCGCACCCCGAGGTCGCTCTCAAGGTGCTTCGCGTGGTCGGCGCGCGGCTCCGGCGGCTGGTGGGAATCATCGAAGAGCTTTCCTTCACCACCGTGCGCCACCGCCTGGTGTCCTTTTTATTACGCCTGGCGCAGCGGGAGGGAACGATGTCGGCGGTGGGCGTGGAGTTCTCGCTGCCGGGCAACAACCAGGAACTGGCGGCACAACTCGGAACCGTCCGCGAGCTGGTTTCCCGCAATCTTTCCCGCTTGCAGGCGGAGGGCCTGCTTAAGCTCGAAGGGCGCCGCGTCGTCATCCCCGATCTGAAGTCTCTTGCAGCCGAGCTGCAGCCGGGGGAGTGAGCTCATAAGCGCCGCCCCGTGGTTCCGCGGTTTGCCGGCCGCCTGCCCGATGTTGCGTGAGAAGGGATGCGCTAGAGCATTTGTTGGCCTGCTGTCCTGGTGTCGTAGCCGCCGATACTCTCCAACTCGCGACGAAAGCTGGATTTGTTGAGGGTGTCCAACAGAACTTGGACTGTGGGCAAGTCGAGGTGCTGGCGGCGTATCGCCAAGTCGTAACGCTCGCTGACTAGAGGTATGAAGCCCAGGCCAAACAGGCGCGCTGCGGCGCGTGTTGAGATACAACAATCGGCAGCACCGGTCCGCACTTGCCATGCCGCGGGCAGATGGCCTAAAGCCAGACGATCATAGCCGGTCACTTTCCTGGCATTGATCTTCAGGCGCTCCAGACGGGAGTCCAAGAGGAAGCGGCTGCCCGCCCCCTGTTCGCGGTTCACGATACACACATCTCTGCGGCAAAGATCTTCGATGCCGCGGATTCTTTTTGGGTTGCCTCTGGCTGTGAGAATGCCCTCCTCCCACACGGCAAACGAAATTACGGCCACCGCCTTTTTAGGGAACAAGCGGGCGATCTCCGGGATGTTCGACTCGCCGGTCCCTTCGTCCCGCAGATGGGTGCCTGCGATATGGACGCGACCCTGTTTGAGGAGTAGCAGCGCCTGGGAGCTGTTGCGATGCGCAAGAACCAGTTCAACACCAGCCAACTGCACATGGCGCGCGAGCACGGATATCCCCGGATCGCACCCCGCAACGAGGATGCGATTCCGAAAAGCGCTGTCCGCGTGATAGACCTGCACCCGGGCCCTCCGGCCATCAATCGGCTCGCCGGTTACAATCGCGTCGCTCGCCGGTAAGTACCACGACACCGGTGACGGGAGCGAGGCGATGAGTAGCTTGTCGACCCGGCACAGTTGAACCGGCTGACCCGGCTGGGGCGGGTCGGAACCCGGCAAAATCATTGCGTGCTCGGACCGCATGTCCGGCGCGGGAGATTCGCCCGGCAAGGTGAACAGATCTTCCACAGTTACCTCAAGCGCGCGTGCCAACCGGAGCGCCACTGCCGTGTTGGGAACGAAGCTGCCGGCCTCCATGGCGTAGATGGTCTGCCGGCTGATGGCCACGGTTTTGGCCAGCCAGGCTGCGGAGAAACCTCGTTTGTGCCGAAGGTCGGCCAGGTTGTTTTCGATCTCCGTCGTTACCGTCTTCTTCATAGACAGGCTCTTCGCACGCGGTCCCCCAGCCAGCACGGCTGGCATCGGGACTTTACGACTTTCACACTAGCACCATCCCCCGTGGTCCAGCGACAAGGCGATGCATCCTGCGTATGGCCGGCCTGGCACTCCGCGACCCACCCCAAGGTGTGTGCCCCTGTGTGTCATATTTACGATACACTGAACTGATTACGGGACATGGGACGGTCGCGGATTTGAGGCGGCCGGGGCCTCCAGGCAAGGCCCGTAAAGCACCATTCGTTTTCCACTGAGGGGGAATCCGCGATGCACCTCTATTCGTCGACGGTGGCTGGCTCGAGCTTTCGATTGTCGATCGTTTTCGCTCTCGCCGCGGCATCGGCCGTCGCTCAAGTATCCGCCAGCCTCTCGGGAACGGTCAGGGATCAAACCGGGGCAGCTCTCTCGGGCTCGGCCGTCGAAGCGAAAAACGTAGACGCAGGGGCGGTCCGTGCCACCGTAACCGGTGCCGAAGGCCGTTACCAGTTCTTCTCGTTGCCAGTCGGGCAATATGAGATTCGAACCAGCAAACCCGGCTTTAAGGAAGAACGGCGCACCGGCATCCATCTGTCGGTGGGTCAGGACGCCACAGTGGACGTGGAACTGGCAGTGGGCGAGTCGAGCCAGAGCGTTACTGTCACCGGCGACGCCCCGCTAGTGGGCGTGACGACGGAAAACATAACGGGCCTGGTTGGTGAACACCAGATCAAGGACCTTCCACTCAACGGGCGAAGTTACGATGAACTCCTCACCCTGAATCCGGGAGTCGTCAACTTCACATGGGAAAAGACCGGCGGCATCGGCGTATCGAACTCGACGACTGGAAACAACTTTGCCGTGTCGGGGAACCGTCCTCAGCAGAATCTGTTCTTATTGAACGGTGTCGAGTTCACCGGCGCGGCGGAAAACAACATGCAGCCGGGCGGTGCCAGCCAGGAACTGCTTGGCGTCGATGCCGTGCGCGAGTTTAACTTGCTCATCGATTCCTATGGCGCGGAGTACGGCAAGCGGCCCGGCGCGCAGGTTCTGATTGTCACCCAGTCCGGGACGAACCAGTTGCACGGATCTCTGTTCGAGTTTCTGAGGAACAATGCCTTGGACGCTCCCAACTACTTCGACCCCGGTTCCGCTCCCGGCTTTGAGCGCAACCAATTCGGTACTTCGCTCGGGGGACCCATCCAAGGGAACAAGACATTCGTGTTCGCCAATTACGAGGGTTTGCGCCAGCACCTGCACCAAACTGGCGTGGACCTGGTTCCCGACGCGAACGCGCGCGACGGCTATCTGCCTTGCAAACTGGTCAGCCCTGCGCCGAGCCCTTGTGCGGCTTCGGGCCTCGCGTTCGTTGGAGTTTCGCCGTTCATCAACGCATGGCCCGCGCCGAGCCCCGGCGCCCCGGATTTCGGCGGCATTTCGGAAGCGTTCAACAGTCCTTTGCAGACCATCCGGGACGACTTCGGAACCATTCGGCTGGACCGCACCTTCTCTTCCACAGATTCTGTGAGCGCGGTTTACACGATTGACGACAGCGCCGACTTCACGCCCACCAGCACCAACCTCTACAGCACGGACGTGGAAAGCCTCCGCGAACAAGTGGCCAGCCTAGAGGAAACCCACGTCTTCTCCGGCGCCTTGCTGAACACGGCCCGGGCTGGCTTCTCTCGCGCAGGCTATTTTTTCACGGGCGAAGCCACTCCCGGAACTCCCGCCGCGAGCCTACCTGGTTTCCTCGAGGGGGATCCGCTTGGCGCGCTGGTAGTGGGAGGCAGCGCGGCGTCGAATCCAACAGCCCAGTTGAGCCTGGCCGGAAGCAACAATGGGAGCAATCTCGATGTCGCCCGGAACCTGTTCACATATGAGGACCGCGTATCCGTTACAAAAGGTCGCCATCAGCTCAACTTCGGTGCATGGCTCCAGCGGTTGCGGTCGAACGAAAATCTGGCGCTCAGTCAGTATGGCCAGGCGACGTTTGCGAGTTTACAGACTTTTCTGCAAGGCACCGTGGCCACTCTTCTATACGATCCGGCGCCGACCCCGCTCGGCTGGCGCTCCTGGTTTGGCGCCTGGTACGCCGAAGATACGATTCGCCTGAATCCAAGTCTGACGCTGTCCCTCGGTTTCCGGGAGGAGTCCACCGACGGTTGGAACGAGGCCCATGGCCGGGCAGCCACCTACACGTTTACGAATGGGATCATTTCAACTCAGCCAAACATCGGAGGCTCGGCATTCACGTTGAATCATGGGAAGTTCCTGGCGCAACCGCGCGCCGGCGTGGCGTGGAGTCCGTTCGGCAACAGGCGCACGGTAATTCGCGCCGGGTTCGGCATGTACAACGATCTTCAGGATGCGCTGGGCTACCGCACCGATCAGAACGCGCCGTTCGATCCGACCTACAGTCTTCCGAACCTCCCGGTTTCTCAACTCCCAATCTTGTCTACTGCTGCCGTTCCAGCCACTGCCAAACTGGTTCCGGGCGGTGTACAGCCGGATTTGGAAACGCCCACGCTGGTTTTCTGGTCGTTTCGTGTCCAACAGGAACTTACTGCCAACACCGCTTTCACGGCTGGATATGTCGGATCTCACAGCTATCATGAAATCATCGGCGTCGATGCGAACGAACCTTTTCCCGTGATTTGCCCGGAGGCGCCGTGCCCAGCCACCTATCCGGCTAATTTCCCTGCGGGCCTAGCCGGAACGCCGGTTCCGGCCGGAACTTACTATGTTCCGACGGCGACGAGAGCTAATCCCGCACTGGCGAACACGTGGACCTATTTCTCGGAGGGTGACAGTTCCTACAACGCCTTACAGTTGGACGTGAACCACCGTTTCAGCAGCGGTTTCTCCATGCGCGGAGTGTACACCTGGTCGAAGACGATTGATGACGGAGACTCGCTGAACTCGACGACCTCGGGCGGAGAACCGGCTCTCGCCTCGAATCCCTTCGACCTGCGGGCCGACAGGGGGCTGGCGAATTTCGACGCCAGGAATGTCGGCGTGATCAGCGCAAGCCATGCATTGCCGTTTGGTCCGGGGAGACATTTTTGGAAGGGCACAAGCGGCGCCCGTAGAACATTCGCGGGCGGCTGGACCGTGAACTCGATTGTGACGCTGCAAAGCGGCTTTCCGTTCACACCCCAGCTCAGCTATAACCCCTCGAACAACGGCGACACGCGGAATCCCGTGCGGCCATTTGTGAACCCGGCGTTCACCGGCCCGGTGATTTTAGGGAAACCGACTCAATGGTTCAACCCGTCTGCGTTTCTAGCCCCGCCGGCCGCGAGCGGATTCTACGGGAACCTGGGTCGGGATGCCTTGATCGGTCCCGGCCTGGCAACATGGGATTTGTCTTTCCTGAAGGACACGTCGATTCGCGAAAAGCTCAATCTTCAGTTTCGCGCGGAGCTGTTCAACCTCTTGGACCGAGCCAACTTCAACACCCCAAACGCAATCACCTTCACGCCAGCGGGAGTTTCCCCTACGGCCGGCGTGATCACGAGCACATCGACTACGTCACGGCAGATCCAATTCGGTCTGAAGCTGCTTTGGTAGCGGCGGTAACTTGCGCCAGGACGGCCGCGGCTCCCGCTCGGGTTCCGCTGTGACAAAAGTCATAGGCGCGCCGTGTCCGCCCGGAGTACGCTCAGGTCATCGAGGAGAAAAACGATGAGCGTTACGACGGAAAAGACGGTAGGGGAACTGGCGCTGGAGAATCCCGCCGCCACCCGCGTGTTTGAAAGGCTGGGTATCGACTACTGTTGCGGCGGCGGCCAGACGCTGGAACAGGCGTGCCAGGCGGCCCATGTGTCCATCGACCAGGTAACGGACTCGCTGACGGCGGCGAGCCGGGCGGCGTCCGCCACCGCGCCAGTTCGGAACTGGCAAGCGGAGCCTCTTTCCGAACTGCTCGCGCACATACGGAGCACGCACCACGCTTACACGCGCGAGGAAATCGCACGCCTGGGCCCGCTGTTCGACAAGGTGTGCTCAGTTCACGGCAAGAATCACCCCGAGCTGCTGCCCCTGCGCGAGGTATTCCGCGGCCTCGCCGAAGAATTGACTACGCACATGATGAAGGAAGAGATGGTTCTTTTCCCATACATCGTGCGCATGGAAGAGGCGGTGGTGGCGAAAGAACCTGTGTTGCCGCCTCCCTTCGGCAGCGTGCGCAATCCGGTAGCGATGATGATGAGCGAGCACGAAGGGGCCGGCAACGCTCTGCGCGACATGCGCCAGCTCGCGCATGGCTACGCCGCTCCGGCCGACGCCTGCATCAGCTTTCAGACGCTCTACCAGGCGCTGGCAGCCTTAGAAACCGACCTGCATCAGCACATCCATTTGGAAAACAACGTCCTCTTTCCACGGGCGATCGAGATGGAACAGGCGCACTAAGAGGGCCATTGCGCTGGTGCTGGGCTGGTTCGTTCTCGGCCTGGTGACCGGCCATTCCTATCAAGCCAGCGGCTACGTGGCCGAAGGTGGATGGGAAGTGCGGGAAGTCGAGGCACCGCGCAGGTAGAGACGCCGATGGCCGCCATTGCCGCACCGCCGGTCAAGATCCGCAAGAAGCTGGTGAAGCGCGCCGCCAAGGACCGTTCGCAAGCGCTGCGCCGCGGCTTCCAGCTTGCCTTTCTGGCACTCAATGTCTGGATCGGCATTGAGTTCTATCTCTTTGTCCGCTACTACGAAACCGGCGGCCGATCGGTGTACGGCAGCCGGCCGCCCGGTGTTGAAGGATGGCTGCCCATCGCTTCGTTGATGAACCTCAAGGTGCTGCTGCTATCCGGCAGCCTGCCCGCGCTCCACCCAGCCGGCATGTTCTTGCTGATCGCGTTTCTGGCTGCATCGTGGGTTTTTCGCAAGAGCTTCTGCGGGTGGCTGTGCCCGGTGGGAACCGTCTCCGAATACCTGTGGCGGCTGGGACGCCAAGTTTTCCGCCGCAATTTCCGCTTGCCACACGCGGTGGATATCGCGCTTCGCAGCCTGAAATACATCCTGCTGGGCCTGTTTCTCTACGCGGTCGGATCGATGCCGATCCCGGCCATTCGGGATTTTCTCAGCGGCCCCTACGGCTTAGTGGACGACGTGAAGATGCTTAACTTTTTCCGCTTCCTGGGCGTGACGGGTGGCATCGTCATGGCCCTGCTGGTGGTCGCTTCGGTCTTCATCCAGAACTTCTGGTGCCGCTATCTTTGTCCGTACGGCGCGCTGCTGGGCTTCGCAGCGCTGGCCAGCCCGTTGCGCATCCGGCGCGATCCCAATCCGTGCATCGATTGCGCGAAGTGCGCCAAAGCGTGCCCATCCGCGTTGCCGGTGGACCGTCTGATCACCATCCGTTCCGCCGAGTGCACCGCTTGCCTGGAATGCGTAACCGCTTGCCCCGCCGCCGGCGCGTTGTGCCTTGCAGCCCCGCGCGCGAAACGAGTGCCGGCGTGGGCCGTGGCCGCCGGCATCGCCGCGCTGTTCCTGGGCATTTGCGGCTACGCACGTCTCACCGGCCACTGGCACACTAATCTTCCCCGCAGCACCTACTTCGAGTTGATCCCGCACGCCAACGAATTCACCCATCCGTGAGAGTACCGGATGGAGGCGTGGGCGGCTTCGCATCGCTTGCCTCGAAATGGCTTGGCCACCTTGCGCGGACGGGCTCCTAACGGGCAGGCTGAGTGCGCCGTTTCGCGGTCAGGATGGCGTCTGCTCACAGGGACGCGCGGGCGAGGCATGCCTCGCCCCTACAACGGAATCGTAGAAGCCGGGCATGCCCGGCCCGGGCGCGCACCGCGAGACGGCTACTGGCGCACGAACAGCAGCGCTGCAAGCTTTTTGCCGTCGGCGACCTCACAGACCCACGTATCTCTGCACACATAGCCGCGCGCCGCCAAGGCCGCGAGTAGATCCTGGCGCGGCACCAAAGTTGCGTGCGCGATTTCGACGGCTTTGGCGATGGATGCCGGAATCGGCCGCCCCGGAGTGACCGCCGAGGTCATACCCTCCGGGTTTTCTTGGATGATGATCCCGCAGGCGGCGGGACGAAGTCCGGCGATGGCTTCGACGCCGCGACGCCAATCGATGTGCTCCAGCAGGAGCGTGGCCAGAAGGAGATCCGGCGCCGGTTCGAGCGCCGTCTGCTCGATGTCGTCTTCGAGTACGGTGGCGGCCAGGCCGTGCCGAACCAGCCGTCGCGTCAGGCGCGCCAGAAATGCCGGGTTCAGGTCGGTGAAGGTGAGGCGGAACGGCCGGAGCAGCGCGGGGTCCACGAAATCGAGCGCCTGCCCGGTGCCGGCGCCCGCGATCACGACGCGGCTGCCGGCGGGTACCGTGGCGGAACGGATGATTTGGCAAGTGAGATCGGCTCCGGCTTGAGCTTGGCCGATCCGGGCCATATGCTCGTCGTAGTCCTCGGACGCGACAATCTGAGTCCAGGCGCGGCGGAGACCGGGATCCATCCTTCTATCCTATCGAGACCGCAATATCCGATGCGCGACGGCGTTGCGGCCAGACCGGCAATGGATCGCAAGTTGTTGCAGGGAAATGGTGGCGGCGGGGCGACTCGAACGCCCGACCTAGGGATTATGAGACCCTCGCTCTAGCCAGCTGAGCTACACCGCCAACAAGGTTCAGTGTAACAGACGATTTTGCTTTCCGCGGCGGGGGGGGTGGCATAGGGTATTTACCTGAGGAGCCGTGTGCAAATCCTCGCCTCGGCGGAGTCCACGCATGTAACCTTTTCGTCATGCCACGCCATTTCTTGCGTTTTGGTGTCAAGCAGCTTATTCCAAAGCATTTAGCAAAATATGCTGCCGCTTGCGTCAAAACGTGGTAAGTGCCTTTTTTAACGGTGGTTTAATGCTTGCCGCAGGCGGCTTTCCCACAGTGTTATCCACAGAGGCTGTGGATTCCGCAGTTTACCCCCCGCCAAGTGTGGTATGAGCTGCGAAACCAGCTCCGTCAGGACAGTTGGCCGGTGCGGCGCAGACGTCGTTCCAGCGATTCGGGAATGGCGGCCTCCACCACGCAATGGTTGCCGGAGTAACGGGTCTTGATCACCCGTCCGAACTGGTGGAGCAGCGCGAGCGTGGCGCCGTCGGCCGCAGGGAGGCGGAGGGTTACGGACAGCGTAGGATCCACGGGCAGCGCCAGGTCAATCGCGCTCAAAAGGCGATCGATGCCCTCGCCAGTGAGAGCGGAGATGGCGACCGCACCGTTGGTTTCCCCCGGAGCGGCGGCCGAAAGGCGGCGCGCGAGCGGCTCGGCTGCGGCGCCGGCACGGTCCATCTTGTTCATCACCAGGATGCGCGGAACGTGGGCGGCGCCAATTTCATCCAACACCTCGCCAACGTGCGCGGCCTGTTCCAAGGCGGAAGGCGAAGCCATGTCGACCACGTGCAGCACCAGCGCGGCCTCCTGAATTTCTTCGAGCGTGGCGCGGAAAGCCTTCACCAGGGTGGTGGGCAGGTTGCGGATGAAGCCCACGGTGTCGCTGAGAAGAACGCGGCGGCGCGAGGGGAGCAGCAGCGGACGGATGGTGGGGTCGAGAGTGGCGAACAGGCGCGCGTCGGCGACCACGCCGGCCTGAGTGAGCCGGTTGAAGAGCGTGGACTTTCCCGCGTTGGTGTAGCCGGCCAGCGCCAGTGTGGCCAGCGGAACCGAGCTGCGGCGGCGCCGGTTGAGCGCGCGGCCGGTGCGCACGCCCTCCAGCTCGCGCTCGATTTTCTGAATCCGTTTCGCGATGCGGCGGCGGTCGGTTTCCAGTTGCGTCTCGCCCGGCCCGCGGGTGCCGATGCCGCCGCCCAGCCGGGACATTTCGACGCCGCGGCCGGCCAGGCGCGGCAGCAGGTAATTGAGCTGCGCGAGTTCGACCTGGAGCCGGCCTTCGCGCGTACGGGCGCGCGAGGCGAAGATATCGAGGATCAACTGAGTGCGGTCGATAACTCTGGTTCGGATCGATTTTTCGAGATTGCGCTGCTGGGTGGGCGTGAGCTCGCGATCGAAAATGACCACGTCAGCCGCGCCGGCGCTTACGGCCGCGGCCAGCTCGGCGGCCTTGCCGGGCCCGATGAAGGTAGCGGCCTCCGGCGCATCGCGCGATTGCAGCACGCGGTTCGCTACTTCGGCGCCGGCGCTGGCGGCCAGCTCCGCCAGTTCGTCGAGCGACTCTTCGCTGCCCGCCGGTCCCCAGCGCGCGGAAGAGGAGCGCGACTTCCATTCCAGCCCCACCAGGATGGCGCGCTCACGGGAGGGCCTGGTCGTCGGCGTGTGTTATGCCTCCGATTCGGTGTGGACCGGCACGGTGGGTGCGCCGCTGGCGGTCCCGCTCGAAACGGCGGCCGGCGGAGTGCCGCTGTAAGTGTGGAAAGGCTTCTGCACCACCACGGTGGAAACAGCGTGCTTAAAAATCAACTGCTCCTGGTTGTTGGTCTCCAGCACCAAAGAGTACTTGTCGAAACTCTTGATCCGGCCGGAAAGCTTGACACCACTCATCAGGTAAATCGTGAGGACGATCTTGTCCTTGCGCGCGTTGTTTAAAAAACTGTCTTGAATGTTTTGCGCCGGTTTTTCCATCGTACCCCCCAAAAAAGGGCCGCATCGGGTAAGAACACAGTGCTACCGCGGCGTTAGTAATTGTACACCCAATGGCCGTTCAGATTCAGTGTTGACTATGGTTGCAGCGGGCCCTGTCGAACGCGGGGATTACTCGTCTTCGTGCTCTGTGGGGGCGGCAGCTGAAGCGGGGCCAAGCAGGCGAGCCACTTCGTCGCGCGTGAGCGAGCGGGTTGGCTCGGGGTGTTTGCGGTCCTGTTCACCGGCCGGTTCGAAGCGGAACTCGCGCGCTGAGGCAAGCTCGCTCTCCAGGTTGAACGCGGGAATTCCGCGAAGCCCGGGCACTTGTGCGACGCCGTGCTCGGTGATGACGCATTCCAGACCTCCGGCAACGGCAAAATGGATCCGGGTCTTCTGTTTGATGGAAAGCTTGCGCAGGTCGGCCAGCTTCATCAAGCTTCCTGGTATTCGTCGACCTCTTCGCCGCGGGCCACGCGGTCGGCAATCCGCTCCTGGCAGGTAACGCAATAGCGGGCCCAGGGTACCGCATCCAGACGCTTGGTGGAAATCGGCTCTTCGCATTCCGGGCAGACACCGTACGTGCCGCTTTCGATACGGCGAAGCGCGTCGGAAATTTCGCGCAACAGCTTCATGTCGATGGTATTGCGGTTGAGGAAGATCCACTCTTCGTGATGCTGCTGGCTCAAGTCCCCTTCGTCCGACGGAACATCCAGGCGCGCTACGACCTGGGCAGCCTTTTGCGCCGACATGCTGCCGCGGACCTCTTCGGCCTTGCGCTCCAGTAGCTTGCGGTAAGTCGAAAGCTTTAGTTTCGGCCCGTTTTTGTGGTTGGTATTCATCTCGCTTTCAATCACCCGGCTGACCGGATACACAATAAGACGTACATCCATTCCCAAAAGTTGCACATGCTCAGGGGGAGGTGGACCGCCGCGGATTTCGTAGTATACCCGGCGGCGGTCGAAAAGTCAAAGCCAAGTAGTACCGGAAAACTCGACTTGTTAACGGCGCCCAGGCGCCTTCCGCGAAACTGGCGATAAGGCCGCCGACCCGGCTCAGGGTCCGGTTACTGGCCGAGGATGTTGAACGTGGTTGTGCCTTCCACGCGGACCTTGGAATAGGCTTCGACCCAGACCTTGTGGTAGGGATCCTGGCTGTAGGCTTTCAACACCTCCGGGCCGGCCATCTCCATGCACATGCCGTATTCGCGAGCCAGGCGCTTGACGGGGACGGTCACGGTCTCACCCGCGCGGAGCTTCTGGCCGCTGGCACTGTCCATGCCGGACGGCGCGATCTGGGTGAGTGGCGCCTGCAGCTTACCGTACCAAACTCTGGTGATGCCTTTGATTTTCGCGGGCAGGGCGTCGCTGGCCTGGTAGAAGGCCTGCCAATCGGCCGGCGTGGCATCCGCAACCGGGGTCCACGCGAAGCAGTGCATCAGTGTTTTTTCGCCGGCGCGCGCTGCCGGCGAGAGCAACAATACAGCGGCCGCGCACGCTACCAGGTGCGCCATTGCGGAAAACTTCATTGGCTGATTCTCCTTCGGGGCGGCTTGCCGCCACCCTTGGATCTTAGCACCACAGGCAGGCTCACGAAGCTGCGAAAAAAAACGCCCGCAAGCGGGCGTTGGCAAGCTAAAGCATGCCCCACCTACACGCCCCAGCAGTAGTCCTCGACCGCCCGTTCGATGGAGCTGTCCTGCTCGATCAGACGCATCAACTCCAGCCGGATCGCATCCACCAGCGCCTTCCAGCTCGCCTCGATCACGTTGTCGGAGACGCCCACCGTGGTCCAGCTCTTGCGGTGGTCCGACCATTCGATCAGCACGCGCACGTTGGCCGCGGTGCCTTTGTTGGAATCGAGCACGCGCACCTTGTAGTCGGTCAACCGCACTTCGGTGATCTGGGGGTAGAGCTTGCCCAGGCACTTGCGGAGGCACAGATGCAGCGCGTGGAACGGGCCGTGCCCGTTGGCAGTGGCCGAATGCGCGCCCTCCTTGGTGCGCAGCGTGACTGCGGCCGTGCTGTGCGAACCGCCGGTCGAGCCGGCGCGCGTCGCCACTTCGTAGCTGTCGATGTCGAAGAAGTGCAGGCCCGGATTGAGCGCCTCGCGCACCAGCAGCTCGAAGGTGCCTTCCGCCGCCTCCAATTCGTAGCCTTCGTATTCCATCTGCTTGATCCGTTCCAGCAATTCGCGGCGCGCATCCTCGCTGAGGCGGTCGGCCAGGCCGTGCTGCTTTAGCTTGTATAGAATGTTGCCGCGGCCGGAAAGGTCGCTCACCAGAACGCGCTGCCGGTTGCCCACCGAGGCCGGCGAGACATGCTCGTAGGTGGCCGCATCCTTCAGCACGGCGCTCACGTGTACGCCGCCTTTGTGCGCAAACGCGCTCTTCCCCACGAACGGCCGGTCACCCGGCAGCGGCAGGTTGGCCAGTTCGGCGATGAATTTGCACGTTGCGGCCAGATTGGCCAGCCGCTCCGGGCCGATGGTGGTGTGTCCGAGCTTCAATTCCAGGTTGGCGATGATAGAGGAAAGGTTGGCGTTGCCGCAGCGCTCTCCGTAGCCGTTCATGCAGCCCTGCACGTGGGTGGCTCCGGCCTCGACCGCGGCCACGCTGTTGGCCACGGCGCAATCCGAGTCGTTGTGAGTGTGGATGCCGATTACGCCGTCGAAGCGCTTGCGCACTTCCGAAACGATTTCTACCAGCCGTCCGGTGAGCGTGCCGCCGTTGGTGTCGCACAGGCAGAGGACAGCGGCGCCGGCCTTCTGCGCCGCTTCCAGCGTGCGCAACGCGTAATTCGCATTGGCCTGGTAGCCGTCGAAGAAGTGCTCGGCATCGTAGATCACTTCCTTGCCGTGCCGCTGGAGGTACTCGACCGTCTCGGCAATCAGCTTGAGGTTTTCCTCGAGCGAAATGCCCAGCGCGCGCTCGACGTGCAGGTCCCACGTCTTGCCGAAAATCGTGGTCACCGGCGTGCCGGCCTCGACCAGCGCCCGCACGTTGCGGTCCTCCGCGACGCTGTTCTTGGCGAACCGGGTCGAGCCAAACGCCGCCAGCCTGGCGTGTTTCAGCTTCAGCTCATGGGCGCGCGCGAAGAACTCCTTGTCCTTCGGGTTCGAACCCGGCCAGCCGCCCTCGATGTAATCGATGCCCAGCTCATCCAGTTTCTGCGCGACCACCAGCTTGTCGTCCACCGAAAAGGAAACCGATTCGCCTTGCGTGCCATCGCGCAGCGTGGTATCGAACGTAAAGATCTTCATAATCCACCCGAATTCGCGGGAGGCGGGCGCGCCCGCCTCCCTAGGTACACCCTTCAAAGGCCCAGCCGGGCCGGGCATGCCCGGCCCCTGCAGGCTTCCGCTCCCTACGCTTTCACCGCCTCCGCGTCCTGCGGAACTCCGGCTTCCTTCTTTTTCTTGAGGAACGGCATCATCTCGCGCAGCTCGCGGCCCACCACTTCCACCGGCTGATGACGCGCCGCTTCGCGCATCGCCAGGAAATTCTTGCGGCCCGTCTTGTTCTCTTCGATCCAGGCGCGGGCAAATTCGCCGGATTGAATCTCGCCCAGAATCTTCTTCATTTCGGCGCGCGTTTGCTTGTTGATGATGCGCGGGCCGCGCGTGTAATCGCCGTACTCGGCGGTATCGGAAACCGAGTAGCGCATGTACGCCAGGCCGCCTTCCTGGATCAGGTCGACAATCAGCTTCAGCTCATGCAGGCACTCGAAGTAAGCGATCTCGGGCGCGTAGCCGGCTTCCACCAGGGTTTCGAAGCCGGCGCGGATCAGCTCGCTGACGCCGCCGCACAGCACGGCCTGCTCGCCGAAGAGGTCGCTCTCGGTCTCTTCCTTAAAGGTGGTTTCGATCACGCCCGCCTTGAGATGACCGAGCCCCTTCGCGTAAGCCAGCGCCCGCTCGAGCGCCTGGCCGGTGGCGTTCTGATGAACGGCCACCAGCGCGGGCACGCCCACGCCCTCGGTGAACAGTTCGCGGACGCGGTGGCCGGGCGCCTTGGGCGCGATCATCGAGACATCGATATCCTTCGGCGGCGTGACCTGCTTGAAATGGATGTTGAAACCGTGCGCAAACATGAGCGTCTTGCCGGCCGTCATGTGGGGCGCGATCTCCTTGGTGTACACGTCGGCCTGAATATGGTCGGACACCAGGATCATCACGATGTTGGCGGCCTTGGCAGCTTCCGAGGTGGGCATGACTTTCAGCCCGGCGGCCACGGCCTTGGACCAATTCGGCGAACCGGGAGAATCGCTCACGACCACGTCCACGCCGGAATCACGCAGGTTCAGTGCGTGCGCGTGGCCCTGGCTTCCGTACCCGATAATGGCGACCGTGCGGCCTTTCAAGTAATCCAGATTCCCGTCTTTTTCGTAATAACGTTTCGGCATTTTCACTCCCGTTTCTAAACCACTTTCTCTTCCACTTTGTTCCCACCCTTGGTGGGAACCGGCGGCTGCAGGCGCAACTTCTTGGCGTCCAGCGCAATCGCCAGCGCGCCGGAGCGCGTGACGTCGATCTCACCGTAGCTGCGCATCACGCTGATGAATTCGTTCAACTTTTCCGGGTCCCCCGTCACTTCAATCGCGAATCCCTCGGTGGAGGAATCCACTACCCGCCCGCCGAATATCTCGGCCTCCTTGAGCACCGCGGTGCGGCTCTCCTGCGCGGTCCGCACCCGCACCAACACCAGTTCCCGGACCACCGCCGGCGACTCAGTGAGGTCGGTGGCCTGGAGCACGTTCAGCAGCCGGTTCATCTGCTTGATCACCTGCTGGCGCAGCGTCGCGTCCACGTCCACCACGATGGTCATGCGGGACAGCTCGGGATCGAGCGTGCGCGCCACCGTGAGACTTTCGATGTTGTACCCGCGCTGGGTCAATAGGCCGGTGACGCGCATCAGCGCGCCGGGCTTGTTTTCGAGCAGCAACGAGATCACTTGCAGCATGACATCTCCTATTTGGCCGGCACCGGGACCGGCTGCGGCGCCTCGAGCACCATCTCGTGGATGGCCGAGCCGGCCGGCACGATGGGGTAGACCGATTCCGCGGCGGCCACCTTGACGTTCAACAGGTAGGGGCCGGGCTCACGAACCGCCTCCTCCAACGCGGGCGCCAGTTGCCAGGGCTGGTCGATGGTCTTGCCCTTGAAACCGTAAGCGCCGGCGAGCTTCTCCGCGTCCGGGAAGCAATCGAGCTCCACGCCGCACAGGCGGTTGTTGTAGAACATGGTCTGCCACTGCCGCACCATCCCCAGGTAGCCGTTGTTCATGACGACGATCTTGACGGGCAGGCCATTGCTCGCAATCGTCGCCAGCTCCGGAATCGACATCTGAAAACCGCCGTCGCCCACGATGGCGAACACCAGCTTGTCCGGGTTAGCGAACTGTGCGCCCATCGCGGCCGGAAGTCCGAACCCCATCGATCCCAACCCCCCCGAATTGAGCCAGAGCCGCGGGTGATTGAAGCGGATCAACTGAGCCGCCCACATCTGGTGCTGCCCCACGTCGCTGGAGACGATGGCCTCGCCGCCGGACAAGCGGTCGATTTCGGCCATCAGGTGCTGCGGCTTGATTTCGCTATCCGAGATGACCGGTTCGAGCGGGTGCTGCCGCTTCCAATCGCGGATCTGCTTCCACCACGCGCGCCGCGCCGCCGCGACCTTTTCGGCCGGTTGATGCGGGGTTTCGCGCAGTATCTTGAGCAGGCGCGTCAGCACGCGATTCACGTCTCCGACAATGGGCACTTCGGGCACGCGGTTCTTACCGATCTCCGCGGGGTCGATATCCACGTGGATCACTTTGGCGTGCGGCGCAAACGCCGCCAGCCGCCCGGTGACGCGGTCGTCGAAGCGCGTGCCCAGCGCGACAATGAGGTCGCAGCTCTGAAACGCCATGTTGGCCGCGTAGCTGCCGTGCATTCCCGGCATGCTGATGAAGTTGGGATGGTTGGAGGGCAGCGCACCCAGTCCCATCAGCGTCACCACGGCCGGCGTGTCGGTCAGCTCAACGAATTCGCGCAACAGGCCGCTGGCTTCAGCCGCGATAATGCCGCCGCCCGCATACACCAGCGGCCGCTCGGCCTCCTCGAGCATCTGCGCCGCGCGCCGGATCTGCCCGGTGTGGCCTTCGGTGAACACCTTGTAACCGGGCAAGTGAATCGAGGCTACTGGCTGATAATGCCCTTGCGCCTGAAAAACATCCTTGGGAACATCCACCAGCACCGGCCCCGGCCTCCCGCTGGCCGCCACGTAGAACGCTTCGTGCACCGTCTGCGCCAGGTCCTCCAGCCGCTTCACCAGGTAGTTGTGCTTGGTGGCGGAGCGCGTGATGCCGAATGTGTCGGCTTCCTGGAACGCGTCGCTGCCGATCAATTTGGTGGACACCTGGCCGGTGATGGCGACCACCGGAATCGAGTCCATCACTGCGTTTACCAGGCCCGTAACCAGGTTGGTCGCGCCCGGCCCGGAGGTGGCGCAGCACACGCCCACTTTCCCGGTCGACCGCGCGTAGCCTTCCGCCGCGAACGCCGCGTTTTGCTCGTGACGCACCAGCACGTGGCGGACCTGGTGCTCATACAGCACGTCGTAAAACGGGAGCGTCACGCCGCCCGGATATCCGAAAATGCAATCCACGCCTTCCTTCACGAGACACTCGACGAGCATCCGCGCGCCCGAAATCAACGTCGCCATGTTCTTCCCTTCAACCATTGGTAATTCATGCTTCTGCATAACAAAAAAGGCCATCAGCCGGTTTTGAACCCCGCTGATGGCCTCGGTTACTGCTTCCGGCTGGCCTTCAAGCGGGGCCGGCTACGATGACCAGGCTAATAATAACGATGCGAACAGGAATCCCTGCGAGGTGAGCAAGTGCGGAACGACCTGTCGAAGCGTAAAACATTGGAACTGAACTTTGAGTTTACCTTGCGAGTTTTCTAAATGCAAGCTTAGAGTGCCATAAATAATCCTAATGGCGACATTACGGCCGGCGTGGCGCACGCACTCGTGCGTGCCGTGTCGAGACTCTTCTCGCCACCTCTTCCTCCGGAGGCGCCGGGCGCCGGCATGAGTGCCGGCGCGGCACGCACGAGTGCGTGCGCCA
>JBAVEN010000101.1:0-5645 GCA_049587755.1 Bryobacteraceae bacterium | reverse complement strand
GCCATCCAGCGGGCTCACATCAACGTAGTTTCTACTCGAATCATTGGGTGGCCGAAACGCACGGCGAAAGTCCGCGAAGCCCCGGCCACCCGCAACGCATCCATCGTTTCATCCACTCCTCAAGCCCGTCGTGTTTTCAAACGAATCCCAACCCGGATCACGTCATGATGTTCGTTAGAAATCGGACGTGCCCTGCCCTGCTTTTCGCGACGCACTCGGCTCTTGCTATGACGGCGTGCAGGCGCGGCGCAGTTCCTCGCCCAGAGTGGCTTGCTGCTGCTCGGTGAGCTTGCCGCCCTGCGAAGTCACGTAAAAAACATCGATGGCCTTGTGCGCTTCGGTATCGATGAGAACCACTTCGATATTGGCGCCGATGGCGGAGAGCGCGGAAGCCAGGTCATAGAGCAGCCCAGGGCGGTCCTGAGCCACAATCTCGACCAGCGTCGCCGTCTGGCTGGCTTCGGAGTTGAACGCAACGCGGCCCTCGATAGCGGCCTTGCGCGTGGGCGGCGATGCCTTGGGCCGGTTGCGCAACAATTGGCGGACATCCGTCTTGCCGGCCAGCACCCGCTGCACCACGGTTGCGAGCCGGACGACTTCACTGGCGTTCAGATCCAGCGTGTGGAGCGGATCTTCGAACGTAAAAGTATCCAGAATGGAGCCGCGGCGGTTGGAAAAAGCCTCGGCACGCACGATGTTCATGCCGAAGCTGGATAGCGTTCCCGCTGCGCCGGCGAACAACCCGGGACGGTCGGTGGTGGCCAGCGTCAACTGCCAGGCCGAATCGAGCTTGCGGATATCGACGGCCGCGCCGGCCGCGCGGCTGCGCGCTTCCAGCGCCATGTGCTCGTCAATCTCGGCTTCCGTGTGGGTGCGCAGGTAGCGCGTGGGGAATCCGGTGAGGAACGCAATCCGCTCCGGCGAGCCGGTGGGCCCCGGCTCAATGCGATCGGTCTGCAAGGCCCGCGTCAGCTCGTTATAGACCTCCATGTACAATTGCCACAAATGGTCGGAGCGCCACGGCGTCATGGCGGTGGGATTGACCGCGCTGATATCGCCGTAGGTGAGCAAGGTGAGCAGCTTGAGGCGCTCGACGGTCTCGACTAGGCGCGTCACTGCGGCGACCGTCGCCGGGTCGAAGACGTCGCGCGAGTGCATGGTGGCGGAAAGCTCCAGGTGGTGGCGAATCAGAAAGAGCACGGTCTCGCGCTCCTGGTCGGACATGCCGATGCGGTGCGCCGCCGAGCGGACCAGGCGCAGCGAAGCATCCACGTGGCCTTCGTTCGGCGAGCCTTTGCCCGAGTCGTGGAACAGGAGCGCGAATAGCAGCAGGGCCGGCTGCTTCAATTCCGAGCGGACGTCCTTGTACGGCCCCTGAACGTTCCACACGTTCTGCATCGCCACCAGCGTGTGCTCGTCCACCGTGTAGCGATGGTAGAAATCGCGAATCACCAGGCATTCCATGGCCGCGAGCTCCGGAAACAAAGCGGTGAGGACGCCACTTTCGTGCATCGAACGAACGGCCAGCGGCGCGTACGGCAGCGAAAGCAGCGGCTCCAGGGCGCGCCACAGCGGCTGCCGCGCAAAATGCTCGCGCAGGCGCGGCAAGCGCGCGGCGATCTGCTGTTCGGCGTCCGCGGAAGGCCGCATGCCGTGGCGGGCGACGAATTCGAAGAGACGCAGCACCACGCCAGGATCGGCATCGAGCGACTGCGGCTCGCGCACGTGGACGCGCTCGCCGTGGACGCTGAATTCGGCGTTGCCGAGGCGCGACCGCCAGTCGCGGAAGGAGGCGAAGAGCCCGCTGTTCTGCGCTTCGGCGATCTCGAGCTGGCGCGTGGCGGCGCGAAAGATGGCGCGCGCGTGGCGGAAATAATCGCGCATCCACGCCGCCGTGTCGGTGGCGCCAGCCTGCTCGGCGATCGCGTCCTGCGATTCGAAGTCCAGTGTGTTGTTGTCGCGGCGGCTTGCAGCGTGCAGGTACATGCGCAGGCGCGCCAGGTGACGGAAGGCCAGCTCCAGCTCCGCGGGCGGAGCGGCCAGGCCCAGCCGCTGACCTTCGGTGTTGCGCAGTTGCTCCAGCCAGCAAAACAGTTGAAAATCGCGCAGGCCGCCGGGCGTTTCTTTGACGTTCGGTTCCAGGTGATAGATGGTGCCGCCGTACTTGCCATGGCGTTCCCGCGTGAGCCGCGCCAGGTTGCGCGCCAACGCGTCGCGATTGGCCAGCACGAAGCGTGGCAGCTTGGCGGCCAGCGCCGCGTAAAGCGCCCGGTCGCCCGCCAGGTAACGCTGGTCCAGCAGCGAAATATTGAGCTCGGTGTTCTGGTCGTGCACTTCCGCGCACTCCTCCGGCGTGCGCACCGAATGGCTCATACGCAGACCGGAGTCCCAGAGTTGCTGCAGAAAAGCGGAGATGACGTCCTTGCGCGCGACGGCCTGCTCGGTGGTGCGAAACAGCAGCAGCAGGTCGACGTCGGAATGGGGGAACAACTGGCGCCGGCCGTAGCCGCCCACGGCTACCAGCGCCGGGCCATCCTGGGGAAAGGCCGGAAACAGGACCTCGGCCGCCGCGGCGGAAACCACCCGATCCACCTGCGCCGAGCGTTCCGCCAAAGCGGTGCCCGCACCGCCGGTGTCGAGAAGCACGGGCGGCGCGGGGCTGAGCGCGGTACTAGAGAGCGGCTTCCCCACGATCGTCGTTGCGGATGCGCACGGCTTCGGCAACGTCGTACACGAAAATCTTGCCGTCGCCGATCTTGCCGCTGCGCGCGGCAGCGGTCAGTGTCTTCAGTACTTCTTCGTAGCGGCCCGACGGAACCACCATTTCCAGTTTCACCTTGGGCAGAAGGTCCACATTGTACTCCTGGCCCCGGTAGACTTCGCGGTGTCCCTTCTGGCGGCCGTGGCCGCGCACGTCGGAAATCGTCATGCCATCGATACCGATGGCCTTCAGCGCTTCTTTCACTTCATCGAGCTTGAACGGCTGGATAATCGCTTCGATCTTCTTCATGGAATGAGTCTCCTGGGACTTTACGATTCGAAGATATACCCTTCTTCACCGTGCTGGGAAAGGTCCAAGCCTTCCATCTCATGCTCCGGCGAAACGCGCAAGCCGACCAGAACATCGCACACCTTCAGGATCACGAGTGTACCGACGACGGCGATGGCCCACGCCACACCGCATCCTATCATTTGGTTGACCACTTGCGTGGCCTTGCCATCCACTAACCCGAGCGGCAGCACGTGGCCGCCCGAATCCTTCAGGCCGCTGTTGACGGCGCAGGTAGCGAAAACGCCGGTGAGAATCGCGCCCAGCGTGCCGCCCGCGCCATGTACGCCGAAGGCGTCCAGCGCGTCGTCATAGCCGAACCACTTTTTTACCTTGACCACCATGAAATAGCAGACCGCTCCGGCCGCGGCGCCGATGGCCAGCGCGGGAAACGGCTGCACGAAGCCGGAAGCGGGCGTAATCGCCACTAGTCCAGCCACGGCGCCCGAAATCCCGCCCAGCACGCTCGGTTTGCCGGAGTGCAACCACTCCGCCAGCATCCAGGAAAGGGCGGCGGCCGAGGCGCCGAAATGGGTGGCCACAAACGCGCTGCTTGCCAGGCTCGAGGCCGCCAGCGCGCTGCCGGCGTTGAATCCGAACCAGCCCACCCAAAGCAGGCAGGCGCCGATGAAGCTCAGTACCATGCTGTGCGGCTTCATGTCGGGGCTGGGAAACTCAAGGCGCTTGCCGAGGTATAGCGCGCACACCAGCGCCGAAACACCCGAGGTAATGTGCACCACCGTGCCGCCGGCGAAATCGAAGCACGGGAATTTGCCGCCGAGAAACGCGTTGAGCAGCCCTCCCTTGCCCCACACCATGTGCGCCATGGGGAAGTAGACGATCAGCGACCAGAGCACCGTAAACAGCAGCATGGCGCTGAACTTCATGCGCTCGGCGAACGCGCCCGAAATCAGCGCCGGCGTGATGATGGCGAACATCAACTGGTAAATCATGAAGGTTTGCTGCGGGATGGTGGCTGCGTAATCCGGATTGGGCGCGGCGCCGACGTGGTGCAGCAGGGCGAACCGCAGGTCACCCACAAAGGGCCCGTCGCCGCCGAAGGCAAGGCTGTAACCGACCACGGCCCAGATGACGGTCACCACGGCCATCAGGACAAAGCTTTGCATCATCGTGCCCAGCACGTTCTTCCGGCGCACCAGGCCGCCGTAAAACAAGGCCAGGCCGGGACCGGTCATCAGCAGCACCAGCGCCGCGCTCACCAGCATCCAGGCGTTATCGCCGGCGCTCTGCGCGGATCGGGCCGCAGCTTCTACAGCGGAAAGTCGGGCGTTCACGTCCGAAGCGCCTTGCGCCAGCAAACCAGGCGCTAAGGCAGAGGCAAACAGGAACAACGGGGTTAGGCGTCTCATCTGGGAGAGAAGTGCCCACCAGGCACTCTCTTGATTCTCCCCTACGGTCGCGAAGTTCGCCAAAACAGAAGTTTCTATTCCGGGAATCGGATTTTCTTATGGGGCGGGGCATGCTTCAGCTTGCCCTCAGAGATCATCGAAAGAATTGAGAGGCGGCCACGCCCGAGGATCAGCGGATGGTCAAGCGTCAAGCAGGCGAGCGAAAGAAGCTGCGGTCCAACTTCTTTCATGACTTTTTCAGCGCGTGTAAAACATGCCCCACCTATTCCAGGTGCGCAGGCTTCCAAGTCTTGTCGGGGTTGAAGACGGTCATTCGCCGCGCCAGCGTCATGGTGTTCGGCCCCAGATCCTTGCTGTAGACGATGCCGCGCTGGTTGACGATGAAAGTAAGGATGCCGGAGACGCCGTATTCGGCCGGGAAGGCCGCCAGCGCGAAACCACCGATCATCTCCCCTTTCACCACGTAGTCGACGGCGCCGCCATCGGCGTCCGGCCCCTGCGCTTTCAGGATGTGGAAGTAGTAACCGTGATACGGGACCGGCTTCTTGCCTTCGGCGAACATGGCGGCAGCCGCGGCGGCAAAGGACTTGGGAACCAGCACATCGCTCTCACCCTCCCAGTACAGGCCGTCCTTCTTGCCGGGCGTACTGACGATCTTCTGCGCGTACTGCATCGGGCCGCTGCCGTAATAGTGATGGGTGGCGTAATCCATCTGCGCTTCCACGTAGCCGCGGCAGACCTGCATGGCGTTGAGCTCGTGGCGCCCGATGCGGCGGGCCAGCACTTCCACGCGGCCGGCGGCCGAATCGAAGACCCACATGCCGTTCTTTCGGACCAGCGGCACGGGAAAGGGCCACTCCTGGCTGCCGGCGAGAATCGTGTTGCGGTCGGCGTCATCCTGCCGGATCTGGAGTTTTTCCGCCGCCAGGCGGGCAAACTCGGCGCGCCCGGCCTTGTCCTCGTTGGCATCGCCGGAGGAGACGATATCCTTGCCGTCCGGCCCGAGGATCTTGAGCAGCGCTGCGGTGTCATTGGCTTCCGCCGCCTCGGCCAAGGCGTGGGCGGCCTCCTGGGGAGTGGCGAAAGTGCGCTGGCTGGTTTGCGGAGCCGCCTGAATCGAAACGCAAGCTCCGGCCAGAACGATGACGGCAAGCGTGAATGTTCGCATGGTAGTCTCGATCCTCCTAATACTACCGCCTGCCCCCCCCGGCGGGTCGGGAGGGCGC
>JBAVEN010000100.1:0-41784 GCA_049587755.1 Bryobacteraceae bacterium | reverse complement strand
CAAAAATGCTGCATACTCGATTCATGGCGGAAATCCTCTCGGTTGAGATCGGTTCTGGACAAACCCAGATCTGAACCTAGCAGGATTTCCGTCAAGTCTTACGAAATTGTCTTGGACAGATGTGGTTACAAACGGCCCGTACCGGTACATCCGCCACCCGATTTACGCGGCGGTGCTGTACTTCCTTTGGGCCGGCATCGCCGCCCACCTGTCCATAGGGCACGTGATGGTCGCTTTGGTCGCCACGGCCGGCCTTGCGATCCGGATACGCGCCGAAGAGATTCTCATCGTCGGCAAGTACCCGGAATACGCGGGCTACGCCAGTCGTACGCGTCGCGTGGTGCCGTTCGTGTTTTAGGGGCACGCCCGGATCGCCTTCGCCGGCGCGCCGGGACCATTGAGCCTGGCGGTGTAAGACTGGCCGGTGGGGGTGGTCCGTTTTGGGCGATCAGGCGATTGTTATGATGGCGGCTGGACCTGGTGGATCACTCCATGATCGGCGAAATCCTCGACGGCAAATACCGCATCGACAAGCAGCTCGGCGCGGGCGGGATGGGCAACGTCTACCTGGCGACGCATCTCGGAACCACGCGAGCGGTCGCGGTCAAAGTGATCGCACCGCGGTGGGCCGCGGAACCGCAATTTCTCGCGCGTTTCCAGCGCGAAGCGCAGGCATGCGGCCGCCTGCGCCATCCGAACATCGTCAACGTTACGGATTTTGGAATCGCCAAAGCCGCCAGCGGCGAGATGCCGTACCTGGTGATGGAGTTTCTCGACGGAGAGACGCTTTCGAATTTCCAGAAAGCCAATCCCACGGTCACGCTGCCGCTGATCGCGGACCTTCTGGACCAGATTGGACTGGCGCTTGCTGAGGCGCACCGGCACGGAATCGTCCATCGCGATCTGAAGCCCGACAACATCTGGCTGGAACCGAACGGCCGCGGCGGATACACGGTGAAAGTGCTCGATTTCGGAGTGGCCAAGGTGAACCTGCTCGCGGACTGGGTTCCCCGGTTCCAGGAAACGCCGGAGGCGGGCGCCGCCGGGACTACCGGCTCCCTGCCCATGGTGCCCGGCGACGAATTGGAAACGGCCTTGATCGACATGACGGATGAGCCCCGGTCAGCGAAAGTCCGCAGCCGAGCCGAGGAGGCGGAGACCGTCGCCATCGCGGTAACTCCATCCGGCCCCTCCTCCGGATCCTTCGACAGCGACCCCAGCGCGCAAACCATGCCGGGCAGCCTGGTCGGCACGCCCGCATATATGTCCCCGGAGCAGGCTGCGGGAGAGGAAATCGATTTCCGGTCCGACATCTATGGCTTGGCCGTCGTGGCATACACGCTCGTTTACGGCGACCTGCCCTCTGCCGGAAGACCGGGCGCGCTGCTCGAGAGCCACCGCGCCCGAAATTCTCCGCCCGCGGGCGGCCGCAAGATTCCGCGCGACGTAGCGGACGCGATTCTCGCCGGACTGGCGCGCAACCCGGCGGAGCGCCCGGCCTCGGCAATCGAATTCACCCGAAGGTTCCACAACGCGGTGGACGCCGAATTCCTCGCGCTGCGGAGATCGCGGGCGTTTCTGCAGCAACACCTCACCGCATATGCTTTGCTCGTGATGCCCATCTACACGGCGGTCTTGTCGGTCACGGGCCTGCTGCTTGCATTCAGCAGGAAGCTGCTGCCGCTGGATTCCGTGCGCATCGTGCTGGTGCCGTTGATCGCGGCGGTTCTGTTCATTTTTTCCGACAACTTGCTGCGCGCAGCCGCCGCACTCATTGCGCTCGACGAACAGCAGCGGCTCAGGAGATTTCTGTCGTTCCGGGTCTTCTGGAAGCTGGTCAGAGCGATGCCGGCTCTGCTGGTGACGCAGGCGCGGTCTCTGTGGTCCTACGGACCCGGCTGGGTGACCGCCGATTGCCTGTGGCCGGTGATTTGCGTGGTGGAGCGGCGGTCGGGGCGCGCGGCCATCGAGCGCTCGCGCCATCTGATGACCGGCTTGCGGTCCGCCGGACGCGCGCTCGCCATCCGCCATTTGACGCTGGCGGCATTCGCGATTGGCGACGTGGTCAAATCGATCGCCCTGCTGTGGCACAGCGGACGCGTTGCTCCGGCGAATGAGGTCCTCAAGGCATCCTGGTTTCCCGTGTTTGCGCTCTTTGCGGCCGCTCCGCTATATCTGTACGACCGCACGGCCGCTAACGAAAAGGGTCCGCTGCTGCAGTTGGACCGCACGCCGGAGGTGCGCATCACCGCGCGAGCGTTCTCCCTCAGCTCGATGATCTGGCTGACGGCTGGGGCGATCTACCTGTTATATGAGCCGGTCAGGTTGTGGCTGTTCGGCGCGCGCTAAGCGCGCGCGCGGGGCTGGAAAGCACTTATCCGGATCCGCTTTTGTCACAAGGCGCGTCTGTCCTTCATCCCTCCTTAACCACGTCAGAGCAAGGACCGTCGCAATAAATCACGCGGTTCAGAGGCTGACCCGTTTCTTTCTCCGACCCGTTTCTTTCTTCTCATGGGTACTGGTACAATTTCCGACGACGCCCTGCCAAAAAACTCGGCCGCGATCGAGGCGACTTGGAGTACACTACTCGCAGCGGAAGGGAAAGTGGAAATCCTGGGTGAATGCCTGGCGGCCGGAACTGATCAGGAGGGACCCCAATGCACACCGCAAGAGTACAGATTCCCGTGTTGAGTTTTCTGGCGACGGCGCCGGTTTTAGAAAGCGGAGGGAAAGCGTCATGATTCGTGTAAAGAGCACATTGATTCTTGGTCTGGCCGTCGCGGGTTTCACCGAGGCTCAGCCTCCCGCGATTCAGTTTCGTGTACCCAAGGGTATCTACACCAACTTCGTCAGTGAAGGGGCCATCAAACAGGCGCAGGCGGCGGCTTATCCGACCACGAAACCCATCGACATTCCCAGTTATCCGGTGGGCCCGGTGGATCCGACGGATCCAGTGCTGGTCAACTACTTCACGACGTTGCTAAACAATCCGGTGATTGCCGGTCTGGCGCCGCAGATCAAGTGGTTGACGCTGAACCCTTCGAAGGGCGTGTATACGTGGAATCTGCTGGACGATGTTTTCACGGCGGTCCACCAATGGGACACAGCTCACCCGAACCAGACGCAGAAAACGATTCAGCTTCTGATTGCGCCGGGGTTCAGCTCGCCGGACTTCGTTTTCAGCGATATTGACACGAGTGTCTGCGGAGAGGGATCGAGCCCATGCCCACTGGCGGGCTCCTGCGATGGGCTGTTCATGAGTCCGCAGCCGGCGGTTTCGCAGGCTTGCGGATACACCACGCTTTTCTACGAAACGGAAGCCGGCGCTCCCATGCAGGAGAATTTGCCCATGCCTTGGAACGCGGTTTATAAGAGCGACCAAGAAGCGTTTCTCATGGCGCTGAACGAGCACATTCTAACCGAACCTGGGAGCTCAGCGTTTGTATCCATCGCGGTGGCAGGACCCACTGCGTCGTCGACGGAAATGATCCTGCCCAACAAAGCCAACCAGACGTTCGGCGGCAACGGAGGACTTCTGCAGTTGGGCACGAATCCTCCGCTGCCGTCCGGCGAGACGGCTGTCACGGGGATCACGGTGGATTCGGCATGGAATAGTTTGTTCGCGAACTTCTACGGCGGCCCGATCTACAAGTATACGGACCAGCCGTTCATCAACGAATGGGACACGGCGATTGATCTGTACGGCTCGATTTTCAGCAACATTACGCTGTGTCTGACGACGACGACGGACGCGCTGCCTTCGTTTCCGGCGGCGCCCGCAGCCGCACTGGTCCCCGCGTCCGGCTTTTCTTCGGACTGCGGCACTACGACCCCGGGCACTGAACAGCAGTGCTCCGCCGTAACCGAGGTGATCAGCTACTTCACCATTCCAACCGTCGGCGGGATGAATGCGAAGCTGGTGTTCGAGGCCGGAATGACGGCGGCGCGGGATGGCTTAGACCTGGGAACGAACGGAGTGAAGTGGCTGGCCAAGGTGACCGCGGCAGGGACAAATCCGCTTCCGGGCACGCAGTATACGATGCCGAGGATCCTTGGGGGAGTGCAGTTTTCCCACACCTTCTCGTCCAGTAAGGTGAACGCAAACGGCAGTACGGACGGCGAAACCGATATACAGGCGGAGGGTTGCCCTACATTTCCTGCCACGCTCTGCACGGGCCTCACGCCGGAGCAGGGGTACTACAACGTGATGCAACTCAGCTATCTGCCGGGCACGTCGGCGGGGCCGTTGTTTGGCGCGCCGACGAAAGTCACTTACGGCAATTGGGTGTATAAAGACGCCCCGATGAATTTTCTGGAGATTTATGACGTCGATGTGATCTATGCGTCGGGTCTCGCGGGCTGCACGATGCTTCAGATTGCGGGGAGCCCGTCCAATGGTATCGCTCCGGATGTGAGTTCGTGCAGCGTGGGGCTGTCCAGTTCTACGTTTTGGGACGTGCTAGTGACGGAAATGGCGCTTGGCCTGACCAACATCGGGTTAGACTCCATGGCAGAGTCTGTTGCGTTCAATTAGGTTTTCTTGATCAACAACCTGTCGACCGGAGACGCCAGGCCTTTCGAGAAAGCCTGGATGGGCCGTGTGACGTCGTACGAGATCACCGCCAGCCGATAACGCCCGCTGTGAGCGCCCGCGCCCCCAGGGGTGAAATCCCCTCAGTTCAGGCTGACCCGTTTCTTTAGGGGCGAAAATCCCTCGGTTCAGGCTGACCCGGTATTCCCAGGCTGACCCGGTATTCCCGGTATTCCGACCCTGTTTTCGAAGGGCGCCTTGCGGGTGAGAAAGCGTAACTCATCAAATATCCACGGCACAGATCCGCAGTGGCTGGTCGATTTCGTGAATCAGGCATGGGAGCCAACCACCGCCGATCTCGAACCGCTGCGGTCCGCGCTTACACCGCATTACGACAAGTTCAAGCTCATCTATCGGCCCATCCGCCACAAGTATTTCGCGCACCGAGGAACGGACAGCCAGCAGGCGATCGAGGCGCTGTTCAGCCAGACGCTCAAGACTGACGTCGAGGAGATTTTGCGCTTCTTGCACACGCTTTTAGGGGCAATCCGGGAAATGGCGTGGAATGCGCGCCGCCCTGACCTTGCTGACCTGACGGACTACAACAACTACGTGCGGGACCTAAACAGTCAGATCGAACGGTTCGTCATGCAGTTGCCGTGAGACCGCTGGCGCACGCGCGGAATCACACAAGTTCTCTCGGTTCAACGTTGCATTGAAAAGGGACACGCGTCTACCGTCAGTGCCGCAAAGCGGCTGAAAAGCAGGAACGACAGCGATTAGGGAGCGCCGAGATGCGATTACATCCCAAACGGTCTCACGAGCAGAATCTGGCCAACCGAGCAGAGATGCTTTCCATCCTCGTCGTAGAACACTTCGTACCCTTCGCGCAGCCGCATAGCGACGTTGTCTGGTTTGGACCAAATGCAGCGCGAGTCCAGCGGCGATGCCACGCCGGGATTGTTGCGAGGTCGCTCTTTCCCGAAACCGAGACCCGCTGGATCGTTCGAAGGCGGCTGCTCCGGAATGAACCTCCATACCTCGGGCAATGTAATCCACTGGAGGCGTCCTTTTAGGAGCACTGTTGGGAGTTCATTTGGCCCAGCCCCAAGAAGATCGTCTATACGTTGCGCTGGCACGGTCAACGTTTGTCGGTTGGAATCCTTTTCGAACGTGACGACGCGAGACTCCACCGATTTAACCCGGAATGAGTTGTGCTCGCACGCGGGCACCATCGGCAGTATTCTCACCAGCGTGCAGCTTCCGATGTATGACCGCAGTTGAGCGAGCCGGTCGCCAGGACGAAAGGACTCGTCACCATCCCCTCGAATAAGCGTCAGAATGTGATTGCCCAGCGACCTTCGAACATTTTCCTGAAGCTCAGCCGCGTTGACGAACGTGTCGTACTTGACATTGGCCGAATGGAGCAGGCGGTCAGCCTCTGGGTCACGCGGCGAGACGGCTTTAGCAAACAGCAGCATTGGTTTGCCGTGGTCGCGGGCCGTGTCGAACTCGTCCTTCACGGGAGCAGTGAGATGCTGGCCGATGATGAGCACGAACAAGTCGCAACTTTTCACGGCGTCGATGTAGAAGTCGAGCAATGGCTTCGGCGAGGCCGGTTCAGCCTCAAAAGCCCAGGGCATCGTGATCGGCGCGAAATGCGTGACGGCATGCCGGGCCGCTTCCCGTTCCGAATGCAAATCCTCTGTGGAGCGGTTCATGATCGAGGAGATGAAGACTCGGTACGGTTCCATATTCGCCTCTGGTTCAGCGTACCCGAAAACTGACGGAGTGGCGGGCGGCGAGTAGAACCTGCAACCCCGGCCGGGCATGGAGGACTCTCTTTAGCCCGCATGTGCCATGCACGAAGCCGGCCGGGCATTTGTGACGCGGATTGTGAGATGGTACGGGGCGCCGTATACGTGAGGGCGCCTGTTTAGGGAAAACAGTGCCGGGAAACTTGGGGGACGGGGAAAAGGGACAGACTCATTTTGGAAAGTGCTCGTGAAAATGCGTCCCCTTTTTCCTCTCGAAAGCGCGCGGTTCGGGGGAGCGATAGAATAGGAAAGGCCATGAACTACCGCGAACGGATCGAGCGCAACCCACGCGTCGTCGGAGGCGAGCCGGTGTTCAAGGGCACACGAGTGACCCTGAGGACGGTGCTTGCCAGCCTGGCAGAAGGGGCGACGGTGGCCGCGATTCTCGCCGACTTTCCAACGTTAGCAGAAGAGGACGTGCGCGCTGCGATTGCGTTCGCTGCGACATCGGCTCAGGAGGATCTCCCCGTAGCCGAGTTGCCGATCAAGCGGTGAAGATCAAGCTCGACGAGAATCTTCCCGACCGGCTGGTGCCCGAACTCGCCGTACTGGGGCATGACGTCGATACGGTGCGCGCGGAATACCTGGCAGGGCGGCCCGACAATGAAATCTGGCAAGCGGCACAGTCGGCGGATCGTTTCCTGATCACCCAAGATCTGGACTTCTCCGATGTGCGCCGATACGTGCCCGGGACACATGGAGGATTGCTGCTGGTGCGTCTCGCGCACCCGGGTCGGGATGCCCTGGTCGCCCGGGTGGCCTTGCTGTTCGCGACAGAGCCCGTCAATCAGTGGAAGGGATGCCTGGTGGTAGCGACCGACCATAAGGTGCGTGTCAAGCGCAGCGCTTGAGATTCCGCTCTCCCCTGGCACGCGTCCGATTGAGACCTCGGCGATGGCTGCCGACAATGCGGTTTCACCTCTCGGGGACCGCCTTCGGCGATTTAGAGCCACTTGTAAGTCGTTGATTTTTATGGTGGCCAGGGACGGAATCGAACCGCCGACGCCAGCCTTTTCAGGGCTGCGCTCTACCGACTGAGCTACCTGGCCGTGGGGAATTCCAGTGTAGCAACCACCGTGCCGCTCCTGCAACGCGCGGTCGCGTTCTCGTCTCGGGTTCCGGGCAGCGGCACATGCGCCGGGCGCAATCCCGGTACACTCAAGAAGTAGGGTGTCCGACTTTTGCCGGGCTGTGCGCGTCTACACACCAGGAGCCAAGGCTTGATCTTTCGGGCGGTCGAGGATGGCGATCTGATTCGCCAGGCTGCCCGGGGCAACGTGGAGGCGTTCAACCTCCTTGTGTCCCGGTGGGAGAAGCGTGTCTACAATTATCTCCTGCGGCTGACCGCCAATCGTGAAGACGCTTTGGATTTGACGCAGGACGTGTTTCTGAAGGCGTACCAGAATCTTCGCAAGCTGGATGACGGGACGCGATTCGCGCCGTGGCTGTACCGCATCGCCCACAACGAGGCCTATTCCATGTTTCGCAAGCGAAGGCCGGAGAGCGATGTGGCGGATTTGCCGCCGGCGGCGACGGAAACCGGAATCGCGGTGGGAGGCAGCCCGGTTTTTCCCATCGAATTGAGCCTGGCGGTGGCCAGCGCGCTGGAGCGGCTGACGCCGGAACAGCGCGAGGCCGTGGCGCTGAAGATCTACCAGGGGTTCAAATTCGAGGAAATGGCCGAGATTCTTTCCTGCCCGGTTTCCACCGTCAAAAGCCGTTTATATACGGCGCTGGAACTGCTGAAGATCGAGCTGGCTCCGATTGAGGCACGAGGTGTGTCATGAGTTGCTCGCCATTCGATTTGAAGGATTACTTTTTCGAGGAGCTGGACGGCGCGGAGCGCAAGCAGGTGGAAGCGCACGTCACCGGCTGCCACGCCTGCCGGGAGGAACTGAACCGGCTGCGGCTGACCGGAACCACGCTCCTGAGCCTGCGGGAGGAAGAGATTCCGCGGCGGATCGCTTTTGTTTCCGACCAGATTTTCGAGCCTTCGCCCTGGCGGCGCTGGTGGAGCGGGTTCTGGAACACGCCGGCGCGGCTGGGCTTCGGCTCGGCGGCGCTGCTGTCGGCGGCGCTGGTGGTGTTCGCGCTGGTGAGGCCGGCGCCGGTGTTGTACCGGCCGGTGCTGTTGGGTCAAGTGCCGGCGGCGCAGACCGCGCAGACGGCGCAGGCGGTTCCCGACGCCGCCATACAGGCGCGCATCGACCAGGCGGCCGACCGCGCGGTAGCGGCGCGCACCAGGCAGCTTGTCGACGAGGTGACCGCCGAGCGGCAGAAACTGCTGCTGGTGGCAGCCGAGTTGGATTTTGCCGACAGGCGGGAACACGCCCGGCTGATGACGGCGGAAGATTACGGTCCGCCGCGGCAGCCGGCAGGGGAGGCGAAATGAGACCCGTACTTGCCATGCTGCTAGCGATGGTCCCGCTTGCAGCACAGGTGGCGCGGCCGGTTTCGGCCGCCGCCCGCGTGAGCGCCACGGTGCAGACGGCTCCGGCGCGCGTTTCACTGGTTTCGCTGGCGACGCTCGCTCGCGGCTTCGACCGCGATCTGCGGATGTTCGCGGTGACCGACCCGATCGACGTGCTGGGCAACACGCGCGGCATTTACCTGGATGGTTACGGCGCCGTGTTCACCACCGAGCTGAGCCCGATCCTGACGCCCCAGTTGAGCCCGTTCCGGCCCAACATCAGCGAGCAGGAGAAGGCGCAAGTGAGGCAGCGCAAGCTGGCCCGCCTTCCAGCCGTGGAGCGGCTGATGAACGCCATGCTGCAAACCGCCGCCAAGGAGCTGGCGACGGTGCCGGACTATCAGCAGATTGTGGTGGCGGTGAAGTTCCTCTATTTGCCTTACGAAGACACCAGCGGGCTGCCCGGCCAGATGGTGATGCAAGCGGCGCGGCGCACGATTTTGAGCGGCGCACAGATCGGACCCACGGTGAGCAACCAGTGACGCCCGAGCGCCTCGCACCGCAGCCCCTCAGCGCAGCGCCCCCGATGGGCGTGCTGCGCTTTCAGCGGCTGGGCGAGATGCTGATCGAGCGCGGGAAAATCGAAGCTGAAGACCTGGAGCGCGCGCTCGAACTGCAGCGCGAGCGCGGCGACAAGCTGGGCAAGATCCTGGTGGACATGGGGCTGGTGGCGCAGCGCGACGTGCTGGCGGCGTTGAGCGAGCAGTTGGGCGTGCCGCTGATTGCGATTGACGGGCCGCCGGCTTCGGCGCCGGAAATCGAGGGGCTGTCGCACCGTTTCCTGCGGCAAGCGCGCGTATTTCCGGCGGCGCTGAACGGCTCCGTGCTGACGCTCGCCATGGCGGACCCGATGGATTTCGAAAGCGCGGCCGCCGTCCGCGCGTTTTCCGGCCTGGAGATTCAGACGGCGCTGGCGCCGGAGCAGGAAATCGTCGACGCGGTAGACAAGCATTACGCCGACGGCGAGCGCCAGGCGCTGACCGGCGTGGAAGACGAAGAGGCGCTGGCCGATCTGGAACACCTGCGCGATATGGCCAGCGAGGCGCCGGTGATCCGGCTGGTGAACGCGATGATCGCGGACGCGCTGGAGAAGCGAGCGAGCGACATCCACATCGAGCCGTTCGAGAAGGAATTTCGCGTGCGCTTCCGCGTGGACGGCGTGTTGTTCAACCAGGAAACACCGCCGCGCGAGTTGAAGGCGGCCATCATATCCCGCCTGAAACTGATGGCCAAGCTGAACATCGCGGAGCGGCGGCTGCCGCAGGACGGCCGCATCAAGATCAAGATTCTGGGGCGCGAGGTGGACCTGCGCGTTTCCACGCTGCCGACGTTGTATGGCGAAAGCGTGGTGATGCGGCTGCTGGACCGCTCGGCGGGCGATTTTTTCGACCTGCGCCGGCTGGGCTTCGACGACCGCATGCTACAGCAGATGGAACACTTCACCGGGCTGCCGCACGGCATTTTCCTGGTGACCGGGCCGACCGGCAGCGGGAAATCGACCACGCTTTATTCGGCGCTGAAGCGCATCAACCTTCCGGACAAAAAGATCATCACCATCGAAGACCCGGTGGAATACCAGATGGACGGCATCAACCAGATCCACGTCAATCCGCAGATCGGGCTGACGTTCGCCGCCGGGCTGCGGCACATCGTGCGGCAGGACCCGGACGTGATCATGGTGGGCGAAATTCGCGACCGCGAGACGGCCGACATCGCCATCCGCGCCGCGCTCACCGGCCACCTGGTGTTTTCGACCCTGCACACCAACGACGCTCCCAGCGCCATTACCCGCCTCACCGATATGGGGGTGGAGAACTACCTGCTGACCTCGTCGCTGGTGGCGGTGCTGGCGCAGCGGCTGGTGCGCGTCATCTGCAAGGATTGCAAGCGGCCGGCGGGCGAAGCGGTGGCGCCGGATGGCACGCGCGTCAGGAGCTACCGCGGCGCGGGCTGCGCGGCCTGCAACGGCACGGGCTACATTTCGCGCATGGGCATCTTCGAGATGATGCAGCTCAACGACGAGATTCGCGGGTTGATCATGGAGAACGCCGACGCTTCGGTGCTGACCGAGGCGGCGCGGCGCGGCGGAATGCGCAACCTGCGCGAGGACGGCTGGCAAAAAGTGCGCGACGGCGTCACCACGGTGGAGGAAGTGATGCGCGTGACGCAGGAGTTCTAGTGCGGATTGACGGCGATTCGCGGCGTGCGTGGCGCGGGCCTTCCTGCCTCCCGTGTCGAGATTCGTCTCGACACTTCTTAGCCCGCGCGACGCCGTGCCGTTTTCGGAACGCCGGCACGATTGGCGACGCCGCAGGCAGGACTGCCCGCGCCACGCGGGCTAGGCATGCCTCGCCCCTACAACGGACCGGCAGGGGCGGGGCGCGCCCGACCCGGCTTGCCGCGAAGGTAGCGAACTGATGGCGAGCACGTTCTTTTTCCGCGCGGTGGCTTCGGACGGTAAGATCCGCACCGGAAGCCTGTCCGGCAACGACGAGAAGACGATCGCGCGCGAGCTGCGCAAGCAGGGGCTGACGCCAGTTTATGTGGGCGCTACGCCGAAGAGCGCGTCGCTCGAGATCAAGCTGCCGTCTTTCGTGGGCCACAAGCGCAGCGACGTGCTCTTCTTCACCCAGGAGCTTTCCACGCTGCTCAACGCGGGGGTGCCGCTCGACCGCGCGCTTTCGATCACCGCCGAGCTCACCGAACGGCCGCAGTTCCGCTTCATCGTGCTCGACGTGCTGCGTGTGTTGAAGGGCGGCCGCACGCTGGCCGACAGCCTGGCCACGCACGGCGAGTATTTTTCCGATCTCTACATCAACATGGTGCGGGCGGGCGAGGCGTCGGGCGCCCTGGCCATCATCTTCGCCCGGCTGGCCGAGTTCGAGCGCTCGCGCGACGATCTGCGCAACTTCATCGTCTCGGCGATGATCTATCCGGCGCTGCTGGCGGCGGTGGGCGCGACTTCGGTGATCATCCTGCTCACCTTCGTGGTGCCGCGCTTCGCCATCATCTTCCAGGACGGGCACATGAAGATGCCCACGCCTACGCGCATCATGCTGGAAGCGAGCGAGGTGATCAAGACCTACGGCTGGTTCGCGCTGGCCGGCCTGGCGGCGGCGGTGATTATCTGGCGCATCTACACGCGCACGGTGGCGGGCCGCTTGTGGTGGGACGGGGCGCGGTTGAAACTGCCGCTGCTCGGCGTGGCGCTGCTGAAGGCGGAGACGGCGCGGTTTGCGCGCGCCATGGCCACCCTGCTCGAAAACTCGGTCCCCCTGGTGCAGTCGATCGGGATCGGAGCGGCCACGCTGAACAACCGAATGATCGCCAATTCACTGGCCGGGGTGGCCAACGGAGTGAAGCGCGGCGAGGGCATCGCGGTACCCACGCGCAAGGCGGGCGTGTTTCCTCCGCTCGCCGCGCACCTGCTGACGGTTGGCGAGGAGACCGGACGGCTGGACCAGATGTTTGCCCGGATGGCCGATATTTACGAAAATGAGACTCGGGCGGCCATCCGGCGCTTCACCAGCATTTTCGAGCCAGTCGTCATTCTGGTGATGGGCATAGTGGTCGGAGCTTTAATTCTGAGTATGCTGCTCGCGATTACGAGCATCAACGATGTGCAGGTGTGAAATGAAACAGACGGCAAAAAGGCGGAAGCGGGGCGAGGCCGGCGTCACCCTGATCGAAATGCTGGTAGTGGTGACGATTATTGGGCTGTTCGTGGCCCTGGTCGGCCCGCGGCTCTGGCAGAACGTGGACAAGGCCAAAATCACGGCGGCCCATGCGCAGATACAGGGCTTCATGGGGGCGCTGGGCACCTACAAACTGGATAATGGGAACTTTCCCACCACCGAGCAGGGGCTGGCGGCGCTGCGTGTGAAGCCGGCGGACGCGACCCAATGGAACGGGCCGTATATGCCGCAGGAGATTCCGAAAGATCCGTGGGGCCACGATTGGGTGTACAAGTTCCCAGGCGACCACGGCGACGAGCCGGACATTATCAGCTACGGCGCCGATGGGCAGCCCGGCGGCGACGGAATCAATGCCGATATCGTCAGTTGGAAAAGCCAGTAGGGGCCGGGCATGCCCGGCGTGGCGTCGGGCATAGAGGGCCCGCAGGGTGCGCCGGTCCTCCCGGAGTGCGGAGTGATCCGCGTCTCCGTCGCTCGACCAGCGAGCCCGGAGGGCGAAAGAAAGTAGCCCACGGCGGAAGCCGTGCGGAATCGGAATGCAGTTATATAGAGCCCTGGAACAGGGCGTAAGAGGCGCCTCAGCCCGAGAGGTCGCGCACACAGGAGCGAAAAGCGACAGCCGCGCGGCAGCTACTTACGCCCCGTTCGGGGGCTACGCCGGCAAACCACGTGTACCGCACGGCTCACGCCGTGGGCTACTGTCTTTCGCCCTTTCGGGCTTGCCGCCGGAATTCAAGGCGAGGCAGCGGACGGCAATCTTCCAATCTCTTAACGCACGATGCGCGGAACTCGGAGGCCGGACATGCCCGGGACGGCGCGGCGGCCGCGCCGCTCTTCCGGAGCGCGGCGTGACGCTGCTCGAGATGCTGGTGGTGATGGCCGTCATCGGGATCGTGGTGGGCGTCTCCATCCCCTCGATTTCGGCGGGACTCGATAGCGTGCGGCTGGCCTCCACCGGCGACGCCATCGCCAGTTTCCTGAACGGGGCGGTGACGCACGCCGAACGCAGCGAACAACCAGTGATCGTGTCGATCTCGCTCAAGAACGGAACCATCTCCGCGGATGGCGCGGACGGCTTCGCGCGGCGATTCCACGTCCCGCAAGGCATCACCATGGACAAGGTGCTGCCGGAGGAGAGCGGCGACTCCGAAGCGGGCGACTCCAGAGCGCACGACCGCCAACTGCTGATCGTCCCCGGCGGCACAGCGCCGGCCGTCGGTATCGAGTATTCCAACCTGCACGGCGGGCGGCGCAGGGTGGAACTGGACCCCATGACCGGCTTTCCGCGCGTGGAAACCGTCAATACAGAGTGAGGCGCCAGCGCGGATTCACGCTGCTCGAAATGATCGTCGCCACCGTCATCATGGCGACCGCCGTGGTGGGGCTGCTGGCGAGCATTTCCGGCGCGGCGCGCAACGCGGCGCGGCTGCGCGATTACGACCGGGTGGTGCAGTTGGGACGCCTGCAGATGAACGACATTCTGGCGGACCCCGGCGCGCCGCTAAGCGGGACGTTCGACGCAGAGCTGACGGGCGGCATTCAGGCGGGCTGGGACGCGCAGATCGAACCCTTTGAAGAGCCGCCGGCCCCGGCGCCCGGCGCACTGGCGCTCGATCACGTGCGCCTGGAGATCTGGTGGATGGCAGGCGACCGGCGCCGGACCTTTACGCTGGAGGCCTTGCGCCGCAGGGTGCTGAGGCCATGAAGCGGGCCGCCGTACGACGCCGCCAGGCCGGCGTAACGCTGATCGAGGTGCTGATCGCGGTGACGCTGCTGAGCGCGCTTACGGTGGCCATGCTGCTTTCTCTGCAGGTGGCCTTGCAGGCGTTGCACAAGACGGATGAAAAGCTGCTGGCCAACCGGCGCGTGGCCGGCGCGCAGCGAGTTCTGGAGCAGGAACTCGAAGGATTGGTGCCGGTGATGACGGTTTGCGCGGGGCAGCCGAACCTGGCGGCTCACCCCTTCGTGTTTTTCCAGGCCGAGCCGCAAACCATGCGGCTGGTCTCGACATTTTCGCTGCAGCAGGGCTGGCGCGGCCCGGCGCAGATTCTCGAGATGTTCGTGATTCCGGGCGAGGAGGAAAAGGGGGTGCGGCTGGTGGTGAACGAGACGCCCTACACGCGGATGGATGCCGGACGCGATTGCACCGGTATCACCCCCGATCCCGTGGTGGGCGGGATGGTGCAATTCACGCCGGTGGTAGCCACGCCCAAGTCTTTCGTGCTGGCGGACCAACTGGCGTATTGCCGGTTCTCTTACTTTGTGGTGCCGCCATCGCCCCCCGGACGACCCGAGCCGCCACCGGAGTGGCGGGCCAGCGCGACGGGCACCGGCTGGCCAAAGGCCATTCGGGTGGAAATGGCGCCGCTCGAAGCCGACCCTTCCCGCTTGCAGCCGATCACGGTGACGGCGCCGATCCGCATCCACCGCTCGTGGCAGATTCAGTATGACGACTTTTGATAAGGCGCGCGACAGAGCAGCCAGCATCTCCGCCAACCCGGGTCCGATTCCGAGAGGGACCGGGCGCACGGGCCGCGGCAGCGCCCTGCTGGCGGTGCTATGGCTTTCGGCGGCGCTGGCGGCGATCGGCTTTTCGCTGGCGACCACGGTCCACGGAGAGACCGAGCGCATGTCCACCGCACTTGACGGCCTGCGCAGCTACTACCTGGCGGCGGCGGGCATCGATCGCGCGGCGCTCGAGGAGCTTTGGGGTCTCCAGAACCCCGGTGCGCGCATGATCCCGCTGGGCGCCACCCACGTGATCTACCATTTCTCGAGCGGCGACGTGCGCGTGGAGCTCATTCCCGAAACGTCCAAGCTGAACGTCAACCGGGCCACACTAGAAGATCTCACCCGCCTGGGAATGGCGCTGGGGTTGGACGAAGTCGCGGCCGACGCGCTGGCGCATGCCATCGACCAGGCCCGCCACGCCGCAGCAGGTGGCCCGGCGCAGGCGACGCCCGCACCGTCTTTTCAGCCCCCCGGCGCGTCCTTACAAGAGATTGAGGAGTTGATGTCCGTGCCCGGCGTAACACCCGAACTGTTCTATGGAACCTATGTCGCGCAGCAAGACGCGGAGGGCGGCATGCATCTGGTTCACCGCACGGGGCTGGTGGACTGTCTTTCAGTCTATGGGATCAACTCGCAGGTGGATGTAAACACCGCGCCGCCGGCGGTGCTGGCCGCAGTGGGGATGAACCCGGCGGGGATTGCCGCGGTGATGGAGCGCCGCCAGTCGGGTCCCATTCTGCAGGACCAGCTTGGGGCCGTGAAGGGAGCCGCGGGCGCGGCAGCCGGCAGGTTGCGGGTGGGCGGCAACTCGATCATCACCATGCGGGCGACGGCGCGCCTGCGCCTGGACGACGGGCAACTCTCCAGCCTGCGGCGCACGGTGGCGGCGGCCGTCAAGTACATGCCGCCGGGCTATGACGCCCCGATTCACATTTTGCGCTGGTACGACACGGCTTGGAGCGAATGATCAGGATGCCGTTCGCATTTCCCAAAGACGTGCGCAAGCTGCTCGAGTTCGGCTCCGGCGTGGGCATCGTCATCGGCGCCGCGGACCTGGAGGCGGTGGTGGCGCGGGTACGGCCGTCGGGGGTTCAGGTGCTCGGTCGCCTGGTGATCCCGGGCTTCGCGGGACGGCCCGCCGCGGAATGGGGCGGCGAGTATAGCCACTTCTTGAAATCCGCCGGCGCCGGCCATCTGAGCGCCACCGTGCTGCTGCCGCGCAGCGAGGTGATTGTCCGCCAACTGGCGTTGCCCGGCGTGGCGGCCCGTGATGTGGAAGGCGCCATCCGGCTGCAGATCGACACGCTGCACCCCTATGGCGAGGACGACGTGGTGTGGGGCTGGTCCACGCTGCCTTACGGCGGCGTGCTGGTGGGCATCGCGCGCCGCAGCGCCATCGAGCGCTACGTGGAGCTGTTCACGGCGGCGGGCATCGCAGTTTCCAGTTTCACCTTCTCCGCCGCCGCGGTGCATGCCGCCATCCGCCTCAACGGCCATCGCGCCGGGGAAGGCTTTGTGGCGGTGGGCCGCACGCCCAGCGGTGCGCTGGAGGTGTATGGCGAAAGTCCGGCGCGGCCGCTGTTTTCCGCCGAGATCGATGCGGCGCCCGAACGCGCCGCGGCGTTGGCGCTGGCCGAACTGCGGCTGCCGCCGGAAACGCAGCCGATGACGCTGGAAGAAGCGCTGCCCCGGCCCACCGTGAATCCGGTGGATAACGATTTATCCCGCAACGCACTGCCGTACGCCACCGCGCTGGCGGGGGCCTGTCCCCAGCTAGCGCCGGCGGCGAACGTGCTGCCGCGCGAGTACCGGCGCTGGCGCTCGCGCGCCATGCTGGTACCCACCGCGGTGCTGGCGGGGCTGGCGTTGTTGGCGCTGATAGTGGCGATGGCGGGGCCGAAGATCGAAAATCGCCGGTATCTGAAGATGCTGGAAGCCGAAATCGCGCGCGTTCAACCTGGCGCATTGCGCGCCGCCGCGCTCGACCGGCAAACCGAACGAACTCGCGCCCGCACCGAGCTTCTCGACCGGTACCGCAGCCGCACTCGCGCCGATCTGGACGCCCTCAACGAGCTCACCAGGCTGGTAGAGCCGCCGGCGTGGACCAACGCCGTCGAACTGACGCGCGATACAGCACGCATCACCGGCGAGGCGCCTCAGGCCGCGCCGCTGCTGAAAATTCTCGACTCCTCGCCGCTGTTTCAGAATTCGACGATGGATATGGACCAGCACGCGGCCGCAGGGGCCGGAGAGGTATTCCAGATCCACACCGCCAGGAGGAATCCATGACGATCGGAGACCTGGACCGCCGCTCGCGGACGATGCTCCTGGTAGGCGCCGCGCTGCTGGTTCCGGCCGCGGCCTGGAGATACGGCCTGTTCGGCGGCTCGGACACGGGAACCGTTCCCGCCGCCGAAGCCATTCCTGTCGCCGAGAAGCGTTTGGAATCGCTGCGCGTCAAGGCAGCCTCCGTAGGGGAAAAGGAAGCGCGGCTCCAGCAGGCGCAGGCGGAGCTGGCCACGCGCGAAAAAGGCATTCTCAAGGCCGACACAAAGGCCCAGGCGCAGGCCCAGTTGATCGAGCTGCTGCAGAGCACCGCCAAGGCAAACGGCATCGAAGTGCGCGGCGTGGAGCGCATGGGCGAATCGGTGGTGAGCGGCGACTACGGTGAAGTGAGCGTGGATGTAGCCTTTGTCTGCGGCATCGATCAACTGGTGAACCTGATGGCGGCACTGGCCGATCAGCCCCAGATACTGGCCACGAACGAGCTGCGCGTCAATGGCGGCAATGACAAAAAGAAAAACATACAAGTGCATCTTTCCGTTGGCGCGCTGGTGGCGCGCAAGCTGTTGCCCGAAAAGAGAGGAGGGCGAGGAGCATGAGTCGCCGGCTTTGGATCCTCAACCTGGCCCTGGCGTGCGCGGTGGTATGGACAAGCATCGAATTGCGGGACGCGTGGCGCGCCGCCAAGGCGCACCAGGCGGCGACCTTGGGCCAGCGCGTGGCTGCGGCGCCGATGCCGCCCTTCCGGCCGTTGCCCAACCCGCCAGCGGTGCTGCCGGCGGCTTACAAGGATGTGGCGCAGAAAGACCTGCTCGACCGCTCGCGCGATCCCAACGTTCCGATTGAACCGCCTCCGCCTCCGCCCCCGCCTCCACCGGTGCCGCCGCTGCCGGTCTATCACGGCTACATGAATATTGGTGACGGGCCGATCGCCATCCTCAGCGCCACGAAAGCGTCCTCGCACGAGGCGGTGCGTCCGGGTGAGACGATCGGCGATTTCACGCTGCGCAGCGTCAATACAAAAGAGATCGAGCTTGAATGGAGAGACCAGGTGATTCGCAAATCGGTGGACGAGCTGGAAGATCACGTGAGCCCCGCCGTTCAGGCTGCCGCAGCGCGCACCGAAGTGTCCGCCCCGGCGCCGCCGCCCGCCCCGCCGCCACCCGCGGTGCAAGGGCCCGGCGCGGAGACCCACTTTGGCGTGAAACTCTGCACCCCGGGCGACACCTCGAAGGTGGGATCGGTGGTGGACGGCTACCGCAAGGTGCTGAGTCCCACGCCGTTCGGCCAGTCCTGTTATTGGGAGCCGGTGCAGTGAAGATTGGGGGTTGCCCACCACGGCCCGCCCGTAGTGTGTAGATCCGGGAGAAGAGAGCGATGAAAACATTCCTGATACTTGTGGTTTCGATGATGGCGATGCAGGCGGCCGGGCCGGCCGGCGGAACGGGGCCCCTCGCCATACCCGCGGGCGCGGTGGCGATTGAATCCAACCTCTACCGTCATACCGACGCACAAGGCAAGACGTGGATCTACCGCCGGACCCCTTTCGGTGTCACGCGGGCGGCGGAAGCCCAATCCGTGGCCGCTGTGAGTCCCGATGAGTTGGCCAACGCCAGGGCTTGGGACGACGGCGACGCCGTCCGCTTTGAACGGCCGGGACCTTTCGGCGTCTACCGGTGGCGAACCAAGAAATCTGCGCTCGACGCAGCCGAGCAAGCCGTATGGGCGCGCCAGCAAGGCGGCGCGGCAGGCGGGCAGGAATAATCCGATGCGCCGGAATTCCCTTCTTTCACTCGCGGTAGCCGCCGCCATGACTCCGGCGCTGCTGGCGCAGGCGCCAGCGAAAACTATCGAACAGATCATGCAGGAGCGGCAAGCGCAGCAGCCGCAGCCCGCACAGCAGCAGCCACAGCGGCCAGCGCCCGTTCCACTAACGAAGCCGGCGCAGACGCCGCCACCGGAGCCGAAGATGGCCGACCAGGGGCTGCTCTCGATGGACAACGTGAACTTGGTCGAGATGGTCAACCTGCTTTCCAAGATGCTGAAGATCAACATCCTGATCGATCCGCGGGTCAAGGGCTCGGTTACCATTCACACTTACGGCGAAGTGAAGCCGGTGGAATTGATGCCGCTGCTCCAGGTCATCCTGCGGGTTAATGGCAACACCATCGTGAAGGTCGGCGAGCTGTACCGGATCGTGCCGGTCAACGCGGTGTCCCAGCTTCCGCTATCGCCGGTTATCAACGCGGACCCCAAGACGCTGCCCGAAGACGAAGAGACCATTCTAAACCTGATTTTCCTCAAGTACGCTACCGCCGCGGACATGGACAAGCTGTTGACACCGTTCTACGGCGAAGGCGCCAGTCACTCCACTTACGATCCGGCAAACCTGCTGATTCTCGAAGACAACAACCGCAACATGCGGCGGACGATGGAGCTGATCGGACTGTTCGACAGCGACACCTTCGCGACCAAGCGAGTGCGCCTTTTCGATCTGGAGAACAGCCGTCCCACCGACCTGGCCAAGGAACTGGAGACGATTTTCAAAGCCTATGCGCTCTCCGAAAAGACCGCTGCCGTCCGGTTCATTCCAGTGGACCGCATCAACGTCATTATCGCCGTGGCTCCCAATCCGGGTATCTTCACCGAAGTCCAGAAGTGGATCGATAAGTTGGACGTTCCGGTCAAGGTAACTGCGGGAACGACGAATAACTGGGTGTACCGCTTGAAGTACGGGCGCGCCGAGACGGTGGCGATGGCCATCATGGCGCTGTACACCGGCAATCCGATGGCGCTGATCGGATTGGCGGCGCAGGCCAACAATAACATGTACGCGGCAGGGCTTGGCTTGAACGGCACGGGCACGGGCTACGGCATGGGCGCCCTGGGCGGCGGATACGGTGGGATGGGCTACGGCGGAGCCTCGGGCTTGGGCTACGGCGGAGCCTCGGGAATGGGCTACGGCAACATGTACGGAGGATATGGCGGGATGTCCGGCAGTCCGTACGGCGGGTACGGAGGGTACGGCGGATCCGGAGGCTATGGCGGATACGGCGGGTATCAGACGCAGGGGACGCCCCTACAGCAGGGCGGCGGTGGCGCGGCACAGTCGGCCATGGCCGATCGCACGGGCAGCTATTTGGGCCAGGGGGCTGCCGGCGGCGAACAGGCCGCCCACATGCCGCACGTCATCCCCAATCCGTTCGACAACACGCTTCTGATTCAGGGCACGCCGCAGGAGTGGGAGCAAATTCAGAATCTCCTGCGCCAGTTGGATGTGGCGCCGCGCCAGGTGCTGATCGACTGCAAGATTTACGAGGTGGATCTGAGCACTAGTTTCGGCCTGAACGTATCTGGTCTACTGCAGGCGCTGGGAGGCAGCGGCACCATTGCCGGTGCGACACAAGCACTGACCACCGCCCTCAGCCCAACTGGCCTGACCCTGTCGGCCGGGATGGTTGTTGGGAAGAGCAAGCAATTGCTGGGCGTGCTCCAGGCTAACGGCTCCGACAGCCGCACGAAGGTGATCTCGTCGCCGAGCATCATCGCCACCGATAGCGTGCCGGCCGTGATGAACGTGGGCGACCAGGTTCCGGTGGCCACTTCCACCAACCTGACGGCGCTGAACGCGGGTACTTCGGCCTATCAGACCATCAGCAACCAGAGCACCGGGGTGACGCTGGACATCCTGGCGCATATCAACTCGAGCGGCGTGGTTACGATGATCATCAACCAGCAGGTGAGCGCTCCTTCATCTGGCGCATCGAACAACTTGGGCGAGGGGTTCTCGAACCGCTCGATGAGCACGCAGATCACGGTGCAGGATGGCGACACGGTTGCCATCGGCGGGGCCATCACGGAACAGAAAATCGAAAGCACGAGCGGCGTCCCGTATCTGAGCCGAATCCCGATCGTGGGCGCGCTGTTTGGGAGCAAGAACTCCAGTACGTCGCGCACCGAACTGATTATGTTTCTGACCCCGCACGTGATCTATGACACCAACCAAGTGATCGACGCCACAGACGAAATCAAGAGTAACCTGAAGCGCGTCAGCAAGCTGATGAAGGAAGACCACCAGTAGGCAGCGCTGCCGCCGTGGCGCACGCATTCCTGCGTGCAGCGTCGAGATTCATCTCGACCTTTCTTAGCCCTCGGGGCAAGCGGACACGTCGGCACGAATGCCGACGCGGCACGCAAGAATGCGTGCGCCACGAACCGTCACTCGCGGCCTTCCAGCAAGCGACGCAACTCCCGCTCATCGACCACGGATATTCCCAGCGCGCGCGCTTTGTCGAGCTTCGAGCCGGCGTCCTCACCGGCCACCACATAGCTGGTCTTCTTGCTCACCGAGCCGGCCACTTTGCCGCCGGCGCGCTCGATCAGCGCCTTGGCCTGATCGCGGCTGAGGGTGGGCAGCGCGCCGGTCAGCACGAAGGTGAGTCCTTTGAGCGGGCCGCCCGCAGGCCGTTCCGAAACGTAAGTGAAATCGAGCCCGGCGGCGCGCAGCCGATCCACCAACTCGCGGTTGCGCGGCTCGCGGAAGTACTGCACGATGCTTTCCGCCACCTTGGGCCCCACCTCTTCCACGCTTTGCAACTGCTCGGCGCTGGCTACCGCCAGGGCGTCGAGGCTGCCCAGCGCCTCGGCCAGCAGGGTCGCGGTGCGCTCGCCGACGAAGCGGATTCCCAGTGCCGTGATGACGCGCGGCAGCGGATTCAGCTTGGAACGTTCGATGTTGGCGAGCACGTTGGATGCCGACTTTTCGCCCATGCGCTCCAGCGACAGCAGTTGGTCGGCGGTCAAGTGGTAGAGATCGGCGACGCTCTTGACCAGGCCGCGGTCGACGAGCTGATCCACCAGCGCTTCGCCCACCCCATCGATGTTCATCACGCCGCGCGACGCGAAATGGAGAATCGACTCCTTAAGCCGCGCCGGGCAGTCCACATTGATGCAGCGCCGTGCGGCTTCGCCCTCTTCGCGCACCACCCGGCCGCCGCATACGGGGCAATGAACCGGCATTACGAAGGCCTTGCGGCCTTTGCCCTGCGCCCAGACGCGGACCACCTTGGGGATGACGTCGCCGGAGCGCTCGACGATCACTTCGTCGCCGATCTTCAGCCCCAGGCGGGCGATCTCGTCTTCGTTGTGCAGCGTGGCGCGGGAAACGGTAACACCGCCCACCGTCACCGGCTGCAAATGCGCGACCGGGGTGAGCGCGCCGGTGCGGCCCACCTGCACTTCGATCGCGGTCACGGTGGTTCGCTCCTGGCGCGCCGGATACTTATAGGCGATGGCCCAGCGCGGCGCTTTGGCGGTGAAGCCGAGCGCGACTTGCTGCTCCACCGAATCCACCTTCACCACCACGCCATCGATCTCGTAAGGCAGATCCTCGCGGTGCGTTTCCCAATGGGCGCAAAACTCGAGCACCTCTTCCACGCCGGAGCACAGCTTGCGGTTGGGGTTGACCTTGAAGCCCATGCGGACCATTTCATCGAGCGCCGCCCATTGGCTGGGAAGCGCCGGGCGGCCGTTCCGCAGCAAAAAGTACGGATAATAATCCAGGCGGCGCGATGCCGTGATCCGCGGCTCCAGCACGCGCAGGGAGCCGGCCGCGGCGTTGCGCGGGTTGGCGAAACGGGAAAGCTCCTGTTGATCGCGCTCAGCGTTGAGGCGCTCGAAGGCACGCCGGTTCATGACGGCCTCGCCGCGCACCTCGAACGCCGGCCAGGCGGAATCCACGTGGAGCGGCAGGGAGCGGATGGTGCGCGCGTTTTCGGTGACGTCCTCGCCCACCGTGCCGTCGCCGCGGGTCACGGCCTGGCGGACGCGGCCTTGCGCATACTGGACGGCCATGGAAAGGCCATCCAGCTTGAGCTCCGCCACGTACCGGTACGCCGCTCCCTCCAGCAGCTCGCGGACACGGCGGTCGAAATCCCGCAGCTCGCCCTCGTTGAGCGCGTTGTCGAGGCTCAGCATCGGCGCGCTGTGGCGGACCTTGACGAAGCCTTCGCGCGGCTTGCCGCCGACGCGCCCGGTCGGCGAATCCGCGGACGCCAGCTCCGGATGGGCCTCCTCCAGCTCCCGCAGACGGCGCATCAGGGCGTCGTATTCGGCGTCGCTGATTTCCGGCTCGTCCAGGACGTAATAGAGATGCTCGTGGCGGCGCAACTGGGCGCGCAGCGTTTCGGCTTCCTGCACGAAATCTTTCATTGTGCTCTCATCTATAATTTAACGAGGAAACGGGAGAGTCTACCATCACCAGCTACAGCAAGACCGTCCTCATTTATAACCCGTGCGCGGGCAAACTGGGGCGGAAGGGAGGCGCGCTGGTTGCGCGCGCCGCCGAGATTCTGGAACAGGACGGGCACAGCGTGACGTGCTGCCCCACTACAGGTCCGCGCACGGCAGGCGCGCTGGCGCGGGAGCAGATAGCGCGCGGCGCAGACTTGATTCTGGCCGCGGGCGGCGACGGCACGTTGAACGAGGTGGCGGAGGGCATGGCACATTCCCAGGTGCCGCTGGGTGTGCTGCCGGCCGGCACCGCCAACGTGCTGGCGATGGAGATGAAACTCGGCGGCGATTTCCTGGGCGCCGCGCGCCGCCTCGCCGAATGCCGCCCCTACCGGATTTCGATTGGGCAAGTGAGCTCGGAAGCGGGCGCCACCACCAGGCATTTTCTGTTGATGGCCGGCATCGGGCTGGACGCCCAGATCGTCTATCAGGTCAGCGCGCCGCTGAAGGCGCGCATCGGCAAGCTGGCGTACTGGCTGGCCGGCTGGAGCCTGCTGGGGCGCCGCCTGCCGGAATTCTCGATCGAGGCCGATGGCGTCACGCACTGCTGCTCGTTTGCCCTGGTAAGCAAGGTCCGCAACTACGGCGGCGATTTCGAGATCGCCCGCGATGTCAGCCTGTTCGACGACCATTTCGAGCTGGTGTTGTTCCAGGGCCGCTCCACTCTCCGCTACGTGCGGTATTTCGCCGGCCTCGTCGCCAACCGGATGGACGGCGTGCGGGGCATCACGGTGCTGCGCGCGCGGCGCGTTTCGGCGCCGAGACCGCGGGATGAACGCGTGTTCCTGCAAATCGATGGCGAATTCGCCGGCCACCTGCCAACTGAGATCCGTATCGTTCCCGACGCCCTGACGCTGCTGGTGCCGCCCGAGTACCGCCCCGAGCTGCAGCAGCGGCGGGCCGCAGTTTGCCAGGGGTGAGTTTAGGACACAGGATACCCGGTCAGCCCGATCGTCGGGGGTCGGGGCAGTGGGCCAGGGTCCGATTAGGCGACTAATACGCCAGAGTGGACCGTCAGGCGCTGAGCAGCGTGCAAGACCGATCCTCGCTGGGGCTTGCTAGGCGCTTTATTGTCGGGTCCCCATGAGGTCCAACAAATAGTCCTGGGCCATTTCCTGTTCCCTGATACCCATCCAGGCGGTCATCGCAGTTTGGACGTCATCAATCTTCTCCCAAACCTCCGTCCGCGACCAAACTTTGGAATTGTCGTAATCGGCAGTGTGTCGATCCTGTTGAAGTCTGACAAATGAATCGGCAACGCGTTTGAGATCCTTGGCTATAAGAATCTCGGCAGGGTCCGCTGGAAGCACCCTTGCCGAGATCTTCGAGGAACAGGCTTTCATGCGGCCATGATCAAACATTCTGGCAAATCGATTCCGCTGGTTTTGGTGCTTCCAATTCTGGGCAGCTTCCGTAGTGAGCAAATGGAAAAGAGCGTAGTATGCTGCTGAAACGGCTCGGCGAAGATCGACCTGTTGCGGATCGTCCGGCAGATTGAGCTCGGACAGAAGAATGGCATGCTTAATCAGGTCGTCGTAGTATGCCATCAGTTCAGCCGAAGACCTCTTCTTGGAGCTTCGCCTGCTCGGATTGACTCCTGAAGTTGAAGTACGGAATCAGGCCCCATTGACCTACCGGATCAAGCTCTTGCGTAATGAAGTCCATGATGCGGCGGCTCGTTTGAGGAAGGATCTTCTGGCTGGCTTCCGCATCTGACAGAGTGATCCAAAAAAAGATTGCCGGGTCCCCGCTCCAGTCGTTGCCGACGGTGTAGCGCAAATTCACAACTCCTGGCGGAAAGGGCGCGAGGGCGTTGAAACGCTTAGTCAGTTCGTTTGGCTGTGCAACTCCTCGCGGCTGGTAAGGCATTCTTGGAAGATCCTGCCTTTAGAATACTGCTTTTGATCGGCATGTGGTGCATGGCGAAATGGCTCTGCCCGCAGGAACCGCCGCCAAAAAACTCCCGTTGGGTCCGCGTTTGGTCAACCTGGCGGTCTACCGCATCCCGGAGACCGGCCAAGTACCCGGTTTAGCTGTGTTGCGGACGCGGCCACCCTGCCGCCGCGCGATAGAATAGGTACGTGGTGCACCGGTTTATTCTTCACAACGATCGCATTCAGGAAGCGTCGACCGAAACGCTGGCGGCGGGGCAAGTCGGCCTGCTGGCGGGCTGGGGCGTTTTCAGCACGCTGCGCGTGGCCGAGGGCGTGCTGTTCGCTTTCGAACGCCATTGGGCCCGCATCCAGCGCGATGCCGCGCTCTTTCACGTGCCGCTGCTGGAAGGTCCCGAGGCGCTGCGCGCCAGGCTGCTGGAGTTGGTGGAAGCCAACCACGCCTACGATTCGACCCTCCGCGTGGCGATTGTGCGCAACGGCGGCGGCATGTGGGCCGGCCCTTCGACCGGCCGCTCGAGCGACCTGATCGCGCTCACGGCCGATACCAAGGATTGGGGCCATGGCGTGAAGCTGGCGGTCCAGCCGCAGGCGCGCCACGCGGCCTGCGAGTTCGCCGGCACCAAAATTCTCTCTTGGGCGATGAATCTCACCTGGCTCGAGAACGCGCAGCAGCGAGGCTTCGACGAAGTGATCCTGCTCAACGAACGCGGCGAAGTGGCGGAATGCACTTCGGCCAACATATTCACTGCCAACGGAAACAAGGTCTGGACGCCGCCGCTCAACTCCGGCTGTCTGCCCGGCATCACCCGCGAGGTGCTGCTCAACGAAATCCGCGTGCCGGGCATCGAGGTGCGGGAGAAGCCGCTGCGGCGAACCGATCTGGAAGCCGCCGACGAAGTGTTCATCACCTCCACCACGCGCGACCTGCTGCCGGTGCTGGAAATTGAGGGCGCCAAAGTGGGCCGCACGCTGGCGGCGCAGACCGCGCTGGCCGCGGCTTTCCACGTGTATCTCCGCCAATACGTGGCCGAGCACAGACCCGCGCCCGCGAAGGCGTGACGCCGGGCGCAACCTGCTACCGGCGGGCGGGCGGCGTGGCACGCAGCCTCAAACCCACGGTCCTACCGCAGGGGACGTCATCGATGCGCAGAGTGCCGGCCGGGTCGGCTTCGGCCTCATACATCTCTTCGTCGTCGACTTCCAGCAGGTAGGCGCGGTGGGGATCCAGGCCGACGACGAATACGGGCTGCGCATCTTCGAGCGTCACTTGCCACCTGCCGCGCTCCCCGCCGTGCGGTCCGGCGAAGCAGATGGCGGCTGCGTCCAGCAACAGTGGCTGCGCCGCGGCGTGCGGGTCGAGCGCGAAAACCCGGCCATCGCGAAACAACTGCATGGCGCCGTCGAAAAAGCCGAACCACTCGGCATCGTCTTCCCAACTGGAGCGCACGTACAAATGGCCCGAGCGGGAGTCGTAGAAAACCAGCGGAACCTGATTGTAGCTGAGCCCCGGCTGGTACGGGTTGGCCCAGAGGAATTCATACGGCGCACCCAGCGGCGTGCGCAGTTGGAAGCGATCATGCATCAGCCAGCCTTGCAGTACCTGGGTGGAGGGCGCGTTCGCGTCAAAGGCCACCATGGCGAGCTCGGCGGCGCGGGAGAAGATTGCCTGATCGAGATCGGGCGCTCCGGCGCGGCGTGTGGCGCCCAAATAGATGTCGCCCTCGGCGGTGTGGTACGGGGCCGGGTAGTAGCTCATGAGGTGCTCGATGGGGAACTGGGCGAAGTAGGTGGGGGCGGATTCGCGCAGATCCAGCCGGGCCGAGTCGGCGAGCGCGTGAAGCATTTCCATCATGGCGTAGGTATCCTGGCGCGGAACCACGGCGCTGCCGGCGGCCAACGCCGGCGCCAGCCTCCCTTCCCACCAGGAGTGGACGTCGCGATCCAATTCCCGCCGCGGCAGGTCCGGCTCGTCATCGAATAGGGCAATCGCGGCAAGCACTCGCGAGCGCACGCCGGGGATGGACTCGATGCCCTCGGTTTCCCCGATCCGGCGGGCGATGCGGGAAAGGAGTTGGGCGCGCTCGGGGCCGCTTAGCAGGTCCTGGCACCAGTCGTAGACCAGGGCCATCTGCCGCAAGTCGGACGCTGAGAGCGCCCACTCGATGGCGCGGCGGCCGGCGGCGCGATCGCCCGAGACCTGATAGTAGAGAGCTTGCGCGAAACCCGGTTCGGGCATCGGCGCGTTGCCGGAGATCAGCGCCTCGAATTGCTGCCAGCGCATGGAGCGGCGTTCTCGTTCGCGGCGCAGCAGGCGCAACCGTCCCGGGCGCAAGAAGAGGCGCGGATGCTCGCCCGACACCACCACCGGATCGGCCGCGTTGGGGGCCTGCGCCCACACGCCTGCCGGCGCCAGCGCGAGAAGCAAAATGCCCAGCACAACAGGCCGCATCACACAAATTGTGTCATAGCGACACAGCGGCTGCCCACAGTGTCCCACCCACCCGGACGCCGGACCGCAAAAATATTTCGATTAAAAGGGGTTACGGCATTTGACACGCGGGCGTCCGATTGCTAAACGTATGGTGAATTGGCGAAGTAATTTTTTAACCTGCCCTCTGCAGCAACAGGCAGGCGGAAGAAGAGTGAGCCGACGGGACAGCGTGCTTGCGGGAGCCGGTGTTTGCAGTAGGTTTTGCTCACTACTCTTCCCTTGTTGGTTGCCGCAGAGGGGTTTTTTTATCGAACGGCATTATAGTCTCTCCGGGGGATCAAAGGTTGCGGTAGTTGCCTGGCATTTCTGGTAAGGAAGAATAGGACGCGGACCTGGCCAGAAGTGGGCCGTGTTGCGGTCGAAACCAGTCAGCCCGACGCCGGATCCCAGCCCAACTTGGGCGAGCCGCATCGGATTAAGCCCCGCTGGTCTCTAGGGGCGATGTCCGGTGCGGTTTTTCTTTTTGGGAAGGAATCCGGTGGGGCGGGCGCCCCGATCTTCGGGTCCGTTACGGCTTTCGCCTGGCGGCCTATTTTTTGCGACTTTCTGGCTCAACGGTGCTTGAATTGCAACCGTCGCATGGCATTTGCCGCACGTCTCATCTCTTGTGAGTAAAGTAATTGCGTTGCTGGGCTTGGCCTGTGCCGCAGCGGCACAGGCGCCGCAGATTGCCGACATCAACTATTACGGACTGCGCAAGGTTACCGCGGAGAAGATCCAGGCGGTGACGGGCCTGAGAAAAGGCGGGGCGCTCACCGCATCGAAGGGCGATCTCGAGGACCAGATCGACAAGATTCCCGGCGTGGTACTGGTGCGCGTGGAGGCGCTGTGCTGCGAAGGGGTGTCGGTGACACTGTTCATCGGCATTGAGGAACGCGGCGCGCCGCATCCCTCGTTCCACTCTCCGCCGACCGGCAATGCCGCGTTGCCCCGGGAACTGCTGGACACCTACGCCGATTTCCTGGCGGCGGTGGAGCGCGCAGCGGCACGCGGCAACACCACCGAAGACCTGACGGCGGGCTATTCGTTGATGGACGACCCGGAAGCGCGCGCGTTTCAACCCCGTTTTCTCACCTTCGCGGCGGACCACTTCGACTGGCTGCGGGAGGTGTTGCGCAATTCGGCCGACGCCAGCCAGCGCGCGGTGGCGGCAGCGGTGATCGGCTATGGCGCGGACAAGCAGCAGGCCGCCGGCGAGTTGCAGTACGCCATAGGCGATGCGGACGGCAGTGTCCGCGCCAACGCTATGCGCGCCCTGACGGCGATTGCGGTCTATGGCGCCAAGCATCCTGACCGGAATATCCGCATCGCGCCCACCTGGCTGGTGGAAATGCTGCATTCGATTGTTCTGGAGGACCGCCTGCAAGCCGCTCACGCTCTGGTAGTGCTCACCGATACGCCCAACCCCGGTGCGCTCGACCTGATCCACGAGCGGGCGCTCGATTCGCTCGCGGAAATGGCCCGCTGGTCGACCCTGAGGTACGCGTTGCCGCCCTTCCTGCTGCTAGGCCGCGTGGCCGGCCTGCCCGATAGCGAGATCCACGCCCGGTGGGACTCGGGCGATCGGGAGAGTGTGATCGAACAAGCGCTCGCGCTCGAGCCTGGCAAGCGGGCGCGTTAGTAACGCCCGCTAATTACGGCGCCTGCGGAAGGTTCCGAGCCATGTCAGCAGCACGCCTACCAAGAGGTAAGTGGCCGGTTCCGGGGTCTGAACCTGATACGCGAGGAACTCCTGGTTGCCAGCGGAATTGGTTTTCAGGTCTGGGGTATAGACCAGCGTATTGACGTAGACGGCGGTTAGCCAGCCCGCGCCGGAATCCACTGCCGCCAGCGCGCCGGCCTGCAAGGTCTGCTGGCTGCTGTTGAGAGCCACGGACGGATCGAACAGGTTCCAGATTGCATACTGGTAGTCGGTCACAGTGGCGGAAGAGGCGTGGGAGCCCAGCGAATAGAGATCGTAGTCGAGTACGGCTGCTTCGTCGTACAGGGTTTGCGCATTCGCCACCCCGCCAAAGTGCAAGCCGGCGGGATTGCCTGGGCCGTCAAGCGTGGAGGAATCGAAGGTGAGAGGCCCGCTGGGAACGTATGTCTCATCCATGTAATCGTCGCAGATCAACAACTGGTCGGGCGTTCCGTTGACGGTGGCGATTACATAACCGTTGTAGGTAGCGTCCGCTGAGCCATAATTGCCATTCAGGTCCGTGTAGGGCAGGTTGGTAAACGTGACCGTGGCGGTGGAAGAGGCGAAGGCCACGGTAGCGCAGCCGATGGCCCCTGCAAGCAGCATTCTGGAAACATTCTTATTCATTGCAATTCGAGTATCGGCGGCGCACGACGGCGCCGATAGTTACTTTGGTACAGGCCCAAACCTTAGGACCGCCAGAACCGGCGTAGGGTGGTAGTTCCCATCGGGTGGCAGGAGGTACGAAGAACTGCCGGGACCGGACTGTGGCGTCCACCACAAGCGCCGCTTCCGCTGGTAGATTAAGAACATGGGCATACGAGCGGCCGGGATGCTGGCCGCGCTGGGTTGGGTCGTGGGTTGGTGCGCACCGGCGCCGCGGGCTTGGGTTCCGATGCGCTGGCCGTGGCAGGACGCGCGGTCGCTGGAACTGCTGGCCGGCACACCCATCAATTGCCTCCTGCTGGAATCCTATTCCCCGGAACTGGTTATAGCGGCCGAAAAGCGCGGTTTGGTGACGCTGGCGCGGATAGCGCCGGGCGGCGACACGGCAGCGGCGGCACGCGCCGCGCTCGCTGGCGGTGTAAGCGGCATCGTGGTGGAGGGTTCGTTCGCCGAAGGAACCGTAGCCAAAGTGCGGGCGGAAGCAGGCTCGCGGCCGGTGGTCGAGATCACGGCGCGCAACGGCCTGGCGCTTGGCTCGGCGGCGCCGGTGCTGGGCACCTGGCAGGGCGTTTGGCCGGGCATTCCCGCCGACGAGCACGGCGGCAGCAGGATGGCGGGTCCGACCGGGTCGGTTTGGATCGATACCAACACCGGCTTCATCCGCGCGGTGCGTGCGTGGGGCGATGCCGCGGTGTGGCTCGCTAACACGCCGCCGGCGGGCGAAGTGGTCACCACAGAACGCTACCTGCAGGCGATCGCCGACGCCGCCATTTCCGGCGGGCGCTGGGTGGTGGCGCTGGACCGCGGCTTCGCCTCGCGGCTGGCCGCTGGAGATGAAAGCGCTCGGCGAAGCTGGCGGCGCATGGGCGCTCTGCTCGACTATTTCGAGCGCCACCCGGAGTGGCGCGGCATGCACGAAGCGGGCAAGCTGGCGCTGGTGCAAGACCCGGCGAAAGGGGGCCTGCTTTCGGGCGGCATCCTCGATATGATCGCGGTGAAACACACCCCAGTGACGCCAGTGCCGCCGCAGCGGCTGACGCCAGAAGCGCTGGCTGGCACTACCGTAGCCGTGGACGTGGATGCCGGTGCGCTGACGGCTCCCGAAGAAGGGGTATTGCGCGACTTCGCGCACTCCGGCGGCACGGTGTTAACCAGCCCTAGCGGGTGGAAAGACGAGCGGCCGCCAGGCGACAGCATCACCCTCAGCAAGGCCGAGCTGGAGCGGTTCAACGATATCTGGCGCGACGTGAATTCCCTGGTGGGCCGGCAGAACCTGGGCGTCCGCCTGTTCAATGTGTCCACCATGCTGTCGAACGTGCTTGCCTCGGCCGACGGCAGGACCGAGATTGTTCACCTGGTCAATTACTCCGATTACCCGGTTGAAAATATCACCGTGCAATTCCTCGGCGGCTACCGCCGGGCCACGCTGCTGACTCCCGATGGCGCGCAGAAGACACTCGAGGTCTATGCGACCGAAGAGGGCTCCGGCGTGGACATCGACAAAGTGGCGGTGTGCGCCACTCTCAAGCTGGAGTTATAACCCATGATTACCCGCAGAGAATGGATGGCCATGATGTGCGCGTCGCCGGGCGTGGCGCCGCTGCTGCGGAACGCGGCTGCCGCCACTGCGCCGGCATCACCGGTTGCGATCGCCCGCTGCGCTTCCTACGAGGAAGACGTGACTGCCAGAATGGCCGCTATATTCGACCAATTGGGCGGCCTGGAGCGGCTGGTGCGCGCGAAAACGGTGACTATCAAGGTCAACATGACGGGCAGCCCTGCGATGCGCCTGCGCGGCAAGGCTCCTGCGCTGACGCATTACACGCACCCGAAGGTGCTGGGCGCCACCGCGTACCTGATGGGCCGGGCGGGAGCGCGGCGCATCCGGTTCGTCGAAAGCGCCTGGGCCTCGGCCGGGCCGCTCGAAGAGATGATGCTCGATGCGGGATGGAACGTGCGCCAGTTGCAAGCCGCGGCTCCGGTGGTGGAATTCGAAAACACCAACGCGCTGGGCAAGCACAAGCGGTACGCGCGCTTTCCTGTTCCGGGCAATGCGTACATGTACCCCGCTTACGACTTGAACCAAGCGTTTGAAGAGACCGATGTCATGGTGAGCGTGGCAAAGCTGAAGAATCACGCCACGTGCGGGGTCACGCTCTCGCTCAAGAACTGCTTCGGCAACCTGCCGGCTTCCATCTACGGCGATGACGCCGGCAAAGACGAGCCTAATGAAAAGCCCACCGGCGGGCGGGACCTGGTGGGCCACGAAGGCACTCGGCAGCCGGCGAAATCGGCGCCGCAGGAACTGCATTTCGGCGCCAATCATGACGCTGGTTACCGCGTGCCGCGGATTGTGGCGGACCTGGCGGTGGCGCGGCCCATCGACCTGGCGATCATTGACGGGGTGGAGAGCGTCGCCGGCGGCGAAGGGCCATGGATCGGCAATCTCAGACTCGTCCAACCGGGAGTTTTGATCGCCGGGCTCAATCCGGTCTCGACCGACACCGTTGCTACCGCTGTGATGGGCTACAACCCGCGCTCCAGCCGCGGTGCCGCGCCCTTCCACGCTTGCGACAACATGATGCTGCTGGCCGAGGCGCACGGCGCAGGCTCAGCCGATTTGAGCCGCATCGACGTGCGCGGCCTCACTATTCAGCGGGCGCTGTATAGGTACGAGAGTTAGGTTGCAATTCGGCTAGGCGCTACGGCGCGACGCGGGTGCAGTACGTAAGAGTTGGACGCGAGGACACATCGGGGCGAGCCCGCCAGGGCGAAAGACAGTAGCCCAGCGCGCGAGCGCTGGGACCAGGAAGTGAAACCCCTCAGCCCCGGAACGGGGCGGAAGAGCGACCACGTTCACCTGCCGGTTGCCAGTTCTCTTCCGCCCCGTTCCGGGGCTCCGCGGCTCCGATGCCGATTCCCAACGCTTACGCGTTGGGCTACTTTCTACCGCCCCTGCCGGGGCTCACTCCAGTCTCGTTTTGGAAGGTCTTGCGCACAACGTACGCTCAGAAGCTCGCTGTTCTGCGGCGAACCACCGGCGTCACGACTCCGATCTCCCGTACCCGGGCGACGCTCACGCCGTCACATTATTGGGACCCGATTAGCGATAATGGACCGGAGGCCCAGGATGGCGAAGACTAAGAGCATTCATCTGTTGAACCAATCGGTTGCCGACGAATTGCAGGCCGTGCATCAGTACATGTACTTTCATTTTCATTTGGATGACCAAGGCTTCAAGCCGCTGTCGCAGCTATTCAAGCGGATCGCGATCCAGGAGATGGGTCACGTAGAACTGCTGGCAGAGCGCATACTGTTCCTGAAAGGCGATGCGGAAATGGTTGCCGCCGGTCCGGTCGAGAAGATACTGGAACCGGAAGCGATCCTGGTCAAGGCAATGGCAATGGAGGAAGATAGCGCCCGAGCTTACAACCAGGCGGCGATCGAATGCGCGGCCGAGGCGGACGCGGCGTCCAAGCAGATTTTCGAGCGGCTCGTCGGCGACGAAGAAGGTCACTTCGACATATTCGACAAGCAGCACGACAATGTGAAGCGGTTCGGGTTGAGCTATCTGGCGCTGCAGTCGTTCGGCGGCGGGGCTCCTGAAAGCGCGCCCTCCCCAAGCGAGTAGCTCTGCTGCAAGCTGGCGACGTGCAACCAGCACGCCCGTACCAGTCCGCGCGTGCTGGCAACAGGTCCGGCACGCACACGAATAAAGGGCTATAACTGGCGCCCGCTCAGAGACGGAAGGCGGACCGGCCCGCGAATCGGGAGCGCCCCTGCAACCGCTCTTCAATCCGGAGGAACTGATTGAATTTGGCTACGCGCTCGCTGCGGCAACCCGAACCGGTCTTGATATGGCCGGCACCGGTTGCGACCGTCAGATCGGCAATGAAGGTGTCCTCGGTCTCGCCCGACCGGTGGGAAACGAAGCAGCGATAGGCATTGCGCGCGGCCAGTTCCATCGTATCCAGCGTTTCCGTCACCGAGCCGATCTGATTCAGCTTGATGAGGATTGCATTGGCGATTCCTTTGTCGATTCCCTGCTGCAGGATCTGCGGATTGGTGCAGAAGACATCGTCGCCCACCAGCTCGATTTTGGATCCGAGGGCAACCGTCAAGTTGTGCCAGCCATCCCAATCGTTCTCCCCCATTCCGTCCTCGAGGAGTATGATCGGATATTGCTTCACCCATGACTCCCAGATTTTAATAAGTTCGTCTGAGGTAATGGCCTTCTTTGTGGACTTGAAGAGCACGTACTTCCCGCCTTCCCACATTTCGCTGGCGGCCGGGTCGAGGCAAATCGAGATATCGGCGGACGGCTTGTAACCGGCTTTGGTAATCGCTTCCAGAATCAATTCGACTGCTTCATCGTTGGATTTCAGATCGGGAGCGAAGCCTCCTTCATCGCCCACGGCGGTCGAGTATCCCTTGCCGTGCAGCACCTGCTTGAGCGTGTGGAAGGTCTCCATGCCCATGCGGATAGCTTCGGCGAATGAGGGCGCGTGGTGCGGAGCGATCATGAACTCCTGGAAATCGACCGTGTTGTCTGCGTGCTTGCCGCCGTTGAGTACGTTCATGCACGGGACGGGCAGCGTGCACGCATTCGCGCCGCCCAGGTATCGGTACAAGGGTAGGGAGTGAGCGTTGGCCGCGGCGCGCGCGGTTGCCATGGAAACGGCGAGAATCGCATTGGCTCCCAGTTTCCCCTTATTCGGGGTTCCATCGGCCGCAATCATCGCCTGGTCGATGGCCCGCTGGTTGGTCGCATCCTGCCCCACGACGGCGTGGGCCAGCTCTTTTCCGATGTGGCCGACGGCCTTGGTCACTCCCTTCCCGCCGTACCGTTGCTTATCGCCGTCGCGCAATTCGACAGCTTCCTTCTCGCCGGTCGATGCTCCCGAAGGAACCGCCGCGATGCCGACTGCACCGCCATCGAGCGAAACCTCGGCCTCCACGGTGGGATTGCCGCGAGAGTCGAGGATCTCACGACCTACAACACTTACGATTTTGGTCATCTATGACTCCTTGTATCTTGTGAAAGAGAAGTAAACTCGTCGAAAATGAAAAAGCTCCTACCGGCCGGCAGGAGCTATCAGAACCGGTTGCCCGGAACGGTTAAAGGTGACGCTCCATCACCCGTGCGTTTTCGAAGCTCGACTATAACGCATGGCGCCCGCCGGGGCAACACGGTTGATCGTGATCTTTTGCACGGGAGCTCTGGTTCATTCCGGTAAATCCGCCAGCGCTGCGCGAACGTGGCCGTTCGTCAGCACGAACGCCAGATCGTCAAAGACGGCGGGCGACAGCGGAAGACGGCGCAGTTTTTCGACCGTCTGCTCCACGTCATAGGCGGACGATTCGAGAGTGATTTTGCCATCCTGCCAAATCGCGTAGCAGGCCTCGGCCCGGCCGTGCTTTGGCTGCCCGACGCTTCCGGGATTGACCACCATGCGGCGTTCCAGAAAACGGCGGAAGGGGATGTGGATGTGGCCGACGAGTTCTATGTCGATGCCCGATCCGATCTCGTCGGCCTGCCACAGAGGCGACTCTTCCTGGCGATATTCAAACAGCGGATCCCGCGGCACGGCATGGCACATGAAAAACCGGCTACGCTCCACTGCCGTCGTAGCGTTCAAGCGAAGATTGCGCAGGTATTGCCGTTGTTCTTCGCTGAGCACGGAACGCGTGTAGCGCCGGGTTTCTTCCGCCATGGCACGAAAGCGCGCCGAACATCGCGGATCTTCATCGAATCCCACCGAATGATCGTGATTGCCGCGCACGACGATGGCGGCGTTCTCGCGGACGAACTCGATGACTTCCGCGGGATTTGGTCCATAATTCACCAGGTCGCCCAGCACCCAAAGCCGATCGAAGTTGGTCGGCAGGGCGCGGACGGACTCCAGGTTTGCGTGAAGATCGGAAATGATCAGCACTCGCATGGACGATGCTCCAACGGCAACAAGAAGCGATTTGAGTATTATTGCAGCATCACGGCGTTTGCTGTATTCTCCGATTAGGCGGTGGAGTTCGCCAAACCGCCGCACTCAAGCGGCCAATGACTCCTACAGCGGAGTTCGCTGCTTGAATGGAACCGCAACTTCCTTTCGTGGGGATGGCGAGCGAGATCGAGCGCCTGAATGTGGCGTTTGGCGCCGGCCATCCGCTGTTGCTGCTGGGACCGCAAGGGAGCGGCAAGACCAGGCTGATCGAAGAAGCGCTCCGTTCGCACCAGAAGGTGCTGTACATCGCGTGGCAGCCCACTCTGCATGCTCTACTGGCCGCAATGGCGCGCACTCTGATCGCCGCGCACCACCCGGAGTTTCTCCGCCGCGCTGGGGTGCCCGGCAGGTCCGATGCCAATCCGGAGGCGTGGCTCGCGGTTCAAACCAGCATTCACCTCAAAGGGCTCTTATGGACTGCGGTGGAAGGTTCGCCGGTGACGATGATGCTGGATGGGATTGCGCGCGCCGGCTTCCCTACCTACCGTTTCTTGCAGCGAATCTCTCAAACGCCCGGTGTGGCTCTGTTCGCCGCATCGCGGGACGCTTTCAGCTTGGGGGCATTGGCCAGACTGTTCTGGAATCCGGCGCAAGCGATGAATATCCCGCCGCTTCCCGAGCGGGACTCCGGACGACTTTTCGAAGCCGCCGCCGACCATTTCAGACTGCGCCACCTGGACCTCGATGAGTTCCGTGAAAAAGTGCTGGAGAGCGCCCGCGGAAACCCAGGGCAGATCGTCGAGATGTGCCGGTTGGCCACTCAGCCGCAATACCAGGTGGGCCGATATATTAAGTTCTCTCCGCTTCGCATCGACACGGTCATGAAGTTCGCGCCATAGAAGCCGGATGTCGCTATCGGCCTACTTCCGTCCGACTGGCTTGATTGCGTCTTTTTGAATCTTCAGCGCGGCCGCGAAGTCTTCGGCGAGTTGCTGACAGTCCAAATGGCTTTCCGATGCGATCGGGATTTGCCACGCGGAACCGTCGTTCAAGTTAATCTGGAGAACGTCTCCATTTCGATCCGAGGTCAGACCGACGCCGACCACGGCCGCACAGGGAGCATACCGGGCGATGCTTCCGTATGGCGAATAGGATCCGCGCTGGCGGTCCGTAATCCAGAGCAGCCGCCTCTCGGTCAGGGCCAGCAGGTCGCCGGCGTTCCAGCGGCGGCGCGGAAGCAGCCAGCCTTTGCATCTCGTCTTGCCCGGTGCCTGGAAGGCCTGCATCAGAACAATTTCGCCAGAGTCAATTTCCTGCTCCAAGGCGTTGGTGAATTTGATATCGAGGCCGGCCCCGATGTGAACCTGTGAAGTTCCGGGTGGCTGGCCGCCCCGCAGCAACTTTTCCCGGAAGCGGCGCATGAACCGAAAGACAGACCTGAAACCGCGGGTATTGTAGCGGACGGTAAAATCGAAACCGGCTGCGCTGAAACGGAGCCACCCTTTGAGAAGCATATGCCCCGATTCGACCGAAGTGATCCGCTCCAGCGCCCAGTGACAAGGCGGCTCCCCTGCGCTCGGATGAGAGACGATATCGAGCGCCCCGCCCTTCAGCAGCAGGATGCGGGGAGGATATGACGACCGCCCGAACCAGTCGGGATCGTCGCGCGGCAGGAAGAGACCCGCATCGAAGCCGGCCAGATGAGCCGGCAATTCGAAATCGGGCGGGCAATCGTTTTTCGAGCGAAGCTCGAAGGCCACGATGTAGCGTCGGGAATCGGTTGCCGGCCGCTCGCCCATAGCCTTCATGCCGGCTTACGCGGCAGTACCCGGCGCGCTCTGCTGCGCTCGATTTTCAGGAGCGGCGGCGAGAGCCGCGAGGTCGTCCCGCAGAGCCTGCTCGTCCTCAACGCCGGTCTTACTTGCCGCCAGGCGATCCAATTGCGCCCGGTACGCATCGGCGTAACTGTCGAACTGTTCTTGCAATTCGATGAAGGTCTTGCGCACCCAGGACTGCAACACGCGCGCATAGATTGCAACCGCGTCCTCAATCTGGTTCCCGACTTGGGACGCGATTCGCCGCTCCACCCGCGCGGCCGCCCACCGGCGGCCCAACAATGACGCCACCTTACTCGGGGGGACCTCAATTTCGAGGTTGCCCAAATCGAAGCGCGGCATATTCTTCAATACTTCCAGTAACTCGTCCGGTTCGGGTCCGTTCTCGAGCTCGAGCGACAGCGCCGTTTTGGAGAGCACCTGCCCGGCGTCACGGGCCGCGCCCTGAATGGTGGATGCAATCTGCGCCGCTCTCTCCGCGGTAGCCTGTTCCAGCTTGTTCCTGATGAGGTCTGCGCCGGTTACACGTGCGCCCGATTCCCACGCCTCAATCACGCTGCCGGCGGCTGTCCGAATGAAGGTTTCGGCGCATTCGCGGAGCGCATCAGTCAGGCCGACGCATGCGGTTCGCGCCTCTGCAATTCCGCCAGAGGACCGTCTGAGTGCAGTTTCCAATTCCCGCAACTTGGTTGGGTCGCTTGCGACCGCGGGGTGCCCTCCGGACCCAGAGCGCTTCAGCCGGGCCTTAAGCGCGGCTTCGACGCTCAGCCGCAGCGCGCCGATCTTCCGGTTCAGCGACTGCCGCGCCAGTTCCGCGTGCCGGGTATAAAGGGGAAGGATTTCGGCGTGAAGCCAGGTTTCCAAGAGATCCGTATATCCGTCCTTACTGCTGACTGCGTGCACCGGTAACTCATAACCTAAGTCCGATCGGATATGATCCGCCACGTACTGGCGCGCGCGATTCCGGTCCTCTGGCGCCAGCAAGTCCGCCTTACTCAACAACACGGAGGCGGCGATTCCGGCGTCGCAGAGCGCCTGAACGGTGGCCAGATCGTCCTGCGTCAAGGTGGAGCCGGCGTCGATCAGAACGACGCCCAGATCGCATCGCGGCAGATACGCCTTGGTTTCAGCGGCGCCGGAAGTGGCCAGCGAGCCAAGGCCCGGCGTGTCCACATACACGATTCCCTCTTCGAGCCGTGGCGCCGGCAGTTCCACCACGATTCGCGTCACGTGCCGGATGTTGCCGGGATTACGCTGCTCGGTAACGAACTCCCCCAGCCGTTCAATGCCGAATTGCTCCGGCTTCCCGTCCGCGAACCAGGCGGTGGCGCGCGGTTCGGAGCCATAGGCCAGGCGCGTTGGAACCGCCGTGATCGGATTCACCCCGACTGGAAGCACATTTTGCCCGACTATGTGGTTCAGCAGCGACGATTTCCCCGAACTCACCCTGCCGAAAACAGCGATCTCGAAGCTCTGCGACTCCAAGCGATCGATGATGGTTGCCAGCGCCGGCCGAAACTCAACCAGCCCGTGCCGGTTGATGGCTCGTTCGAGGGTCTTTACCAACGCGATGTCATTGCCCGCCTCCTCCAGGCGCTGTAACCGCTTCTCTAAGTCGGCGGACTGGCCCTGTGCGAGATACGAATTCAGCCTTGAGACGACGCCCTGCATTTCGTCGACGAGCCCGGAGAGTTCCGTAGCGGCCGTCTGGGCCACTTCTCCATAACCCGCCATGCGCTTCGGGCGGCACTCATCGAACGCTATATCGACGAATCCGAGCGTCACTCGAATGGAGTGCACCGATCCGATATGAGGAGAAGGGATCCCAACCCCCTGGCTATCCAGGATTCGAACCAATTGAGCGCGCATCCTGGAGATATAGTCCTGGACAACTTTGGCTTGCGCCGGTGAGATGTCTGGTTTGAATTTGGGGAACGGAGACTTCGACAGCGATGCGACGAGAACTGTCTCAATCTCCGAAAGAAGCTTGTCGGCGTACTGACAGCTCGTCAGAAGATGCCGCCGTTGCGACGGATTTAGGTCCCCCCGTTCCTGCGCCTCGTCCATCGTGCTCACCGTCCCAGGAAGTCCTCTCTGTAGGAGTCATCTTCCCCGTGGGGCGGTTGCGGCGAACTCCAACGCCTACGCTCATTATGGCGGAAGCCTGGTAGCCGGTCAACGCAGCCCGATCGCGCTTGGATAAAATTGGAGCCGCGCCTGACGCGGAGCAACGATGAACAAGAACACGGCCCTCAGATTCGTTCTTATGATCGGCGCGGTCAGCTTCTTTGCCGATTTCACCTATGAGGGTTCGCGATCCATTACCGGCCCGTATCTCGCTGTTCTGGGGGCAAGCGCAGCGGTGGTCGGGTGCGTCGCGGGAATGGGCGAATTGCTTGGGTATGGCCTGCGATTGGTATCCGGCCGGTTGAGCGAACGCACCGGAAAATTCTGGCCGATCACTTTGTTCGGCTACACCATCCAGATGCTCGCCGTCCCCCTGCTGGCTTTTGCCGGCAGTTGGCAACTCGCGGCGGTTTTGATCGTTCTCGAGCGGATTGGCAAGGCCACGCGGAATCCGCCGCGCGACGTAATGCTCTCGCATGCCGCGAGGGAGATGGGCTACGGCTGGGGATTCGGTGTGCACGAAGCGCTCGATCAGTCCGGCGCCCTCGTCGGACCGCTGGTGGTCTCGGCGGTGCTCGCCTCACGCGGCGAGTACCGGGTGGCTTTTGCGGCGCTGTTCGCGCCGGCTATTCTGACGCTGGCGCTGGTCGCGACCGCGCGCTTCGTGTACCCTCACCCCGAACATACGGAGGGCGCCGCGGCCGACGTGGCGGCGAGGGGATTACCCCGCAACTTCTGGGTCTACCTGGCAGGAGCGGCGCTGGTCGCCGCCGGGTTTGTGGATTTTTCGATCATGGCGTTTCATTTCCAGAAAACTGCGGTTGTCTCGCGGACCTGGATACCGGTCTTCTATTCGGTTTCGATGGGCGTCAGCGGTCTCGGTTCGCTGCTGTTCGGCCGCCTGTTCGATCGCGTTGGCATAAAAGTTTTGCTCCCCTTGACAGCCATCGCCGCTCTCGCGTCGCCGCTTGCCTTGCTCGGCGGGTTTCGCATGGCGCTGCTCGGTTGCGCATTGTGGGGCCTGGGAATGGGCGTTCATGAATCGATTATTCCGGCGGCTGTCGCGACGATGGTGCCCGCCATGCGGCGTCCTTCCGCGTACGGCCTGTTCACGGCGGCCTATGGTGTTTCCTGGTTTCTTGGAAGCGCGCTGATTGGGTTTCTCTACGACATTTCGATTCCGTGGGTGATCGCGTTTTCAGTAGCCGCGGAGCTTGCCGCCATGCCGTTTTTCCTCAAAGCGGCACGTGGAATCCCTCATCCGGGGGGCAGGACGTGAAAGTCGGGCGCCGGTCCCAACGTCAGGTGCGAAACCGGCAACCGCTCCCTAACGGCCCCGGGTCCGATGCATTTTGAGCCGCGACCGTGAGAGAGCGGCCGGTACGGCGAGCTCATTCGGCGTCGGTCGGATAAGGACGGGGCGCGGGTGCACGACATAAAAGTGGATCCCTTTCCAGCGTCAGGCGCGCCTTTAAGCTCCGGAGGAGCGAAAGACAATAGCCCACGGCGCAAGCCGTCGGGATCAGTCGGCGGTGAGGACAAGCCCCGG
>JBAVEN010000099.1:0-53486 GCA_049587755.1 Bryobacteraceae bacterium | reverse complement strand
GTGCATCCAGATCGCCCCACATCAAGCGGATCGCATCCTGCAGCAAGCGGCGGATGCGCATCGCCTTTAGATAGTCTTTGGCGGGGATCTCCAGGCTGGCTTTGAGGCCGGCGATCTGCGCCTGATCTGCCAGCTCATTCACCTGGCCGCTCGAGATCAGCGGCTCGAAGACGGAAGCCTGCTCGGCGCCCAGAATAGTGGCCAAGGTCGTGCCATAGGGAAAGGGCGGCAGCTTGGCTTCGACCAACTGAATGCCGCACGCCTTCAGGGTATCGAGAGCGGCGGCGAAAGTTGGCCGCGCTTCCGCTTCGGGCCGGTCGGCAAAATCCGCAGCGGCAAATCCGATCCGCAGTTCGCTGAGCGGCCGCGCGTACTGCGGCGTGTAGTAGAAGCTCTTGCCCGCCGACCCCGGGTCCTGGCTGTCCTTGCCGGCAATCACATGCAGGATCAGGCCGCAGTCCTCGGCCGAGTGTGCGAATGGCCCCAGCTTATCGAGCGTCCAGGAAAGCGCCATGGCGCCGTGCCGGCTCACCAACCCGTAAGTAGGACGCAGCGCCGTCACCCCGCAGAACGCAGCCGGCGTGACAATGGAGCCGGAAGTTTCCGAGCCGATGGCGAAAGGCACGAGGCCGGCTGCCACCGCCGCCGCCGAGCCGCTCGAAGAGCCGCCCGCCCAGCGCGTGCGGTCCCATGGATTCAGTCCCGGCCCGAACAACGAAGCCGATGCGAACCTGTATCCGCCGCCGCCCGCGAGCTCCACCATCGAAAGCTTACCCGTGATCACCGAACCTACGTCATCCAGCTTCTCAATCACCGTGGCGTTGAAATCGAATACCTGAGCGGCATAGGGCTTGGCGCCCCAGGTGGTGGGCTGGCCGGCGTAGCTCAGCAGGTCCTTCACTCCATAAGGGACGCCCTGCAGCGGGCCGCGCAGGCGGTCCCGCTTGATGTCTTTGTCCACCGCGCGCGCCTGGCGCAGGGCCTCCTCTTTGAGCGGCAGCGCCAACGCGTTGTAGAGCGGACCGAGTTGCTCCAGCCGTTCGGCGAAGGCGCGCGCTAGTTCCTCGGCTGAAAACTCTTTCTTGATGAGACGAGCGTTCAGTTCGGCCGCGGTGGCGAAAAAAACGTCGTTATCGAAGGCGGCCATGGGTCAGGCCTTGAACTGAAAGGCAGGCTCGACCGCCATGGGCACAGCTTCGCCAGCCAGAGTTTCGCCGTTGGTTTTGACCCGATTGCGGGCCGCCCGCAACTCCTCGTCCGCAGTTGCCGCCGGCTGGGCCGCGGCCTCCGCCAGCGCCACCGCCGGCGCCAGCACGGTTGCCAGTTGCCGTCGTGTGAGTCTCATTTTTCTTGCTTTCCGCAGGCGTGGTGCTCCAGCGCCTCCATTGCCGCTTTCTCCATCACCGAACGCGGCGCTGTCTCTCCGGTCCAGATCTCAAACTGGCCCACGGCTTGTTCGATGAACATGTCGAGGCCGGGAATGGCGGTCTTGCCCTGTTCTCTGGCGCGCCGGAGCAGGGCGGTCTCCAGCGGGTTGTAGACCATGTCGAAGACAACTTCCGCTGGAATCGAGCCGTTGAAGAAACACTCGTCCACATGCGGGAACATGCCCAGCGGCGTGGCGTGTACCACAGCGTCAAAATGGCGTCCCATGAGTTGTTCCTTGGCCAGCGCCTCGGCGGCGCAGATTTTGGCGAGCGCGCGCACGCGATCCGGGTTGCGGCCGGTGAGCGTGATTCTGGCGCCGGCATCGGAGAGAGCGAACGCAGCTCCGCGCGCCGCGCCGCCGTTGCCGACAATTAGCACCGACGATTTCTGCAGCCGCAGCACGCGCGCCAGCGGAGCGGTGACCCCCGCCACGTCGGTGTTGGCGCCGCGCCAGCGGCCGGCCTTGCGCCACACCGTGTTGACCGCGCCAATCCGCTTTGCCAGCGGGTCGACGGCGTCCAGATAGCGGATGACTTTCTGCTTGTGTGGGATGGTGACGCTGAACCCGGCCAGGGGCAGACGCTCCGCCAGGGAAAAGAAATCGCGCAAGTGCGCCGGCGTCACCAGAAACGGAAGGTACACGGCATCGGTCCGCCGCGCCTGAAACGCACGGTTGTGCACCGAGGGCGAGATCGAATGGCGCACCGGATCGGCAATAACGCCGTAGACCTTGGTTGTCTTGGCTAGCTTTTCCACGCGGTAAAGATGGCGCAGGTAATGCCCGCTCACCTGTCCCGCCGCCGTGCCTTCGGCCACTAGCGGCGCCGCATAGGTGAAGGCGCCGCCGAAGACCGGCGACAGCACGCGCGTGGGAAAGCCCAACTCGCCCATGGCCAGCACCACCAACTTGTGTTTGGGCAGCGCACGCGCCGCCGCCAGCACGCGCACGTTGTCGGATGGCTTGCGCGCCGTGGTGACAATCTTGTATCCGTCGGCCGCCACCCGCATCATGCGCGCCACCACCGTATCGAGCGCCGGCGTGGCTTCGAAGTTGTGATAGGACACCATGACCTGGGCGCGCCCACGGAACTGGTGCAAGCGCTCCTGCGCGGCCTCGGCGCTTTCGATTTCAACGTCTACCGCCTGCGCTCCGCAGCGGACGGCCTCATCCAGCACCGCCATCTGGTCCTCGATGCTGCCGTTGAACTTCCCGTGGTTCTGGTGCCGCCGGCAGGTGGCCAGAATCAGGGTATCGGGGAACTTGTCGAGGAAGCCGCGGATCGCTCTCGCGCCCTGCATCGGTTGGTCGAGAAAGTCGAGACGGAATTCCAAAAACGTCTCGCCCGACTCGGCTTCGCGACGGGCGTGCGCGAGCAAGCTCGGAACGTCCGGCAGGCCTAGCGCGATGCATATGCGCGGGAGAGACCTGGTCTGCACCATCGTAAGAGATTTCCAGGTTACCACACGGGGTCTAGTGCGCCGCACGAGAATTATCCACACACAGTGAGCCCGAAACCCAGGGTGGGAATTCCTCGCGACGCCCGCCAGGCAACAGATCCGAAGGTGTACCATCGGAACCAGGAGGCTGGTCTCTGAAGTTATTCGCGAAACAGCTGGCTTACGCGGTGGCGCGTGTCCTGGTCTTTCCGGCGGCTTGCCTGGCTGGCTTCGGGCGGTGGCACGAACCCTACCTGTTTTTCGCACACACAATGGCCCTGATGCCCGGCCTCCCTGGCAACTATCTTCGAGCCGCCTATTACGGCTTCACCCTGGATAGCGTCGGCCGGGACTGCCACATTGCATTCGGATCGTTTTTCGCTCACTCGAGTGCATCGCTGGGAGACCGCGTCGGCGTTGGAGCTTACTGCGTTCTGGGCCAGGTCGATATCGGCGAAGGAACTCTATTCGCCAGTCAGGTGCAGGTTTTGAGCGGGCGAAAGCAGCACCGGCGGGACGAAGCAGGCCACCTGACCGATGAGGGACGTGTCTTTCGGCGGATTTCCATTGGAGCGCACTGCTGGATCGGCGGAGGTGCCATCATAATGGCTGACATTGGCGCCGGGGCGACGATCGGTTCGGGATCCGTCGTTACCCAGGACGTGCCGGAGGGGGCCACTGTTTCCGGCAACCCGGCGCGCAGCTTGTCGGTCGAGGTCAAACCGATTTCCTGAGCCGAAACAGGCGCGGACAAGCGCGCGCCGCTGGTCCGGCCCGCCAGCAGACCAAGGCCAGCGAGGAGTCCGGCGCTGTCCCGCGCACCCGCTCGACAAACAGGCACTGCGTTTGATATCATTAAGCTCTAAACGTGCTGTTTTTTTCTCCCACACTATCCCACGACCGGCCATCGTCTATCCTTCGTTGTTTAGCCGAGGAGTAAAGCGCAAAGAGATTTATGGCTTCCAACAACTATTCCCAGGGCGCCCAAGTCGAACATGCGAAGTTCGGTTTGGGCACGGTGCTGTTCAGCAGTGAAGAGCGGATTGTCATCAAGTTCGACGATCACGGTGAAAAGAAATTCGTCACCAACATGGTGATGGGCAGTTTGAAGAAGAGCGACCGCCAGCCTCCGGCCGAAAAGCGGGGATCGCGGAAGCGAAAGGTCGCGCCGGCCGCGGTGTAGCGGTCCGGCACGTCGAGGGACTTTGGTTTGAACGCACGTCAGAAACGGTTGTTTGAAGAGGCGCGGAAACGTAATCCAAACCTCGCAATTCCCAGCGAAGCCCAGCCCGCCACGGACTGGACCGAAGCCGACCTGGCCTTGATCAAACAGGGGGTCGGCGACAAGACCAGCAAACAAGCCGCTGCCTCCGGCGAAGGCGGCGAATCGAATGAAGCGCCCACCGGCGAGCAGGCCGGCTCGGTGGTTACTTATTTCGACGCCAAGGGCTTCGGCTTTTTGCGCCCGGACGATGGGGGACGGGACATCTTCTTCCACGTCTCGCGCCTGGCCGAAGGGCTGGCGACCGAACTGCGGCCCGGCGCGCGCGTGCTCTATGAGCTGGGCATGGACCGGGCCGGCAAAATGGCGGCCAGCAGCGTCCGCATAGCGCCCAAGGAATCGTCGGCGTAGCCCGCAAGGAATAACGTTATAATGTAGAAAACCCGCCCGCCGCCGGTGTCTCCGGCCGGGCGCTGGTTTCGCCCCTGGCTTCACTCATGTTCGACAATCTATCGGAAAAGCTGCAACGGGTTTTCAAGAACCTCCGTGGCGAAGGCAAACTTTCGGCTGAAAACATGGAATCGGCGCTGCGGGAAATCCGCATGGCGCTGCTCGAGGCCGACGTCAATTTCCGGGTCGTCAAACAGCTCATCGAAAACATCAAGCAAAAAGCCATGGGCGAGGAAGTGCTGACGGCCCTTTCGCCCTCCCAGCAGGTGGTCAAGATCGTTCACGAAGAGCTCATCAAGATCTTGGGCAGTCATGAATCGAAGCTGAGGTTTGCCAACGATCCCCCCAGCGTGTTCCTCGTCGTGGGCCTGCAGGGTTCCGGAAAAACCACCACCACGGGTAAGCTGGCGCGCTGGCTTTCGCGCAACGGACACCGGCCCATGATGGTATCGGTGGACGTTTACCGCCCGGCGGCGCGCGAGCAGCTCAAGGTGATTGCGCGCGATATCGGCCAGCCGGTTTACGTGGGCACGGCCGAAGAGAGGCAGCCGATGGATCTGGCTCGCGCGGCGCGGCGCGAGAGCGCCAATAGCGGCCGCGACGTGCTGCTGGTGGATACGGCCGGCCGGCTGCACATCGACGATCAGCTCATGGCGGAGTTGAGCGAGCTCAAGCAGCAGCTCAACCCCGTTGAAATCCTGTTCGTGGCTGACGCCATGACCGGCCAGGACGCGGTTAAATCGGCCGACGAGTTCCATAAGCGGCTGGGTATCACCGGCGTCATCCTCACTAAGATGGATGGCGACGCGCGCGGCGGCGGCGCGCTCTCTATTCGCCACGTGACCGGCCAGCCACTCAAGTTTGTAGGCATCGGAGAGAAATTCGACGCCCTCGAGCCGTTCCATCCGGACCGCGCGGCCAACCGCATTCTGGGCATGGGCGACGTCCTCTCCTTTATCGAAAAAGCCGAAGAGGTCATCGATAAGAAGCAGGCCGTGGAGATGCAGCGCAAGCTGATCGAGAACGAATTCACGCTGGAGGATTTCCGCGACCAGATGCGGCAGATTCGCAAGCTGGGCTCGCTCGGCTCGCTTCTCGACATGATGCCCAAGGTCGGCGTGCTGAAGGATTTGAAGGACGCCAAGCTGGACGAAAAGGAAATCGGCCGCGTGGTGGCAATCATCGATTCGATGACCCCGCGCGAGCGCGATAACCACATGATTATCAATGGCAGCCGGCGCCGGCGCATTGCGCGCGGCAGCGGCACCAGCGTGCAGGAAGTCAACCAGTTGTTGAAGCAGTATGCGCAGGCGCGCAAGATGATGAAGGGCCTCTCCGGCGGCTTTATGGGGCGGAAGCTCGGCAAGATGAAGATGCCCGCCGGATTCCCGTTTGGCAACATGCCGAAAATGTAGGAGTTTTGACAACCAACATGGAGTATCAATGCTGATGATTCGTCTGGCGCGGTTTGGCGCCAAAAAGAAGCCGTTTTACCGCGTGGTGGTAATCGAAAAGGAGCGCGCCGCGAGCGGCCCCAACATCGAAGTGGTAGGCCAGTACAATCCCCGGGCAACACCGCCCCAGGTTACGCTAAAGCACGACCGCATCGAACACTGGACGCAGCATGGCGCGCAGTTGTCGGACACGGTGAAGCGGTTGCTCGAGAAGCATCCGGCGCCGGCAGCGCAGCCCGGGGCCTGAGACGGCGCCGCGGTGCGCCCTGTGGCCGACTGCGCAAACACCGCATCACGCCCGGCCTCCTTCGGTTACCATGGCTATAGGAGCGGGATGCATGAAACAGTTGATTGAGGACATCGCGAAGGCTTTGGTCGACATCCCGGAAGAGGTTTCCGTCCGCGAGGTGTTGGGCGAGCAGGTGACCGTCCTGGAGTTAAAGGTGGCCGCCAGCGACCTGGGTAAGGTGATCGGCAAGCAAGGCCGCACCGCACGCTCGATCCGTACTATTTTGGGCGCGGCGGGGATGAAGCTGAACCGGCGGTTCACGCTGGAAATTCTGGAGTGAATCTGACCGAAGACGCGTGGGTGACGGTGGCCCGGCTCGGAAAGACTCGCGGCAATCGCGGCGAAATCACCGCGCTGCCGTTGAGCGACCGGCCGGACCGCTACCAGGTGTTGGGTCAGGTGTACCTATGCGGTGCCGCTGCACCGCTGGCCCGCCGGGTGGAGCGGACCTGGTTTCACAACGGCACGCTGATCTTCAAATTCCAGGGGGTCGATACCATCTCCGAAGCCGAATTGCTGGTGGGCATGGAGGTGCGGATTCCCATCGCCGAACGCACCGGACTGGAGGCGGGTGAGTTTTTCCAATCCGACCTGGTGGGCTGCGAAGTGGTCGACCGGAAGTCCGGTGTGCGCCTGGGCCGCGTCGAGGCTTGGCAGGATGCCGGCGGCTGCGGACTGCTGGTGGTGGAAGGCGGCCTGCTGATTCCCTTCGCACGGTCGATTTGTGTTGAGATTGACGTTCAGGCCCGGCTCATCGCGGTGGACCTGCCCGAAGGACTGCGAGAATTGAACGAATCGTGATCTTTCATGTGCTGACGATCTTTCCCGAGTTCTTCGAGGGGCCGTTTGAGCATGGCGTGGTCAAGCGGGCGCTCGACGCGGGCCTGCTCGACATCCGCATCCACGACCTGCGCGATTACGCCTTCGATCGCCACAAGACCGTTGATGACCGGCCCTTTGGCGGCGGCGAAGGCATGGTGCTCAAGCCGGAGCCGATTTTCCTGGCGGTGGAATCCATCTGGTCGCAACGCGGCCCCGGGCAGAAAGTGATTCTGCTTTCGGCCCAAGGGCGACTGTTCGATCAGGGCGCAGCCAACCGCTTCAGCCTGGAAACTGAATTACTGCTGATCTGCGGCCGCTATGAGGGCGTGGACGAACGTGTGGCCGAGCGTCTGGCGGATGAAGAGCTTTCGATCGGCAACTACGTGCTCAGCGGCGGCGAGCTGGCGGCAGCGGTGGTGATCGATGCCACTGCGCGCCTGCTGCCCGGAGTGCTGGGCAACGAAAGCTCTGCGGCCTTCGAGAGCTTCCAGCAAACCGGCCACGGCGAAGGTCTGCTCGATTGCCCGCACTGGACGCGCCCGGCCGATTTCCGCGGCTGGAAAGCTCCAGATGTCCTGCTCAACGGCAATCACGAAGAGATCCGCCGTTTCCGCAAGGAATCGGCGATCGCCAAGACCGCGAGGCTGCGCCGCGATTTGCTGAAAGAGGGGCCGGAGAGCCGCGAGTAACCGGGCGCGTACTCCTCGATGGCTTCAGCGACGCTGGCACGGTCGGCCCCAAGTTCCACTGCGTGGCGATCTCGCTGAACTCGGCTAAGTGTCCCGCGTACGTCGCGGCCGTGCGCGGATTCCGCCGCGCGACGGAAAGCTGATGCGGATGGCTCGCTGTCAGGCCGGGACTTCGACCGTTATGGTGGTGCCCTGATCAGGCTGGCTTCTTATTTCGAGGCTGCCGCCAACCAGACGCGTGCGTTCCTTGATACTGACCAGGCCTAGTCCGGTTGTAGCCGAGGCTCGGCTTGGCTGCATTCCCACACCGCGATCCGATACGGTAAGCAGCAGCTGGCCTTCCTCCCGACGAAGTTGAATCGCGGCGGTTTCCACCTTCGCGTGCTTCGCTACGTTACGCAGCGCCTCTTGTGCGATCCGATAGATGCACAACGCCGTGGCAGGCGCCACGCCATCGAACGAGCCATCGATGTCGAGCGACACCCTCACCCGCGCCAGCGCTCCAAACTCGTCGCAGTAGGTTCTCAGCGCCGTGGCGAGGCCGGAATACTGGAGGATGGCTGGATGGAGTTCGTGCGACATCCGGCGAATCGCTTCCGCGAGGTGGACCAGCTTCTGGTGAATGCGGTCGCTCTGACCTCGCACCTCGGCGAGCTCTTCCGGGATGTGCCGCTTGAGATTCCCCACACCGATGGTCACGGCGGCAATCTGCTGGTTCAGATCGTCGTGCAGCTCTCTCGCCAGGCGCTTCCGCTCTTCCTCCTGAGCGTCGATCAGACGCGCGCTCAGCCCGCGCAGTTGCGACTCAGCCCGCCTGCGATCGGTGAGGTCCAACAGCGCGCCGGCATAGCCGAGAAACTCCCCGGCCTGTGAGAATCGCGGCACGGCCTCGCGAGACATCCACCGATATTCCCCGTCGAAGCGTCGAAGCCGGAACTCGTCGGCGCTCTCGCGGCGCGCAGCCAGATCCTCCGAGAATTTGGCCCGCACGCGGGCTGCGTCATCCGGGTGCAGATAATCCGTCCAGCTCGACGAGGGGCTTTGGCGGTCCGTGCCGACAAACCGGCCGAGCGGTTTATTGATGAACATGTTCTCACCATCCGCGGACGCCATCCAGAGATATGCGGGGGTGTCGTTCGCCACAGTGCGAAACCACTCCTCCCGTTCGCGGTGCGCCTGAAGTTGGCGGTTTCTCCAGATGAGTCCTACACCGGAGCCGTTAACCAAAGCGATCAATGCCATGATCACCGTCATTTCCCACGAGAAGCGGGAGAGGGGGGCGTCCACCTCGCTTTGGGCAATTTTGGCGGTAAGATACCAGGGCGAATCTGGGATCTGGCGAGTCACCTTCAAGGAGGGCACGCCACGGTAATCCACCTCCCTGCGAACCCAGCCCGACCGTAACTGCTCATCGTTGGGTAGGTCCTTGCGCGAACGGCTAACCAGGGCGCTACCCGGCGGATCGTGCCGCAGCTCGTTTAAGGCGAGGATTCCATTACGGCCGTCGCGGCGCAGCAGAACGGTTTCCGCAGTCTGGCTGGGCGTGGGCCAGGACTGCAGATACGGGTACAGGAAAGAGGCAGGATCGATTTCCAGGATCAAGGCGCCCAGGCCGTTCACGGGAATGACTGACGCCATCAACGGGCGACCGAAGCGCGTATCCAGGGTGAGGTCCGAAAGCACTACGCCGTTAACTCTCACGGCTTCGCAAGCCAGATCCCGGCGTACCCTTTGTTTCAATTGAGACTCGTCGGTGCGGTCTTCGCGCAGTCGAATGCGGACGGAGCCATCGAGGTCCACCAGAGTCGCGTCCGAATACAGAAACTCCCGCGACAGCGCCTGCATCGCGGCAAGAATGTCTGCCCGGTCACTTTTCGCCGGCTGTTGGCCGGACAGGATCCTCCGGGCGCTGCGCATAAGTGGGGATGCCGCCACCACCCGGCCATCTCCGATCCGCTCGCGTCGCCAGTTGGCAATTTGCGCTGTCTTGAAGTCGGCGATCGCGGACAATTGATTTACGGCGGCGTTATCGATGGCCTCCCGCTGGTGCTGGTAGTACCACCACACGGCGGCGATCATGGCCGAGGCGCACACGGTAAGCGACAGAATCAGAAACCGGCCGTGCCGCGAGAAGGTTCCTTCTCCCATGTTGTATCGACTCCCTTGACTATCTCCGTGAGTTTCACTCACTCCGCGATCAGTTTCATGCGGCATGCGTACTGGATCAACTCCGCGGTGCTCTTCGCGCCGCGAACCTGCATGATCTCGTATTTGTGGGACTCCGCGGTCCGCGGCGAGATGTTCAGGATCGATGCGGCTTCCTTCATGGTGCGCCCTTCGGCTATCAATTGCAGAACCTCGCGCTGCCTTGGCGTCAAAGGCGAATCGCCTGGCGCTGGGCCGCGGGTTTCCACCAGCAGGGTGATCAGATCTTTCGCCAGCAACGTGGTCACGTAAGATCTTCCTTGAGCAACCTGGCCGATGGCGCCGATGAGTTCTTCGCCAGGCGAAATCTTGAGCAGGTAGCCGGACACGCCGGCGCGAAATGCTTCGGCGGCCAGTTGGGTGTCCCGATGCATCGTGAGCACCACCACCTTGGCATTCGGCCGGCGGACAAGGATCTGCCGAACTGCGTCGAGACCATTCAGCAGCGGCATGGAAATGTCGGTTACGATCACATCCGGCCGCAACGTCTCCGCGGCATCCATGAGGGCGCGCCCGTCGTGCACCACCCCTACGAGTTCGAAGCTGTCTTTCAGCAGGGCCCGGAGACCTTCCGCAACCACTATATGATCTTCCGCGAGAAGCACCCTCGTCTTAGGCATACGCTTGCAACGTTATGGACCTTCCCTTGACGTGTTCACAACCCCTTGCGAAAGATATCTCCCGCCGCCCATCACTTCGTGCAATGCGGGGACGAGTTCGTCGCCCGCATCCACCTTCAGTACAAACCCCCGGATTCCCGCCGCCAGCGCCTGGTTGACGAGGAGTGGTTCGTTGTACATCGTCAGAAGGATGACGGCCTTACAGAGCCCTTGTTGCAATATTTGCGCGCCGGCCTCGATGCCATTCAATCCAGGCATTTGGAAATCGGAGACCACCGCATCCGGCCTCAGCTCGGCCACCGCTTCGACTAGCGCCGGGCCGTCCCGTACAGTCCGCAACACATCGAACTGAGGCGCCAGGAGGTGCTGTATCTCCTCCAGGACGTCGGTGTGGTCATCGGCCAACACCAGTCTGATTCGTGGTCGCTCGTTGGGCATTGCGCAACCGCCGGCATCAGGACTATCCATCCTCACTCTTCGATTAAAGGCCCTGGAGGCGCGATCCCGCTATCCGTAAATTTACGGATAACGGAAACCGGATGCCGCGAACGGTCCGTAGTGAGATTGATCAATTGCCCGAAGAAATACGGATAGGATGTCGGACCGGACTGAACCACAATAACTAAAGGTATGAGCACCCAGATCTCGATCATGCACATGTCAAGAAGCGGTTCCAGTATCCAGAGGGCCAGAGAAGAACGGTTGCGGAAAGCCGTCGCGGAGGTAAAGCGCGCGCTTACGGAACTCACCCGGGCGGCGCTCGAGCTGAAGCGCGGTCAACAAGCGGGGAGACCGCAAAGGCGCGCCAGGCAATCGCGCGATTGGAGAGGCTGATCATGTCCGCCGGTGATCCTTTCAGCCATTCTCCACTGTTCGCGGAGACGCAAGAGCACCTCTTTGAACCGTTCTACACCACCAAACCTGCGGGCGTTGGCACTGGTCTTGGTTTGTCGACGGTGTATCGCATCGTGAGGCTGAGCGGCGGCTGGATCTCGGTCTACAGCGAAAAAGGAGTCGGGACCAGCGTGGAGATTTACCTGCCTTGCGCGGAGGGAGAAAAGGCGGAAGCTGTCGTTGCTCCACGAGTGCCCACGGAAGGCGGGGACGAAACCATTCTGGTCGTCGAAGACAGCGCCGAAGTACGCCATTTCATCAGGGCAGTCCTTCGAAACCTTGGGTACACGGTCATCGCCACGGGCGGCGGCGCGGAGGCTGTTGCGGCGTTCGAGGGCCCCGCGGCGCCGATCGACCTGCTGATTATCGACGTTGTCCTGCCGGATTCGAGCGGTCACGATGTCGCCCGGCAGTTGAGGGAAAGCAAGGCTGGATTGACGGTCCTGTACATCTCCGGCCATCAACTAGACAACACGGTCATGAAAGAAATGCTACGGCCTGGAGTCGGGTTTCTGCAAAAGCCATTTACCGGCGAGGCGCTCGCATTGCGAGTTCGCGAAAGTCTGCAATCGGGCAATCGGCCGCCGCGGCCCCTCCGAGGTTGAGCTGGCGCCGTGGCGCCAATGCAATGCGGATACTCATCGTTGACAGACATGCCGTGGTGCGGCGGGGCGTAAAGCAGACCCTCGGCGAGGCATTCGGCAGTTGCGAGTTTGGCGAGGCTCACGACGGGCTGGAAGCTCTTGGTCTGGCCCTGCGCCGGAAGTGGGATCTGGTGGTACTTGCCATCGAATTGGACGGCCGGAGCGGACTTGAAGTCCTGGCCGAGTTGAAGCGTGCGTCTCCGAAGCGCAGGGTACTGGTGTTTACCCGGCATGCGAAGATTCACTACGCGCTGCGAGCCTTGAAAGCCGGCGCGGACGGTTACGTCACCAGGGACAGCGCGCTGGAAGAACTGGTCGCCGCAGTCCAGCGGGTCCTGGCGGGTGGCAGGTATGTGAGCTCCACGCTAGCCAGAGAGATGGCGCTCGACCTAAGCACGCGCGCCGAGCGCCCCCTCCACGAAAAGCTTTCCAACCGCGAACTGGAGGTGCTCCGGCTCATCGGCTCGGGTATGACCGCAACCCAAATCGCGGCAACCCTGGCGCTAAGCGTGAAAACCGTCAGCTATCACCGCAGCCACCTCCTGGCCAAGCTCAACCTCAAAACCACCGCCGAACTCATCCGCTGCGCGATCAACGACCACCTGGTCGAATGACGCCGCTCGCCACTAGACAAAGTCTGGTGGCGTTCCTAGCGGATTTCCGGGCCACAACCAGCTTTGCGCCGGTACACGAGCCCCCCGTTCAGTCCGATCTGTTTATTGGGAACAAGAACACGCCGCTTGCCGGCAGACTGTTGCCGGTGCGCTGCTACGGAAAGGTAACTATCGATGACTTGGACGGTACCTTCAAAAATCTGTGGAGTTCTTGCTCGCCGCTGGTGGCGGGTTTCTGTACTTGCAGCTCCAAAGCGTTGCTTCATTGCGCACGAGCGACTATTCGATCGGAACGTGCGCGACCAGAATCTCGCGCGCGTGATGCAGTTGACCTCCAAGAAACAGGTGCAGAAGTGGAAGGACCTGCTTTTGCTCTCCGGCGCGGTCTTTGTCCACAAACCGGGCTATGCGCACACTCGCGTGGGTGCGGAGGCGGGCACGTGGGCAATCTGTCAGGTTTCGCGACGCCTGCGGCTATGGCTGAGATACGCGAACCTGTGGCCGGGTCCGTACCTGAGGGAGGCCGGCCATCCAAGCCCGATACCTACCCCTATGCGATCTCGACTTACAACGTGCTGTGAAGACAGGGAGAGCGCCACCGGTGAGCGGGCGCTTCTCTAGATGCCCGCTGCCGGTTATGCCGGGCCTCGAGAGCCGGGCGAGGGGAAAAGATTCCCGAAGGGAGATTCTAATGACGAGAAGGACACAGCAATCCTGTGCAGCCGTGTCGCTGCTGGCTTGCTTCCTGAGCCTCATGCCGCCGCTGTCGGCGTCCGACGAAAAGCCCGCGGCCGATAATAGCGCATCGAAGACCGCCGCCGCGCCGGCCACGGTAAGCTCCGATATCGAGCAGCTCAAACAGACGCTGCTGGATCAGCAGCGCCAGATCAACGAACTTCGCCGGGAACTGGCTGGGCAGAAGAAATCCGCCCCCCCACCGCCGGCGGTTCATCAGGGCCTTGGCGAAGTAGCCAATACGTCGGGTGCGGTGCCGCCCGCGCCGGCGCCGGTGTTGACTCCGCCGTCCGCCGTGCCGCCTCCGCAGGCTTCGAACAATGTAGCTACGAGCCCGCTGCAACTAAAGATCGGCGACGCCTTCATCACGCCGGTCGGCTTCATGGATATGACCGCCGTCAGCCGCTCGACTAACCCCGGATCGGGAATCGGCACGAATTTCGGGAGCATTCCTTACGGAAATACGCAAACCGGCAGCCTGACGGAAACGCGGCTGAGCGTCCAGAACTCACGCATCGGCGCCCGCGTGGATGCGATCGTCAAGAACACCAAGATCCTCGGATATTGGGAGTCTGACTTTTTGGGACAGCTCGGCAATCCCCCCAACGGTGGACTCGCGGTCACCAGCAATCCCTACGTCTTCCGCATGCGCCTGTACTGGGTGGATGTGACCAAGGGCAAATTTGAGTTTCTGGCCGGACAATCGTGGAGCCTCATGACGCCGAACCGCAAAGGGATTTCACCGCTGCCCGGAGACGTCTTCTACTCTCAAGACGTAGACGTGAATTACCAGTTGGGCTTGGTTTGGGGACGCATCCCCGGCTTCCGTTTCGGGTTCCATCCGAGTGACAAAGTCGCGGTCGGTATCGCGCTCGAAAACTCCGAGCCGTACGTCGGCGGCGGAAACGGCGGCAGTGCGATTACCGCCCCGGCCGCGATCGCCGGAATCCTCGGTACCCAGGTAAATAACGGAAGCAGTGTGATTTCGGCCGCGGCGCTTGCGCCGGACATCATCGCCAAGATCGCCTTCGACCCGACCAGACGGTTCCACTTCGAAATCGCCGGTGTGGAGATCGCCAACAAGATCGCCGACCCTGCCAGCACGCCCGCTTATCGGACTTTCGGCAAAGTCGGCGGCGGCGGATCGCTCAATCTCAGCTTCGCGCTGACCAGGAATCTCCGCGTGCTGACCAATAATTTCTACAGCGCCGGCGGCGGACGCTATATCTTTGGACAGGCGCCGGACTTCGTCATCCGCTCGAACGGAAGCCTCTCGCTGGTGCACTCGGGATCGACAGTGAGCGGCTTTGAGCTGACCGCGGGCAAGACGCTGTTTTACACCTACTACGGTGGCGTCTATGTCGGTCAGAATCTGGCCCTCGACGCCAACGGCAAGACTTTGATCGGTTATGGGCCGATTTCGAGCGACGGACAGAATCGCGCCATTCAGGAAATCACCTTCGGCAGCAACACGACTTTGATGAAGGATTCCACATGGGGCGCGCTCAATCTGATGTTCCAATACTCCTATCTCCAGCGGAATCCGTGGCTTGCGGCGGCGGGTGCGCCTACCGACGCGCATCTTTCGATGGGATTCGTGAACTTCCGGTACACTTTGCCCGGTGCTGCGCCAATGCTGGGGAAGTTGGAGAAATAGCGGCGTAATGTCTCTAGCGAACACAGTTTGGGGAAATAAAGGAGAACAACATGGAATCGACAGTTTTAGAAAGAGAACAGGCCAAGGCGCTCAAGAACGACGATCGCGGCGGCAAATACCTGGTGTTTGAACTCGGCCGCGAAGAATTCGGGATTCGGGTTCTCAAGGTCCGGGAAATCATGGGCATCCAGGACATCACGGCGGTCCCGCAGACGCCAGCCCATGTCAAGGGCGTGATCAACCTGCGCGGGAAGGTGATCCCGGTGGTGGATCTGCGCCTCAAGTTCGGCCTGCCGGAGCAGGAGTACACGCAGCGGACCTGCATCATCGTGGTCCAGGTGCAAGGCGAGGCGCGGCCCATGTTGATGGGCATCGTGGTGGACGGCGTGGCCGAGGTGCTCAACCTGGCGGCGGCCGACATCGAAGACACGCCGGATTTCGGCGATGGAACGGCCACACCCTATTTGCTGGGAATGGCAAAGGTCAAGGGAAAAGTAAAAATCCTGCTGGAGATCGACCGCGTGTTGACCAGCCAGGATCTGCACGCGCTGAACGCGCTGGTGCAGTGAAAAGCTTCTTGGAAAAAGCAAAGGAGAATGAATTCAAATGACGTCGCAAATGACAATTGGTAAGAAACTCTTCGTGAGTTTCGGCGCCGCACTGGCTCTTACGCTGGGGGTGGGCTTCGTCGCCTTGAATAGCACCGGCAATCTTGCTGGAGCGAACGACAAAGTGGTCAAGGTGACCGCCAGAAAACTGTACCTATGCAGCGGCATCGCTACCGATGTGACAGCCCTTCTCGCTGCGGAGCGGGGCGTTCTCCTGCGGGACTACATGAAGGACAAGGCGACCATGGCACAGTACCACCAGGATTTCCAGGAGAATGCCGCGAGTGTCAAGAAGAGGTTGGCTGAGTTCGCGACACTGAGCGAGTCTTCCGAAGATCGACGTCTGGTCGACGAGATCGGCGGTGCTTTAGAAGTCATCCAGCAGGGGCACAGCGAACTCTGGAGTCAGGTCAGTTCCGACCAGATCGAGGCTGCCACCGAGACTTACAAAACGAAAACGAATCCGGCTATCAAGCAGGCAGTTAAGAGTGCGGACGCTTTCGCGGCGCAGGGAAGCGCTGAACTGCTCAAGGTGGCGCAAGACACCCAAGGGGTTGCAGCCGGCGCCCGCTGGATGACGTTAGCGATGATAGCGTTCTCCTTGCTGGTGGCCGCGATCGTGGTATTCGTTGTACGCCAGATCAACAAGAACTTGCGGCGAGCGGTGACGGAATTGGCCGAAGGCGCCGAGCAGGTGGCCAGCGCGGCGTCCCAGGTCTCCTCTTCCAGTCAGTCACTGGCGCAAGGCTCCTCCGAGCAGGCGGCGTCGCTCGAAGAAACCTCCGCCTCGAGCGAAGAGATCAATTCGATGGCCCGCAAGAACACCGAGAACAGCCGCTCGGCCGCCGATCTGGTCACGCAGTCGCAGCAGAAGTTCGTCCAGACCAACCAGGCGCTGAACCAGTCGGTGGTGGCCATGGACGAGATCAACTCGCAAAGCGGCAAGATCTCCAAGATCATCAAGGTGATCGACGAGATCGCATTCCAGACCAACATCCTGGCGCTCAACGCGGCGGTGGAAGCGGCGCGCGCTGGCGAAGCGGGCATGGGTTTTGCGGTGGTAGCTGACGAAGTGCGCAACCTGGCGCAGCGCTGCGCTCAAGCGGCCAAGGATACAGCGGCGTTGATCGAGGAGTCGATCACCAAGTCCAACGACGGCAAGGTGAAGGTCGATCAGGTGGCCACGGCGATCCGGGCCATTACCGAAGAGTCCGCCAAGGTAAAGACCCTGGTGGACGAGGTGAACCTGGGCAGCCAGGAGCAGGCGCGGGGTATCGAGCAGGTCAGCAAGGCCATCACCCAGATGGAGCAGGTGACGCAGAAAACCGCGGCCAATGCAGAAGAAAGCGCTTCGGCGGCCGAGGAGCTAACGGCGCAGTCGGAAACGCTGAAGGACATCGTAGAGCAGTTGACGGCCATGGTGGGCGGCGGCGAGGCATCCAACGGCCATGCCCGTCAAACTCAGCGCCGGGCAAGTGCGGCCAACGGAAATCCGCCGCGCCGGGAGAGCGAATCCGCCTCCGGCCTCACGGCTCTGCGCAAGGCCGTGTCGCACCAGCCAAAGTCCGCCGAACACGGAGCGCCGGCGCTTGCCACCCGCAGCGCGAGCGAGGAAGCCTTCCCTCTGGAAGAGCAGTTCAAGGAGTTTTGACGTCGGCGGCAGGCACCCATCCGGGCTAGAGAGACCGGCAAGGATGCCGCGCTGCCTGGCCCGTCCACGCACTCCCGTGGCAACCAGGCCTGATTAGCCCATAAGAACGGCGTGAAGGGAAAATTTCATGAGGTCCCAGATGACCATCGGAAAGAAACTGGCAATCGGAGTGGCGGCCTTCCTGACGTGCCTGGCGGTGCTCAGCATCACGTCGCTAAGGGTAATTTCGACGCTGGGTGGCTCGCTGGACGCGGCCGTAAACAGCACGGGCAAGAAACTCGATCTGGTCGGCGGGACGCGCGAAGCGTTCCAGGAGCTGAAGTCCGCGTCGCTGCGAATGCAAGTCGCCTACGCTATCGCCGAACTGCAAAGCCATTCCACCGCCGCTGCGCAAGCCGGTTGTTCGGCTTGCCATGCGCCCGCCTCCATCGATGACAGCGTCCGCGAGATCGAGGCCGGCGGCGCCGCCGTCAAACAGAGCAGCGGCGAACTGCGCCGCCTGGTTTCCGATAAGACTGCGCGAAAGGCCCTCGATGCCTTTGACCGCGGGGCATCCCAGTATGTGGACTACGCCAAAGAGTACCTGAAACTGGCCAACGGCAATCGGTTCGAGGACGCCCATGCCGTTCTGCTGGATAAGATGGTCCCCATCCTCGGGGAGGCCGAAAAAGCCGCCAAACTTCTGGCCCAGAGGGAGGGGGAGGCGCTGAGCGCATCCGACCAGCAGGCCCGGAGCGAGATCTCCGGCAGCCGCTGGGCCGCCATCATCGCCATTGGCTTCAATCTGCTGGTCGCAGCCGCCATGCTCTGGCTGGTCTTCAGGATCAGCTCCACGTTGCGCCACGTGGCGGGCGAAATGGGCATGGGGGCCCAGGAAGTCGCGGCCGCCGCCGTACAAGTCTCCTCCTCCAGCCAGTCCCTGGCGCAAGGATCCTCCGCCCAGGCGGCCTCGCTGGAGGAAACCTCGGCGTCGAGCGAGGAGATCAGTTCCATGGCGCGCAAGAACAGCGAGAACTCCCGCTCCGCCGACGAACTGGTGACGCGGTCGCAGCAGAAGTTCGTCCAGATCAACCAGTTGTTGGACCAGTCCGTAGTGGCCATGGGCGAGATCAACACCCAGAGCGGTAAGATCTCGAAGATCATCAAGGTGATCGACGAGATCGCCTTCCAGACCAACATCCTGGCGCTGAACGCGGCGGTCGAGGCCGCTCGCGCCGGCGAAGCGGGCATGGGTTTCGCGGTGGTGGCCGATGAAGTGCGCAACCTGGCGCAACGCTGCGCCCAGGCGGCCAAGGATACGGCCGCGTTCATCGAGGAGTCGATCGCCAAGTCCAACGACGGCAAGACCAAGGTGGATCAGGTGGCCACCGCGATCCGAGCCATCACCGAGGAGTCGTCCAAGGTGAAGAAGCTGGTGGACGAGGTGAACCTGGGCAGCCAGGAGCAGGCGCGGGGGATCGAGCAGATCGGCAAGGCGATCACGCAGATGGAGCAGGTCACGCAGAAAGCCGCGGCCAATGCGGAAGAGAGCGCCTCGGCGGCCGAGGAGCTGAACGCGCAGTCGGAAACCCTGAAGGACATCGTGGAGCAGTTGGCGGCCATGGTGGGCGGCGGTGGGGCGGCCAACGACGGGTCGGTGCGGCCGACGGGAAGTCACCGCGCCGGGGCTGCGGGCTACCCCCCGTGCCGGTCCTCGTTTCTTGATGTCAGCAGGCGTAGGAGGAGAATATGAGCACACATACAGGTACAGAGATGCCCTGGGTGATCACCCACTTGGGTAGGAGCCTGTTCGGTTTGAATTGCTCCGTGGTGCGGGAAATCGTCATCATGCCCGAGGTCTGCGGAGTGCCTGGCGTACCCAAGTTCATACGCGGGGTCATCAACCTCCGCGGGCGGGTGACTCCCGTGGTGGATCTGCGCCGGCGCCTCGGAATGCACAGTTCCAGCGAGCAGACCGAGGAGTTGTGCCGCCTGATGGAACAGCGCGCGCAAGACCACCGGCGCTGGCTCGAAGAACTCGAAGCCTCGGTGAAGGAGAACCGGAAATTCACCTTGGCCAGAGATCCGCACCAGTGCGCGTTCGGGAAGTGGTACGACAACTTCAAGACGGACAACATCGCGGTCTCCGGAGTCCTGAAGAAGTTCGACGCTCCTCATAAAAGAATTCATGCGCTGGCGGACGAGATCGAGGAACTGCTCGAGAAGAGATGCATGGAGCAAGTCCTCGTGAAGTTCGAACACGCGCGGAACGGTGCTCTCTCCGCCATGCTCCGGCTGTTTGCCGACTTCCAACAGACGATTCGCCGCGAGATCGCCGTGGTGCTGAATGGTTCCACCGGCGCCTATGCCGTATCGGTTGACTCGGTCCGCCTCCGTGGAGAAACTGTCCGAAGCGGACCTGGAGCAGTTGGCCGGGAAAGGACTGGAGATGCGGGAAGGTCTCGTCACGTCCGTGGCGAAACGGGCTAAGACGCAGGAATTGGTCCTGATTCTCGCCACAGAGTCGATTCTTGACCCCACCACGCATGCCCGGATTCTACAGACCCAGCCGACATCGAAGGGCAAATGAGCAAACAAAATACAACCCCGGAAGGGGGTGCGGGGCTGCGGGAGTGCTTGGCCACCCAGTTGATCCTGGGTGGCAGTGACCGCTTGCCGGAACTGGCGGCGGCCCTGGCCCAGCTCGCCCGGCAGGCGGGCGACGCCGGCTATAGCGAAGCGGCCCGGGTCGCTCAAGAACTCTCCGAAGGGCCACCCTTGGTGGCTCAACTCCAGGAGGGGCTTGCCCGGCTTCAGCAGGCTCTCTCGGACGGCGCGCGCGACGCCGCACCCGCGCCACCAGCGCTCGAGCGGCCGCAAGCCGCCTACTCGCTGGCCCAGGACCCGGAACTCGTCGCCGATTTCATTCTCGAATCCCGCGAGCATCTTTCGATGGGATTCGTGAACTTCCGGTACACTTTGCCGGTGCTGCGCCAACGCTGGGGAAATAGCGACGTAATGAAGGAGAGCAACATGGAATCGACAGTTTTAGAAAGAGAACAGGCCACGGCCCTAAACAACAAGGGCGATGAGCGTGGCGGCAAGTACCTGGTGTTTCACCTGGGCCGGGAAGAATTCGGCATTCGGGTTCTCAAGGTCCGGGAAATCATGGGCATCCAGGACATCACCGCGGTCCCGCACACGCCAGCCCATGTCAAGGGCGTGATCAACCTGCGCGGGAAGGTGATCCCGGTGGTGGATCTGCGCCTCAAGTTCGGCCTGCCGGAGCAGGAGTACACGCAGAAACCTGCATCATCGTGGTCCAGGTGCCAGGCGGGGCGGGTCCCATGTTGATGGGCATCGTAGTGGACGGCGTGGCCGAGGTGCTCAACCTGGCGGTGGGCGACATCGAAGACACGCCGGACTTCGGCAATGGAACGGCCACGCCTTATTTATTGGGAATGGCCAAGGTGAAGGGAAAAGTGAAAATTCTACTGGAGATCGACCGCGTCTTGACCAGCCGGGAATTGGGTGCGCTGGGCGCTTTGATCGAGGAACAGCATTAAGCAGAAAAGGGAGATTGATTCTAATGTTTACGCAAATGACGATTGGACAGAAGTTAACGACTGGTTTCGCGGCACTAGTGGTCTGCGTGCTCGGTCTGAGTTATTTCTCACTATCCGCGGTCGGCAACCTTCGTGACGGACTGGACGAGATGGCGAACAAAACGGCTCGCAAGATCGACCTCGCTGGCGCGGTTGCCAGGGACGTTGCCCAAATGCGGGCGGAAGTGCGGGCCACGGTCCTGGCCACGGCGCTCAAGAATACGGCGGACATTGGGACAGCAGAGCGCAACTACGGCGATCTGGTCGGACAGATGGAACAGGAATTCAAGGAAATTCGCCCTTTGCTCGTCGACGAGCGCGCGAGGAAAGCCGCTGACAACGCGGAATCCAGTCTGTCGCAGTGGAAGCAAGTCTATGCGGAAATAAGCCGGCTGTGCGAAGCGGGGCGGACCGAAGAGGTGGCCCAACTTCGAAAAGAGAAGGAAGCGCCACTGGCGAAGGCGATCGCAGACGGCGCAGCGGAGATTGTGGCCGTTCAAAGGGAGTCTCTGGCCGCGTCCTCCAAGAGCGCCATGGCTGAGGCCACCAGCAGTCGCTGGGCGGTCATTCTGTGCATCGCGGTTTCTCTTTTGATCGGAGCGATCACCCTATTCGTGGTGCGTCAGGTGAGCCGCAGACTGCAGCAGGCCGTCTCCGAGCTTGCCGAAGGCGCCGAGCAGGTGGCCAGCGCGGCCAGCCAGGTTTCGAGCTCCAGCCAATCACTGGCCCAGGGCTCGTCCGAGCAGGCGGCGTCGCTCGAAGAGACTTCCGCTTCGAGCGAAGAGATCAATTCGATGGCCCGCAAGAACAGCGAGAACTCGCGCGTGGCTGCCGACCTGATGACGCAGTCGCAGCATAAGTTCATCCAAACCAACCAGTCGCTGGACCAGTCGGTGGTGGCCATGGGCGAGATCAACACCCAGAGCGACAAGATCGCCAAGATCATCAAGGTGATCGATGAGATCGCCTTCCAGACCAACATCCTGGCGCTCAACGCGGCGGTGGAAGCGGCGCGCGCGGGCGAAGCGGGCATGGGCTTCGCGGTGGTCGCCGACGAAGTGCGCAACCTGGCGCAGCGCTGCGCCCAGGCGGCCAAGGATACAGCGGCGTTGATCGAGGAGTCGATCGCCAAGTCCAACGACGGAAAGGTCAAGGTGGACCAGGTGGCCACGGCCATCCGCGCCATCACCGAGGAGGCCAACAAGGTGAAGACGCTGGTGGACGAGGTGAACCTGGGCAGCCAGGAGCAGGCGCGCGGCATCGAGCAGATCGGCAAAGCCATTACCCAGATGGAGCAGGTGACGCAGAAAACCGCGGCCAATGCGGAAGAGAGCGCCTCGGCGGCCGAGGAGCTGAACGCGCAGTCGGAGACAATGAAGGACATCGTGGAGCGGTTGACGGCCATGGTGGGCGGCGAGGCATCCAACGGCCATGCCCGTCAAACTCAGCGCCGGGCAAGTGCGGCCAACGGGAATCCGCCGCGCCGGGCGAGCGAATCCTCCTCCGGCCTCACGGCTCTGCACCAGGCCGTGTCGCACCAGCCGAAATCCGTGGAACACGGAGCCCCGGCCCTTGTCGCCCACGGCGCGAACAAGGACGCCTTCCCTTTGGAAGAGCAGTTCAAGGAGTTTTGACGGCTCCTTCACCGGGGCGGGCGGCGGAATAACCCCCGTCCCGGTCTCCGTTTTTCTCTGAGAGCCAGCTTGCTCATTTAGGTGTGACCATGCCCAATCCGGAAATAGAATCACTTTTACGGGAGCGAATCGATGACCTCTCAACTCGACTGTTGATCGAAGAGCCGGGCCCAGAAGCCTTGGGCGGTGGTCCGGGGACCTTCCTGGCCGTGCTCGCGGAACTTGGCCGTCAGGCGGGCGACGCCGGCTATGGCGAAGCGGCCCGGGTCGCTCAAGAACTTTCCGAAGGGCAACCCTTGGTGGCTCAACTCCAGGAGGGGCTTGCCCGGCTTCAACAGGCTCTCTCGGACGGCGCGCGCGACGCCGCACCCGCGCCTCCGGCGCCCGAGCGGCCGCAAGCCGCCTACTCGCTGGCCCAGGACCCGGAACTCGTCGCCGACTTCATTCTCGAATCCCGCGAGCATCTGACCTCCATCGAACAGCGCCTGCTCGTGCTCGAACGGGAGCCGGCCAATGCAGACGCTATCCACTCGGTATTTCGCGGATTTCACACCATCAAGGGTCTGGCCGGGTTCCTGGAGTTCGCGGCCATCCAGGAGGCGGCGCACGAAGTGGAGACGGCCCTCAACCTGGCGCGCGAAGGGAAGCTCGCCATTACCCCGGCAGTCATCGACGTCATCCTGGAAAGCGTGGACTATCTCAGCCGGGCGATTACCGGGGTCGAGTCCGGGACCGGGTGCGAGCGCCTGCCCGGCTATGACCGCCTGCTGGGGAAAGTGCGGGCTCTGATGGCGGAGGAACCTGGCCATCTGGCGCCGGAGCCGGCAGCGCCGCCGGAAACAAAGCCGGAAACCGCCGCGCATCCGGCAGGCGATGCCAAGCGTCCGGCGGTCACAGCCGAAGCGTCGTCCGTGCGGGTGGACACCTCCAAGCTGGATTACCTGGTGGACATGGTAGGCGAAATGGTGATCGCCCAGTCGTTGGTGCGGCACAACGAAACCCTCGCTGGTGCCAGCGATCCAAGGCTGCATCGCGACCTGGCGCAGTTGGCCCGCATTACCGGCGAAGTGCAGAGGACCGCCATGGCCATGCGCATGGTCCCGATCGGCCAGCTTTTCCAGCGCACCGCCCGCCAGGTGCGCGACCTGTCGCGGAAGGTCGGCAAGCAGGTGGAACTCGTCACCCGGGGCGAGGACACCGAACTGGACAAAACCATCGCCGAGGAACTGGCTGATCCACTCATGCACATGGTGCGCAATGCCATCGACCATGGCATCGAAGCGGCCGAAGGCCGCCAGGCGGCCGGCAAGGCTCCGCAGGCGCGCATCACCCTGGCTGCGTATCACCAGGGCGGCCAGATCGTGATTGAAGTGGCCGACGACGGCCGCGGGTTGGATGCCGGGAAGATCCTGGCCAAAGCCCGTCAGAAGGGGCTCGTTGAAGATGGCGCGCATCTTTCAGAGGCCGACGCTTTCCGGCTGATTCTGGAACCGGGCTTTTCCACGGCGGACCAGGTCACCGATATCTCGGGACGCGGCGTGGGCATGGACGTGGTCCGCAAACAGGTGGAGAAGCTCCGGGGCCGGATTGAGATCCGCTCGCAGGCTGGACAAGGCACCACATTCCTGCTGAAGTTGCCACTGACCCTGGCCATTATCGACGGCCTGGTGGTGACCGTCGGCCACCACCGCTACGTCGTGCCCCTGTTCGCGGTGAGGGAGATGTTCCGTCCGGCCGCCGAATCGATGTTCACCGTCCAGAATCGCCAGGAAATGGTCATGGTGCGCGGGCGGCTGCTGCCGGTGTTGCGGCTGTACCGGCGGTTTGGCGTCGCCCCCCGCACCGAAGACCCGTGCCGGGCTTTGCTGATCGTCGCCGAGACCGAAGGACAGCCGTTCTGCTTGATGGTGGACGATCTCATCGGCAAACAGGAGGTCGTCATCAAGAGTCTTGGGGAGGGCTTGGGCAAAGTTCCCGGCGTCGCCGGTGGCGCGATACTCGGCGATGGACGCGTGGGACTGATTCTCGACATGGGTGGCCTGTGGGGAGCGCATGCCAGCAGTTGACGAAACCTCCTGCCGCCCGCTGAAAGCCTGCGAATTCGCCAAGATCCGCCAGCTTGCCTATGACACCTTCGGGCTCGACCTGCGGGCGGGCAAAGAAACCTTGGTGTCCGCTCGGCTGGGTAAGCAGATCCGCAAATCCGGATGCCGGTCCTTCGACGAGTACTACCAGCACGTCGTCGCGGACTCGACCGGGGAGTCGCTCATCAACCTGATCGACGCCCTCACCACCAACCACACGTCGTTCTTTCGCGAGCCGGCGCACTTCGATTTTATGCGAAAGACGTTTCTGCCGGAGTGGAAGGACCGCGGAACCATCGGCATCTGGAGCGCTGCCTGCTCCACCGGCGAGGAGCCGTACTCGATCGCCATGTGCATTCTGGAAGAACTCGGCGGAGTTGCGCCTGGAAAAGTTCGCATCCTGGCGACCGACATCTCCACGCGGGTGCTGGCGAAAGCCGGACAAGGAATCTATCCCGCCGAGCGCTTCGAAGGCCTTCCCGGTCTCCAGCTTCGAAGATATTGGCTGCGTGGCGAAGGCGACTGGGCCGGCTGCTATCGCGCGAAGAAGGAATTGAGGGCGCTGGTCGAGCTCCGCCGTCTGAATCTGCTGAAGCCGGTTCCCAAAATCGGCCATTTCCAGCTCATCTTTTGCCGCAACGTCATGATCTACTTTGACAAGCCGACACAGCAGCGGGTGGTGGAGCTCCTGGCCGGGTGTCTGGAGCCGGGCGGTTATCTACTGACCGGGCACGCCGAGAGTCTCACGGGAATCGAGCACGGGCTGCAATATGTCCAGCCGGCGGTCTACCGCAAGGCTTTCTCCGACGGTCGGGAGAAAGAGAAATGGTGAATCTGTTGACGGTGGGAGTGGGAGATTGCAAGGTCAGCAATGGAGTTGAATCTGTCCTGGCGACATACGCGCTGGGGTCCTGCATCGCGGTGGCGATTCACGATCCGGTTGCCGCCGTCGGCGGTCTGCTGCACTTCATGTTGCCGGAATCCTCACTGAACCCGGACAAGGCCGGCCAGAACCCCTTCATGTTCGCCGATACCGGCATTCCGCTGCTGTTTCACGCCGCCTATGGATTAGGCGCCGAGAAGCGCCGTTTGGTGGTGCGGGCGGCGGGCGGGGCACAGGTGATGGACGACAACGGCCTGTTCAACATCGGCAAGCGCAACCACCTGGCGCTGCGCAAGATCCTCTGGAAGGCGGGGGTGATGATCCACGGAGAAGAGATTGGCGGGACGACGTCCCGCACCGTTCGGTTGGAGGTTGCCACCGGCCTTTTTTGGGTACGCGGGCCCGACATGACGGACCGCGAAATGCCGGTGGCGGCCAACGGCAAGGGAGGACGCTGATGGAGCTGCATGTCCTGATCGTGGATGATTCTCCGGCCATGCGCAGCTTCATCCACCGCGTACTGGAACTGTCCGGCCTGGAGGTGGGCCGTTGCCTGGAGGCCTCGAATGGCGAGGAGGCACTGCGGCTGCTCGAAGACAACTGGGTGGATGCGGTGCTTACCGATATCAACATGCCCCAGATGGACGGCGAAGAGCTGTTGCGGCGCATGTCCGGACACGCAGTGTTGCGCTCGATCCCGGTTCTGGTGGTGTCCACGGATCGGACCGAGGGCCGTATCCAAAAGATGCTCACGCTGGGGGCGAAGGGATATGTTACCAAGCCCTTCGCGCCGGAAACCTTGCGGGACGAGTTGGAACGCAGCTTGGGGGTGGTCCATGGAACCGAATGAAATCCAGTCGGCACTGGCGTCGGCGGTCGAGGAGGTCCTCGAAACCATGTGCTTTGCCAGCGTGCTCGCCAGTGCGGAGGCTGCCGTCCCACCGGAATTGGGCTGCGCCGCGCCCGCGTTCACCGCGGAGCTACACTTCCAAGGCAACCCTTCGGGCGGGTTTCGCTTGGGCGTCCCCATGAAACTGGCCCGCGTGCTGGGCGCCGGTTTCCTGGGGCTGGAAGAGACGGAAGTATCCGACTCTCGGGCCGAGGAGGTGGTCTGCGAACTGGCCAACATGATCTGCGGATCGATATTGAGCGGCCTGGAGTGTAAAGCAACATTCCAGATCACCCACCCGGAACTGGCTCCACCGAAGCAGAGCGTCAGCTTCGCGGGCGCCGCCGCCAGCCGCTGGTTCGACCTCGAGAACGGATTCCTCACCGCCTCCCTGCAACTTGAGCAGCCCGTATGAGCAAGATCAAGATCCTCATCGTCGATGACTCCGCCATCGTGCGCAAGCTCTTGTCCGAGGCCTTGTTCGAAGAGAAGGACATCGAAGTCGTGGGAACGGCGCCCGACCCGTTCGTGGCTCGCGACAAGATCCTGGCGCTGAAACCGGACGTGCTGACACTCGATATCGAGATGCCACGCATGGACGGGCTGACCTTTCTCAAGAAGTTGATGCACTACCAGCCGATGCCGGTCGTCGTAATCAGCTCCCTCGGTCAAGCCGGCTGCCAGGCAACGCTGGAGGCTCTGCGCCTTGGCGCGGTGGAGGTTTTGGCCAAGCCCGGAGGCCCGTACTCGGTAGGTGAATTACGGATGGACTTGGCGGCCAAGATCCGGGCAGCCGCGGTCGCCCGTCTCCGGCGCACGCCGGCGGAGCCTTCCGCCAAGCCGGAGCCGCCTCCACCGGTGCCCGCGTTTGATACCTCCACCGTGGTCGCCATTGGCGCCTCCACCGGGGGCACCGAGGCCATCCAGCAGGTCCTCACGCGGCTGCCTGCAAACAGTCCTGGCATCGTGATTACCCAGCACATTCCGCCAGTCTTCTCCCTGGCCTTCGCCAACCGTTTGAACGAAATCTGTCCGATGGAGGTCAAGGAAGCACGGGACGGCGATACGCTGGCCCAGGGACGGGCATTGGTCGCGCCGGGAAGCCTCCACATGTTGCTGCGTGGGTCGCCCGGCGGAGGTTTTCGGGTCACCGTCCAGGACGGTCCCCGCGTCTGCTATCAAAGGCCCTCTGTGGACGTGATGTTCAGTTCAGTGGCGGAGGCTGCCGGTTCGCGCGCCGTCGGTGTCCTTCTCACCGGAATGGGGTCCGACGGTGCCCGCGGTCTCTTGAAAATGAAGCAGAACGGCGCTAGAACGATTGCGCAGGACGAAGCGAGCTGCGTCGTCTTCGGGATGCCGAAAGAAGCCATCCGTCTGGGGGCAGCCGACGAGGTTGCACCCCTGGACAGGGTTCCCGCAGCGATCCTGGGCCAACTGGGCCACCTCACACGAGGGAGGTAGGTTACCGTCTCGGGCCACAGCGGACAGAGCCGTTCTTTTCGCCCTTTGCCACGGAGACGAACGAACGTTGGCCTGTCCAGCCGCAGGTCGCGGGCTCGGACAATCGAGCATTTCCTGCACGCGAGCGCCGGTGTTGAAGAGGGTGAGTAGCAGGGCCCGATCGCGGACATGGTCGGATTGTTCGGGAGAGACGGCCTCCAGCATCGCACCGATTTCATTGCCTTCCAGGTAATCCACAGGGCAGACTGGTCCACGCTTAATGGGAACAGCCAGGGGGCGCTGGGATTCTTCGTGAGGTTTCGGCAAGCGTGCATGACTCCGCCTGCCCGTGATTAGTGACGTCGGTCTGACGCGCGGTAGGGGCGAGTAGGACCGACCATGGCTGCCATAGAGTCGCTCGAGATTCCAGTCGGCATGTGGAAGGTCTGCCGACGTTTCGAGTGTTGGCGAGAAGGACACAAGGCCCGCTTGGCGCTCCCAGAGGCGTTGTGGACGGGATACATCACCACCTCCAGGCCGAGCCGGCCTTACGCAAATCTCATCGACTCGGGCCGGAATGTCTGACTCAATTCGCCACATCGCTTGCGGCTGGGCGGAGGCGGTGGCCGGTCCGAAATCCCCCAAAGCCTAAAAGGAATCTGTAGAGTTTCTTCGGATTCGGACGATAAGACTATTGGCGCCACCAGTGGGCGGGCGATTCTCGAGATGCCCGCTGTCGGTCTCAAGGTGGCTGGAATTCGGGCATGCCTTCCCTCTGCCGCCCCAGTGTCTGCCGTCATTGAAACCGGCGCTGCCGACAGCGTCAAAACCGGCGAAATCGCCGCTCTTTTGCGCCGGTGCTAACATCCAGTGATCGCTTGATCGTGGGGTGGAGTACTTCACGGCGCCATTAGGGGCATGTAGGTCTGTCGGTTGTTTGGCCTCGACAACCGAAGCCTGGATCATCGCCACGCGGGCTCTACCGACGATGGAGTTTACGTCATGATCGACTCACCCGCATCAAGGGTCAGTCGGGTAGCCAAGGCGTTGGGAGCCGATGTGATATTGGACAAGCCAGTCAGGCCCGACTCTTTGCTGGCGGCGGTGGAGGCCCTGCACTGCCTCGGGTTGCGAGGCAATGTATTCGTCCACGGACTTGAAGTCGGTCTTGGCCATCACGGATTCCAGTCTTCTGACGTGCCCTCAGGACTCTATTGGCAGTGAAGGAGCATCCAAATACTACGGATTATCTCACGAGGGATCCGTCTACGTCCGCGTCACGTCAAAAGGCTTTAGGCGCCCACCCCACAGATGTGCCTGGGCTCGCGGCGAAGGGCTACCGATATCAGGTCTTAACGGCCTGCTCCGGGGGCACGTTTACAATGCCGAATTTCTCCGCTCGCTAATCTGGTCGTCCATTCGCACCCAAGTGATCACGGCGAATGCGCCCGCTACGAAGATCGAGACGAGCGCCGACGTACCCAGGATGGTGCTGACCGTCCAGGCCGTTTCAGCAGCATCGGTAACCACTGGCATGCCCGGCGGCGAAACGACGAAGAGACTGCCAGCAGCGGAGACTCCACAAAAGACGCCAGTTGCCAACACTGAGATGAGAGCGGCAATTCAGTGCTTGGCCTCTTTCGGAGATACAGCGCGAACAACTGGTAGATCAAATAAACCGTCAAGTACCAGCCGAGAAAGTTGCTTACGGGCACTCCGAAGTAGCCACGGCGCTTGTGCCAGACCCACCCGCGCGAGAAGTGCGACGAGCAGGGGTCTTGTCAAGACGCGATGCCCAGCGAGCGGCTTTCCGATGGCTCCGACAATAAGAAGTCGAAGAGACGCTGCCAGATACCGCTCGAGCAAGCACCAAGCAGGGCGGCTGGGTATATACTGACCAGGACACGGGAGTCCAAAATGGAAATTCCGGCCAACAGGAGCCGCAGGTCATGCATGAGGAGACGGTTTACGAGTTTGCAGCCTACCTGGCGGAGTGCTACGGTTGTCATCGGCTCCTAGACCTCGGGTACGAGCGCGTCTCCAGCCTGGTTCCGCTTTCCACCGAAACGGGCTTGGCCGCTTCCGGCGACCACGCCCTGGGGCAGCACTACGCCGTCCAGACGTGCATCCCGCATGATTTTGAACGAAGCGCGTTCAAGCCCCCGCGTCGGGCCAGAGCGAGCGGTTCCCTCTTGGTTTGTGCCGGCGTGATGGAGCACCTGGTCCATTCCGAGCACCTGCTGGCGACGCTTCGAAGTCTGCTCGAAGATGCGCCGGTCGCCATTCTGACTACCCGGCTTCGGCCTCGCGGCGTGGAAGACATGGAACCGCCCGCGGACTCCAGCGGGCTTCGGGATTGGAACCTGGCTGAATTCCGTGACCTGCTGGAAGACGCCGGCCTCCAGGTGCTCTTTCATGGCCTGCTATCGAGCCACGATAGAGATCGACAGAAGCGCACGATTCTCACCGTCGTTCGCAAGCCGCGTCCGGCGCTGGGCGTGCCGGTCCGGTTTCGGGTCGTCGCCCTCGTGGGCGCGTACAACGAGGAGGACGTCATCGTGCCGTTTCTCGAGCACACCATCGGTCAGGGCGTCGACGTCTGCCTGCTTGACAACTGGTCGACGGATCGTACCGCGGAGCGGGCCGCGCGTTTCCTCGGGCGGGGCCTTACGGCAATTCTGAAGTTCCCCGCCAGCGGGCCCACTCAGACACACGAGTGGCGAAGCATGCTGACCCGAAAAGCCGAGTTGGCGGGCCAGACCGAAGCCGATTGGTTTATCCACATCGATCCCGACGAGATCCGGGAGTCACCATGGCCCGGCCTCACTCTTCGCGAAGCTCTTTACCGCGTCGACCAGGAAGGGTTCAACGCCGTTGGCCACACCTGCCTCGTTTTCCACCCGACCGGGGGTGACTTCTGTCCCGATCTGCCGCTTCAGTCGCAGTTTTCGCATTTCGAGTTTGGCGCGCGAGGGGCGCTCAATGTGCAGATCAAAGCATGGAAGCGCCAACTTGAGCTGGTCGATTGCGCCAGCTACGGAGGGCACTTCGTCCAGTTCCCCGGCCGGCGCGTTTATCCATTCAAGTTTCTGCTGCGCCATTACCCGATTCGTTCGCAGGAGCACGGGGAGAGGAAGGTTTTCAGGGAGCGGTTGCCGCGCTTCAGCCCGGCACTGCGCCAAGAAGGCTGGCATATCCAGTATGATGGGCTTGGGCTCGGGCACTCGTTTGTCCGCAACCCGGACACTCTCCTGCCTTTCAATCCGCGGACGTTTTACGAAGAATACCTTATAGAGAGGTTAAGCGGAATCGGCATCGCGCCAGACGGTTCAGGGCGTTAGGCCCCGGGGGAAAGGTGTCGAAGCGCTTGCAGGTCTGCGTGGCGCGGCTCTTCTGTTCTTTCGGTGCCAAAGTGCGGGGGTGCGTTGAAGCGAATGCGGCGCAAATAGCACCTAATCACTGCTGAGTTCGGACCATGCAGAGGGCAGCCGCGAGCAACGCCGAACCGCCGATGCCTTCCAGCTCCCGGCGGGAAAGCTTGAGCGATTCAGGGTTTCGAACAGCGCCTGAATTCCGCCAGCGCGGCGCCGCGAGTCGCGATGCAGCAATCGCACAATCCGGATCGCACCTGTCGATGCCGTGTCGTACTCAGGCAAGCAAATGTTGTGAGGGACCGGATGCTGTGCAGCACGGATACTGTGCTACACTGGTGTCATGGAGAAAGCTAGGCAGAATGTGACTCTGGTGGTCGAGGAGGATCTGCTCCTGGCGGCAAGAAAAGTCGCACTCGATCAACGGACCAGCGTGAATCAACTGGTGCGGGAGTATCTGGCAGCGCTGGTGGAGGAACCCAGCCGGAGGCGGCTTGCCCGGGCGAGGCTGAAAAAGGCGTCCGAGACGGGGCTGGTCAACGTCGGTAAGCGAAGCTGGAGCCGGGACGAGCTCTATGACCGGTGAGGGGGCTCTCGCCTTCATCGACACCAAGGTGCTGGTGTATGCATTTGACAAGAGTGGTTCGCCCAAGAAGCGGGCCGCGCAGCGGTTGATGAATGAGTTGATGGAACAGGACCTGCTGCGCGTCAGCACACAGGTATTGCAAGAGCTCTTCGTAACGCTGACCAGAAAAGTGAGCCGGCCTTGTTCGATCAAGGAAGCGCTGGCGGTACTGGAAGATCTGACGGCCTGGCCCCTGATGGTAGTAGACTACGCGGCGATTCGAGCGGCCGCTGGGTTGGCTGATCAGGCGAAATTCTCATTCTGGGATGCGCTGGTTGTCGTCGCAGCGGCCCGCGCCGGTGCGACGGTGCTATACACCGAAGAGATGAACCACGGGCAGGAAATTCTCGGCGTTCGAATCAGTAATCCGTTCGCAGCGTGAGCGTCGACGCCAGGGTCACCGACGGACCCTGTCCGGGTAGCCTTTGAAGAGGATGCACTTCCGAACCTCGTCTTGCCATGCCTTGGGGCCTCCCGCGTGGAGCTTGAAGTACCCCGGACCTGGCACTCCGGTGTCCTCTTGAACGACAAGGGAGTCGAGGCACGGCCACCTATTCTGCATGCAAAGTTTGCCGATTTGACTCAAGGGTTGGCCCATGTAGTTTGGTTTTGGGCCCCCTTTTGGGGTCACCTCGGCGTACGTAAGGCAAAGGTCCCTCACTGTGCGGCTTTCGATATCATCTGCGGCAACGGTGATTGGGCGGCAATTTACCTTGTGGTGAACGAGCAATGTATCGAGGAGTCTACTAGCCAAGCTGCTCATTTGAAGAGAATTGTACTATGGCAGGAATGCAAGCGGAACGCCCCTCACGCCCCCGTTGGCACTGTCAACCGCACTAACGCGCCGCCGCCTTCGCGGTCGATGAATTCCACCTGGCCGTTGACCAGTTCGGCGCGCTCGCGCATCGAAACCAGGCCCATCCCCTGCCCGTCGCGCGCGCCGAAGCCGATGCCTTCATCCTCCACTTCCAGCACCACCGAGCCGGGCAAAAAGCGCAACCGCACGGCCACGCTTTTCGACTTCGAATGCCGCGCCACGTTGTTGAGCGCCTCCTGCAGCACGCGGTAAAGGTGGATGGCGATGCCGCGGTCCAGCTCGCGCCCGGCGCCGGTTTTCTCGTAACGGATGGCAATTCCGGTCTGTTTTTCATAGCGCGGCAGGTAGGCGTCGATGGCGCCTTCGAAGCCGGCGTCATCGAGCACTACCGGGTGTAGCGCCTGCGACAGGCTGCGCACTTTTTCGAGGGTGGCTTGCACCGTTTCGTGGATCTCGCGCAGGTCGGCCCGTTCCGCACCGGCTTCCTGCGGCGTCCGCCTCTGCGCCCTCTGCAACATGGTGCCGACGGCGGTGAGGATCTGGCCGAATTCGTCGTGCAGCTCACGCGAGATCGAGCGGAAGGTGTTCTCCTGCATCGAAATCAACTGCCGCGCCAGCTCGCTGCGGCGCTCGGAAAGCGTCGCCACGTGCTGGAACATCCGCCGGTTGTAAACCATCAGGTAGATGCTGGTGAGCACCACCACAATCAGCACCGCGGCCAGAAAAATGTAAACGTTGCGCTTCGCCCGCGTGTAAATGTCCTGCGTGCGCTCGGCGGCTTCCTGCTCGCTCTCGTTGTTCGATACCAGCAGGCGAGCCACGGCCGTGCTCAGCGCCTCCTGCCGCGCTTCGAGAGAAATGCGGATCAGGTCGCGCGCCTTGTTGGGCTCGGTTGCAGCCAGTGCAAAAACGCGGTCCAGCGCATCCCAGAACTGGTGCACACTGCTTACGAGATAGGCGCGCTGGTCGGAGCCGCGGTCTAGCGGCGAAGAATGGCTCTCCAGTTCCAGCGCGTCGTCCAGGTCGGTGTGGATCCGTTGAAACGGCGCTCGCCACGCAGTCAGCGGATACGGCTCGCTTCCCTCCAGCATGTCGCGCATCGTCACCGCCACCGTGTTCAGGTTGTTCTGAATGCGCAGCAGCAGCAGCGAATCGGTGCGGTTGCGGTCAATGATGGAGGCCTGCAACCGCTCCAGGCTGCGCAGTTGCACAATCGTGTACGCCGAGTACACGGTCACCGCCGAAAGCGTCACGGCCAGTCCGGCCAGCAAGCGGATTGTAGGAGATCGCCGTTGCTCCACTAGTATGTTCCCATTATGGCCGCGCTCGACCTACTATGATATTTTGACGGCACCGGTGGTGTCGTCGAGGAGGACGTCTGCCATTACGATCTAGTCTGACAATGCCACTACGCGGCAAGGTTTTCCTGGTAATCATAACAATCTGTGGGTGGGCGTGGCTCGCACATACGCAGATAAATCGGGATCAGCCCAACCGGGCCGAGCCGAACCGGGCCGATGAGGCGCAACTCTGGGAGCACCGCAACCTGGGGAAGGCCTTTTATGAAAACCCGACCACACAGACGCAGGCGATCGCCGAATTCCATACCGCGCTCGATATGTCGCATGGCGTGCGCGACCGGCTGAATTACGGCTTGGCGCTGTTGCGCGCCGGCGAGCTGCCGCGCGGCATCGCTGAACTCGAAGCCGTGCAAAAGCAGGACACCACGCTGCCGCACACCTGGTTCAACCTGGGCGTCGCGTATAAGCGGCAAAGCGATTTCGATAAGGCGCTCGTCGAATTCGAGGGAATGGCACGGCTGGTTCCCACCGAGCCGGTAACCCACTACCAGATTGGCACCCTCCTCAAAATGAAGGGCGAAACCGCCGCTGCCATCAAACAGTTTGAGACCGCGCGCGACCTGGACCCGCTACTGGCCGCGCCGCATTTCCAGCTCTACGGCCTGTACCGGCAGACAAACCGGCTGGCCGATGCCGCCACGGAGCTGCGCTTGTTCAAGGAAGCAAAAGCGCGCCAGGAGGGCGCCGCCGTTCCGGAGGACATGGACTGGTGCTCGTACGCGGAAATCTACGATCCCATCGATGAACCGCCGCCCGCCCCGCTGCCCGCTCCCGTGTATCGCGATGAAGAGCTCGCCACCGGATTCAGCGGTGAGGCCGGCCTGGCGGTGCTCGACCTGGATGGCGGCCCGCGGCCCAGCCTGATCGCCTGGGGCGGCGGGCGCGCGCAACTTTTCCGCAACGGCAAAACGCCGGTGCCGGATTCCGGGCTGGAGGCCTTGCGCGACGTGGTTTCGATTGTGCCCGGCGATTTCGATAACGATGGCTTTCCCGATCTCTGCGTCATCACCCGCGCCGGCGCTTCGCTCTACCGCAACGTCAACGGCCATTTCAAAAAGCAGGCCGATCTCGCCGCCGGCGTTTATCACACCGCTCTTTGGCTCGATTACGATCACGATTACGACGACGACCTGTTTCTCATCGGCCCGCAATCGAAGCTGCTGCGCAACAACGGCGCGGCCGGCTTCAGCGATGAAACCGCGCGTTTCCCGTTTGTCAGCGGCCATGCCCGCGATGCGGTTCGCTTCGACCTGGAACCCGACACGCCCGGCTTCGATCTGGTAGTGAGCTATGACGACCGCCCCGGCGTGCTCTACCGCGACCGCCTGGTGGGCCACTATGAGGCCGTGCCCATCGACGCACTGCCCGCCGGCGCCGGTCACCTGTCGGCGCGCGACGTGAATCGCGACGGCCGCACAGACCTTCTGGCGCCCGGCTTGCTGCTGCTCAACCTCGCGGGCAAATTCGAGCCGCGGCTTGCGCTGCCCGACCAGGCATTTCCGCCGCGTGAAGTGCTCGCCGATTTTGAGGGCGATGGACGCTACGACCGCGCGAGCATTGATCAAGACGGCGCCCTCGTCGTCGGCCATGACATCACGCCTAACTACGGCAACTGGATCGAGGTGGCCCTCACCGGCGAGAAGAATCCGAAGGCAGCGGTCAATACCAAGGTGGAAGTGAAGGCCGGCGCCATTTACGAAAAGGTAACTTACTCCGGCATTCCCTCCGTCTTCCGCCTGGGCGATCGCACCAAGGTGGATACCGTCCGCATCACCTGGCCCAACGGCCTGGTGCAGAACGAAACCAACCAGCCGGTGAACAAAGTGGACGCCATCAAGGAAGCGCCGCGCCTGGCCGGCTCCTGCCCGATGATCTTCACCTGGAACGGCAACCGCTTCCAGTTCCTCACCGACGTGCTGGGCGTAGCGCCGCTCGGCGCCAGCTCCGGCGATGGCGAATTCTTTCCGGTGGATCACCAGGAGTACGTTTCCATCCCGGCCGAATCGCTCCAGCCGCGCGATGGCGCGTACGAGGTCCGCCTCACCGAAGAGTTGCGTGAGGTCTCCTACATCGACCAGATCAAGTTGATGGCGCTCGACCACCCGGCTGACACCGAGATTGTCACCAACGAGAAATTCAAATCGCCGCCGTTTCCCGAGTTCCGCTTGTTCGGCGTCACGCGCAAAATCTATCCGGTGACGGCGCACGATTCGCACGGCAACGATGTGCGCGCCGCCGTGCTCCGGCGCGACCGCGTCTATCCGGATTCCTTCCGCCGCGACCTGGCCGGCGTGGCCGAGCTGCATCATCTGGATCTCGATTTCGGCAATGCCGCCCGCTCCAACCGCGCCGCGCTCATTCTTTACGGCTGGGTGGACTGGGCCGATGGCAGCACTTTCCTCTCCGCCGCGCAGGCGCACCGCGATTTGGTCTTTCCTTATCTTCAGGTGAAGGACGCCGCCGGCAACTGGAAGACCGTGGTGAAGGACATGGGCATGCCCTCCGGCAAACCCAAACCCATGGCGGTCGATCTCGCCGGCAAGTTTCTCTCCGCCTCGCGCGAGGTGCGCATTGTCACCAACCTGTGCGTCTACTGGGACGAGATTTACCTGGTGGACGACGACGCGCCGCCCCAAGTGCGCATGACCAGGATGCCGCTCTCCGCCGCCGATCTCCATTTCCGAGGCTTCTCCAAGCCGTTGATCGATCCGCAGCGCACGCAGCCCGAGCAATTCGATTACTCGACCGTGAGCTTCACTTCGATGTGGAACCCCACGCGCGGCTTGTACACGCGCTATGGCCCGGTCGAAACATTGCTGAGCGAGCCCGACGACCGCATGGTGGTGATGGGTTCGGGCGACGAAATTCGCATGCGCTTCGGCGCCGCCGGTCTGCCGCCCGTGCCGCCTGGGTGGAAGCGCGATTTCCTGCTGCTGGTGGACGGCTGGGCCAAGGACGCCGATGCCAACACCGCGTTCTCGCAATCCGTATTGCCGCTGCCCTTCCACGCCATGACCAGCTATCCGTACCCGCCAGGCGAGCACTATCCCACCGACGCGGCTCACACCCAATATCGGCGCGAGTACCTGACGCGCCCAGCCCTGCGCCTGATCCGCCCCTTGACTTCGGCGCAGCAATCCGCGGAGTCGCGCCCATGAAACCGTGGCGCACGCACCCCTGCGTGCCGCAACTGCGCGAGCTGTTGTGGGGCGGGTTGATAACCTGCGCACCGATTGCCAATCGGCGCAGCCGGGCAACGCCCGGCCCGGACCGCGTTCATCGCGTGTTTGGTTGCTGCCCCACCGCTCCGCGGGGCAGCCTGATAACCTGCGCACCGGTTGGCAATCGGCGGCGCCCCAGGCGGGTTACCAACCCGCCACAGGCTACCAGCCTGCCCCACATACAACGAACGGGTTGGTGCCATGCATCCGAGCCGCGACCCTTAGGGAGTGGTCGCCAGCGCCACCTCGGAGGCGCGCCTTAGAAACTCGCCATGAACAGAACCAACCTGATCCGCGCTGCCATCGCCGGACTGGCTCTGCTGATTGTCAACAGCGGCTACCTGGTGGCATTCCCGCGCGCCACCGTTTTCTACATGGCCAACGTGGTGCTGCACCTCACACTGGGCCTGGCGCTGATGGCCGTCGCGGCCGGTTTCGTAATGAAATATCCGCGGCCGGCCGGGGCGTTTCTACTGGCGGGCCTGCCGGCTCTGTATCTGGTGTTCTTCGGCAACACCCGCGACCATCGTTTGGTTCTGTGGCTGCACATCGCACTGGCTCTCGCGGCCTTGCCCCTCATCGCCGCAGTGCTCACCCGCGGCCGCCGCGCGGTGAGCGCTCCGTTCGCTGCGGCCGTGCTGTTGGTGCTCGTCTCGTTGGCCTGGACCCGCATCCATCCCGACCCGAACGCGCATATTGTGAATCCGCCATCGCCTCCGCTTTCGATGGATCAGGAGGGCGCCGGCGCAGGGTCGCCTTTCGCTCCGGCATCCGCGCAGACCAACACAGGCCATATCATCCCCTCGAATTTCTTCATGGATTCGAAGGATTGCGGCCGTTGCCACAAAGATATTTACGAGCAGTGGAAAAGCTCCATGCACCACTTCGCCTCGTTCAACAACCAGTTCTACCGGAAAGCGGTCGAATACTTCCAGGATGTCGCCGGCACCCGCCCCAGCAAGTGGTGCGCCGGCTGCCACGATCACGCCGTCTTCTTTAACGGCCGTTTCGACCGGCCCATCAAGGAGCAGATCGATACGCCGGAGGCGCGCGCCGGCCTCGGCTGCATGTCGTGCCACGCCATCGTTCACGTCGGCAGCACCATGGGTAACAACGACTTCACCGTGGTGTACCCGCCGCTGCACGAAATCGCTTCCAGCCACAACCGCTACCTTCAGGCAATGGACACGTTCCTTACTTACCTGGCCCCGCAGCCGCACCGCCAGACCTTCCTCAAGCCGTTCATGAAGGACGCCGAATTCTGCTCGGCGTGCCACAAGGTGCATCTGGACGTGCCCGTCAATGGATACCGCTGGTTCCGCGGCTTCGATGACTATGACAACTGGCAGGCGAGCGGCGTTTCCGGCGAGGGCGCGCGTTCGTTCTACTATCCCGACAAGCCGATGATCTGCCAGGATTGCCACATGCCGCTCGTGGCTTCGCGCGATCCCGGCAACATCGATGGCATGGTGCATTCCCACCGCTTCGCCGCCGCCAACACCGCCGTCGCCTACGTCAACCGGGACCAAGTCCAGTTGGATGCGGTCAAGAAGTTTCTCCAATCGGGATTCATCACGGTGGATATATTCGCAGCCTCGCCGGCTGAGGACACCAATGGTCAGCCCGCCATGCTGCGCCGCGCCGAGAACACGGTCGCGGCCAACACCGGTTTCGCCGTCGGCGAGGAGGCCGAACAGTCCGTCCCGGCGACCATCCGCGAAGTCGGCAAGGTCGCGGCGCCCATCGACGCCGCAGGAGCCGTGCTCGAGCCCGGCAAAACGGCGCGCGTGGACGTGGTGGTCCGTACCCGAAAGATTGGCCACTTCTTCCCCGCCGGCACCGTCGATGCTTTCGATGTGTGGCTGGAACTCGAGGCCCGCGACGCCGACGGCCGCATCATCTTTTGGAGCGGCAACGTGGCGGATAACGGCAAGGGGCCGGTCGATCCGGGCGCGCATTTCTACCGCTCGTACCAGCTTGACGCCGACGCCAACCCCATCGACAAGCGCAACGCCTGGCAGGCGCGCAGTACGCTCTATGTGCGCCTGATTCCGCCGGGTGCGGCCGATACGGTGCACTACCTCGTCAGCGTACCCAAGGGCGCGCGCGGCCCCATCAGTTTCACCGCGCGCCTGAACTACCGCAAGTTCTCCTGGTATTACACCCAGTTCGCTTATGCCGGCGAACCGAAGCCCGGGCAGGATCCTGCTTTGCTCACTCGCGATCACAACAGTCTCGAATACCAGTTTCTGCCGGCCTCGATCCCGGCCGACGTTTCCGGCGAAATTCGCGCCCGCATCCCGGATCTGCCCATCGTCACGCTGGCCGAGGCGCACGCCACCATGCCGCTCGGCCAGCCCACCTGGAAACCCGTGGTGCGCAAGCAGGACCGCGAGCGCTGGAACGATTGGGGCATCGGCCTGTTGTTGCAAGGCGATTTGAAGGGCGCCGAATACGCGTTTCAAAAGGTGACTGAAGCCGAACCGGGATATGCCGATGGCTGGCTCAACGTGGCGCGCGCGCTGATTCAGGAAGGCGAGACCGAAGCCGCCAAGCCGTATATCGCAAAAGCCATGTCGATCGATCCGCAGCTTGGCCGCATCTGGTTCTTCAAGGCCGCCGCCCAGCGCGCGGATGGTAATTACGATGGCGCGCTCCAATCGCTCGAAGTGGCGCACTCGAAGTATCCGCGCGACCGCGTGGTGCTCAACCAGATTGCGCGCATCCAGTTCCTCAAACGCCAGTTCGCCGCTGCCGTCGAGACCCTCAAACAAGTGTGCGCGGTGGATCCGGAAGACGTCGAGATGCACTATACGCTGATGCTGTGTTACCGCGGCTTGGGCGAAACGGCCCTCGCGGAGCGCGAAGAAGCGCTCTTTCGCCGCTTCAAAGCAGACGAATCGGCGGAGGCCATCACCGAAAAAGCCCGCATGCGTAGCCCCGAAGACAATAACGAGCGCCAGCCGATCCACGACCACGAGAGCATCCAGCTATCGGAGCCGCGACCGTGAGGGAGCGGTTGGCTGCCAAACGCAGCCTCATTTTTCCGGCCGCCGCGGGGAACCTTCTCGCGCTGGCCGCGGCGGGCCTCATCGCCTCGGCCACCGTGTCCAATCCCCCGGCGGTCGTGTTCACCGATGTCACCGCCCAGGCCGGGATTCACTTCACGCACAACGCCGGCCGGACCGGCAAGAAATACCTGCCGGAAACCATGGGCTCCGGCGTCGCCTTCTTCGACGCCGATGGCGACGGCTGGCCGGATATCCTGCTCATCAACGGCAAGGACTTCACGCCGCGCGGCCGCCGCACCACCGCCGCGCTCTACCGCAATAACCGCAACGGCACTTTCACCGACGTCACCGCCGGCAGCGGCCTGGACATACAGATCTACGGCTTGGGCGTCGCCATCGGCGATTACGATAATGACGGCCGCGACGACGTCTATATCACCGCGCTCGGCGGCGACCACCTCTTCCACAATGAGGGCAATTTCAAGTTCCGCGACGTCACCCAAGCGGCCGGCATCCACAACGCCAGTTTCGGCACCAGCGCGGCCTGGCTGGACTACGATCGCGATGGCAAGCTTGACTTGTTCGTCGCCAACTACGTGCAGTGGACCGAAAAGGGTGATCTGCGCTGCTCTCTCGATGGCGCCACTAAGTCGTATTGCACGCCGGAATCTTACAAGGGCACGAGTTCGCGTCTCTATCACAACCTGGGCGGCGGGCGCTTCGAGGACGTGACCGAGCGCGCCGGCCTGGGCGACCCCACCAGCAAATCGCTGGGCGTCACCATCCTCGACTACAACAACGATGGCTGGCCCGATATCTTCGTCGCCAACGACACCCAGCCCAACAAGCTCTACCGCAACCTGGGCAACGGCACCTTCAAAGAAGAGGGTATGGTCGCCGGTGTAGCCTACGGCGAGGATGGCGTGACCCGCGGCGCGATGGGAGCGGACGCGGGCGATTACGACCGCTCCGGCCGCGCCAGCCTGCTGGTGGGCAATTTCTCCAACCAGATGCTCGGCCTCTATCACAACGAAGGCAACGGCCTGTTTGTCGACGAAGCGCCCTCCTCCACGGTGGGACGCGCCAGCCTGCTCTCGCTCACCTTCGGCGTCTTCTTCTTCGACTACGATCTGGACGGCTACCCCGACATCTTCGCCGCCAACGGCCACATCGAAGATGAGATCGGCCGCGTGCAGCCCAAGGTGAGCTACCGCGAACGGCCGCTGCTCTTCCGCAATCTCGGCAACCACAAATTCGAAAACGTCAGCGCCCAGGCCGGCCCGGCGTTCGCCGAGGCGATGGTGGCGCGCGGCGCCGCCTATGCCGATTACGACCACGATGGCGATCTCGACCTGATCATCAACACCAACAACGGCCCCGCCCATTTGCTGCGCAACGATGGCGGCAATCGCAACCATTGGCTCTCGGTGCGCCTCGCCGGAACCAGGTCCAACCGCGACGGCATCGGCGCCGTGGTGCGCCTGGAAAGCGCCGGCGGCAAGCAATGGAACATGCTGCGCAGCGGCTCCAGCTACTGCTCGCAGAGCGATCTGGTGCTTACCTTCGGCCTCGGCAAAGATACCGCCGCCAACCTGGAAATCGACTGGCCCAGCGGCGCCAAGCAGCGCTTCCAGAACGTCGCCGCTAACCAGCGCGTGCGGATCGACGAAAGCAAGGGCCTCACACCCATGAAATAGACGGCAATGCTGCATTGGTGGGGCATGCTTGAGCTTGCCCTCTGTGCGCCACTCAGCGTGGCGCGCGCCTCCGCTCGGAAACCCGGCAATTTCTACAGCGCACACCCTGCACCGACGGCAGGCGCTCCCCAGCGCCTCCGCAACTCGGCTACAATGAAAGTCTTGGCGGAGGTGGGTCTTCTCGAGTAGCCGGCAAGCCCTGATCTCGAACTTCGGTCCCCGGATCTTCCGAGCAACCTCTCGCGCCTTTTTTTCCCTCTTTTTCCCCGACGACTGCCGCGTCTGCGGCCGGCCGTTGCATGAGATCTCCCGCATTCCGGTGTGCCCCGCCTGCCTCCGCGAGCCTGCGCCGCTGGACGCCGAGTTCTTCTGCGTCTCCTGCCGCACGCCGTTTCAGAACCGGTTTCCGCTTGACGACGAGGGCCGTTGCGCGCTGTGCCGCAGCGGGCTTCGCGGTTTTGACGCCGCCTACTCGTTCGGTTTCTACGATGGCGCGCTGCGCCAGTTGATCCATCTTTACAAGTACCGCAAGGTGCGGACGCTCGCCGGCCCATTGGGAGACCTGCTGCTGCGGGCGCTGCCGCGCGACGAGTCCTTCGACTGCGTCGCGCCGGTTCCCCTGCACTGGCGGAAGCGCTGGCAGCGCGGATTCAACCAGGCGGACCTGCTGTCGCGGCGCGTCGCATCGCGCACCGGCATTCCCGCATCGCCCCTGCTGCGCCGTCTGCGCTCCACCGCCTCGCAAGCGAGTTTGAGCAACACCGGCCGCCGCCGCAACGTGGCGGCCGCATTCGCCTGCCGCCGTCCAGCCCGTGCGGCGGGCCGCAAGATCCTGCTGATCGACGATGTGATGACGACTGGTTCCACCGGGGCTGCTTGCGCGCTCGCCTTGAAGCGCGCCGGCGCCGCGCGCGTGGCGCTGCTGACTGTGGCGCGGGCCGACCGCCGTTTCCCGTCTTCGCTCCGGGCAAGTCCATCCGTGATGGAGGGAACTTCCTGAAATGGCTGATCGACTGCAGAAACCGGTGCTGGTGCTCAACGCCAGCTATGAGCCGATCAACATTTGTGCGGCCCGCCGCGCCCTGGTGCTGGTGCTCAAGGGCGTAGCCTCGGCGGAAGAAGAATCGGCCCACGCGATCCATTCGGCGCGGGCCGCGGTGCGCCTGCCGTCGGTGATCCGGTTGCTCGAGTACCGCCGGATTCCCCATCAGACGCGGGCGCTTTCGCGCAAGAACATCCTCATGCGCGATCGCTACACCTGCCAGTATTGTTCTCGCACCTTGCCGTCCGGCGAGCTGACCCTGGACCACGTGGTCCCCCGCTCCAGGGCTGGCGAATCGGCCTGGGAGAATCTGGTCGCCTGCTGCCATCACTGCAACAACCGCAAGGGCAACCGCACACCCGAAGAAGCCGGCATGCGGTTGGCGCGGCAGCCCCGTCCTTTCAGCCTCCACACCAGCCGCCACCTCATGCGGATGCTGGGCAAAAGCGACGCGCAGTGGCGAAAGTACCTCTTTTACTAACCCCAGCGGCCGACACCCCCTAGCCAATAGCGCCCCGCAGCACATACGCCGTAGGGGCCGGGCATGCCCGGCCCGGCTTTCCACGGAGCACTCATGCACCAAGCGAACACCAGGACCACGTTCCGATTCTCCGGCTTCGTATCGTTCGATACGCCCTCTGCGCGTCGCCGCCCCGGCGAAGGCTGCCGCAGGCTTTCCCACCGCTAAGTTCACAGTTGTAACCTTCGCGCAAGGCTGCGCCTTTTCGCGGGAACTCGTATACTGATTGGTGCAGGAGGAGGGACGAGATGAGAAAGTTGATGTTGTTGGCCGCGCTGGCCGCCGGTTCAGCGATGGCCGCGGAGTGGACCGGGTACATCATAGACGAGGCATGCTCCCACAACAAGGCAATGCTGGGCAATGTGACCTGCGCGCAGAACTGCATTAAGCGCGGTTCGCCCGCCGTGCTTGTCACTGACGATGGCACGGTCGTCAAAATCGCCGATCAGGACAAAGTCAAGGAATTCGCCGGCAAGAAAGTTACCATCACAGGCACGATGGCTGACGGCGCCATTAAAGTCGAAAGCGTGAAGTAAGCTCGCGGGGGCGGCGCTTCGGTAAAAAATCCAGAATCCTCTGGTCGTGGCGGCGCACCCGTCCTCAGGTGCACCTGTGTGGCCGTCTGCATCGCTTGACGGTCACGCGCGATTCGCTCCCGTGGCCGCCATTACCGCCGAATGGGTAATCTAAACCAGTGCCACGTCTCACAAACTCGCGACAGGCTTCTGCAGCCTTGTATCAGTCGCGTCATGAGGCAAGCCTCACCCGAACGCATGAAAATGGCACGTGTGGGGCAGGTTGGCCGCCAGGCAACCTGCGGCGGATTGCCAATCCGCCTCTCGCGGCCAACTGGCGGGCCATTTTCGAGAGAAGCACGGCTTGAGCCGTGCCGACGTTGGACCTGCGGAATGTGGCCTTTAGGCCCTGCAATTGAGCGATAGCTCCATCGAGTCTCGTCAACGAACTTCACAGACCGCACACTGGCCGCAATCTTGTCCGATGGCGTCTGTCTGAACCAGCGCCGCGCACTGCCAGCCACGTATAATCGGAGCTGAGGCCAATGTCGTTGAGAAAGCGCCTGGTTTACGGTTCTCTCTCCATCCTGCTGGCGATTTCCGTCATCCTGGTGGTCTGGGAAGGCTCGTTCAACCCAGGTAATTTCCGCCCCGCCAATCCCAATCAGACGCTGATCTTCTGGGCCGTTTCCAGCCTCATCTTTCTCCTCATGGTCACGCTCGGCTGGATTCTCACCCGCGAGTTCGTCAAGCTGTATGTCGAGCGCCAGAGCCGCCGCGAAGGATCGCGCATCAAAACCAAGCTGCTGGTGGGCGCTCTTGCCCTCAGCTTCGTGCCGGTGTTCTTCCTCGTGTTGTTCAGCTATGAGGTCATGAATCGCAACATTGCCACCTGGTTCCAGGAGCCGAGGGCCAACGAGCTGAAAGCGTTCGAGACCATTACCCGCCAGCTCGGTAAGGAGATGCAGGATGAGACCGATGCGCAGGCCGCGCTGCTGGCGGCGCAGCCCGAAGTCCGCCAGTTGATCGAGGGTGGCGCGCGCACGCCGGGCCTTCTGGCGCGCTTCGCTGTCCGCTATGAACTCGCCTCCGCGGCAATCTATGGCCCCTCTGGCGGGCCACCGATCGATTCCTGGGGGGCCTACCGGCAGCCGCCAACGGTGGACCGTCTGGTCGCCGCGTCCTACCCGGTCCTCCAGGGAGAACGGACCCTGGGATTCGTCACCGTGACCGCTCAGGTGCCCGGAGACGTGACGGAAAAGAAAGCTGTCGTCGGCACATGGGCCCGCGAATGGCGCGAGAACCACGACAACGCGCGGTCGGTGCGTCGTGTCAGCGTGATGCTGATGACCCTGATCACGCTGTTCGTCCTCTTCGTGGCCACCTGGATCGCCCTCTTTCTCGCCAAGCAGATCAGCATTCCCATCACCGCGCTGGCCGAAGCCGCCAGCCAGGTGCGCAAGGGCAACCTCTCGCACCGCGTCAACGTGCGCGCCGCCGATGAGCTGGGCTCGCTGGTGCGCGGCTTCAACCAGATGACCCAGGAGCTTGAAGCCAACAGCCGCGAGCTCGACCGCCGCCGCCGTTTCACCGAGGCCATCCTCGAAAGCATCCCCACCGGCGTCATCTCCATCTCCGCCGACGGCGCCATCCAGCGCGTCAACCGCGCGCTTTATCAGATCTTTCCCGGCGCCGAGGTGGAAAAGGCTACCCGCCTGGAAGACCTGTTTTCCCGCGAGGACACGGCCGAAATCAAGTACCTTATGAAACGCGCCCGCCGTACCGGCGCCGCGTCGCGTCAGTTGGAGTTGCGCACCGAAAACCACAACCGGCACCTGGCGGTTACGGTCGCGGCGCTCGAGGAAAAGGTCACTTCCGGCTTCGTAATTGTCATCGAGGATACCAGCGAGCTGCTGCGCGCCCAAAAAGCCGCCGCCTGGCACGAAGTGGCGCGGCGCGTGGCGCACGAAATCAAGAACCCGCTTACTCCCATCGCCCTCTCCGCCGAACGAATCGCGCGGCAGATTGACCGTCTCGATCTGGCCGCCGCGCCGCGCCACATCCTCGATGAGTGCGCGCAAACCATCAGCCGCTCGGTCGAATCGGTCAAGACCCTGGTAGATGAATTCTCGCAGTTCGCGCGCTTCCCCGCGGCGCAGCCGGTGCGCTCCGACCTCAACGAAGTCACCCGCGAGGCGCTGGCCATCTTTCGCGGCCGCCTGGACGGCATCAACTTACGCACCAGCTTCGCCCCCGACCTTCCCGCCGTCAACCTGGACCGCGACCAGTTCCAGCGCGTCGTGGTGAACCTGGTGGATAACGCCGCCGAGGCCATGCAGGATTCGCTCGTCAAGAATCTCTATGTGGCCACCCAGACCGGCCTGGTCGATACCGTCGAGTTGGTCGTGGCCGATTCCGGCTGCGGTGTCAGCCCGGAAGAAAAGGAAAAGCTGTTCCTGCCCTATTTCTCCACCAAGCGGCGCGGCACCGGACTCGGCCTGGCTATCGTCAGCCGCATCGTGGCCGACCACAACGCACACATCCGCGTGGAAGACAACCAGCCGGCAGGCGCCCGCTTCACCGTCGAGATTCCGGTGGCCGTCGAGACCGAAAGCGGAGAGAACGGCGTGCCGCAGGCGCCGCCCGCGGCCCCAGTGAAAGCATGAAGCAGCGCCGCATCCTGGTGGTGGATGACGAGCCGGAGATCCGCCGCTCGCTCGCCGGCGTGCTTGAGGACGACGGCTATCGGGTGGAAACGGCGGAAAGCGGTGAAGCCTGCCTGGCCGCCCTGCCCGGCGCCGGCTTCGAGCTGGTGCTGCTCGATATCTGGCTGCCCGGCATCGACGGCATGGAGGTCCTCGAGCGCATCCAGGCAACGCCGTTCGCCGAGCGGCCCGAGGTGGTGGTGATCTCCGGCCACGGCAGCATCGAGGCCGCGGTCAAGGCCACCAAGCTGGGCGCTTTCGATTTTCTCGAGAAGCCGCTCTCCATCGACAAAATCTCGGTTGTCGTCAAAAACGCCCTGGCGCACCGCGCCCTGGCCATCGAAAACAGCCAGCTCAAGCAGGACGCCGGCGCCCGCCCCCGCATCATCGGCGAAAGCGTCCCCATGAAGGCGCTGCGCCAGCAGCTTTCCCTCATGGCCGCCACCAACGGCCGCGTGCTCATCTATGGCGAAAGCGGCACCGGCAAGGAGCTGGTGGCTCACGCCATCCATTCCCTCAGCCCGCGCGCCGCCGAGCCGTTCGTCGAAGTCAACTGCGCCGCCATTCCCGAAGAGCTGATTGAAAGTGAGCTGTTCGGCCACACCAAGGGCAGCTTCACCAGCGCCCACGAAGATAAGGTCGGCAAGTTTCAAAAGGCCGACGGTGGCACGCTGTTTCTCGACGAAGTCGGCGATATGAGCCTGCGCACCCAGTCCAAAGTGCTGCGTGCGCTTGAAGAGCAACGCTTCGAACCGGTCGGCGGCCCCGGCAGCGTCCAGGTGGACGTTCGCGTGGTCGCCGCCACCAATAAGAACCTGGAAGAGGAGATCGAGCGCGGCAATTTCCGCGAGGACCTCTTCTACCGGCTCAACGTGATTCCCTTCTCCGTGCCGCCGCTGCGCGATCGCCGCGAAGATATCCCGCTGCTGGCCGACTTTTTCCTCCACGAGTTCACCACTGCTTACGGCCGCAAGCCTAAAGAGCTAACCCCGGAGGCGTACCGCGTGCTCGCCGATTACCACTGGCCCGGCAACGTGCGTGAGCTCAAAAATCTGATCGAGCGCATCGTCATCTTGAATCCCCAAGTGCGCGTCGATGCGCGCCACATTCCCCTCGCCGGCACCCGCAAGCCGCAGGACCGCCCGACCGACCGCTTCGGCAGTCTGCAGGATGTGCGCGAAGCCGCCGAGCGCGATTACATCCTAAGAAAGCTCGAAGAGACCAGCGGCAACGTCACCAGAACCGCCGAGTTACTCGGCCTCGAGCGCAGCAACCTGTATCGCAAAATGAAAACCCTGGGAATTGGGCCGAAGGAGTAGGCGGCGATGGCTTTATTGGGGGAGGGGTTTCTGGAAACACGTAGCCTGTCACTCGTTCCTGTCTTTGTAGTAAGAATGGTTCCCCGCTTGGTCAATGCGGTCCGTATAGTCGCAGTCGTTCCGTCGCGCGCGGAACCGGTAAGCCGCCATCTAAAGCAAAGTGGGAACTTCGGCCTATGCCTGTAAGACTGTTGGAGGATTGGGCGATGAAGCGAATCTACATGACATTGCCAGCCATGGTTGGCGGCCTGGTGGCTAGCCTGTGTTTTGCGCAACAGCCAGCTTTCGACGCGGCGTCGGTGAAAGCAGTCGACCCTTCGGCACCTCCTCCGTTAGCAGCGACCGGCGGGCCAGGGACCAATGACCCCGGGCGAATTCATTTTGGGCGAGCCTCGATGGTGGAGTTGCTGATGAGGGCGTATGACGTGCCGGTGGACCAGGTAGCGGGTCCCAAGTGGATTTTTGGGGACCTCATGGGATCCAACAGTTACGTGATTGACGCGACAATGCCGCCGGGTACCACGAAGGAGCAGTTCCGATTGATGCTGCAGAATCTGCTGGCGCAGCGGTTCCACCTGACGGTTCATCACGAGACGCAGAACTTCCCTGGTTACGATCTTGCGGTGGCGAAGGACGGTCCAAGGTTGAAAGAGTCGAGGTCAGCTCCGGCGCCCGCCGTTGCGAGCGGTGCGAAACCTCCGGTTATCGACAAAGACGGCTTCCCAATTCTTCCGCCGGGGCCCCAAACGTTTACGATCCAGTTGCAGGGAGCCCAGCGGGTGAAGTATCAGGAGCGATCCATGGCTCAATTTGCGTACAATCTGCGATCCAAGATCGCGCTGGGGCTGGGAGCTGATCTTGCCGCCAATCTAGGGACCAAGAAGCCAAGAGTGAGGGACAAGACCGGCCTGACTGGCAAATACGACTTCATACTGGAGTTTTCATGCGAGAGTTGCGGCGGCCCGGGAAGTTCGCGGAGCCGCCGCGAGCGGACCGCCGCAAGCGGATGCAGCGGCTGCGAGCGACGCGTCGGGTGGCGGAGTGCCGAGCATCTTTACGGCGGTCGAGAGGCAGCTCGGACTCAAGCTGGAGAAAGTGAAGGATATTCCGGTCGATGTGGTCGTCATTGATCACCTGGACAAAGTTCCGACGGAGAACTGATATGGAGCGACCTGTCAAGGCCTTTTGGGAGGTCTTCGGGGACACAGGCTACGTATTTACCAGTTCTCTGGACGAAGAGGTTCCGAGACGCGTTGCTCGCCGGACAGCTCAACGAGACGAGCGAGACGAGCGGCACCGTCACGCGCGATGCCGCACTGCTCAGCCTGGAGCGCAGTAACCCATATCGCAAAATGAAAACCATCAGCATCGGGGACTAAGCCACGCCACACCGGAGGCTGGTGGCTTCGCTTCAGCCGTCCATCGAGTCGATGCGAATTCCCTAGTCGCTACGCAACGCCACTGTCGGATCAACGGACGCAGCTCGCTGCGCAGGAAGGAAACCAGCCAAGGCACCGGCGGCAAACAGGACCACGCTGGCGCACACGATCGTCACTGGGTCCCACGGGTCCAGAGCAAACAACTGGCTCTTGACCAGCCGCGCCGCCGCCAGCGCCGCCGGCACGCCGATGGCGGCGCCGGCAGCCAGCAGGACGAGGGTCTCTCGCATGATCAGCCATTGCACATCGCTCTTCTGTGCGCCCAGAGCCATGCGGACTCCGATTTCAGCCGTGCGGCGCGCAGCGCGGTACGCCACGATTCCGTAGATGCCTATGGCGCCCAGGGCCAACGCCAGCAGCGCAAAGAAGCTTGCCAGCGCGGCGAACATGCGGTCCTCGCGCAACTGGCTGCGAATGACCTCGGGCAAGGTTCTGATCTGACTGATCATCACCTCGTTGTCGATGGCCTGGATTTCGCGGCGGATTGGCGGCTCGAGCGCCCTGGGTTCAGCCATCGTTCGTACGTGCAGCACCGAGGAGGCTCTTGCCCGCGCCTGCCACATGGGATAAAACACCATCGCCCGCATCCGCTCGCGGACGTAGCCATACTTCGCATCGCCCACCACGCCCACGATCTCGTACCGTCTGCGCCCATCGCCGAAGCGTCTTCCGATCGGGTTTTCATCACCGAAGAATCGATGTGCGAAGGTTTGATTTACCAGAGCCACGAGTGGCGTATTCTCGCGATCCTGCTCCCCGAACTCACGGCCCGCGAGGACGGGAATGCCGGCCGTTGCAAAGAATCCGGGACTGACGACGTTGAAGGAAACTTGCGCATTCTGCGAGGGCTGTCCCGGGCGCTCGATCAAAACCGTTTCGTTCCAGCCGCCATTTCCGAACACCGCATCCCCCGCCAGCGCCACGCTTCGTGTACCTGGAAGAACCGCTACGCGTCTGGTCAATTCCATCCAAAACTGTTGCAGCGCTTGAGGCGCCTTCCCGGTCGTGCCAACATCCATCATCGCCAGGTTCTCGCGTGCGAACCCCAGGTCCGCCGCGCCCAGGTTCCTCAAGCTGCGAGCGAATAAACCTGCGCCGACTAGCAGGACCATCGAGAGGCCGATTTGAAACGCGAGCAGACCCTTGGCGAGTGGCATGTTCCATGCGCCTCGCTGCCGGCCTGCACTATGGATGAAGCCGGACATCTCGGCACGCGTGGCGCGAATCGCGGGCACCAGCCCAAACAACAACCCGGTCATCACCGACAGCGCCAGGCCGAAGCCGAGCAACCGATAGTCGAGCCGGAAATCGAGCGCCACGTTGAGCGGATCGTCCACCAGGAATCCCAGCAGGAGATGGTGTCCCCATCCGGCAACCAAAACGCCAAGTGCGCCGCCGGTCAATGAGAGCAGTAGGTTCTCGGTCATCAATTGGCGAACCAGCCGCCATCGCCCGGCTCCCATCGCCAGCCGGATACCGATCTCCCGCGCCCGCGCGGCAGAACGGGCCATCAGCAGATTCGCCAGGTTGGCGCACGCAATCAGCAGCACCAGCCCCGTGAGGCCGATCAGGATCTTCAGCGTATTGGAGTAATCCCAGTAGTCCCACCTCACGCCCGACGTGCCCTGGGTGGCGCGATTCACCAGGAGCCTCGAAGCCAGGAACTTCTTCTGGTCCCACCCCTCCGGATAAAGCCTCAACTCGTCCTCCAGCGCCTGGTGGAATAACGGCGAGAGCTGGTCGCGTGCTCGCGCGACCGAAATGCCGGGACGCAACCGGCCCAGCACCCAAACATCGCCGGGATCCCGGTCCGCCGCGAGAGGAATCCACAGGTCCGGAACCCTCCCGCGATCCAGGCCAAAGAACTGCGGCGGCATGATGCCGATCACGGTGACGGCCTCGCCCGACAAATGCACGCTGGCGCCGAGAATTGACGGATCTCTTCCGAACCTCCGGCTCCAAAACCCGTAGCTGAGCATTGCCACGTGATTGGCCGCGCCAGCCCGGTCGTCGTCGGGGCCGATCGTGCGCCCCATCAGAGGCTGGACTCCCAGCGACGGAAAGAAGGAGCCGGAAACTTCATGCGCCGTGGCGCGTTCTGTGATGCCGCCAGCCCGGAATGCGAGGCTCGAATCGTAAAAAGCGAAAACGTCCGCGAGCACGCTGCGATCGCTTCGAAAGCGCTCGAAAACCGGGTAGGGCAGATTCGTCATCATGGCCCCGCTGGGGCTGTTTCTGACAAACTCCACCAGCTCGTGCGGATTCTTCACCGGCAAAGCGCGCAGCAGCATGACATCCGCCAGACTGAAAAGCGCGGCGTTGACTCCGATGCCCAAAGCGAGCGAAAGGATTGCCACCATGCTGAACGTCGGCGTCTTCGCCAGCGTCCGGGCTGCATAGCGCAGGTCCTGCCAGAGCGCCTCGAGAGCGGGAAATGTCCATAGCTCGCGGCAGGTCTCGCGAATCCGCGTCGCATTTCCAAATTCGCGTCTCGCCGTCGCATGTCCCGCCGGATCGTCCCCATATTTTTGGGCGCGCATGGCCAGGTGAAACGCGAGTTCCTCGTCCAGGCCGCGGTCCAGCCTGCGGCGATGGATCAGCGCCTGGGCTCGCAACCAAAGGATGCTGAGGCGTTCGAGCAGCACGTGACTCTCCTATGCGGTGTCCATGATCAACGCAATCGCCGAGGTCATGCGGCCCCAGTGCTCACATTCCGCAGCTAGTTGCTTCCGCCCTGCGGCGGTCAGCCGATAGTACTTGGCGCGCCGGTTGTTTTCCGATGCGCCCCATTCCGAAGCCAGCAGGCCCCGCAGCTCGAGACGGTGCAGCGCCGGATAGAGTGCGCCCTCTTCGACACGAAGCACGTTGTTGGAGGTTGTCTGGATGAACTCGGCAATGGCGTAGCCATGCAAGGCGCCTTGGGCAAGGGTCTTGAGCACCAACATGTCGAGCGTCCCTTGAACCAGGTCTCCGGGTTTGTCTTGTGCTCCCATAAATCCTTTATGGATAGCCTACCGCTGAACCCCGAAGAAAACAAGCGATTTTAAGGTCCGGTTTGGTGCTATATGAGAAATGGCGCGCAGCCCGCGGCGTAAACCGTCGGCAAAACTCGCTGGAGTGGCCCAGCCCCGGCACTGGCCGTAAGATCCTCCTGAGAATCCGAAGCCCTCACGCCGTCGTCGCGCGCGCCCTTGACCCGCACACAAGATTTTCAAAACGCCGCCATCGTAGAATAGACTACTGGTGACTTCACGCAAACTCGTTCTGGGTGCCGTCCTTTTTCTCGCCGCGCTGCTTCCGTTGGCCGGCCAGCCGCGGCCTTTTTCGGGAACACCCGAGCTGCTCGAATCGATCGAGCGTCTCAACCAGCTTGGCAGCGTCTTGATGATCGCCGCGCACCCGGATGATGAGCGCACCGGCGTGCTGGCCTATTTCGCCCGCGGCCGTCACATGCGCACTGCCTATCTTTCGGTCACCCGCGGCGAGGGCGGCCAGAACCTGATCGGCCCCGAACAGGGCGCCGCGCTCGGCGTGATTCGCACCCAGGAACTACTGGCGGCGCGCCAGATCGATGGTGCCACCCAGTTCTTTACCCGCGCCATCGATTTCGGCTTCAGCAAGACCGCCGACGAGACCATGCAGAAGTGGGGCCACGATCGCATTCTCTCCGACATCGTGTGGGTGATCCGCAGCTATCGCCCGGACGTCATCATTCTGGTTTTCACTGGCACACCGTTTGATGGCCACGGCCACCACCAGGTCTCTGCCATTCTGGGTAAGGAAGCCTTCAGCGCTGCCGCCGATCCCGCGCGCTTCCCCGAACAGCTTCGCTACGTCAAGCCGTGGCAGGCCACCCGCATCGTACACGCCTTATGGTCTTTCGGCCCGCTGGGCGGCCGCGGGCCGCGGC
>JBAVEN010000098.1:0-66036 GCA_049587755.1 Bryobacteraceae bacterium | reverse complement strand
CAAAAATGCTGCATACTCGATTCATGGCGGAAATCCTCTCGGTTGAGATCGGTTCTGGACAAACCCAGATCTGAACCTAGCAGGATTTCCGTCAAGTCTTACGAAATTGTCTTGGACAGATGTGGTTCCTGACCTACCAACCGGGCGAATCTCGGCGCGCTCTTCCCCTTGCTCGTCCATCCATTCGGGCCAAACTCTTGCAGCAGGGTGTAAGATCGCGTTGTACGTGCCTCGACTGCTCCCAACATTCTGTCCGGCCGGTCTTCTGCTCTGCGCATCGTTGGCGCTCGCTCAATCGAACGCGCCCCTGTTTAAGGCTGACGTAAATCTGCAATCGATTGCCGTTCAAGTCACCGACAAGGAAGGTCGCGATGTGCGCGGGCTCTCCGCGCAGGACTTCACCATCTTGGAGGATGGACGCCCCCAGACGATCTCATTTTTCGGTGCGGAAGATCAACCCATCAGCCTCGTGGTCCTGCTGGATTCCAGCAGCAGCATGGAGTCCAGCAAGAAGCTTGCGGGAGTTCGGGCTCTGCTCGGCCCGCTTCTCCACGGCAATCGGCCGGAAGATGAGGTCTTTCTGGCTCCGTTCACTGACCGCGTCGGGGCCTTCGAGAAACTCTCCGCGGACCAACGCGTGACTCCCCCGGCGGCTAGAGTCGCTTCGATGGGTGGCGGGACCGCCCTCTATGACGCCCTCGCAACCGGGCTCTGCAACCTGCGCTCCGCCATCAACGTTAGACAGGCCGTGGTGGTGATCACCGACGGGGCCGACCAGCACAGCCGCTTGCGGTTGCAACAATTGATTCAGCTTGCGCGGTCTTCGAAACCGCAGATCTTCATGATCGGCTTCTTCGACAAATCGGAATACGACTCCTATCGCCAGAGTGGAAAGACCGTGAGCCTGGTTAGCGGGCAGGAAATCGACAACCCGCTCCAAGTCTTCGACCGTATTGCCAAAGAAACTGGAGCCGAATCGTTCTTCCCTGCATCCGAACGGGATCTGCAAAGGGTGATCGGCCATATTCTCGGCATCTTGCAGGCGCAGTATACGGTCGCTTATTACCCACAGAACCCTGGGAGATTCCGCCGGATTCAGGTGAAAGTGAATCGCGCCGGGGTCGGGGTGGCGACACGTCGCTCAGTCGGCTCCGAAGGCACGCATCAGAACCCCGTTCACTTCTCGCCAAATTCGTGCGTGGTGTCACCCACGGCGCATCCCTATCCATGGGAACCGCATGTGACACAGAGCCCCTCCCACGCCACGATCTACCAGGACGATTTTTCCGATTCTCGCAGCGGGTGGCCCAACCGGGCCGGCTCCCGATACGTGCAGGGAGCGTATGAGATCTCAGCAGTCGCGAATGCGCCGAAGTCGGCGAACACTGGCGAGGGAACGACTCGTAGCCGCTCCGGCGGGCTAGATCTTACTTCCAGCCGGCCGGCGCCGCAACATGGTGGTTTCGGGGAAGGCTCCCTGGTGGCCTACGGCCCATGGTGGAGCAGCTTCCGTGCATCGGTTTCGATGGATTCTTCCGGCCCTGTGGCCGGGGGTATGGTCTTTCGTCTGAATGACGAAGGCTGCTATATCTTGTTGCTTTCGGGCGCCGAGAAAGCCAAAGACATTTCATTTAAGCTCGTGAAGAAGATCTTTCCATTCAGTGGCGAAGTCGCGCTGGTGCCCTGGACGCACGTCACCGGGCCGGCTCTTGCGGCGCTGAACCGTGCCGGGGCAAAAAATCGCATTACCGTCGAATGCGTCCGCCACCGGATTGCGATTCTGTTGAATGGCGAGCAGGTGATAGGAATAAGCGATTCGAGCTTCGCAGAGGGCTACGTGGGCATGGCACACTACGGCCCCGGCCGCACCTTCTTCCGCGAATTGCGCGTGGAGAGCTTGCAGTAATCGGCGATCTCGCTCAGCGTGCCAGGCAAGTGGGGCAGGCCACCGGCCTGCCAGCCGCCGAACGCCGGCCGGAGGCCCGCGCCACAGAGTCCTACTTCGTGTAGATCGTCACATCCACATTCATGCCGGGCCGCAAAACCACGCCCTTACGCTGGTCCACCACGATTTTCACCGGAATACGCTGAACGACTTTAACGAAGTTGCCGGTAGCGTTCTCGGGCGGCAACAGGCTCATGCTGGCGCCGGTAGCGCCGGCAATGGAATCCACGTGGCCGTCGATGGTGTCGCCGTACATATCCACGTGAACCTCCGCCCGCTGGCCGGCATGCACCTGGGCGAGTTGGGTCTCCTTGAAATTGGCTACCACCCAGGTATCGTTCAAGGGGATCAGGGCCATGATGCCTTGGCCGGGCTGCAGCATCTGGCCGACTTCCACGCTCTTGCGCGTCACCACGCCGTCGATGGGCGCGGTGATGGTCGTGTAGCTGAGCTGCAGTTCGGCGGCTTCGAGCGCCGCGCGCTTGTTCTCGATGGCCGCCTGCGCGGTGCCCACGTCGGCCGTGCGAATGGCCACTTGCTTGCGGTTCGCCACCGAGCTGGAGAGCTGCGCTTGCGCCTGGGCAACGCGCGTTTCGGCAGCCGCCAGCGCCGCTTTCTTGATCGCGGCATCCTTCGTGGCAGACGCCAGCTTTTCCTGGGCGGCCTTCAGCTCGCTATCCGCCACCTTGGCTGCCGCCACATAGGCGTCATATTGCAGTTGCGAGATTTCGGCTTTGTCGACCAGCGGCTTCATGCGTGCCAGATCGGCTTGAGCGCGATCGTTGCTGGCCTGGCGCGCGCGAACGTTGGCTTCGGCATAAGCCAGGTCCGAGCTGGAGGCCTCTTCATACACCAGGCGCGCGCGGTCGAGTTCCGCTTGAGTGTCCGCCACCCCGGCCGAAGCCATATTCTGGCCGGACTCGGTGGTGAGATCGGTTAATGGCACGCCCACCCGCGCCGCCCGCAACTTGCTCTCCTGCTCCGCCAGTGCGGCTTTCGCCTGGTCAACCCGCGCCTGGTAGTCGCGCGGGTCGATGCGCACCAGCACGTCTCCCGCCTTCACCGGCTGATTGTCGTTCACCAGCACGTCCACCACGTTGCCACTGATCTTGGGTGCGATGGAGGTGATGTGCCCGTCCACTTCCGCGTCGTCGGTCGAGACGCGGTCGCGATAATGAAAGTAAGCCCAGACCCCCACCCCAACCGCGATCATCAGCAGGATCACTACCACAAACCGCACCGGCGATTTCTTCTCCGGCTCCGCCACGGCGGGCCGTTCTTCCGTTTCCGGCATTGCGACTCTCGATTCGGCCATATTACGTTACTCCATCACCAGCGGGCCGCGCGCGGGGGCGGTCCGCTTCATCAAAAACATAAAAGGAATAATCAAAAGAAACAACAGCGCCATTACCCAGAACGCATCGGCGAAGGACAGCATGGCGGCCTGGCGCAGTAGGCCGCCGTAGAGGAGCCCGCCGGCCTGCCTGGCTGCGTCCGGCATCGTCGCGCCGTGCGCGTGAACCAGTTGCGTGGTGTGCAGGATGGCGTCCCGATAAGCGGTGTCATAAGGTGTCAGATGCGCCGTCAACACCTGCTGATGCATCTGCGACCGCCGCGCCAGCAGCGTGGTTACGGTGGCGATGCCGGAACTGCCGCCGATGTTGCGCGCCAGGTTGAACAGGCCGGTGGCGTAGTTCATGCGATCCCTGGGCACCATCGCCACCGCCGCCACGCTGATGGGGACAAATAAGAAAGCCATGCCGGCGCTCTGCACCATGCGGCTCCAGACCGCCGTTGCGTAATCGACGTAAAGGTTGAACCGGGACATGATCACCAGCCCGGCGGCCGACACCAGCACGCCGCAGATCACCAGCCAGCGGGCCTGGAAATGGCGCAGCAGAACGCCCACAATCGGCATGCAGACGATCACCACCAGGCCGCCCGGCGAGAGCACCAGGCCGCTCAGCATGGCGGTATAGCCCAGCAGCGTCTGCAGCAGCACCGGCAGCAGCATGGTGCTGCCGTAGAGAACGAAGCCCAGCACCAGCATGGAGAGCGTGCCCAAGGTGAAATTGCGGATCTTGAGCACACGAAAATCGATCACCGGGTGCTCATGCCGCAACTCCCAGAACACAACAGCGACCAGGCACACAGCGGCCACGATAGCGAAGCCGACGATGAATTGCGAGCCGAACCAGTCTTCCTTCTGCCCTTCATCGAGCACCACTTCCAGCGAGCCCAGTCCAAGCGCCAGCAGGCCAAAACCCGTGTAGTCGATTTTGAGACCGTCGCGGAAACTGCGGCGCACCAGGTAGGGTGGATCGAACACCAGCACCTGGGTCATCAGCAGCGAAAGCACGCCGACCGGAATATTGATGAAGAAGATCCAGCGCCAGGAGAAATCGTCGGTGAGCCAGCCGCCGAGGGTGGGGCCGATCACCGGCGCCAGCACCACGCCCATGCCGAATATCGCCATCGCCATGCCATGCTTCTCGCGGGGGAAAGTCTCCACCAGGATGGCTTGCGACATGGGCTGCAAGGCGCCACCGCCCATGCCCTGCAGGACACGAAAGAAAATCAGCGAGCCCAGCGTGGGTGCCAGGCCGCACAAACACGAGCTGACAGTGAACAGCGCCACGCAGATCATGTAGAACCGCTTGCGGCCCATCAGCATGCTGAACCAGCCGCCCATCGGCAGGATGATCGCATTGGCGACCAGGTACGAGGTCAGCATCCAGGTGGCTTCATCGGTGGAGGCGGAAAGGTTGCCCGCGATGTGCGGCAGCGCCACGTTCGCCACGCTGGTGTCGAGCACCTCCATGAAGGTCGCCAGCATCACCGTGAAAGCGATGATCCACGGATTGATGTGCCTACTTGGCGTAGAGCGCCTCCATCTGCCCGGCGGCGTGCGCGAGGTCGGCCCGCGCCTGGTTATAGCTGTAAAGCGCCGAGATCTGGTTATCGTTGGCGCGCGCCAGCTCGTTCTGCGCGTTCACCACTTCGATGTTGTTGGCGACCCCGGCCTGAAAGCGGTCGCGGGCCTGGTCCACCTCCTGGCGCGCCAGGTCCACTCCCAGATTGGCCACCTTGACTTCGTTGCGCGCCGCCGCCAGTTGAGCGATGGCGGTCTTCACTTCCAGCGCGATCGAGTCGTGCGCGGCCTGCTCCTGCTGCTTGAGCTGCCGCAGGGATATTTCGACTTTGGCGCGCTCGGCCCCAATCCGGCCGCCTGTGAAAAGCGGGACATCCAGGCTCGCCTGATATTGGTACACCGGAATGACACTGGTGGGCGTGAGGCCCTGCTCCGACCAACCGCCGCTCACCGTGAGCTTCGGCAGCCGCTCTTCCTCGGCGGCCTTCAGGGCCAGTTGCGCCTGCGCCATCTGGGCCGCAATCTGGCGCAGTTCGGGACGCGTGGCGTAGGCGTGCTCCAGGGTTCGATCGGCGGAGACGTCGGGCGTTTCAAAGAATTGCACCTGGTCGGCCAGTTCGATTTTTCGCTGTGGATCGACACTCAATAAACGGCCCAGGGCGAAGAGGCCGGTCTCCAGTTCGGTGCGGGTCACGATCACCCGCTGCTTCTCGTTTTGCAGTTGCACATTGGCTCGCAAGGTATCGATGCCGGTTCCCACGCCGTTCTTTTGCAAGTCGGCAGCCTGGTCGTAGAGCGCCTGCGCCAGCGTCTCGCGGGCCTGCGCGGCTTCCACGCCGGCCGCGGACCGCTGACAACCGAGGTATTGGGAAACCACCAGCAGCACGCTTTCCTCGCGCGCCGTCATTTCCAGCGCGTGCGCCGCCGTGATTCCGGTCTGCGCCGCCCGGTAGCGCCGCCACAGCGTCAGATCCAGAGGCGCGCTGAACTGGATTCCCTCCTGCTCCACCCAGAACGGCCCAATGTGTTGCGCAATGCCAGGAAACGGCTGTCCGAACAGCGCATCGACATTCAAGCGCTGCACCATCTCCGAGATCCGTCCACCCGCCTGCGGCAATAGTCCCGATCGCGCCACGCGGCTATCCTCGGTGCTTTGCGCCACGTTCAGATTGGCGAGGATCACCTGCGGATTCTGCCGCAGGGCCAGAGCCACCGCATCGTGCAGCGTGAGCTTCAGCGGCGCGGAATTCTGCGCCAGGGCAAATGGCGCCACCGCCAGCCAAACGAGAAGCTTAGGTTTCATAGTCATCCAGCGCGTCCTGTATGCAAGTTTAAGATGCAGCGAGCGGGCCATTGTATCCGACTGGGTTTATTGGACTAATGGGCGCCCCCGCTGCCCGTATTTCGGCACCGGCCCAAATGGCGGCGCGGGCCAGGGGTGAGGGCAGTGTCCAAGAAATTGCTGGCCTCAGGGTCCGCGCGGACCTTGCCTTCCTGTGCCGGACGCTTGGCGTTCCCGAGAGCCGAGAGAATAATCATCGCAGGCCGGGGGCCTGTCCGGGCGCCTGCGCCACTTTAACACCCAGCTTGCGCATCTTGGCTTGCAGCGTGGTGCGCTTCATGCCGAGCCGGGCGGCGGCTCCATCGGCTCCGCCTACCTTGCCGCCGGATTCGCGAAGGGCGCGCTCAATGGCTTCTCGCTCTGCCGCAGCCATGGTCACTGCGCCGACGCCGCCCGAGGCGCGCTTCAACTCGCGCACCGGCGCGTGCAGCGCCGACCCGGGCGAGAGAATCACCGCGCGCTCAATGAAATTTGCCAGCTCGCGAATGTTACCCGGCCAGTGATAGCGCGTCAATGCCTCCATAGTTTCGGCGGGGATGGAGGTGATGCGCCGTTTCATACGCCGGGCGTTCTGTTGCACGAAATAGCGCACCAGCAGCGGGATGTCCTCGCGCCGCTCGCGCAGCGGCGGGACAGTGATCGGAAACACGTTGAGCCGGTAGTAGAGGTCGGCGCGAAACTGCCGCTCTTCCACCATGGCGGCCAGGTCGCGATTGGTGGCGGCCACCAGGCGCGCATCGGTGCGGATGGTGCGGGAGCTGCCCAGCCGCTCGAATTCGCGTTCCTGCAGCACGCGCAGCAGCTTGGTTTGCAGCTCGAGCGGGATCTCGCCCACTTCGTCCAGAAACATGGTGCCGCGATGGGCCAGCTCAAAGCGGCCGATGCGCTGGGCGATGGCACCGGTGAAGGCGCCTTTTTCGTGGCCGAACATTTCGCTTTCGAGCAATCCGGTAGGAATGGCGGCGCAGTTCAGCTTGACGAACGTGCCCTGGCGGCGCGAACTCAGGTTATGAATGGCGCGCGCCAGCAGTTCTTTGCCGGTGCCGGTCTCGCCGCAAATTAAGACCGTGGAATCGGTCGGCGCCACCGTCTCCACCTGCTTCAGATTGGCCCTGAGCGCGCGGCTCTGGCCGACGATTTCTTCAAACCGGCTATCGGTGCGGATTTCGTCTTCGAGATACACCTTTTCTTCCGCCAGCCGGGCGTTCAGCTCCTCGATGCGCCGGTAGGAGAGCGCGTTGTCGAGTGCGATCGCCACCTGCCCGGCCACCTGGGTATAGAAATCCATATCGCCCTGGGAGAAGAACCGGTCGCGCCGCGAGCCCACCGTGAGCACGCCCAGAGCCTCGCCATGCGCCACCAGCGGCATCGCGCAGAACGAGCGCACGCCTTCCGCCGCCATCACCCTGGCGGTGGCTGGCGCAAGGGCATCCATTTCGTCAAAGTTTAGAATGCGGCCTTGGCGAGTGCGGAACACGTGCCCGGCCACGGAGTCACCCATCGGCACCAGCGTGTCCTCTTGGAGTTCCCCCGTGCTGTCCGGAAAATCGAGCGCCGCCACCCGCAGGTCGCCGCTTTCCGCATCAAGCAGCAGCAGGCTGGTGTAATCCAGTCCGAAGACACGCCGCAAGGAAGCGGATGCCGAGCGGAACAGCTCCTTGCTGGCCACCGAGCTCACCACCGCGTTGTTGATTTCGAGCAGCGCGCGCAGCCGGTCGCGCTCGCGCGCCAGCGCCAGCTCATAGGTCCGGGCCGCTTCGAAGTTCAGCGCATTATCCACCGCTACCGATACCTGGTGGGCCACCTGCTGCATGAACTCGATGTCCGCGGCAGTGTAAGCATCCTGCATGGTAGATCCAAAGGTAAGACCGCCGATCTGCCTCTGTGCGGTGCGCAGCGGCAGCACGCAGAACGATTGCACGCCGTTGGCCACCAGCACCTCGCGCAGCTTCTGAAATGGCAGCTCGGGACCCACCCGCGGCACGTAATACGGGCGCCCGGATTCCAGGGCCACCAGAGTCGGCGTCTCCGCAAAAGGCATCGGTCCGGGAAGCTCGCCAACTACCGGCTGGTCGGTTTCCAGAATTTGCACCCGCACCACCCGTTCCTCAAAGTCCGCCAGGGTAAGGGTGATGTAATCGAACGCCACCAGGCGCTTCAGGCAACGGCTCAGCTCGGTGAAGAGGGTAGCAAGCTGGCGCTGCGCGGAAATCGATTCGGCAACTTCCAGCAGCGCTTCGTAGCGCGCCTTAACGGTCTCCGGACTTGTCGCGGAAGGGGGGAACATGCGGGCTGCCACCCGGCTTTTCTTCAACCGTAGCACAGCAGGCGGGCTCGATGCCCTCCTCCACCAGCGCTCGAATCAGCGGCGTCGCTGCGTCCAGCCGAACGCCCTGCCGGCGCATTTCCGAGAGCAACTCTTGCCCCGCGTCGTCGACGAAATCCACCTCGCTCAAGTCGAGCGAAGTGGTCCGGCCGGCGGTGGTTGACGACGCCGTCCGCCAGCATTGGCGCAACTCTTCCACCCACGGCCCGGAAAGCTTGCCTTCAAGCTTCATCCGCAACTCGCGGGCGCTGTCGTGAATCGTAATCCGTAGCATGGACCGCTGTACTGAAGTGCACGCGGCCTGCCAGCTACGGATATTACGCCATTTCAGGCAATTAGATGGCTGGTCCCAGCCCAGGTTGGCGCCAATTGCCCAAATGCCGGCACTTGGGCCCGGTTCGGCAGGAACGCTGGGCACCCGTTGTCAGTGCCGCTCCGTTGAAAGGGCGCTCATCACTGCCACGCCATGGGCGATGGGAACGGCAATCCGCCTCTGGTACCCGAGCAGTACCCTCTCGCCAATGGGAACGGTTTCAAATCTGCTCGAATGATCTAGGCTTGATCTAGCAGAATCATGCGCATCCTGGTGGCCGAAGACAACTTGGTTTTTCAGTTGGTGCTGCAGTCCATGCTGAGGCAATGGGGCTACGACGTGATTGTAGCGAGCGATGGAGAGGAAGCATGGCGCCTGTTGGCAGACGAAGAGGGTCCACGCCTCGCGATCCTCGATTGGCTGATGCCGGGCCTGGATGGCATCGAGGTATGCCGCCGGGTCCGCGCCAGCAACCAACTCCGCTACACCTACATGCTGATTCTGACTGCAAAGACCGGAGGCGATGATCTCGTCACGGCCATGGAGGCTGGCGCCGACGATTATGTCACCAAGCCGTTCAAGTCTGCCGAGCTTAAGGCCCGTCTGCGAGTAGGCTGCCGCATTCTCGAACTTGAAGAGAGGTTCCAATTCACCGATCAGCCTCCGGTAGTCATGCCAGCGCTCCGCGCCCGGAGAATGTAGCGTCTGAGCGATTCGGTTGCCAGTTGACGCCACTTTCACAGCTTGCCCAGGGATCCACTTGAACCGAGGCCGGCCCGGACACCGGTTCATGGCAAGCGGGGCCCGTCCAAAGCAACTTTGCCGCTGCGATACGACCTTCCGAACTCATTGCTGCGGGGGTGAGACCCGGCCCGCCAAAGCGCGATAACACATAGACAACATTTGGGATACGTAATAGCGATGCCCGCTGATAGTAGTGTCTGATTAACGACCGCCAGTATAGTAAGCAAGAGACGCCAGGAGGAAACTGAGTAACGAAAGGGCTTCCTATGCCCTGTATTCCGACGTTGCAACAAACGGAGATGCTGAGGCGATGAATCCTCCACGACCTTCAACCCGTCTGGCAGCGGAGCGACCGCAAACGGGCCACCCAAAGTGGGCGCCCCCGGCATGGCTCCTGGAAGTCGCACCCGACGATGCTAGCTTGATACCGGAACTGATCGACGTCTTCAAAACATCGACGGCAACCAGCCTGCAGCAAATGCGTGCCGCGCTGGCGGCGGCCGATGTTCCAAGACTGCGCACGGAAGCCCATAGAACCAAAGGCAGCGCCAGGCAAGTCGGGGCTGAAGCTTTTGCCGAGGCTTGTCAAGCACTTGAGCTCGCGCCCAGTCCGACGCCGGTATCGCGCCTTGGTGAACTGGTGGCTCGCTGCCAGGAGCTGTTCGACGAAACTGAGAACGCGATGACCTCATATTCCAGTGGTATTAAGGCTGGGGATCAACCGGCACCACTCGCGAGCTGAGGTGAATGAGTGTCGCTGAGCGCTGTGAGCCGCGGGAATGAGCCCATGCTTGCAAAAACGATGATCGCGCGTGCTGCTGCGGTCGTGATGCTGCTGAGCGGCGGAATCTCCGGCATTTGCCCGGCGCGGGCGCAGGAAACGCTGCCGGTCCTCACCGAAGCCGCACAAATCCGCAAACTCACTTCCAAAGAGGCCCAGCGCCAGTATCCCATCCATCTGCGGGGCGTGCTTACTTATTACGCGCCCGAGCTACGTCTGACATTTTTTCAGGACTCCACGGCAGGCATTTACGTTAACATTCTGGGTGCACCTCCTGAGGCCCGCACCGGAGACCTCGTCGAGGTCCGTGGGGTATCCGGTGCCGGCTTTTTTGCACCGGAGGTCGAGAACCCTGAGATACGCGTCCTCGGTAAAGCGTCGCTGCCGCCTGCTCGTCCCTTTCCGCTGGAAGAGCTCCTCAGCGGTGAGCGGGACAGCCAATTTGTCGAAATACACGGCATCGTACATTCGGCCCGAACGGAAAGCATGTTGCTGGCCCATCGGCAAACAGGCCCTCCGGCTCTGGCCCTCGTCATCGCCAGCGGCCGGAGCAAGTTCAAAGCATGGATCACCAATTTCGACCGAGGTGCCAACTATGCATCGTTGATTGATGCACGCGTCGCCGTCCGTGGCGCTTGTGGAGCGCTATTCAATGAGAAGCGCCAACTGGTCGGTATCCAGTTGTTCGTTCCCAGCTGGGATCAGGTGCAGATTTTAGAAGCTGCGCAGGCCGACCCCTACACGCTCCCGATACTCCCAACCAGCAGTCTGATGCAATTCTTGCCGGAGACTGTTTCGGGCCACAGGATAAGGGTTCAGGGAGTGGTAACTCTCGACAAACGGGGCCGGTACCTTTACATTCAGGATGCGTCCGGCGGCGTCAAGGTAGTGAGCCCGCAAAACGCAGCGGTGCGGACCGGTGACCGCGTTGACGTGATCGGGTTCCCCACGGCCGGACAGTACACACCGGTCGTGGACGACGGCGAATTCCGGCAACTCGGCCCGGCTCCCACCGAGCCCGCACCCGTGGACCTGACTCAAGCCACCAGCTTGAGCGGCGAGCACGACGCCGAACTGATCACCATACAGGGAACGCTGCTTGGTCACACGATGCAAGGCGACGATCTCGTGCTGGCGATGGAAAGCAACGGCGCTACCTTTAGCGCCCTCTTGAGCAACAGCCGATCGTCCGCGCGGGTGCGGTCGATTCCCATCAGGGGCCGGCTGAGGCTGACGGGAGTGTGGTCCATCGAAACCGATGAGTTCCGCAGGCCAACGTCCTTTCGAGTGCTGCTTCGCTCCGCAGCGGATGTGGTTGTAATCGAGCTGCCGTCTTGGTGGACCGCCACTCGGATTCTTGCGCTGCTGGGAGCCCTCGCCGCCATCATTGCCATCAGCGCAGCGTGGGTCGTCGTTTTGCGCCGCCGCGTGCGTGCGCAGACTGCTGAACTGCGCTCGCAGGCTGCGGAATTGTCCCGCGCCAATATGGAGCTGGGACAGTTTGCGTATGTGGCGCACCAGGCAACGAAGGCCAAGAGCGAGTTCCTGGCCACCATGAGCCATGAGATCCGCACGCCGATGAACGGGGTGATCGGGATGACCGGGCTGTTGCTGGATACGGAGTTGTCAGCGGAGCAGCGTGAGTACGCGGAGACGGTGAGGCGCTCGGGCGAGTGCCTGCTGAGCGTGATCAACGACATTCTGGACTTTTCGAAAATCGAGGCCGGCCGGTTGACGATCGAATCGTTTCCGTTCGACCTGCGGCTGGTGATCGAAGAAGTCAATGAAATGCTGGCGCCGCGGATCGAAGACCGCAAGCTTGACCTGGTGCTGGAGTATCCGCCGGAAATGCCGCGTCACTTCATCGGCGACGCGGGGCGAATTCGCCAGGTGGTCACCAACTTGGCGGGCAATGCGGTGAAGTTCACGCCGGGCGGCCAGGTGCTGATCACGGTGAGTTGCGAATCGCACGACGGGGAGAAGGCGCAGATTCGGGTCTCGGTCGAGGATACCGGCCCGGGAATTCCAGCGGAGAAGATGGACCGGCTGTTCGAGAAGTTCAGCCAGGTGGATGGCTCGATCACGCGGAAATCCGGCGGCACGGGGCTAGGGCTGGCGATTTCCAAACAACTGGTGAAGCTGATGGGCGGCGAGGTGGGAGTGAGCAGCCAGTTGGGCAAGGGGTCGACTTTCTGGTTCACGTTGCCTTTGCGCCTGGATGCGCAGCCGCACGCGGAGCCAGTGCCGGTGGCCGACCTGCGGGGCCTGCGCGTGCTGATCGTGGACGACAATCTCGTGAACCGGCGCATGCTGCACGAACAGATCACCAATTGGGAGATGCGCAACGGCAGCTATGCGGCGGCCGCGCAAGCGCTCCAGGCGTTGCGCGATGCGCGTGCGGCGGCGGATCCGTACCAAGTGGTACTGCTGGACTACCAGATGCCTGAGATGGACGGAGCCACGCTGGCTGCGGCGATCAAGGCGGACCCGCTGTTGAGCGACACCGTGCTGATCATGCTTACGTCGGTGGGCCACTCGAGCGAAGTGCGGCACATGGAAGGGGCCAGCATCGATGCCTGCCTGGTGAAGCCGGTACGGCAATCGCAGTTACTGAACACTCTGGCTACGGCGTGGTCGAAGAAACTGCAAAGCGGATTTGCCACCAACACGAACGCGCTGCACGAGATCGCGGAAATAAAATCGAAGCTCGCAGGCAGATATGCGGGTACTTCGATCCGGGTGCTGGTGGCGGAAGACAATGCAGTGAACCAGAAGGTGGCGGTGCGCATGCTGGAGCGGCTCGGGCTGCGTCCCGATGTGGCCGGCAACGGGCGCGAGGCGCTGGAACTGTGCGCCATGCTGCCGTACGATGTGATTCTTATGGATTGCCAAATGCCGGAGATGGACGGCTACACCGCGGCCGCGGAGATTCGCAAGCGGCAGGGGTCGAAGGGGCGGGTGCCGATCATCGCGATGACGGCGGAGGCGATGGAGGGCAGCCGGGATCTCTGCATCGCGGCCGGCATGGACGACTACATCGCGAAGCCGGTGCGGCTGGACGAAATGATCGAGGCCCTGAAGAAGTGGGTGCCGGCCGGCATCCCCGCCGCTAAGGAGCAGTAAGCGGCCGTTTCAGTGAGCCACCAACAGCCTTTTCAGCCTCGCCACCAGTTCCAGCGGGTTGAACGGCTTCACCACGTAATCGTCCGCGCCCAGCGAGAACCCGCGCAACACATCGTGGTCCTGCTGCCGCGCCGTTAACAGGATGACCCGGACCGGAATGTTCTCCGCGCGGATGGCCGCCAGCACCTCGAAGCCATCCATCTCCGGCATGTTGACGTCCAGCACCGCGGCAGGCGGACGGTGCACCCTGATCTCCTCCAGGGCCTCCGGCCCGCTGGCCGCCAGCCGGCACTGCATGCCGGACTTCTGCAGCGCCGAGCGAACCACCGTCCGCACCGTGAGATCGTCGTCCGCGACGAGTATCTCGGCAGGCCCTGCCGCCGTGGGCGGATGCGGAGCGGCCGGTTTCGCAACCTGACTCGCCGCTGGAGGGGTAGACTCTGTCGCGGCTGTGCGCGACAACACGAAGCTCAACCGCATCAGCGCTTCTTCCGGCTGCCAGCCGTCGATCAGGAAGTCTCCCGCCCGGTCCTGCACGGCCTGATTGAGGGCGAACAGCCGTTCCCGCGCGCCAATCAAAACCACTGGCAGCCTCGGCGGCGGCACGAAGTCGGGCACCAGCCATTTCGTGGCCATCGTCTCCGGCCTCACATGCACCAGCGCCGCGTTGCATTCGCGGACGATTTCGGTGTCGGGCGGATCGTCCGCCTGGAACAGTCTCGGTTTCGCGCCCACACGCTCCAGCGCGCGGCACAGCCGTTCCGCTTCAGCATCCGCCAATCCGACCAACGCCACTCGCTTGCCCTCGAGTTCTTGGGCGATCGAGTCCGGGACCCGCAGTTCCGCCAAGGCCGCCGCCGGCTCGGCAAACGCTCGCGCCAGATTCTTCAGCGCGACGCGCATCCGCGCGCTCGTCCAGGGCGGCGATCGCAGAATCACTTCCACCTCGCGCGCCCGGTTTGAGATTCGCGGAAATCCCAGCAGTCCGCCGGTCCCCGCCCATCGGTGGACCAATAGCGCGGTGTTTTTCTCGTCGAACCCGTTCTCCACGGTCTCCAATAACTGCTGGCTCTGTACGGCTCCGTCTGCCAGGAATGTGCGCCGCAGGTCCGCCAGCTCGGATTCGGGAATCGCCAGCGCGAGCGGTTCCGGAGAGGCCTCTGGGCTCCACTTTCGCGGGATCTCGGCAGCTGGCTCCGGGGGCGCGGGCACTTCGCCTCCGAAGTCCAGGTACTGGCGAATCTGCGTCAGCGTCTGGCTGTCGATCGGTTTCGTCAGGTAACCGTCGCAGCCGGCGTCGCGCGCCCGCTCTTCATCGCCTTCCATGTCGCAGGCGGTTAATGCCAGCACCATGACGTCATGCAACCGGCTGTCTCGCTTGATCCGCGTGGTGAGTTCCAGCCCGTCCATGCCGGGCAGCATGATATCCACCAGGATCAGATCCGGTTTCAGGGAGAGGAGCGCAGACAGCGCCTGTTCCGCTGTTGACGCAACCTGCACCTTGTAACCTTCCGCCCGGAGTGCCGAAGCCGTCAGCTTCAGGCTGACAGGAGAATCCTCCACGATCAGGATTGTTTCACCGGCCATACAAACAGCCAAGGTGAGATTTCACTCTCACACTAGGGCGATTGTATCACCAACGTAAAATAGATACTCTGAGGGCACAAGTCCGAACAGTAACTAGCGCCCGCACGCGACGCTGGCCGCATATGTGCGCCGTGGCTCAGGCTTCGTCAGCCGCTCCGCGCCCAGTCCACTTAGCTTTCAGGAAATCGCGGTTCATTCTAGCGATCACTTCCAGCTTGATTTCCTTGGGGCAGACGGCTTCGCACTCGCCGATGTTGGTGCAGGCCCCGAAGAGTTCCCGGTTGGCCTGTGCCACCATGGCTACGGCACGGCTGTCGCGTTCGGGCTGGCCCTGCGGCAACAGGCCCAGGTGTGAAATCTTGGCGCCGAGGAAAAGCGAAGCCGACGCGTTCGGGCACATGGCGACGCAGGCACCGCAGCCGATGCAAGCGGCGGCGTCCATGGCGCAGTCGGCGCTTTCCTTGGGCACTGGGATGGCGTTGCCGTCGGGAGCGCTGCCGGTGGAAACCGAAATGAAACCGCCGGCGGCGATCACCCGGTCGAACGCGCTGCGGTCCACCACCAGATCCTTCACCACAGGGAACGCGCGAGCCCGCCACGGTTCGAGGTACAGTTCGTCGCCATCCTTGAAGTACCGCATGTGAAGCTGGCAGAGCGTGGTGCCGGGCTTCGGCCCATGGGCCACGCCGTTCACCATGCACCCGCACATGCCGCAGATGCCCTCGCGGCAATCGTGGTCGAACGCCACCGGCTCTTCGTCCTTGGCAATGAGGTCCTCGTTGAGCACGTCGAGCATTTCGAGAAACGACATGTGCTCGTTGACGTTGGGCACCTCGTAGCGCACCATGCGGCCCGCTTCGTGCGCGTTCCGCTGCCGCCAGATGTGGAGGATGATCTTCATTACTTGTAGCTCCTCTGCGTCGGGTGCACGTATTCGAAAGTGAGCGGCTCCTGGTGCAGTTCGGGCCGGTTGCCCACGCCGCGATACTCCCAGGCCGCGGCGTAAGAGTAATGCTCGTCGTCGCGCGCGGCCTCGCCGTCCGGTGTGTGGTATTCCTCACGGAAATGGCCGCCGCAGGATTCCTTGCGCTCCAGCGCGTCCAGGCACATCAACTCCGCCAACTCGAAGAAGTCCGCCACGCGGCCGGCCTTTTCCAGAGATTGGTTCAGCTCCTCGCCAGAGCCCAGCACCTTCACCTCGCGCCAGAACTGTTCGCGGAGGTCTGGAATCTGCGAGAGCGCCAGTTTCAGCCCTTCCGCGGTTCGCGACATCCCGCAGTATTCCCACAGCAGCTTGCCCAACTCGCGGTGGAAGCTATCCACCGAGCGCGTGCCCTTGCTGTGCAGCAGCTTGTTGGTCGTTTGCACCACCTGTTCTTCGGCAGCGCGTACCGCGGCGTGACTGGTATCGGCCTGTTCCAGTTTCGCCGACGCCACGTAATCGTTGATGGTATTCGGCAGCACGAAGTAGCCGTCCGCCAGGCCCTGCATCAGCGCGCTGGCGCCCAGCCGGTTGGCGCCGTGGTCGGAGAAATTAGCCTCGCCGATCACGTACAGGCCAGGAATGGTGGACATCAGGTTGTAGTCCACCCAGAGGCCGCCCATGGTGTAGTGGATCGCTGGGTAGATGCGCATCGGCGCCTGGTACGGATCTTCGCCGGCGATGCGCTCGTACATATCGAACAGGTTGCCGTAGCGCTCCTTGATGGTGTGCTTGCCCAGGCGCGCGATGGCGTCGCGAAGGTCCAGATACACGGCAAGCTTGGTCTCGCCCACGCCGCGGCCTTCATCGCAAATCGTCTTGGCGTTGCGCGAAGCCACATCGCGTGGCACCAGATTGCCGAAACTCGGGTAGCGGCGTTCCAGGTAGTAATCGCGCTCGTCTTCCGGAATCTGGCTGGCCGGCCGCGTATCGCCCTTCTTCACAGGGACCCAAACGCGGCCGTCATTGCGCAGCGATTCGCTCATCAGGGTGAGCTTGGATTGGTAATCGCCGGACACCGGAATGCACGTCGGGTGAATCTGCGTGAAACATGGGTTGGCGAACAGCGCGCCGCGCTTGTGCGCCCGCCAGATGGCGGTGGCGTTGGAGCCTTTGGCGTTGGTGGAAAGATAATAGACGTTGCCGTAGCCGCCAGTGCCCAGCACCACCGCGTCGCCCAGGTACGACTCGATTTTGCCGGTCATCAGGTCGCGCGTCACAATGCCGCGCGCGTGGCCGTCAATGACGATCAGGTCGAGCATCTCCGTGCGCGGGAACATCTCCACCGTGCCGGCGCCGATCTGCCGTTCCAGCGCCTGGTAGGCGCCCAGCAGCAACTGCTGCCCCGTCTGCCCGCGGGCGTAAAACGTGCGCGAGACCTGCGCGCCGCCGAAGCTGCGGTTATCCAGGTACCCGGAATACTCGCGTGCGAACGGTACGCCCTGGGCCACGCACTGATCGATGATGTTGAGGCTGATCTCGGCCAGGCGGTAGACGTTCGATTCGCGGGCGCGGAAATCGCCGCCCTTCACCGTGTCGTAGAACAGTCGGTAGATGCTGTCGCCATCGTTGTGATAATTCTTGGCCGCATTGATGCCGCCCTGCGCGGCGATGGAATGTGCGCGCCGCGGCGAATCCTGGAAGCAGAAGCACTTCACGTTGTAGCCCAGCTCGGCAAGCGAGGCGGCCGCGGATCCGCCCGCCAAGCCGGTTCCCACCGCCAGGATCGTGTACTTGCGCTTATTGGCCGGGTTCACCAGCTTGAGGCTGAAGCGGTGCCGGTCCCAACGCGTCTCAATCGGACCTGTCGGACATTTCGAATCGAGTTCCATTTGGGCCTCCTCAATACGTCAGCAACCCGGTCAGCACCGCGATGGGGATCGAACAGTTGCCCACCGCGACCAGAATCGCCAGCACCGCCGCCGCCTTCTTAATCACCAGCGTGTAACGCGGATGGCTGATGCCGAGCGATTGAAACATGCTCCACATGCCGTGGTACAGGTGCAGACACAGCAGGATCATCGCCAGAATGTAGAAACCGGAGATCCATGGGTTGGAAAACCCGTTGATCACGTTGTAGCGCACGTCGGGCATGTTCGGCCCCAGCTCGCGCAGCGGCACCACCGCGCCCACTGTGAGATGGAGCACGTGGAAGATCACAAAGACGCCGACGATCGGCCCGCTCCAGATCATCGTCCGCGCCGCGTAGGACGTGGGCACATCAGCCTTCTTCAGGTAGCCAACCGGCCGCGCCGCGCGGTTCTGTAGCCAGAGTTGGACGGCTGCGATAATATGCAGCACCACCGCCACCAACAGCACGCTCCGCGCCGCCCAAAGCGCCGCCGCGTTCGACGGATTGTGTAGAAAGGCCGCGTAGCGATTGATCTGCTCGGGATCGGAGGAATAGATTTGCAGGTTGCCGAGCAGGTGGGCGAATACATAGCCGACTAACATGACGCCGGTGATCGCCATGACGGCTTTTTTGCCGATGGGCGCTTCATAGAAGCGCACCGCGCGGTGTATGGGATGGATTGCTAGAGTGCTCATGCGGAGATCCTGATTGTCGCGAACGCCGTTCGCAGAAATGGATGGCAGCCCTTCATGCGCACGGAAAGCCCCAACCGACTTCTGGGTGTCAATGCTTTATGTTAACCGCTTTCGGGGGGAGATGTGAATTCTGGACGTCGCCAAGTTGCGCAAAGGCGCTCCCAGGTCGATCGCCGGTACGTGCGGTCTTACGATTTGCACTTTCGCAAGTTTGCGAATAGACTAAAACCGAGTGCCCAGAACGAAAATCATCCTTTACCAGGAAGAGGATGGATCGTGCCCGTTCCTGCCGTGGTTCGGCGGACTGCCCGCAAAGGTTCAAGACAAGTGTTTCCTGCGATTGGAGCGGTTGCGTGCAATAGGCCACGAACTGCGGCGGCCGGAGGCCGACTTTCTGCGCGATGGAATTTACGAGCTCCGGGTGAGCCTTCAGGGTGTTCACCACCGAATCCTATACTTCTTTCACGGAACAGTGGCGGCAGTGGTCTCGCATGGGCTGATCAAAGAGCGGGTCGTTCCGCCGAAGGAGATTGATCGCGCCGTCGAGCGAAAGAAGCGCTTCGAAGCGAACCCACGGAGACATACTTACGAGGAGGCGTGACATGGCGAAGATGACCAAACCGACCAGCGACGCAGTGGAGGTCCTCCACCGGCGGTTCTACCAAGGCAAGCCAAGCCGGCTGAAGGGCCTTGACGAGGCGCGAGCGAACGAGGAGATCGCCCGCAAGATCCGTGAATTGAGGACGGCGGCGGGCCTTACCCAAACTCAACTGGCCAAACTCATCGCCACTACGGCGTCGGTCATCTGCCGCCTCGAGGACGCGGATTACGAAGGGCACTCGCTGGCAATGCTGCGCAGGATCGGGGCCGCCTTGCATCAGCGCGTTCAGATCCGATTCGTTCCTATCCGGCGATCGGCGTAATGCGCGTACAATTATGAGGCGGCACTATGAAAGATCGCTACGATTTCAGCAAGGGCAAACGAGGCAGGGTCGTTCCACCGGAACAGGAGCCGGAGGGCAAAACCCGGATCACGATCCGACTCGACCGAGACATTGTGGACCGCTTTTTCGAAATGGCGGAACAATCCGGGGGCGCGACCGGTTATCAAACCCTAATCAACGCGGCGCTTCGGGAATACCTGGAGGGAAAGGCGCCGAGGCTTGAGGACACGCTGCGACGCATCATTCGCGAGGAGCTCAAGTCGAGCGCGGCTTGATCGCGAGAACATTCGGATCGGGGTCATGGTGCAGTTGGCAGCCCGATGGACCTCGTGGAAGGGCATGCAGGCTGGCGGGTTCTGTGTGAACCGGTCTGACTGGGTCAACGAGGAAGTGCCTTGGGAAGTATCTTTCCTTCTTTCTTGCCGTATTCCGATAGTTCGGTCCGGAGGCCGAATTGGATAAAGCGAGCGCCATCCCATCGGAAGGTGACGATGTCCATGGCCGAGACGCAACAATGGGCGTCGCCTGGGAGGTAGTGGGCCGAGCGAACCACCAGCGTGTTCGTGCTTGGGTCGAATGAATCCGTGGGCTGACCTGCTTGGAAGTGAGTGTCCCAGCCGATCTTCTGCACGGATCGAAGGTGGGTGTCCGATACGGTGAATACCTGGGCGGTCCCTCCCTGGCTAGAACTTCCTCCTGCAGCGAACCACGAGAACAGGACGAGGGCGAAACCCCCCTTGGAGGACGTGGATGTACTGAGGTAACAGACCGAGTCCAAGTCCATCGAAAAACGGTCACCGGGTTCGTCATGCTTGTAGTGCCCATCCTTGAGCGAAAAGCTCCCAGCAGGTTTTCCGGCTTGGTCGAGGATGGGAAAGTTGAAGTTTCCGAAGTCCACCTGCCGGATCGATGGGTAAGAGCCTGGGTACGAAAGATTTACCGTTTCGCTCGTGAAAGTTGCACCGCTGCCTGGCTCATACGGGACCGGTGACGTCTGGCCGAACCCGGCCGCCACCAGGATAAACAAGAGGGCGAGCTGTTCTGGGTCTCTCCCAATTTGTTTACTCATGCGCGTACCCGTCAGCCCCCCAAGTGAAACCCGGCGCGCGCGCCCCCCTACACGTCCAGATTCTTCACGTCCAGCGCGTTGTCTTCGATGAATTTGCGGCGGCTTTCCACGTCCTCGCCCATCAGCGTGGAAAAGATCTCTTCGCAGGTCACAGCGTCTTCCAGGCGCACGGAAAGCAGCGTGCGCTTTTCGGGATTCATGGTGGTTTCGGCGAGTTGCTCGGCATTCATTTCACCGAGGCCCTTGTAACGCGTAACGTCTGCGCCCTTCTTGCCCTCGGTCATCACGAAATCGAGCAGCGCGCGCCAGTCCTTGAGGGCTTCGCGGGCCTCGTCCTTGACCACCACGAAGGGTGGATCGTTGTAGCGCGCGATGGTGCGGCCCAGCGCGCGATAGCGCCGGTATTCAGGTTGCGCCGCCAGTGCCAGGCCCACCGACCGCTCGGCGTTTGTCTGGTCGTGATAGACCACCGCGTAAGACGAATGCTCCTCATCCTGACGCATCTCCGGTTTCAGTCCGAGCTTCTCGAGCGCCTCGAACACCGGCTTGAGGTTGGCCTCTTCCTGGAACTCCGCCTTGTAATCCGCCCGCAGATCGATGTTCCCCAGCACTTCCACCACCCGCGCATCGCGCAGCCGGCGCTCCACTTTGTGGAACATCTTTTCGTACTCGTCCAGGTTGAGCAGAAACGCGCGCAACTCCGTGCCTTCGAGCACGGCTTTGGGACCGCCGCCATTGGTGCTGGCGTGAATCTCCAGCGCCAAATTCTCGGTGGCTCGCCGGGTCAGCTCCTTGGTGAGCTCTTTTTCGTCCTTGATGTATTTCTCGATCTTGCCCTTCTTGATGCGGTAGAGCGGCGGTTGCGCGATGAAAACCCGCTCGCGCAGGATCAGCTCATTCATGTGGCGGAAGAAGAACGTGAGCAGCAGGGTGCGTATGTGCGAGCCGTCCACGTCGGCATCGGTCATGATGATGATCTTGCCGTAGCGCAGCTTTGTGGGGTCAAAATCGTCTTTGCCGATGCCGGTGCCAAGCGCCGTGATCATGGCGCGGATTTCTTCGTGGCCGAGCATCTTGTCGTAGCGCGCTTTTTCCACGTTGAGGATCTTGCCTTTGAGCGGCAGGATCGCCTGGAAGCGCCGGTCGCGACCCTGCTTGGCGGTGCCGCCTGCGGATTCGCCCTCCACCAGAAACAGTTCGCAGCGCTCCGGGTCCCGTTCCTGGCAATCGGCCAGTTTGTGCGGCATGCCGCCCGATTCCAGCGCCCCCTTGCGGCGCGTCAGGTCGCGCGCCTTGCGGGCGGCCTCGCGCGCACGCGACGCGTCAATGGCTTTGTTGACGATACGGCGGCCAATGGCCGAGTTCTTATCGAAGTATTCACCCAGCTTCTCATTGACAAACTGCGTCACATAGCCGCTGATGTCGCTGTTCAGCTTGCCCTTGGTTTGACCCTCGAACTGCGGCTGCGGAACCTTGACGCTCACGACCGCGGTCAACCCTTCGCGAACATCGTCGCCGGTCAAACTCTCTTTTTCCTTGAACAACTCCTGCTGCTGGCCGAACGCATTGATGGTGCGGGTGAGCGCGGAATAGAAGCCGCGCAAATGCGTGCCTCCGTCCACCGTGTTGATCGCGTTAGCGAAGCTGAGAATGTTCTCCGAATAGCCGTCGTTGTATTGCAGCGCCACTTCCATCGTCAGCACGCCGCCTGAGGGCAGATCACGGTCGGCCTCGAAGTGCATGGGCTTGTCGTGTAGCACTTGCTTGCCTTTATTCAGCAGCTTGATGAATTCGGCGATGCCGCCGGTGTATTGGAATTCGGCTGTCTTCTCCGGCTCGACGCGCTCATCGGTGAGTGTGATTTTCAGGCCCTTGTTGAGGAACGCAAGTTGTCGCAGGCGGTTGGCCAGCGTGTCGTGATTGAACTGCGTTACCTCCATGATGGTGGGGTCTGGCTTGAAGGTGATGAGAGTTCCGGTCTTCCGCCCGGCCTTCCCCATTCTTACCAGAGGCCCCTTTGGAATGCCGCACGCATATTCCTGCTGCCAGGTGAAACTGGGTCCGCTGTCGCCTTCAGGGCGCCAGATCTCGAGTTCCAGTTTCTCCGAGAGTGCATTCACGACACTCACGCCTACTCCATGGAGGCCGCCGGACACTTTGTAGCTCTTCGAATCAAACTTCCCGCCGGCGTGTAGTTTGGTCATCACCACCTGTGCCGCTGAGACTCCCTCTTCTTCGTGGATATCGACAGGGATCCCGCGGCCGTTATCCACCACGGTTACCGAGTCGTCATCGTGAATCGTGACATTGATCTCCGTGCAATAACCCGCCATGGCTTCATCCACGGAGTTGTCGACAACCTCGTAGACCAGATGATGCAGCCCCATCTCGCCAGTCGAGCCGATATACATGGCGGGCCGCAACCGCACCGCCTCCAGTCCTTCCAGCACCTTAATACTCGTTGAATCGTAAACTGCTGATTGTTGCCCCGCGTTGGTCAGGTCTTCCATGGTCCTAAACTCAAATCCTCATTGGCATCACGACATACCGGTATTGATCCGGCGTTGCATCGCCGGCTGGCCGTAATTCGCCGGCGCTTTTTTGGTCCTTCAACTCGAAAGCGATGTGATCCTGTGTTGTCACTCGTAGAAAATCCAGCAGGTACTGTGCATTAAATCCAATTTCCAAGTCCGGCCCCTTGTATTCGCTGGGCACCGTCTCTTCGCTCTCACCCATTTCCACTGACGACGAGAACACTTTCACTTCGCCCTCGGTGAATTGCACTCGGATGGCGCGTGAGCGCTCGTCGGCGAATTGCGCAACACGCTCGATGGCGGCACGGATTTCTTCCTTCTGTAGTCTTACAACTAACGTGTGATCTTTTGGCAGAACGCGCTCGTAGTCTGGAAAATTGCCGGTCAGCTTGCGTGTGATCAGCAGGCGCTCTCCAACTTTAAAGAACAGATGATTCTCATCTCCCGCAAATGCAGCTTTCGCTTCCGGTTGGGCGTCCTCGGCCAGCTTCACCAGTTCCCCCATTGCCTTCTTTGGAACCAGCGCACGGAACTGCTGACCTACACCTGTGTTGTCACCTGGAGTCTGCACATAAGCCAGGCGATGCCCATCGGTTGCCACCATTGTCATACTGTCAGGCCGCAGTATTAACAACGCGCCACTCAGCGTGAATCGCGATTCCTCCATCGAAATCGCGAATGATGTCCGAGCAATCAGCGATGCCAGTGCTTTTACTGGGATCTCTGCGATCGGGTCCGGCATTCTTGGCAACTCTGGAAAGCTATCCCGCGACATGCCGGCAATCCGCGTCTTTGACCGGCCGCACGTAATGCTCACCCAGTGATTCTCCAAGAACTTCATTTGCACGTCACCTTCCGGCAACAGCCGGACATATTCAAGCAACTTGCGCGCCGGCACCGTACCTGCGCCTTCCTTCTTCACACGCGCCGCGCAAGAGCAGCGCACCCCTAATTCCAGATCCGTTGCCGTCAGCGTAAGCCGGTCTCCGGAAGCCTCCAGAAGAACGTTCGACAGGATCGGAATAGTGGTCTTCTTCTCCACCACACCTTGCGACAGACTCAACTCACGTACCAAATCAGCCTTGCTGACAGTGAATTCCATACACTACGGCTCCTATCTATTCAGGCGGTATCAGATGAGCACAAAAAAGAACCGTTTTCATCGGGCCTGTGCAAATGTTGAAGATCACCTAAATTATACTAAATTCAGCCACTTTTCGCTACGTCAAGTTGTGGATCGAGGGGTGCGAAAGGAAGCCAAAATAGGCTCCCCAGGAGTTCTTGCACAGATTTCATCTTCAGCATCCACTAGCCAATGTGGAAAAAAGCATAACCTCATTGCAATGTTTCCATTAGACTGTGAATGAGTCTGTTCAATTCCGGGTTGGCCTGCCGTTCTTTCTCAATTTTGCGGATGGAGTGAATTACAGTGGTGTGATGCTTACCCCCAAAAGCGCGTCCAATCTCAGGCAGAGACGCGTCTGTAAGCTCTTTTACTAAGTACATTGCTACTTGGCGGGGCCGCACTACTTTTTGCGTGTTGCTCTTCTCCTTGAGCTGCGATGGCTTGATTTGGTACCGTTCAGCAACCGCTTTCTGAATCGCATCGATTGTCACTTTACGATCCTGCAGATGAACAATATGTCGCAGCACCTGTTGCGCCATTTGCAGATTAATCGAGGTGCCAGTTAGTGAAGAGTAAGCCACTAACTTGACCAGCGCGCCCTCCAACTCGCGCACGTTCGATTTAGTCTTTGATGCCATGAACGACCGCACATCATCCGGGAGTTTCACCCCTTCGGCCTCGGCTTTCTTATCCAGAATGGCCATTTTGGTCTCCAGGTCGGGTGGTTGAATATCGGCCAGCAAACCCCATTCGAAGCGCGACCGAAGCCTATCCAGCAGGCCGGGTATTTCCTTTGGCGGCGAATCGCTCGAAATCACAATCTGCTTCTGATGGTCGTGCAGCTCATTGAAGGTGTGAAAGAACTCTTCCTGTGTGCGCTCCTTATTGCCGAGAAGCTGGATATCATCGATCAACAGCACATCTGCTTCGCGGTAGCGCTGTTGAAATTGCTGCATACGTTCCGTTCGGATACAGGCGATCATCTCATTCATGAAACGCTCGCTTGAGGTGTAGATAATCCGCATGGAGCCAAACTTGTCGATCAACTCGCGGCCGATGGCATGCATCAGATGAGTCTTGCCCATACCCACGCCACCATAGAGAAACAAGGGATTGTAGCTGCGTGAAGGATTGGTGGCCACCGAACGCGCGGCAGCATGTGCGAACTGGTTGCAGGCCCCTACCACAAAGGTGTCGAAAGTAAACTTGGGATTCAGCGAGCTGGCTGCAGGCTCGGCCTCTGCTCCGATTCGGTTCACCGATTCCCCCACCCTCGGCAACGTGCGCGTTTCAAAGCTAATCTGGCTGACCGGCAACCGCAGTTCGTGAATCGCCTCGCGCAACTGGGCTCCATATTCATTTTCCATCCAGGCGCGAGTTTCGCCGTCTGGGACCAGCACCACCAGCGTGTCTCCATCCACTGCAAGAAAGGTAGTGCCCTTAAACCAGTTGTTGTAACTTTCCTCGCTAACGTGCGGCTGTATATGATGACGAAGCTGATCCCATAAGTTCATTGGCTTTTACACACGAATCCCACAAGTTTTGTACAGCATTTCCTACACGGTTTTTGGGGGTCACCCGAAGCCCTACCGGAGGGACCGCCGGCAGCAGAAAACCAGCCCTCGGCACGGCTGCCCGGCACCTCCGCTATGGTCAACCGAGACTGTAGTCTAACACAGGGGCCTCGCTTTGCCACAAGTTTCTAATTGCTTTAAAATCAGTTACATATTCGCAACGTTTGACTTTGAGAATGTTCTGAAGGAGAATGATACTGCTGTTTGCGCGGGAGTAACTCAGTTGGTAGAGTGCGACCTTGCCAAGGTCGATGTCGCGGGTTCGAATCCCGTCTCCCGCTCCAGATTTTCGTACTCAAAGGTCTGACCATGCGCTTCCTGGTGCTCGTGCTCCCTCTGCTTGCCACCGCCTGGGCTCAAGACTACAAGCTTGAAACAATCTCAGGTGCCGCATCTGGCCTTCCAGCAGCCTACGATTCTGTAATTCAAACGCAAGGTTACCGCGTCACCGGGCCGAACAGTCCGTGGTGTGAGATCTGGTTTCGCAACAGCATCCCGACAGGTGCCAAACCAGCCGACGATTCCATTGTGTTTCCGATTCCACAGGGCACTCTGGTCGGCGTTCTGCGGTTTCCGTCGGAGGGCGCGGACCGCCGCGGCCAAACCATCAAGGCCGGCGTCTACACGATGCGCTATAGCGACTTTCCCGTCGATGGCTCGCACCAGGGCGTGGCCCCGCAGCGCGATTTTCTGCTGCTCACTCCTATTGCGAACGACCTCGATCCCAACGCGACTCCCGGCTTCGACCAATTGGTGAAGATAAGCACCAAGGCCTCCGGAACGCCGCACCCAGCGGTGTTTTCGATCGAAATACCGAGCGCCTCGAAATTCCCCTCCATTACCGCCGAAGGCGACACGCCGGATCAGGTGCTCAACGTCAAAATCGGCGCCCTGCAAATGGCGATGATTGTCGTAGGTAAGGTTCAGGACTAACGTTTCGTCTCTGCAGAAAACAGCTCAAGCGAATTCTTGTGGGAAGCGACATAATATACGTGTGCCCCGCCGATTCGGGATCGCCGCTCGGGTGACGGCTTGCGTTTTGCTGGTGGCTGCCATTCTGTTCGCGCAATCCAAGCGCCCCGAAGATCTGGCCGTGGGCAAGCTCCTGGTCACCCCGCGCGACGCACCAGATCCGACGTTCGCGGAATCCGTCATCCTGCTGGTGCACTACGACCACGAATCCGCGGTCGGCCTGATGATCAACCGCCGCACCACGATCCCCCTCTCGCGCGCTCTGCGCAATCTGAAAGGAGCCGGGCAGCGTTCCGATCCGGCGTATATCGGCGGGCCGGTGGAAACCGACAGTGCCATGGCATTAATCCGCTCCGACGCCAAGCCTAATTCGAGCGCGCAGGTTCTCGACAAAATCTATCTCATCCCCTCCCGGCCGGCGCTTGAGGCCGCGTTGGCTCGCGGTAAAGGCACTGCCGACTTGCGCGTGTACGTAGGGTATTGCGGTTGGGGCCCCGGTCAACTCGATAACGAGATGCGCCTCGGCGCCTGGTACATTCTGGAGGGCAACGCCGCCCTAGTCTTCGACCCGGATCCCGATACCGTCTGGTCTCGCCTCATCGCCCGCAGTGAATCGAACGTCGCCCTGGCGCGCCCGCCGTGGCGGCTCCGTAGCGCGTTTGCCAGCAACATTCGTTAGCGGCTAACGGCGCATGGCCCGCCCCCGTGATATCCTGATTCGGCGTCCATGAAGATTTCGAGTATCCGCTCTTTCCTGCTGTCTTATCCTTTTCCGGAGCCGCTCCGGCTGCCGTTCTGGGGCGGTGAGCGCACCATCGTGAAGCGCGACGCCATGTTCGTTCGCGTGGAAGCGGACAATGGCTTGGTGGGCTACGCGCCTGCGGCCGCCAGCGAAAGCGCGCAGCGCACCATCGAGTCGATCGTCGCGCCCTTCCTGGAGGGCCGCTCGCTGGCCGATCCGGACGCGTTGCGCGTGCTCTTCTTGGGCGGTCCCGGCGAGTACCCAACCGTCGCCAAGGTTTATTCCGCCGTCGAAATCGCCCTCTATGATCTGGTCGGCAAAGCGCTCGGGGTGCCGGTCTCCGAGTTGCTCGGCGGCCGTGTCCGCGACCGCATCCGCCTTTACGGTAGCGCGGGAATGTACATGCCGCCTGAGGGCTTCGCCGTTGAAGCCGCGGCTATCGCGCAACTCGGCTTTCGGGCATACAAGATGCGCCCCGCGCTCGGTCCCGACCTCGACGTGGAAGCGGTGCGCCTCATGCGCCAGGTTACCGGACCCGATTTCGACCTCATGGTGGATGCCCACAGTTGGTGGCGCATGGGCGACCGTTCCTACAGCGCCGCGACCGTCGAGCAGGTGGCCCGCCAGATGGCCGCGCACGGCATCGCCTGGCTGGAAGAGCCACTGCCGCCCGACGCGCATGCCGACTACGCCAGGCTCAAAGAGAAGGACATCGTGCCCCTCGCGTCCGGCGAGCACGAACCCAGCGAAGATAGCTACTTTGACTTGATGGCAAGCCACGCCGTCGACTACGTGCAGATGGACGTCTGCTGCCAGGGTGGTTACGCCACGGGCCGCCGCCTGTTTGCCGAAATCGCCCGCCAGAACCTGCGCTTTGCCTTCCACAGTTGGGGAACAGCGCTCGAAGTGGCAGCCGCGGCGCATCTCGGCATCTGCTGGCCGGATACCGTCGTCGAGTGGCTGGAGTATCCTTGCTACGCCAGTCCCGGACGGGCCGGCATGTATCCATTCCCGCTGGCTGCGGAAATTCTCAAACAACCGCTCGCCATCGAAGCTGGCGACCTGCTGGTTTCCCGCGAACCCGGCTTAGGCGTGGAAGTCGATGAATCCGTCATCGATCGCTATCCCTGGATTCCTGGTCCATGGTCCTTTTTCCGCACCGACTCACCCGCCGAAACCCGCGCCGTGATGTCCGATCACAGCATTCCCTGGATCGCGAAATAGCCGCCAGATCCTGTCCGTTATCTAACCGCTCGTCAGGGAAATGGCCGTACCGTCCGCTCCCGCACGGTCGCGGCTCCGATGCGCGTTCAGAGCCGTGACCGTGAGGGAGCGGTGGCCGGCGATTGAAACGGTTATTTCCCGACAAAGCTTAAGGTAATTGCCTCCTTGGCGAGCCGCGTGGCTGTTCCCGGGTGGCGAGCCGACGAGTGGGTAGTACCGCTGCTCGGTGCACGAGCAAGTTCCTTAAATGTAACGCGGCGTGTAATGGTAGGGACGGGCAGATTCGAACTGCCGACCTGTCGCTTTAGGAGGCACGCAGACGGTCTCCAAGACTTTCTTCAGTCCTATCCTACTCATTGGTTTTTCCCCGCCTACCGATCCGGCGAACTTGGTTTGGCATCACCGCATCACCGGATACAATTGACTATGCTCGAAATACGTTCGAGCATCATGTCGGTGGCCGCAATGAACCCCCGGCCGTGCATTTCACAACTGCACTGGGGAACCGGTAAGTCACGGTCACGATGTTCTCGCGTTTTTCCCCGTTTCGAATCGTCTCGACGCGAATCCCGCCCACCAGCAGTTTCACCAACTGGCGCCGCCGCTCGAAGCTCAGCGGCTGGTCAAGTAGCTTGCGTAGCCGCGTGAGAAGCGCCTCCGCGCCCTCTAGGGCGCCCTCGTTTGCGTCGGTGCCGCTCAGCTTCGCTTCCAACTCCTCGATCTGAGAGGCCGGACCAGCTGCGTCTTTGTAGATTGCCGAGGTTTCATTGACCGACATCGCGGTAGAGGCGCTCCGCAGTGAGATCGAACTTGCCGGCCCCGGCCGTGGCTGTTTCCCAGCGACGGCAACCGGACCGGGCGCCAGACCGAGTTCAAGAAGACTTGGAGAACCACGCTTCGGAAAGCAGGGCTCCCGTACTTCCGGCTCTACGATCTTCGCTCCACGTACACCACACGGCTGAGTGCGGGCGGCGTAGCCGACGAGTGGGTGACACAGATGCTTCGGCAGACTGACGCGCAGGTATTCAAGAAGTAGTCACAGATGAAGCTCCAGATGAAGCGTGAAGCGCTGGCCAAGCTAAATCGCCGAGCCAGCGACCCAGGTGCTGCTGGCTCTGATACGGAAGCGCGCGCTTGATGGGGTTTTGATACGTTCCTGATGCGTTTTCAGGTTTTTGGGGGACAGGACATGGACTGGGTTCAGCGTGGGTTAAGTGGTAGGGACGGGCGGATTCGAACCGCCGACCTGTCGCTTAGGAGGCGACCGCTCTATCCATCTGAGCTACGTCCCCGCGTTTCCTTTATTGTACCTGGCAAGGCCTTTGCGGCCAATATCGTGGCGAAAATGCGCGCCCTCGAAGCGAATCGCTTCCACTCCCTGGTATGCGCGGCCGATCGCTTCCGCCAGATCGTTTCCGCCAGCCGTGACACCCAGCACCCGCCCGCCGGCGGTCTCGAGACCGTTTACGCCCAAACGGGTTCCCGCGTGGAACACCACCGCTCCTTGTGCCTCCGCGTCCGCAATTCCGTTGATGGCCTTTCCCGTTTGGTAGGCGCCCGGATAGCCCACTGACGCCATCACCACGCACACGCTCGGCCCGACTCGCCACTCAAGACGCGTGCCGCTCAAACGGCCCTCCGCCGCGGCCATCAGCGCAGGGACAAAGTCGCAACTCATGCGGTGCATCAGGGGCTGCGTTTCCGGATCGCCTAACCGCACGTTGAACTCAAGAACCTTCGGGCCTTCAGCCGTCATCATCATCCCCGCGTAAAGAAACCCGCTGAAGCCGGTGGCTTCCACCGTCGGATAGATGACGCGGTTGAGAATGTCTTCCCCCTGGCGCTCGCTCAGAATCGCGGCGTCGCAGTACGCGCCCATTCCGCCGGTATTTGGTCCGCGGTCGCCATCGAAAACCGCCTTGTGGTCCTGCGTGGCGGCGAGCGGCACCACGTCGCGACCATCGCATAACGCAATGAAACTTACTTCCTCGCCTCGCAGGAATTCTTCGATCACCAGCCGGCCGTGCAATACGCCGAGCGCCTCTTCCGCCTGCGCCCGGTCCTGGGCCACCACCACGCCTTTACCCGCCGCCAGGCCGTCGGCTTTCAGCACCACCGGAAATCCGAAACGATCGAGTGCCTTGCGCGCATCCGTTTCGTTTTCGACGGTCACAAACGCCGCTGTCGGAATCTTCCTTTGTGTCAGAAAGTTCTTTGCGAATACCTTACTGCCCTCCAAGCGCGCCGCTTCTAGGCCAGGTCCCACAATATGCCGGCCGCGCGCGCGGAATGCACCAACCACCCCGGCCACCAGAGGAGCTTCCGGTCCTACTACCGTTAGATCCGCGTCAATAGTCTCCGCCACCGCGAGCAACTCCGCCGGGTCGGCGCCCTTCGCCGCCAGGCACGTGGCCATTCCCGCCATGCCCGGGTTTCCCGGCGCCGCGAACACATCGGTCCCCGGCGACTGCGCCAGTTTCCACACCAGCGCGTGCTCCCTGCCTCCACTGCCGATTACCAGAACTTTCATCGTGATTCCACCATTAGAATGGTATCAATGCGCGAACGCTACGACGTCGTTGTCATCGGCGCCGGTCACGCCGGGTGCGAAGCTGCCCGCGCCGCCGCGCGCATGGGTCTGAAGACTGCCATCGTCAGCATGAATCTGGACCTGGTCGCGCAGATGTCCTGCAATCCGGCCATCGGCGGCATTGCCAAGGGTCACCTGGTGCGCGAAGTCGACGCGCTGGGTGGGGTGATGGGCGAAGTGGCAGACGCCGTCGGCATCCAATTCCGTCTGCTCAACACCAGCCGAGGACCCGCCGTGTGGTCGCCGCGCGCGCAAATGGATAAGAAGGCGTACCGAGTTCGCATGCGCGAGGTCCTCGAGAAGGAACCGAATCTCCGCATCAAGCAAGCCGAGGCGGCCGCGCTGAACATCCAGGCCGGCCGGGCCACCCACGTCGCATTGCGCGACGGCCGCACGCTCGATTGTGGCGCCGTGGTCGTCACCACCGGGACATTTCTGAATGGCTTGGCGCATGTCGGCGAAGCGCGCTACAGTTGCGGCCGCAACGGTGAAGCGCCGTCGCAACTGTTGGGCGAACAGTTGCGGACGCTCGGCCTGAACTGGACTCGTCTCAAGACCGGCACACCGCCGCGCTTGGATGGCCGCACCATCGATTGGTCGCAGTTCGAGCCACAGCCCGGCGACGCCGAACCGACCCCGTTTTCGTTTTTGACCGAGCGCATCGACCGCGACCAGGTTCAGTGCCACATCGGCTACACCACCGCGGAGACCCACCGCATTCTCCGTGAGGCCATTCCGCGCTCTCCCCTTTATAGCGGCCAAATTGTGGGAGTCGGTCCACGCTACTGCCCTTCCATTGAGGACAAGATCGTCAAATTCCCCGACAAGCTGCGTCACCAGATTTTTCTAGAGCCGGAGGGTCTCGACACCAACGAGGTGTACGTCAACGGAATGTCTACCAGCATGCCCATCGACGTCCAGACCGCCATGGTGGCATCGATTCCCGGCCTGGAACATGCGGAAATGATCCGGCCCGGGTACGCGATTGAATACGATGCCATCGACCCACGCCAGTTGGCTCACACGCTCGAAGTGAAATCGATTGCGAGCCTTTACCTCGCTGGCCAGATCAACGGAACGTCGGGCTACGAGGAAGCGGCATGCCAAGGGCTCATCGCCGGCATGAACGCAGCGGCGAAACTGAGCGGCAAAGAGGCGGTAATTGTAGGCCGCTCCGAAGGGTATACGGGAATCCTGATCGATGACCTTATCACCAAAGGCGCTGACGAGCCGTACCGCATGTTCACCTCTCGCGCGGAGTTTCGACTTCACCTCCGCATCGATAATGCCGACGCGCGCCTGACGCCGAAGGGCCGCCGCGCGGGCCTAGTGACGGATGCGCGCTGGGATGCATTCAGGCGCAAGCAAAGGCAGTATGAGCTGCTCAAGCAAGCGCTGGAGAACCATCGCCACGGCCAGTGGCTCAAACGTCCCGAAGCGCGCATTGCCGAAGTGTCAGGCTGGATCCGCGAAGTGCTTGGCGAGGAAGCCGTTGCCGGGGTGCTAGCCACAGTGGAAACCGAAACCAAATACAGCGGCTACATTGGTCAACAGGAACGCCAAATAGAGCGTCTGAAGGCCGCGGAGCGCCGTCCGATTCCACGCGACTTCGGTTTCAATGGCATCCCGGGTTTGTCCCGAGAGGTTCTCGACAAGCTCAACAGGGTGCGTCCTGCAACCCTCGGCCAGGCCGCCCGTATCCCCGGCATCACTCCTGCTGCAGTTGCCGTCCTCGATGTCTACCTCGGTCTCAACCATGTTTCGTGAGCTGCTTCGTGAACGCCTTGGTGGCATCGCAAAGCTAACCGACGAGCAGGCGCAGGCACTGGAAGCTCATTACAATCTGTTGGTTCGCTGGAACCGCACAGTCAATCTCACCGCCATTCGGGATCTTAACGAGGTCATCAAACGCCATTACTGCGAATCCATCTTCCTGGCGGCGCGCCTACCTGCAGGTCGGCTGAAGATCGTCGATGTTGGCTCGGGGGCGGGCTTTCCCGGTCTTGCGGTTGCAGTCTGTCGTCCCGATTGCCTTGTCACTCTAATTGAGTCGCACCAACGTAAGGCAGTGTTTCTAAAGGAGGCAGCGCGCTCCCTGCCGAACGTTCGCGTTGTGGTCAGCCGTGCTGAGCAACTGCACGAAGAGTTCGACTTGGCGATTTCTCGCGCGGTGAGTTACCAGGGTCTCTTGCCTAGCCTAAAGCTTTTGGCACCGGCCGCCGATCTCTTAACTGGAGCGGAAAGTGCACCTCCTGATATGGGCTTCGTGTGGGAGCCGCCCATCCCGATGCCGTGGGGGAAGCGGCGATATCTTCGTGTGGGACACCGATTTTAGGAGGTGGAAAGCCGAGGTCTGCTTGGCAGGCTTGGCGTGCCGAATACGCCCGCCTGTTTCACGTGAAACGCAACCCCCACTGTTGCAACGCCGGATGTTTCACGTGAAACCCAAGCTTCAGCAGTAGCGAACTTCGTGTTAGTATGGCCGCTTGAGCCGGGTATTTGCAATCGCAAATCAGAAGGGTGGCGTCGGCAAAACCACTACCGCCATCAATCTTGCCGCTTCGCTGGCAGCAAACGACCTCAGAATCCTGGTCATCGATTCCGACCCTCAAGGCAATGCCTCCAGCGGCCTCGGCATCGCCAAGGATCCCAATCGCCCCAGCCTCTACCACGTCATTTTGGGCGACGCTTCTCCCCGCGACGCGACCGTCGCAACCGCCTTCGATGGCTTATACGTCATTTCCGCTGACAAGAACCTCGTCGGCGCCAACCTGGAATTGGTGGATATCCCCAACCGCGAGTTTCGTCTACGGGAACGCATTCAAAGCATCCGCGACCGATATGACTTCATCTTGATCGATTGCCCGCCCGCCCTCGATCTCCTCACCCTCAACGCCCTCATCGCGGCGGATTCCGTCCTCGTCCCCATCCAGTGCGAATTCTTCGCGCTGGAAGGCATTTCAGAGCTCATGGATACGATTGATCGAATTCGCGATGCCTTTCAGCATCCATTACAGGTGGAGGGCATCCTGCTGACCATGTATGATGACCGCACGAACTTGACCCGCCAGGTGGCGGCCGATCTTCGAGAGTTCTTCGCTGACGAGGTTTTCGATACTATAGTTCCCCGCAGCGTTCGCTTGGCCGAGGCACCCAGTTTCGGCAAGCCTATTCTTGCTTACGACCCCCGCTCCAAGGGCGCCGAAAGCTACATCCGGCTGGCCAAAGAGATCCTGGACCATGAACAAAACAGAGAAGCCCCGCAAAGCGCTCGGTAGGGGCCTGGGTGCCCTGCTGCCCACCAGGCCGACTCACCAGCCTCTGCCTCCAATTTCGCCAACCCAGGAAGCGGCCCTCAGCATTCCGATCGATAGCATCGACCCGAACCCGCTCCAGCCCCGGCGCGTGTTTCAGAGTGAACGCCTCTCCGAATTGGCGCAATCCATCCGCGCTAACGGCATCATCCAGCCGCTGGTAGTCCGGCGGTCCGGTGAGCGCTACCAGTTGGTCGCTGGTGAGCGCCGCTGGCGCGCCGCTAAACTCGCGGGCAGTCAATCTGTGCCGGCTGTGATTCGTGATATTCCCGACGACCGTCTGCTTGAAATCACCTTGGTCGAGAACATCCAGCGCGAGGACCTGAACCCCATCGAGACCGCTGTTGCATTTGACCGCCTGGGCCGCGAGCTGCTCCTCAATCCGGATCAGATCGGACAGCGGACCGGTAAAGACCGCACCACCATCATCAACTTCCTTCGCCTGCTGCAACTCCCCGCCGATATCCAGCAACTGGTCTCCGAGCGCCGCCTGTCCGCCGGCCATGCCCGCTGCCTCTGCTCGCTTCCCAACGTGGAGCTCCAGCGGGAAGTCGCTGAAAAGGCTGTTGCGCAGGGATGGTCCGTCCGCCAAACCGAGCGCACCACCCAGCGCATGCTTGAGGGCCGCAAACCCAAGCACCTGGATGAGCTCGAAACCGATCCCAACGTGAAGGCCGCCATTCAGGAGCTGGAGCGCGTCCTCGGCACAAAGGTCCGCATCATTGAAAAGGCCAAGCAAAAAGGGCGCATAGAGATTGAGTATTATTCCCCGGAAGACCTGGACCGCATCTATACGGTGATCGTGAGTCCACCCTCCTGAACCCAGTTCATTCACCCTCTGCGGAATTCAGGTGACAGATTGGTGCGGGCAGAAGGCCTTTCCTGGTCGCCATGTTATGGTCATAGAATCATGCACCAGGATACGCGTAAGGCCAACCCGGGCGCCGGCCGCCGCTACGTGCAAGTGCGGCGCGTGGATGAATGCGAGACGCTCGACGAATTGTTCACTCATTGCCTCCCGGCATTCGGCGGCGCCTTTCTACGCCGCATCTATGGGATTCTCGATCGCGCTATTGGCCTCGGCTGCCCACTCACATTAGCGGTCGCCGGTCCGGTTACGGTCTCCGGTCAGCACCAAGCCTGGCTGATTCCTCTGCTCGAAACCGGTTGGGTGGCTTACCTAAGCACCACCGATGCCGTCTGTTACCACGACGGCCACCGCAGCCTGGAAGCTTATAAATCCGGTCCTATCCATGAGGTTTCCATTGCCAGCGACGACGCTGCGTTGCGGGAAGAAGGCACCATCCGCGTAACGGACATGGCCTTTGATGAAGGCGTTTTGCTCGATCAGGACCGCTTCATCAGCGCGGTGTTGGCTGGCCCGGAATTCCAGCGCACGATGACGGGCACCGAGCTCCGCTACCTGCTGGGCAAATACTATGCAGCCGAGGAGCATCGCCACGCCGTCGCTCCCGGCTTGCTGTCGACTTGCTGGCGCCGCGCCATCCCCATCTTCGTTGGTGCGCCCGGCGATGGCAGTGTGTTCTTGAATTCCATGAAGCTGTGGGCCATGCGGCAAGCCGGTCTGATCCCGGACTACAGCTTCGATCTCGATCTCCATGCCGAAGTCTTCGAAGCCTGCGCCTACCATCGTTGGGGGCTCTTCGACCATCCGGCTCACACGCTCGCCACCGTCATTCTGGGTGGTGGCGTTCCCAAGAACTACAATCTCCAGCCCGAGCCCGCGCTGGGCCAGGTGCTCGGCCTGCCCAACGTGCGCGGCTACCAGTTCGACGTGCAGATTGTCACCGCGCCCGTCACCGATGGCTCGCTTTCTTCCTGCCCTCCGGCCGAAGCCGTCACCTGGGGCAAGGTCGACAAAGACACCTACCTACAGACCACCGAGAGCATGCAGGCCGACTATTCGTTCATCATGCCTTTCCTGGTCAAGGCGCTGCTCGACAACCGGCGCCATTACCAAAGCATGGTGGAGGCCGAAGGCGAAGCCGTCGTCTTCGCGCGCGAGCCGAAGGCCTGCGGCTACCTGCGCCCACCCGAAGGCTACCGCTTGTTCGAGGCGCGCGGCGAACTGTGCGGCCGCCTCACCGCCGATGTTCGCCAAAATCGCGAGTGGCTCCTGGAAACGCTCCACTACCCACTGGCCCTGTAGAGCGCCCGGCCCCGTCCCGCTAACGCTCAGAATTCCTCGCACCCCTCGTTGCTTCGCGGGTCTCATTATGCTATTTATGAGTCAAGTCGAAAACCGAACCCAACGACCAAGCCGCTCTCGCTGTGCCAGGTAGCGGCAAGTCAAGCTGATTCTCTTCGTAAGGATGGCATTCAGTGGAGACTGTCAATCGCAAGCTCATTCGTCCGTCGCTGAACGAGATCAAGGAGCAGATTAGTCCACCCCGCCGCCCGGCCCTCCAGCCTCAGAAAAAGCCCATCCCGCCGGACCAGACCAATGCGGAGAATTTTTATTACGTGAAGCAGATGCAGGCCAGGACTCCAATGGTCTTTGTGTTGCGTGATGGCGAAACCCTCCACGGCGTCATCGAGTGGTATGACAAGTGTTGCCTCAAGGTGAATCGCGACGGCCAGCCCAACGTGCTCCTCTATAAGCCCGCAATCAAGTACATGTACAAGGAAGGATAGCCGTCCGGCGCATTCCCGGCAGCGCCATGGAGTCCGCCGGCCACATTTTGTAGTCCAAAAACATAAACACCACAAAATGTTGTATAGGATCGCGCCTGGCATTTCTGCATAAAAACCGTCACGCACCGCTCGCTCCCCATGCTCTTGGGCATCACGTTTTCACAGCCACAAAACGAAGGCGAATGTAATCCGCGGTCCAGCGGCCTTGCCCATCGCACAGAACGGGCCTGAGCAGCGCCGTGACGTCATCGAGAAACGAGCCGCGCTCACCCTGCGGCAACGCGGCGCAAAACGGATTGGCGAACGTTTCCAGCCATCCGCGTATTCCGCATTCGAGCGGCGTAGGCCGCGGAACCAGTTGCACACTTTTTGGCACAAACCCAGCCCGCCGCAGGCGGGTTTCGTATCCGTCCGCCGTCGGGAAGTACCAGGGAATCCGCGAGGCAGCGTCCGTGATGCCGCGGCGCTCGAGAACGGCCACTAGTGCCACCGTGATTGCGCCGACGCACGCGTGGCCACCCAACTCCCCCACAAACCGCCCGCCGGCTTTCAGGGCACGAAAGGCACCCGCGACCGGCGCGTCCGGATCGTCTTTGATCCAGTGCAGCGCGGCATTGGAAAAGACCGCGTCGAACTCGTCCTCGAAAACCAGCGATCTGGCGTCCATCATCCTTGCGTCCAGGCCGCGTTGGCGGGCGGCCGCGATCATGTCCGGAGAACTGTCGATGCCCACCACCTGTGCACCCAGTGCAACCAGTTTCTCGGTGAGCGCTCCGTCTCCGCAACCCAAGTCGAGGATGCGCTCACCGGGCCGCGCCTGGAGCAGTTCAAACACCGGTTGCCCGAGCGCGGGCACGAACTGCGCGTTTGCGGCATAGCCGGCCGCATTCCAGGTTTGGCCGGACGGGGATTGAGAAGACAAAGTCACGGTGAAGACTCCTCACCAAGAGTCTCGCAGAATTCAGTGACGAAACTTATCCTACCGAAGACTCAAATCTGGACCCGGGATCGCGCATCGTTCCGATTCCAGCAGCAGGGTCAGGATGTTTACAGCGGTTGGCGGGTCGGGCAGCTTCGCGGCGACACACCTGACACCCCACACCGTCACAACTTGGGTGACGAGACTCAGGCTCTGCAGGACTCACTGGCCGGCGTGGGCAGCAGCTTCCATGACCAGCAGGCCCATTTTGGGGTGCGAAGGCTCCAGATTCGGATGAATGCCAAATTCTTCCAGTGCTTCGGTGGTGGTAGGGCCGATGGAACCGATCAGGCATTTGCGCAGGCCTTCCAGCATGGCGGTTTCGATCCCCTGCTCTGCCGCCACCCGGGCCACGTGCGCGATCTGGACCGCCGTGGTGAACAACGCTACTTGGAACTCACCAGCAGCCAGGCGGCGCGCGGCCTCCTGCAGCGAGCTTAGGTTTTCCGGCAGGTCGTACTGGTAGACGCGGACCGCGGTGACCTCTGCGCCACGCGCAGCCAGTGCGGCCAGCAGCTCCGGGTTTGAGCGGCCGTACTCCTGCACCGCGATCCGGCGGCCGTTATAATTCGCAGTGGCGGCCAGCAGCTCGCGCCACGTGTTTGGCTCCGGCGCCACAATCGAGGGCGTCAAGCCCATCTGGCGCAGCGCGGCCACCGGTTTTGGGCCGCGAGCCACCAGCGTGACCCGCCGCAGCGCATCGGCGAATGCGTCTTCCGGATAACGGACCGCCAGCAGGCGGTTCAGTTGCCGCGTGCCAACGCCCGTCAGCAGTACCACCGTGTCGAATTCGCCCGCGAAAAGCCGCTCGGCAAATGCGAATGCGGCGGCATCATTTTCGACCGGCGCCTCGCGCATCGCCGGCGCAACAAACGGCTGCCCACCCTGCTTACGAACTAACTCCGCCATTTCTGCCGCGCGCCGGCTCTCAAACGCCACCACGTGCATGCCTTGGAACGACATACCGAATTATAGCCGCCGAATCAGCCAGTTCTGGCACCAGTTAGCGGCCCAAACATCAGATCGACCGCCGAAAAACAAAGCAAAAGGTATCGACCTACTAGACCGGTTGGTTTAGTATGGATCAACCGGTGTCCGGCAGCGGATAACTCTTTTCCAGGTTCAGGAACAAGGAAGCTATGCCCGCCTCCGCGGAAATCGATATCGGACTGGAGACCCGAAAGAAGGCTGTGCCCGTGGACATGCCCGGCCCGCCGTTCCGGATTGCACTGCTCGGCGATTTCAGCGGGCACGGCCACGGCACACCGCGCCGCCCGACGGCGCCGGTCCCGCTCGATTCCGACAATTTCGAAGAGGCGATGGAGCGCTTCGACGTAGCCGTGCACCTGACCATTGCCAATACGCCTATCGAGATTTCGTTCCGGTCGCTCGATGACTTTCATCCCGATGCTTTGCAGGAGCGGTTACCGGTGTTTCAGGCGTTGGCGCGATTGCGCGCGCAACTGGCGGACCCGGCGACGTTCCCGGCGGCAGCCAGCTTTTTGGAAACTCAGCCCGCGGATCAGACGCCCAGCGCCCGTTCCAACGGCCCACTGGACTGGGCGCCCGGCGGACGCGCCGCGGCGCGGCCTGCGCGCGACCCCGCTGCCGGCCTGGACGATTTCATCGGCCGGAGCGTGGCGGCGCATCTGTCTCCGAGCGCTGAGCCGGGCCCGGAAGAATGCGCCGCCGCGGTGGATGCCGCTACCGGCGCGCTGATGCGGGCTTGCCTGGCGCACGCCGCGTTTCAGAAGGTGGAGTCAGCCCGGCGCCACGGGAGAAATCGCGTCTCTTGCCTTTGAGGAGATGCCCTCGCCGCCAGAGCACGAAGCTTATCTCTGGGCCAGCCCGGCCGTCGCCTGCGTCTGCATGCTCGGCCAGGCATTTCTGCATCATGGGCGGAGCATGCGTCCGGGCCAGGTCCGCCGCCTGGAACAACTGCCGGCCCATGCCTATGAACTCGCCGGCAAGAACCACAGGACGCCGCCAGTGGAAGTCTGCCTCTCCGACCGCCGGGCGAAGCGCATCCTCGCCGCTGGGGCCATGCCGCTCGTATCGGCCCGCGCCGGCGATAGCTTGCGCCTGCTTCGCTTCCAATCCGTCGCCGACCCATCCGCTCCGCTGGCCGGCCCGTGGGAACCGCCGTCCCTTTAGTTCTCCGGCAGCGTCATGCCGTGCTCTTGCGGTCGACCGCGCGCTTGGGCTCGTGTCTCCGTTCGCAGTCGCACACCCGAGCCGAAACCGGAGTACTCCATCCGGCTCGCGCTGTGCCATAATGTAAATCCTTCTCGAAGGCCTGGCGGGCCGCCGCGGCAGTTCGCAGGCGGTCGCGTCGAAAAGAGACGCCCTGATGAGCGAAATTAGCCTGAGTCGCAGATCGATAATGTTGAGCGCCGCGGCGCTGCCGGTGATCCGCATGGTGGCGGCGAAACCGGATCCGCGGGCGATTGTGATTTCGAGCGCCAACCGTTTCAATGGCGGCATCAACTGCTGCGCCAAGGCGATGGAACTCATCAAGGCCGGCAGCGACACGCTGGACGCGGTGGTGGCCGGAGTCAACATCGTGGAACTGGACCCGCGCGACACGAGTGTCGGCTATGGCGGTTTGCCCAACGAGGACGGCGTGGTGCAACTGGATGCCAGCGTGGTGCACGGGCCGAGCCGCCGCATGGGCGCGGTGGGCGCCCTCGAGGGCATCAAGACTCCTTCCAAGGTGGCCCAGCGCGTCATGGAAGATACCGACCACATGATGCTGGTCGGCGCCGGTGCGCTTAAGTTCGCCAAAGCCGAGGGATTTCAGGAAGAGAACCTGCTGACCGAGGAAGCTCGCCTGCAATGGTTGGTGTGGAAAAGGTCGCTGCGCGACCGCGATGGCCACAACAACTGGGGCCCCGGCCTGGATGCGCCGCCCGAACAACAGAAGGCAGCTTACCTGGAGGAGCTCAAGCGGGAGTTTCCCTGGGCCAGCGACGAGCTGCTGGTGGAAGCCATCGAGAACGCATACCACCCGCCGCACGGCACCATCAATTGCATCGCGCTTAACGAGAAGGGCGAAATGTCGGCGGTTACCACCACCAGCGGCCTGGCGTGGAAGATTTCCGGCCGCGTAGGCGACTCACCCATTATCGGCGGCGGCTTGTGGCTGGATCAGGATGTCGGCGGCGCCGGTTCCACCGGGCGCGGGGAGGAAAACCTTAGGGTTTGCGGCGCGAGCACGATCGTCGAAAACATGCGGCACGGGATGACGCCCAAAGATGCGGCGCTCGACGCCCTGGAGCGCGTGGCGCGCAACTTCAATCGTGACCGGAAGCGGCTGGAAGTGATCGACCTGAAGTTCTATGCGCTGCGCAAGGATGGGGAATATGCGGGCGCCTCGTTGTGGGATAAATCATCAGTCAAGTCGAAGCAAGTGGCGCAGTTTGCCGTTTGCTCCAGCGATGGCGGCAGCCGTCAGGAGAATTCCGTGTTTCTCTATGCGCGGAGTTAGTGAACCGATGCGGTAACGCGATTAGCTTGGAACTTCGTAACAAGTTTTGCATCTCTAAGAGGGATTGGGTCTGGGGACCGAGGGCATGTTGACAAACAGGGTTGCTGTCTTCCTACTAATGCAGACTAACAACATTCTGACAGTGAAAGTGGGGCGAAGGTAGCGCCGCATGGCCCAGATATTTCATAAAAGCGCGAATGCATTCGCGCGGATGTCGGTCTATGGTGCGGTGTTCGCGCTGGCGTTTTTGGGCTGGGCCGCCGACAGGTTGAACCGGAGTGCATACAATACGCGCGCCTACGTGGCGCTCGACCAGCCGATTCCGTTCAGCCACGCGCACCATGTGGGCGGGTTGGGCCTGGACTGCCGCTACTGTCACACGTCGGTGGAAACATCGAGCTTTGCCGGCATTCCGCCGACCAAAATCTGCATGAATTGCCACTCCGAAGTTTGGAGCACGAGCCCGATGCTGGAGCCGGTGCGCGAGAGTTTCCGCACCGGCCAATCGATCCGCTGGACGCGCGTCCACGACCTGCCGGATTTCGTTTATTTCAACCACAGCATTCACGTGAACAAAGGAGTGGGCTGCGAGAGCTGCCACGGCAGGGTGGACACGATGCCCCTGACCTGGTCCGTAGCTTCGCTGCAAATGGATTGGTGTTTGGACTGCCACCGCCATCCGGAAAGGGTGCTGCGGCCGGCCGCGTTCATCACCACCATGGGCTATCAGCCGGCAGGCGACCAGGAGCAAATCGGGCACCGCCTGATGGCGGAAAATCACATACAAAGTACGCACCTGTTGACGAGCTGTTCCACTTGCCACCGATGAGCGACTTACCGAAACACTTAGATCTGGCGGGCGCGCGGGCGCGTCTGGAGGGGAAGCGCGGGCGCGAGTTCTGGCGCAACCTGGAAGACTTGGCCGCGACGCCCGAATTCGAAGATTTGCTGGAGCGCGAGTTTCCCCGCCAGGCTATCGGCTGGAGCGAGGATGAGAACGGCGTCGAGGGGCGCCGCAACTTTTTGAAGATGATGGGCGCGTCGCTGGCGCTCGCCGGGCTGACCGCGTGCACGCGCCAGCCCACCGAGCACATCATGCCCTACGTGCGGCAGCCGGAGGAGCTGATTCCCGGCAGACCGCTGTTCTACGCGACGGCGATGACGCTGGGCGGCGTAGCCAACGGCGTTCTGGTGGAAAGCCACGAAGGCCGGCCCACCAAAGTGGAAGGCAACCCGGAGCACCCGGCCACGCTGGGCGCTCTCGATGCGTTCGGCCAGGCATCGGTTCTGCAACTGTACGATCCCGACCGCAGCCGCACGGCGACCGAAGACGGCGATATCCGCTCCTGGGCGGATTTCCTGGGAATGCTGCGCGGCCTGCTAGATCAGCAGCGTGCGAGCGGCGGGGCGGGCATCCGCATTCTCACTGAAACGGTGACCTCGCCGGCCATGGCAGATCAGCTCGCGACCATTAAGAAGCTGTTTCCCGCCTCCAAGTGGCACCAGTGGGAGCCGGCGGGACCGCACAGCGCGCGCACCGCCGCCATGCTGGCGTTCGGCGAGCCGCTGCATAGCTATTACAACGTAGCCAACGCCAACGTGATTGTTGCGCTGGATTCGGACTTCCTGGCATCGGGCGAGGCCAGCCTGCGCTACGCGCGCCAATTTGCAGCGCGCCGGCGCGTCGAGGACGGCGGCAACACCAGCATGAACCGGCTATACGTGGTCGAGCCGATGCCCACGCCCACCGGCACCAAGGCGGACCACCGGCTTCCGCTGCGCGCCGGCGACATGGAAGAATTCGCCTGGCTTTTGGCCGCCGGACTGGGAGCTGCCGAAGGCCCGCAGCAAAGCGACAACGGCGACATCAACAAGTGGATGGGCGGCATCGTTAAGGACTTGATGCGGAACCAGGGCGCCAGTTTGGTGATCGCGGGCGAATACCAACCGCCGATCGTCCACGCGCTGGCGCACGTGATCAACGCGAAGCTTGGCAACGTGGGCAAGACGGTGTTCTACACCGATCCTATCGAAGCCAGCCCGGTGGATCAGGTGGCCTCGCTCGAAGACCTGGTCAGCGACCTGGACTCCGGCGCGGTTGATCTGTTGCTGATTTTGGGCGGGAACCCGGTCTTCAACGGACCGGTGGAGCTGGGCCTGGCGGACCGTTTTCAAAAAGCCCGCGTGCGTGCGCACCTGAGCCTTTACGACGACGAGACTTCCGAAATCTGCCAGTGGCACCTGCCGGAAACGCATTACCTGGAAAGCTGGGGCGATGCGCGCGCTTTCGACGGTACGGTCACCATCCAGCAGCCGCTCATCCAGCCGCTCTACGATTGCCGCTCGGCATACCAGGTGTTGCAGATGTTCACCGACACCCCGGAAACCGGCGGGTATCAAATCGTCAAAGGTTACTGGGCGGCGCAGCACACCGGCGCCGATTTCGAATCCTGGTGGCGGCGCGCGGTGCATGATGGCGTGGTAGCCGGCTCGGCGCTGCCCACTAAAGCGCCAACTATTAACGGCGCGGCTTTGGCTATGCCGGCCCACAAGTACCGGCTGGACGGCAAGCTCGAAATCGTTTTCCGTCCCGATCCGGCGATTTACGACGGCCGCTTCGCCAACCTGGGTTGGCTGCAGGAACTGCCCAAGCCCATCACCAAGCTCACCTGGGACAACGCCGCCATCATGAGCCCGGCCACGGCCCATCAGTTGGGCGTGCTGAAAGAATCGCTGCAGGTGGGTTTCGAGGGCGTGCCAATGGTCGAGCTCACCTACCAGGGCCGCACGTTGCGCGCGCCGGTGTGGGCGCAGCCGGGGCAGGCGGATGGTTCCGTCACGGTTCACTTGGGCTACGGCCGTACCAAGGCCGGCCGCGCCGGCACAGGCGCGGGCTTCAATCCGTTTGGCCTGCGCACCGCCAAAGCGCTGTGGCACGATGCCGGATTGACGGCGAAGAGGGCTGACGGAAGCTACCTGCTGGCGACTACGCAGAACGAACACGCGCTCGATCCCAAACGACACCTTGTACGCGCCGCGGATCTCGCGGACTATCTGCAAAACCCGGAATCGGTGCACGAGGGTGCGGAAGTTCCTCCGCCTGCACTGACGCTTTATCCCGAGTGGAACTACAAAGAAGGTCACGCCTGGGGCATGGCCGTCGATCTGAACTCCTGCACCGGATGCAGCGCCTGCGTGGTGGCATGCCACGCGGAAAACAATATCGCCGTAGTGGGCAAAGACCAGGTGCGGCGCGGACGCGCCATGCACTGGCTGCGCGTGGATTCCTATTACAGTGGGCCGGTGAACGAGCCCGCGATGTACAACCAGCCGGTACCGTGCCAGCAGTGCGAGAACGCCCCTTGCGAGCTGGTCTGCCCGGTGCAAGCCACCACCCACAGCGCCGAAGGGCTCAACGACATGGTATACAACCGCTGCGTGGGGACGCGCTACTGTTCGAACAATTGCCCCTACAAAGTGCGGCGGTTCAACTTCTACCTGTTTTCGGATTTCGAAACTCCCAGCCTCAAGCTGCTGCGCAATCCGGACGTGACGGTGCGCAGCCGCGGCGTCATGGAGAAGTGCACGTACTGCGTGCAGCGCATCAACGCGGCCAAGATCGACGCTGAAAAGCAGAACCGTAAGATAAAGGACGGCGAGATCCAGACCGCCTGCCAAGCTACCTGCCCGACCGAGGCGATCGTTTTCGGCGATATCAACGATCCCAACAGCCGGGTATCGAAGATGAAAGCCGAGAAGCGAAATTACGGGATGCTGGCCGATTTGAACACGCGGCCGCGCACCACCTACCTGGCCGCGCTGCGCAACCCCAACCCGGAGATTGAGGATTAGGCACAAGCGATGGCGGACGACCAACAAATCGTAGTCGAACAGCCGGCGCCGGGCGAGATTATCGCCCCGGGCTACACCTTCGGGACCATCACCGATCAGATTGCCAGTGTGGTGCTGACCCGGAAGACGCCGCTGTTCTGGTTCGCGGCCTTCGGCCTGGGCGGCTCGCTGCTGATGCTCTTTTTGCTCGCGGTAACCATTCTGATGGCCAAAGGCGTGGGCATCTGGGGCATTCGCACGCCGGTGATGTGGGGCTTCGCCATCACCAATTTCGTGTGGTGGATCGGAATCGGCCATGCAGGCACGCTGATCTCGGCCATCCTGCTGCTGCTCAACCAGCGCTGGCGGAACTCAATCAACCGCTTCGCCGAGGCGATGACTCTGTTCGCGGTGGCCTGCGCCGGCATGTTTCCGCTGCTGCACATGGGCCGCCCGTGGCTGTTCTATTGGATTCTGCCTTATCCCAACACCATGGCGATTGAGCCGCAATTCCGTAGCCCGCTGGTGTGGGATGTGTTCGCCGTCTCGACGTACGCGACCGTTTCGCTGCTGTTCTGGTATGTCGGCCTGATGCCCGACCTGGGGACGCTGCGCGACCGCACGAAGAATCCGATCGGCCGCGCCCTTTACGGCATCATGGCGATGGGCTGGCGGGGTTCGGCCCGTCACTGGAGCGTTTTTGAAACCGCTTCCCTGCTGTTGGCCGGCCTGGCCACGCCGCTGGTGCTTTCGGTGCACACGGTGGTGAGCTTCGACTTCACGATCGCCATCGTCCCAGGTTGGCACAGCACGTTCTTTCCGCCTTACTTCGTGGCCGGCGCCATTTACTCCGGCTTCGCGATGGTGCTGGCCCTGGCGATTCCGCTCCGCTCGGTTTACGGTTTGCAGGGCCTGATCACCGACAAGCACCTGGATAACTGCGGCAAAATCATGCTGGCCACCGGCTGGATCGTGGCCTACGCATACATGGTGGAGCAGTTCGGAGCCTGGTACGGCGGGAACACTTACGAACAGGCGGCGTTCTGGCACCGCCTGACCGGGCCGTACGCGTTCCAATACTGGTGTCTGGTTGGCTGCAACATCGTGGCGTTGCAATTCCTCTGGTTCAAGCGAGTGCGCAGCAGCCCGGTGCTGCTGTTCATTTCGGCGATAGTGGTGCTGAGCGGCATGTGGCTGGAGCGCTACATGATCATCATCAGCAGCCTGGCGCAGGATTTTTTGCCGTCGTCATGGGGGATCTTCCGCGGCACGCGCTGGGATTGGGCAACCTTTGTGGGCACCATCGGCTTGTTCCTGTTCCTGTTCTTCCTGTTTGTGCGCGCACTGCCGATGATTTCTATTTTTGAAGTGCGGTCCCTGCTGCCGCAGGCCAAGGTCGCAAAGGAGGCCAAGAGTTGAGCGCCCACGGCGTCTACGGAGTGATGGCCGAGTTCGACACCCCTTCGGCCCTCGTGAGTGCGGCACGCGCGGCGCGCGACAGAGGGTATCGCGAACTGGATGCCTACTCTCCGTTTCCGATCGAGGACCTGAGCGACGTTCTGCACCTGCACAGAAACAAGCTGCCGCTGATTGTGTTGTGCGGCGGGATTCTCGGCGGTTTGACCGGCTTCTTCCTGCAGTATTGGATCGCGGTCATATACTTCCCCATCAACATTGGCGGGCGGCCGCTCAACAGTTGGCCTTCGTTCATTGTCATCACCTTTGAGCTGACGATTCTGTTCGCCTCGATCGCCACCGTGCTGGGCATGCTGGCGCTGTGTGGCCTGCCTATGCCGTATCATCCGGTGTTCAACGTGCCGCGATTCAGCGCCGCCAGCCGCAACCGGTTTTTCCTCTGCATCGAAGCGCGGGATCCGATGTTCGACCGGGCTAAGACCCGCGAGTTTCTGGGAACCTTGGAGCCCAGGGAGGTGTCCGAAGTTGCCCACTAGAACAGGTGGTGCCAGCTTCTGCCCGCCGACGTCCGCTGGCGGGCGCATTTTCTCGCGCCGGTTCCTCGCCGCTTTTGTGCTTCTGGCGGCGGCCGGTACGGTGGCGTGCCGGCAGGACATGCAGGACCAGCCGAAATACATTCCGCTGCGGCCCACCGATTTCTTCGCCGATGGCCGTTCGGCGCGCCCGCTGATCGAAGGCACCGTGGCGCGCGGCCACCTGGACGACGACGCGGTGTATTACACGGGCAAAGGGCCGGACGGCAAGTTCGTTGCCGAGTTTCCTTTTCCGGCGACCAAGGATGTCATCGAGCGCGGGCAGAACCGGTTCGACATATACTGCACGCCCTGCCACGATTTTCTGGGCACGGGTGATGGCCGCATCGTGCGGCGCGGCTTCCGCCATCCGCCGTCCTATCACATCGACCGGCTGCGCCAGGCCCCGGCGGGCTACTTCTACGACGTCATCACCAACGGATTCGGCGCCATGCCCGACTATTCGGCTCAAATTCAGCCGCGCGACCGCTGGGCCATCGTGGCTTACATTCGCGCACTCCAGCTCAGCCAGAACGCGCCGCTTGGCGATGTTCCCGGCGACGTCCAGGCGCGGCTCTCTCGGGAGGGTGGACAGTGATCGCGCAAGCAATGGATTTTCAAGTATCCGGCGAGCTGCGTGACACCATGCGGCAGTGGCGCACGCGCTTCGCGATTCTGGGCGTCGCCGGCCTGCTGCTTACGGTAGCGGGTTTGTTTGTGGTGTCTCCCAACCAGTTCTACCGTTCCTGGCTTTGGTCCTATCTGTTTGTGCTGGGGCTCGCGGCCGGCAGCCTGGCCTGGTTGATGGTGCAGTACCTCACCGGCGGCGCCTGGGGTGTCATGATTCGGCGCCCGGCCGAAGCCGCCGCGCGCACGCTGCCGCTGATGCTGCTGCTGTTCATCCCCATCTTCATCGGCATCCGCAACCTCTACCCGTGGTCGCACTCCGAAATCGCCATGGCCGATGAACTCATCCGCCACCAGCGGCCGTATCTCAATCTCCCCTTCTTCACCATCCGGGCGCTGTTCTACCTGGGTAGTTGGTGCTTCCTTTCCTGGTTCATGAACCGTTGGTCGGCTATCGAAGACCGGGAAGGCGGCCGGACGCCGCGCCGTAAAATGGGCGCGCTGGCGGGTCCGGGGCTCATCTTCCTGGCGCTAACCATCACCTTCATGGCAACCGACTGGGTGCTTTCCATCAATTCGCACTGGTACTCCACCATGTACGGCCTGTTGATGATCGCCGGCTATGCGCTTTCCTCGATGGCCTTCCTGATCACCGTGATGGTCTTCCTGGCGGCGCGCAAGCCGATGGCCGACGTGCTCACCCCGCGTCATCTGCACGACCTGGGCAAGCTGATGTTCATGCTGGTGATGCTCTGGGCGTATTTCGCCTTTTCGCAGTTCCTGATTATTTGGGCCGGCAACCTGCCAGAGGAGATTCCCTGGTACCTGGTGCGGCTGCGCAGCGGCTGGCAATACATCGCGCTCGCGATCGTGCTTGGCCATTTTGCTCTTCCGTTCGCGCTGCTGCTGTCGCGCGACCTGAAGCGCAATTTCAAACTGCTACGGAACATCGCGCTCTTCGTTCTGCTGATGCGGGTGGTGGACACGTACTGGGACGTGGCGCCGGAGTTTCGGAAAGGGCATTTCAGCCTGAGCTGGGTGGATCTCAGTGCCTTGGTGGGCTTGGGTGGGATCTGGCTGGCGTTCTTTCTGGGCCAATTGGAAAAACGGCCGCTGATACCGCTCCACGATCCATATCTGAGCGAGGCTTTGGAACATGGCCGAGAATAAACACGACGAGCATGCCGCAAAAGAAGCGCCGCTCGATCTGAGCCGCCCCGAGCTGCGCCACGAGCGCACCGACGCCGACGTCTGGGCGCTGAGCAAATTCGCCATCGCCCTGCTGCTGGCGTGTATCGCATCGCTGGCTGTGGCGTTCGGGCTGTTTCGCTATTTTGAAAGCCGGTACGGCGGCGTGCTGCCGCGCGCCACGCAGTCTCTGGGTCTGGATGCCCGCAAGTTGCCGCCAGCGCCGCAGTTGGAAATCACGGAAAGGGCGGATCTGGAAGCGCAGCGCGCCGCCGAGCGCCAGATACTGACCAGCTACGGCTGGGTGGATCGGGAGCACGGGATCGTGCGGATTCCGATCGATAGGGCAATCGATCTGCTGGCGGCGTCCCACTTGCCCTCACGGCAGACCGAACAACCGGTGAGTGCGGCCGCAGACGTCAGCGTTCCCACCGAATCGGGCCTCGGCCCTAAGATGCAACCCCCCGGCGGTCCGTTGGCCGGCCTGATCCCACCAGGGCCGGTTCCAGCCGCCGCTACGGCGGCGCCCAATGTGCAAGCGCCAAAGGAGAAGAAATAAATGACGCGTTCGATCGGTTTTCTTCGGTGCAGGCCCGTGGGGGCGCTCTGCGCCGGATTCCTCCTCACAACCGCCGCTGCGCTGGCGCAACCCGGCCAGCCCGCGCCCATGCAGCCTTCGTACAGCTTGCAGGATTCGCACCTGAAGCCAGCGCTGCCGGGCGCGCTGAAGGGGGTCGGCATCGATCAGAGACTGGATGCGCAGGTTCCGCTCAGCACCATCGTGCGCGACGAAGCCGGGCGCGACGTCTCGCTTGGCTCGTTTTTCCACTCCGGCAAACCCGTGCTGCTGGCGCCTGTTTATTACCGCTGCCCGATGCTGTGCACCGAGATTCTGACCGGAATGGAGAGCGCGCTGAAGGTGGTTTCGCTCAACCCGGGCAGGGATTTCGAGGTGATCGCACTCAGTTTTGATCCTAAAGACACGCCCGACCTGGCGGAGGCGAAGAAGGAAAACTATCTGCGGCGCTATAACCGGCCCAACACCGCCAATGGCTGGCACTTCCTCACCGGCACGGAGGCTAACGTCCGCGTCATAACCGATGCCATCGGGTTCCATTACAAATACGACCCGGCGACCGACCAATACGCGCACGCCAGCGCCATCATGATCCTGACCCCAGCGGGCAAGGTATCGAAGTACTTCTATGGCGTGGAATACTCGCCGCGCGATCTTCGCCTGGGCTTGGTGGAGGCATCGAGCGAGAAAATCGGCACGCCGGTGGACGCGGTTCTCCTGTTCTGCTTCCACTACGACCCGGCGACCGGCAAGTACGGGGCAGTCGCCATGAACCTGGTGCGGGGCGCGGGCGTGGCCCTCCTGCTGGTGGGCGGGCTGGCTATCGTGATCGCATTGCGCCGCGAGTCGCGCGGGCGGAAGAACATGAGGCAGGCTGGATAAGCAAGAACATGAATCTACCTCATCTTTGGGAGGCGTCGAATTTCGCGCCCGACGTGGACCATCTGCTGTATTACATGGCCGGCGTGTCGGTGTTCTTCATCGTACTGATTTTCGCGCTCATCTTCTACTTTGCCATCCGCTACCGGCGGCGCTCGAAGTACGATCTGCCGGAGCCGGTGCACGCCGGCCTGGCGCTGGAGATCGCGTGGTCGGTGATTCCTTTCGGCCTGACGCTGGTCATGTTCGGCTGGGGAGCCAATATCTTCTTCAAGGAAAGCCGCCCTCCCGAGAACGCCATGCAGGTTTACGTGGTCGCCAAGCAGTGGATGTGGAAGATCCAGCACATGGAAGGGCAGCGCGAAATCAATGAGCTGCACATTCCGGTGGGACGGCCGGTGAAGCTGGTGATGACCTCCGAGGACGTGATCCACAGCTTCTACGTGCCTGCGTTCCGCACCAAGCAGGACGTGGTGCCCGGCCGCTACTCCACCACCTGGTTCACGCCCACCAGAACCGGCCAGTATCATTTGTTCTGCGCCGAATACTGTGGAACCAAACACTCAGGCATGACGGGATGGATTTATGTCATGCGGCCGGAGGATTACCAGGCGTGGCTGAGCGGCGGCCGGGCGTTCGGATCGCTGGCGGAAAATGGCGAAAAGCTGTTTCAGGACCTGGCTTGCGGTAATTGCCATAAGGCGGACGGTTCGGGCCGCTGCCCCAGCCTGGTGGGACTCTATGGCAGGGGCGTGTTGCTGGCCGACGGACGGGTGATCACGGCGGACGAAGCCTACCTGCGCGAATCCATTCTGCAGCCGAACGCGAAGATCGTAGCCGGCTTTCAACCGCTGATGCCCACCTTCCAGGGCCTGGTGACCGAAGAGGGCGTACTGCAGCTCATCGAATACATCAAATCGCTGTCGCCGCATCCGGCGACCGGGGCCGGAACCACTCCGGCGGAGATCAACGTGAACCCAGGCGCCCCCACCGCGGCGCCCACCAACCCTTAGCCATATGAATACCGCCGCGCTAGAAGAACGAGAGACTTACCTGAACGCCGGCTACGGCTTGAAGAGCTGGCTTCTCACCAAGGATCACAAGCGCATCGCGATCCTGTATCTCATCACCGTCACTTTTTTCTTTTTCATCGGCGGCATTTTCGCATCGTTGATCCGCATCGAGCTGCTGACGCCGCAAGGCGGCCTGGTCTCGTCGGAGACTTACAACAAGCTGTTCACCATGCACGGGATCACGATGATTTTCTTTTTCCTCATCCCGTCGATACCGGCGACGCTGGGCAACTTTTTCCTGCCGATGATGATTGGCGCGCGCGACCTGGCTTTTCCGCGCGTAAACCTGCTGAGCTGGTACCTGCTGGTGATCGGCGGCCTCTTCGCCATATTCGCGATGCTGGCCGGCGGCGTCGATACCGGCTGGACATTCTACACGCCCTACAGCACCACGTATTCCAACACCTGGGTGATCGCCACCGCGCTCGGCATCTTCGTGGCGGGCTTCTCCTCGATTCTGACAGGGCTCAACTTCATTGTTACCGTGCATCGCATGCGCGCGCCGGGCATGACGTGGTTCCGCATGCCGCTGTTCGTGTGGGCCCACTATGCCACTGCCGTGATTCAGGTGCTGGGCACGCCAGTGCTGGCGGTCACCCTGGTGCTGGTGTTGTGCGAGCGCCTCTTCCACATCGGCATCTTCGATCCGGCCCTGGGCGGTGACCCGGTGCTGTTCCAGCACATGTTCTGGTTCTATTCGCACCCGGCCGTGTACATCATGGTGCTGCCGGCCATGGGCGTGATCAGCGAGATCATATCGGTATACTCGCGCAAGCCGATCTTCGGCTACCACTTTGTGGCCTTTTCGAGCATGGCCATCGCGGTGGTCGGCTTCCTGGTTTGGGGGCACCACCTGTTTGTCAGCACGCAATCAGTGTATGCGGGCCTGGTGTTTTCGCTTCTCAGCTACTTCGTGGCGGTTCCTTCCGCGGTGAAAGTCTTCAACTGGACCGCGACTTTGTACAAAGGCTCCATCTCTTTTGACACGCCCATGCTGTATGCGTTCGGTTTTATCGGCCTGTTTACCATCGGCGGCCTCACCGGGCTGTTTGTCGCCAGCCTGGGTTTCGACGTGCATGTTACTGACACTTACTTCGTGGTGGCGCACTTCCATTACATAATGGTCGGCGGCGCCATCATGGGTTTTCTGGGCGGGCTGCATTACTGGTGGCCGAAGATGACCGGCCGCATGTATCCGGAGGGCTGGGCGAAGCTGTCCGCGGCGATCATCTTTGTCGGATTCAACCTGACGTTTTTCCCGCAGTTTATTCTGGGCTACCTGGGCATGCCGCGGCGTTACCACCTTTATCCGCCGGAATTCCAGGTGCTGCACGTGCTTTCCACGGCGGGCGCTTCCGTATTGGCGGTCGGCTATCTGTTTCCCATGGTTTACCTGCTTTGGTCGCTGCGTTACGGCGAGGTGGCGGGGCGAAATCCGTGGGGCGCTACGGGCCTGGAGTGGAAGACGCAGTCGCCGCCGCCGGTCCGCAATTTCGACGAAATACCGGTGGTGACGCACGAGGCGTACGATTACAGCACCGTGGTAGAGGAGGCGATCGAAGTTGGCTGAACAAGCTCACGCTGAGGTGGAATCGCTCGCGCTGCGCGAGCAGTTCGATACCCCCGAACAGCAGAAGGAAACCTCCACTTTCGGAATGTGGGTCTTCCTCGTCACCGAAGTGATGTTCTTCGGCGGGCTCTTCCTCGCTTACACCATTTATCGCAACGCGTATCCCACGGTGTTCGGGATGGCGTCCACGTCGCTCAATGCGATGATCGGAGCGCTCAACACGGCGGTGCTGCTGTGCAGCAGCTTCACCATGGTGCTGGCGGTGCGCTCGGCGCAACTGGGAAAGCGCAAAGCGCTGGTGATTTTCCTCATCCTCACCATGCTGCTGGGCCTCGTTTTCCTGGGAGTGAAGGCGTACGAGTGGAACGAGAAATTCGTCGAGCATCACGTTCCGGGCACGTCCTTCCATTTCGAGGGCGCGGCGGAGCAGGGACCGGCGCAGCTCTTCTTCTCCCTCTATTTCGCCATGACCGGCCTGCACGCGCTGCACATGGTGGTGGGCGTGGGCATTCTTTCCTGGCTTTTGTATCATGCCGTGCGCGGACGGTTCACGGCCCACTACATGACCCCGGTCGATATTGCCGGCCTCTACTGGCACTTTGTCGATATCATCTGGATCTTCCTGTTTCCCCTGCTGTACCTGATTGACCGACATATGAGATAGCTATGACCGAACACGTCGATTCCGTCAAAACCTATACAGTCGTGTGGCTGACCCTGCTGGCCCTCACCGCCATCACCACGGCGGTAGCCTATGTCGATTTGGGCGCTTTCAGCGTGGTGGTGGCGCTCGTCATTGCCGCCGTCAAGATGCTGCTGGTGGCGCTGTTCTTCATGCATATGCGGCACAGCCCCAAGCTGACGCAACTCGCCGCCGCCGCCGCCTTCCTCTGGCTGTTCATCATGATGGTGTTTACGTTCGCCGATGTGTGGACCCGCGGACTGGTAGGCACGCCGGGCCGGTAGCCCGGTATGGGCGCTGCCTCATCGCCAGCGTTGCTGGTGACTGATCAATAATACCGGTGAGTAACCGATGGTTACGGTCGATCCTTCGACGGCAGTGACGTTTCCGAAGATGTCGTGCTGGGAAACGGAGTGGAAAGTGCCGGGGATGGCGAACGACACGGTTGTGTTGGGGTTCCACACAATCAGCCCGCGGTTGCCGCCGGGCAGATCCAGCCCAATCTGCCACGTGCCTAAGGTATCGATGGATGCGCTAGTGAGCCAGGCGCCGTGCAGCCAGTTCAGCAGGATGCCGAATGCGCGGCCGGCCTCGGTGAGCACCCGCGGATCGTTTTCTTCCGTGCCCACGCAGAAAGTGGTGGCCTTGCCCCAGGCGTACCAATCGAAGCGGATGGAACCGAAAGCGAGGTGGACGAGATACTTGCGCACCAGGTAGGCCGCGGCCAGATCCTCGGGCGCGGTGGTGTTGTCGCCGGTGGCGCCTTCGGTAGCCCAAACGGGCATCGCGCTCAGGCCATTCGCGGCCATCACCAGGTTCACGTTGGCGATATCGGTGGCGGCCGCCTCCGGCGGCGTCTCGTAGAAGTGATAGGCGATCATGTCGACATACGGCGCCATGCCGGCTTGCAGAAGCTGCTCGAGATAACCCGTCGCATAGGCCGCCGGAGAAAGGACGGTGTTACCCGGGTCCACCTGCTTGAGAATGCCGTAAGCTTCCTTGGTAAGTTCCACTAACTCGTCCACGCTTCCAGTGTAATAAGTGGGATCGTTAGGCTCGTTCCAGATCTCGTAATAACGGATGCGCCCTTTGTAGCGCTGGGCGACCGCGGTGATATAGTCGCGCCAGTCCTGATTGTCGGTGGGCGGCGCGGGGGCGCCCGCGCCAACGTAATTGACGTCGCTTGGATTGGAGGATGCCCAGGGCGGCGTCTGGCCAAGCGTAAGCAGAATGTCCGGCACGCCGTGCTGCTCTGCGGCGGTCACCCAAGTGTCGAGAGGCTGCCAGTTCCACACGCCCTTCAGCGGTTCGAGCGAAGTCCACGCGGTGCCGGTGTCCCACAGCCGCAGAGTGCCGAATTTGTCCGGGGGCCAGGGGACGCCGCCTGAGACCGGGGAGCCGGAGGCATCGGTGAATTGCACATCGTCCACCCAGAACGTGCCGGCTTGCGAAGCCTGAAACATGAGTAGGATGCTGCCCGTATCGTTCACAACTCCCTGCACGCTGAACTGCTGCCAGTCGGCGGTGAGCGTGGCCTGCGTCTGCCCGCCGTAATGGGTGTACGGGGTGTTGGCGTCCTGCAGGATCAGGTTGACGTTCATTCCGGGGTCGCCCCGCAACCACGCGGTGAGCGTGTAGGCCTGTCCTGGAATTACGGTGATGGGTTGGACCAGTTGCACGGCGTCGCCGGCAGGCACGGTTTGCACGCTCACCTTTTGAGAAGCCGTGCCGCCATGCGGATTGGTGTCGTCCTCGGAATACGTCACGGTCGGATTGGGAACGCCCCACGAGGAGTTATCGGACCAGTCCACTGCGATGTTGCCCGAAATCGGATTGTTGACGCCGGCCGAAACATAGGGCGGCTCGAAGCCGCTGTTGAGGAGCTGGCTCTGGAGGAAGTTCTCCACGTGCATGCCGAAGAAGGTCGTAGGAATCGGGCCGCTGCGAGGCGTGGGCGCGAAGGTTCCGGGCGCAAACGAAAGCGCGAAGTCATCCACCCACACGGTGCCGGGAGCGTCGATGGCGACCATCAGGTAAGCCGGTTGGTTGACAGTGATGTAGCCGGTCGCAATCAGTTGCTGCCAATCGGCAGTTAGAGCCAGCGAGCCCTGAATGTAAGTGGCATAGGGGGATACGCCCTGCTGAATCACCAGCGAAGCCTGCAGGCCGGGATCGCCGCGCAGCCAGACAGAAGCGGTGTAGATGTTGCCGGCCTCCAGCCTAAACGGTTGAATGAACTGCACGCGGCCGGTGCCGACGCTGGTCACGACCACTTTCTGGCACGCCGATCCGCTATGCGGGTTGGTGTTCTCTTCGGAGTATTGGACGGTGGTGTTCGCCCAGGCCGAGTTTTCGGTCCACCCATTGGCCAGATAGCCGGAGATGGCGCCGCCATTCAGATTCACCGCGTAGTATGGCTCCTCCATGCCGGGATTGGTCAACGCGACCGGTGTGGCCGCGTGTGCCGCACCGCCGGCGCATGCGGCCGCGAACAGGATCGCGGCGTAACGCGAAGCGCGCTTCTCGCGGCGCCTCCGCCGGCAGCACGAACCTTGCAGAAGGGAAGGACGCGCTCGTCCGCTGCGGCCCGGAGGCGCAGCCATGCCCGGCCGCTGCCGGCGATCGACCTGAGTCAACCAGATACCTACCGGTTCCACCCTTTCCATTATGGCCGGGTTGCGAAGCCCGCGGCCTTCCACCACTCGAAGTGCCGGCGGAACGGAGCGGCCGGCGGAGTATTCGCGCCGCTGGGGCAGTACCGCGTCTGCTTTGTCCGGGCAGACGGTTACGCAACTGATTCCTCTGCGGTGACGCTGGAACATCAGCCCTGGGGAAGCGACAACGACCCGAAGAGCTGTTCGAAGTTCTGCTTGGTGGTCTGGCTCATCGCCTGAACGAGCTCCGTGCGCCTTGGAGAATAGGAGAGGGCGTGAATGGCCCGCTCGAAGGAACAGTCCGGCGACAGCTCCAGTTCGGTCCGGATCTTCACTAGGTCAGCGCCGTCGAAGAGATTCTGCATTATCCATTTCTTGGCACCCGGAGGAGCAGGCAGCAGTCGGAGATTCCGGGTGGCAACTTCGGGCCCAAAGAGTTCAACTGCGCGTGCGTGCTGCTTCCTCCCCTCATCGTCGTTGTCCCACAGGGCGCGGAACTCAACCTGCCATGCGATCAGATAGCTCACGTAGAACTTGATTGACTCCGCACCAACCGAGGGCAGAACAGAGATCGAGCGATCGTTCCGGAATAACTCGATTGCAAGGTAGTCGTAAATTCCTTCGGTTATCACGGTCGCCCGCGTGTTGGCCACATCCAGGGCGAACGGCCTTATCTGGAGGGCGTCGAGGACCGGCTGGAGCGCAGAGCGCTTATCGGACGCGGCGCCACGGTAATTCGCAATTGGCACAAGGCTAACATTGCCATTGCCGTCTTTGTCCGCGACCGAAACGCTGGTCAAGGGGATCTTCTCCGGGTCGAGAAGGTAATGCGAGTGAGTGCAGTAGATCACCCGATTGCTTTCTGAAAGTTTTCGAAGTTTCTGGCACAGCTTGCGTTGAGCGAACGCATGGAGATAGGACCCAGGCTCGTCGAGCAGGTAGATCGTGTGTGTGTTATCCTCGACCACCTTTGGGTTAAACTCCAGCTTCATGACGAAGTTGAAAAACCAATAAAACCCCTTGCTGCGGTCACTGATGAAGAAAAAGTGCTCATCGCCGGCGCTGTCGGTCTCAACGACGTCGAGTTTGATATAGCTCCTGACCAGGCCCTGAGCTGAACTCAGGGCCTCCGCCTCAGCTGAGGCCTTGGCTAGGGCGCTAGGCTGTGCTGGGGATGCCGCGGCCCGAGGTAGCGATGCCGCTATGGGTTGGCTCGGGGCTTTGATCGGGGCCGGGATTGGTTGCCTCTGCTGGTAGAAATCCATCGATATTTTGAGGGCGTCCCGCTCGTCCAGGCGGAAGGTCTGCCACTCCTTCGTCAGTGTCTCGTTGAGGCGACGCTGTACTTTCGCGAGCACCGTCTTCCGCTGGCGCTCCTCGAGGCTCGGCAGATTATATACGGAAAATGACCTGTCGGTCTGCTGGAATAGTTGGTCGATGGTCAATAGCCAGTCTGAAGCGTTGGCTTCGCCGTCGGGTACAATCTCAATCCTCTCTTGGATCTTATCCCGAAAATCGTCGAAATACAGTATATATGGCAGGCGGGATATGACGACGCGGGCGAGGGCATCCTGAACATCGGGAGATCCGAAGCGGTTCGAGTCCCACGAGTAGCTCATGGTCTTGAGATTCCTACGGATGGTCGGGGTGGTCGGGAGCGCACGCTTTTTCCTTAGCATAGCCAGATGGGGTCTCAGTGGCACGTGCTGCTCCGCGCACGAGGAGATTGCCCGGTCCAGCTCGATCCTCCTGATTTCGATTTGAGCTTCTACGACAGGCATCGGCGACGAGGTGCGGTAGAGGTTTGCGATGTCCTTGAGATGCCGGCCGCCATCGTTAAGGTGGTCGTTGAAGTAGTCAAAGGCAAGGATGGCGTGCAGGATTGTGGTCTTCCCGGACTCATTGACACCGATGATGGGCGCTAGAGGCTTCTTCTCGACGTTGATCTCTAGCGGCCCTGTGATAGCCCGATAGTTCCGTATCACGAAACGCTTGTAGTGCACTGCGTCCTCCCGAAAGAGCTAACTACCGAAGGTAACTGTAATCGGTCCGCTTGGTGTTCATATCGGGCGATATGAGCAAGCGCGACAACGACTGTCGGAGCCTGAAACAGGCCTGTAACGATTAGAACACAGCCAGATTAGGGAGGAAACGGGTAAAACGGGCTAGTTTGAAATGCAGCGAGTTACCTGAGGGCCTCGCGCGGCTGGGAGTACCGCGGCACACCCAGCGCGACGCACTTGTCCCTCTCTTTACTTCTTCCTCTTCGCCACCAGCCTCACTCGCTTAGTTTGCGACAGCGGCCCAGGCGTTAGGGCGTCATCGACAATTTCGTGCTGCTCTTGCTGATGGCGCTTGCCAGAGCCGGTGGCGGGGCTGGCGGATTCGGCGCGGCCCACGTAGCGGATCTCGCGGCGGGTCGAATCGGCCAGGGGCTGCATCTGCTCGCGCATGTAGCGCCAGGGGCCCATGTTTCTGGGCTCTTCCTGCGCCCAGACGATTTCGGCGGACGGCGGGTAGCGCAGCAGGATGTCGGCGGCCTGAGTGGCAGCGAAGGGATATAGCTGCTCCACGCGGACCAGCGCGACGTGATCCGCTTTGCGCTCCGCGCGGGCCATCAGTAAGTCGTAGTAGATTTTGCCCGAGCAGAAGACTACGCGTGAAATGCGCTGCGGGTCGGCCGTGGGTTCGCCCAGGATTTCGATGAAGCCGCCGGTCGCAAAATCGTGCACGCTGGAAACGGCGCGCGGATGGCGCAGCAGGCTCTTGGGGGTGAAGATGACCAGCGGCTTGCGGACACCGCGGCGGTCTGAGCCGCCATACATCTGGCGGCGCAGTAAGTGGAAATATTGCGCCGGAGTGGTGCAGTTACACACCTGCATGTTGTTTTCGGCGCAGAGGACCAGGAAGCGCTCGATGCGGGCGCTGGAATGCTCAGGGCCCTGCCCTTCAAAGCCGTGCGGCAGAAGCATCACCAGGCCGCTCGGCTGCCCCCACTTGGATTCGGCGCAGGAAATGAACTGGTCGATCATGATCTGCGCGCCGTTGGCGAAGTCTCCGAACTGCGCTTCCCAGATGACCAGCGTAAGCGGGTCCGCCACGCTGTAGCCGAATTCAAAGCCCAGCACCGCGTATTCGCTCAGCGAGCTATCGAAGACATCGAAACGCGCCTGGTCCGGCGAAATGTGCTGCATGGGAATGTAGCGCTTGCCGGTTTCGAAATCGTAGAACGCCAAGTGACGCTGGCTGAAAGTGCCGCGGCCGGAATCCTGGCCGCTCAGGCGGACGGCCGTGCCTTCGAGCGCCAGCGTGCCGAAGGCGAGCGATTCGGCCAGCGCCCAATCGAGCGGCGTTCCCTGGGCAATCGCATTGCGGCGCTTTTCGATGAAGCCGCGCAGCTTGGGATGCAGGTGGAAAGTGCCGGGGAAATTGGTGATGCCGCGAATCACGCGCTCAAGGACCTGCTGGTTGACGGCGGTGCGCGGGCAGAAGGCGGAGATCTCGCCGGTGGAGACCGCGCTCAATTCCTGCAGCTCGTAATGCTCGGCCTGCGCCTGCGCCGCATCATATCCGGCCTCCAGGCGCTGGCTGACCTCGCGGCGCATGGCGGCGACTTCTTCGGCGGTCGCCACGCCCTCGCGCACCAGGCGCTCCGCGTAAAGCGTGGCTACCGAAGGGTGCTCTTTGATCTTGCGGTACAGAATGGGCTGCGTGTAGCTGGGGTCGTCAGCTTCGTTGTGCCCGTGGCGGCGGTAACAGATCATGTCGATCACCACGTCGGTCTTGAACTTCTGGCGGTAATCGAAGGCGATCTGCGTCACGCGGACGGCGGCCTGCGGGCTATCGCCATTGACGTGGAAGATCGGCGCTTGCACGCCGCGCGCCACGTCGGTCGAGTATGGCGTGGAGCGCGATTCATCGGGCAGGGTGGTGAAGCCGATCTGGTTGTTGATGATCAGGTGAATGGTGCCGCCGGTCGAATAGCCGTCGAGCTGCGAGAGGTTGAGCGTCTCCGCCACCACACCCTGACCGGCGAAAGCGGCGTCGCCGTGGATCAACAGTGGAATGACGCGCTCGCGGGCGGTGTCGCCCAGGTGGTCCTGCTTGGGACGCACGATGCCCTCCACCACGGGGTCGACCGCTTCCAGGTGGCTGGGATTGGGGGCGACGGAAATCGCGATCTCGCTGCCGTTTTCGCAGCGCCGCACGCTGTAGGCGCCAAGGTGGTATTTTACGTCGCCCGAGCCCTGGGTGCTCGAAGGATCGATGTCGCCCTCGAATTCGGAGAAGAGCTGCTTCAAATCCTTGCCCACCACGTTGGCGAGGACGTTGAGGCGGCCGCGATGCGCCATGCCGATGACGATCTCATGGACGTTGCCGCTGCTGGCGCGTTCCAGCACCTCTTCGAGGATGGCGAGCGCGGTCTCGCCGCCTTCCAGCGCGAAACGCTTCTGGCCGACGAAGCGGGAGTGCAGGAAATGCTCGAAGCTCTCCGCGGCGATCAGGTTGCGCAGAATGCGGAGGCGGGTTTGACTTTCGAGGGGCCAGTGGTTCTTGCCCGGCTCCATGCGCTGCTGCAGCCAGCGCTTCTGCTCCGGCACCTGGATGTTCATGTACTCGCAGCCGATTTTGCCGCAGTAGGTTTCGCGCAGCGTCTCCAGAATCTCGCGCAGGGTGGCGAGCGGCTTGGGGCCGGCTTCGCCGATGGCTGCGCCCAGGCTGCCGGTAAGGAACTCGCGGTCCAGATCCCAGATGGTGAGCGAGTAAGTTTCCGGGTCGAGCTCGGCGTGATAGCTGGGCTCGTGGCCGAGCGGGTCGAGGTCGGCGATGAGATGACCGCGCACGCGGTAGGCGTTGATCATCTGCATGATGGCGGCTTCCTTGGCGATCTCGGCGGTGCGCGTGGAAGTGGCGCCGAGAAGGCGCGGCCGGCGGTCGGTTTCCCAATGCACCGGCTGGTGCGGGATCTTCAGATGATCGAAGATCTCTTCGTAGAAGCTGTCCTGGCCATCGAGCAGGGCCTGCACCCGGCCCAGGAACGCACCCGATTCGGCGCCCTGAATGATGCGGTGATCGTAAGTGCAGGTGAGGGTCATCACCTTGCTGATGCCGATGAGGGCGCGCGTTTCGGCGGCGGTGCCATGGTATTCGGCCGGATAGTCGATGGCGCCGGTGGCGATGATGGCGCCCTGGCCGGGCATCAGGCGTGGGCTGGAGGACATGGTGCCGACCGTGCCCGGGTTGGTGAGTGAAATGGTGGTGCCCTGAAAATCCGCGGTGACGAGTTTGCCGGTGCGGGCGCGAGCCACCAGGTCGTCGAAGCTATTCAGATACTCCTGGAAGTTCAGCGTGCCGGCATCCTTGATATTGGGCACCAGCAGGTTGCGCGCGCCATCTTTACCGGCGGCGTCCACCGCCACGCCGAGATTGATGTGCGGATGCACCACGCGGTAAGCGGCGCCGTCCTTCTCCGCGTAGGCCTGGTTGAGGCTTGGCATGGCCTCGAGCGCCTTGACCAGCGCCCAACCGATCAGGTGCGTGTAAGACACCTTACTTAAGCCAAGGACGGCGCGGTGCTGGTTGATGATGCGGCGGTTCTCATCCATCACTTTGACGGCGATGGTGCGCTGCGAGCTGGCAAGAGGGATGGCGACGCTGGCTGCCATGTTCTCCGCGATCCGGCCGGCGGCACCGCGCAGGGGCTGCAACTGACCGCCCGCGGGAGGTTCGAGTGCTGCTTTTGACGGCGCGGCGGCAGAGGCCTTCGCGGCTGTTGGTGGCGGCGCGGGAGCGGCGCTTGCGCCGCTCGAGTCGAACACTTCTTTCCAGCTTTCGTCTACGGCGGAGCGGTCGAGAAGATACTGCCGATATAACTCTTCTTCAAGCCAGCTATTGACGCCTATTGGCGGATCGGGTTTTACAGCCATGCGGGAGGTCTTTCCTATTTATGATAGCGTGCGCGGCTGGAGGGGGCTTAAGGAAGCGGCGCCGAATGCCGGCGCCTGCACCTTTTCGATGATACCGTGCATCTTACTGAATTGATGGAACAAACAGTGACGATTTTGGGGATTGCGGGGAGCTTGCGCAAAGGCTCGCTGAACAAAGCTGCGTTGCGTGCGGCGCTGGCGCTGGCGCCGGAGGGAGTGCGGGTAGAGGTTTTCGATCTCGATGGCATTCCCGTCTACAACCAGGATGATGAGACGTCGCCGCCGGCGCGCGTTGCCGAATTGAAGGCGCGGGTCCGCGCGGCGGACGCGATTCTGTTCGTTACGCCCGAGTTCAATTACTCGATTCCCGGCGTGCTGAAGAACGCGATTGACTGGGGATCGCGGCCGTATGGCGACAGTTGCTGGGAGGGCAAACCGGTCGCGGTGATGGGCGCTTCGCCCGGCCCGTTCGGGACGGCACGGGCGCAGTACCATTTGCGGCAGTGTTTCGTGTTCCTCGACATGCACCCGTTGAACAAGCCCGAAGTGATGATCGGCGGCGCCGCGCAGAAGTTCGACGCTGCCGGAAACCTGACCGACGAGCACACCAGGCAGTCGATCCAGAATCTGTTGACAGCGCTGGCCGCTTGGACCCGAAGGCTCCGGTAGGGAAGGCAGGCCGGGCCGCCGATCTCGGCGTTCAAGGTCAATACATGGTCCGCATCGAAGCCGGGATCAACCCCGGTCAGGCGCCCTCCGAACGTGGCCATATGGTCATCTCAAGCCCAGATTTGAAAAAACTCGCCGCAAGGAGGCGTGCAACCAGCGGAACTCAGGGACCCGCTTCGCGCAGGCGAGCCGCTACGTATCGTAACGCTCCATCGTCCGCGGATTGTAGCCCCAATGAAACTCCAGTTCGTAACCCATCGATTTCGCCAGGCCGTCGAGGTCCGGAAACAAGGTTGCGTAGGTGATGTTCATGCGGTACAGCTCGCGCAGAGCCACTTCGCGCATCGAGTGAGAGAGAACGAACTTGGCCAGAATGTTTTCCTGATCGGCATCGCTGAGGATTTCATCTATCGGCATATTCAGCACGCCCGGCACGGCGAAGGTTCCCGATTGCGCGATCAGCCGGCGGTTCATAGTGTGGGGCTCGCCCATCCAGATGAAACGGTGGTGGCCTTGCAGAAAATGGCGCCGGAAACTCCCTTCGGCGCGCAGGTCCGTGCGCACTGGCTTGCGCGCACGGCTGCTGTCGATACGCGCCGGGTTCATGGCCCAGACCACGCCTTCGGCAAGGGCGTGCTCCAGCGCGAAAAAAGCCGCCACGTAAGGCGACCAGGTGAAATCGATCAAGCGCGTCGGTGCACCGTGGTGCTGCATCAGGGCGAGCCATTCAAAGTCGTCGTCCCACTCGGGCGGCCGCGGCAGAAACTGGTGCGCCTTTCGCTTGAAGATGCGCAAAATGCGCTCCTCCTGCAACGGCCACGCCTCCGGTGTCACGCCGAAATTCCGCAGGTAGAGGGAGAGCGAGCTGTAAAGCGGCCCGCGCTCATTGCGCTCTCCGCGGAACGCCCAGTGCGAGTAAGGCGGCTTGGTGATGAGCTTCAAAAATGCTTCCCACGATTGCAGAGGGAAAACAGGGTAAGGGCGTCTGTCCCGCTTGCGGCCTGCCATAGTGTTTCTATCGTAGCGAGAAAACAGATGGCCGATCTCGGCAACGCCGCGGTCTCGCCGCCTGTGTTCTGGGCGCCGCGCGTGGCGGGGCAGGATTCATCCTGCTAGCTAGGGTCGGGCGTGCCCGGCTCCCATGAGTCCGTTGTAGGGGCGAGGCATGCCTCGCCCTCGCATCCGCGCGGCGAGTTGCCCTCGCGACAGCGAAATGTCTGGCTACTTTCCAGCGCAAGCGCCGGCTTCCGCCCTACCTGGCCGGCGTCAGCTTATAGAGGCCCGAAGCGTGCGGCGCTAAGTGGAAGGAGTAGCCGCCGCGAATCGTGCCCACGTTGGCGCGCTGCCAGAGGTCGCGCAGGGTGCAATTGGCCGGCATGCCGAGCGCGGGCCAATCGACGCGGATGTCGATCGGGCCACGGTCGCCCACGTTGAATACCGCGAAGAACTTCGCGCCGCCGGGAGCGTTGGCCGCCCAAATGATGCTGTCGCCGCTCTCGGCAAACGCCCCGCCGCGCGAGCCGGTCTGATCCACGGCCAACACGTCGTCGTTGGTAATCAGCGACTCGGTGAACTCGTCATTGGACGGCAAGTCGCCGCCGAACATCAGAGGCGATTGCGCGATGGACCAGAGGCTGAGCAGCGTGCGTTGCTCATCGTGCGTGAAGTGGGACGTGCGCTCTTCGCCGCGCTCGGCGCGAATGCCGATGCGGCCGAGCGGCAGCATGTCGGCATCGGGCCAAGCGCCGGGTTGGCCCACCTCGCTCCAGATCGACATCAGGATGAAGTTCTGCCGCAGCAGGCGCCAGTCGTCCCAGAAGTCATCCGAGATGCGCCACATGTTGGCATACTCGGCAAAAAGACCGAGGTCCCTCACCCTCGCGGGACCGGGCGAGAGGCTAAGCACGATGGGCCGCCCGGTTCTCATGATCGCCGTGTGCAGCGAGGCGATTTCCCGGTAGTGCGCGGGCCGCGCGATGTCGTCCGCCTTGATGTAATCGACACCCCAAGACGCGTATAACTTCAGCAGGGAATCGTAATAAGGCTGCGCACCGCGGCTGTTCATGTCGACGCCGTACATGTCGCTGTTCCACGGGCAGACGGAGTGAACGTCGGCGATGTCCGCGGCGTGCAGGTCGGTTCCGAACACGGGCAGGTTCGCTCTCACAGCCTGGCGCGGAATGCCGCGCATGATGTGGATGCCGAAGCGCAGTCCCAGGCTGTGAACATAGCCGGCCAATGGCTGGAAACCGTGGCCTTCGGCGGCGGAGGGAAAACGGTTGACGGCGGGGATCAGCCTGCCGTAAGCATCCATCTCCAGCGCGGCATCCGGCCGGTAACCGTGCGCCTTTGGATTCGGCTCGGACCACTGGATATCGACTACGATGTACTGCCAGCCGTGCTGCTTCAAATGCTGGGCCATGTAATCGGCGTTGGCCTTGACCTCGGCTTCGGTCACGGTGGTGCCGTAGCAGTCCCAACTGTTCCAGCCCATCGGCGGGGTGGCGGCTACACCCTCGGCCGCGGCACAGAGGGTGGGTGCGGCGAAAATCGCGATAAGAGCCAAGGCGAGACGTGGCGCACGCACTCGTGCGTGCAG